>NZ_JBEPKB010000003.1:0-590671 GCF_040496055.1 Agromyces zhanjiangensis | reverse complement strand
CATGCTGCCCTACGTCGTCACGATCCTCGCCGTCGCCGGATTCGTCGGCAAGGTCCGCGGACCCGCCGCAGCCGGCAAGCCCTACATCAAAGCCTGACCCGACGAACGAAATGGAGACCCAGAAGTGAATCGAAGCATCGTCATCGACTCCGACACCGCGTCGGACGACGCCGTGGCGCTCCTGCAGGCGATCCTGCATCCGGCCGTCGAGATCCGGGCCGTGACCACGGTGGCGGGCAACGTCCCGCTCGAAACTGCCACCCGCAACGCGTTGCTGACGCTCGAACTCGGCGGCGCCTCGGATGTGCCGGTCCACCCGGGGTGCGCGAAGCCGCTGCTCCGTGCACTCGAGACCGCCCAGCATGTGCATGGCGAGGACGGCATGAGCGGGGCTCCGCTCCACTCGCCGGTCACCGTGCCGCAGTCCGAGCATGCGGTCGAGGCGCTGCTGCGACTGGGCCGCGAGGAGCCGGGGATGCACGAGCTCGTCACGCTCGGTCCGCTGACGAACGTGGCGGCCGCGCTCCTGATCGAACCCGAACTGTTGACGCGATTCACCCGGGTCACCATGATGATCGGCGCCGCGGACGCGAGGGGGAACATCGCCCCCACTGGCGAGTTCAACGCCTGGGCCGATCCGGAGGCGGCGAGCATCGTGTTCGAAGCGCCGGGCGACAAGTACATGGTCGGATGGGACGCGTCGCGGAAGTACGCGGTCATCACCGACGACGACGAGGCCGAGTTGCGTGCGACCGGTCGGTTCGGCGAGTTCCTCTCCGACATCAACCGGGCCGTTCGCGACTGGGGTCGAGACGTGACCGGGATCGACGGCTACGATCTGCCGGATCCGCTCGCGATGGCGGTGGCGATCGATCCGTCGATCGTGGTGGAGTCCGAGCTGGTCCACGTCGCCGTCTCCACCGACGGATCGACCCGCGGCCAGACCTATGCCGACCATCGGCTCCCGCTTCGGACGCCGAACGTCACGGTCGTGACTGCCGTGCGACCGGAGGCACTCAAGCACCAACTCCTGCGGCTGTTCGTGCGCGAGGCCGAGGCGGTGGGCGTCGGTGCCTGAGCAGGATCACGCCGCGACCGAGTTGCACTGCCACCTCGATGGATCGGTCCGCCCGGAGACCATCGCGGCGCTCGCTCGCGAACAGGGGATCGACCTTCCCGGGCCGGCCGACGTCATCTCGCGGGTCCGGCCCTCCTGCACGTCCTTGGTCGAGTACATCAGCGCGATCGACGTCGCGCTCGACGTGCTCCAGACCCCGGAGGCGCTGTATCGCGCGGCGTACGAGCTGGTCGAGGACTGGCACGCGGACGGGGTGCGCCACGGCGAAGCGCGGTTCGCCCCGAACCTCCATCGGCGGAGGGGACTCGACCTCGCGGCAATCACCGACGCCGTGGCCTCCGGACTCCGCGCCGGCGCCGCCGACACGGGCGTGGCCACGCGTCTGATCCTCTGCACGCTACGTCCTTCGAGCGCCGAGGCGACCTGGAGCGTCGTCGAGGCAGCCGCTTCCCACGACGCGGTGGTCGGGGTCGATGTCGCCGGTCCCGAAGCCGGCGTCTCGCTGCTGCCGCACGCGCCCGCGTTCCGCGCCGCGCGCGACGCCGGTCTCCGCATCACCGTTCACGCGGGGGAGGCGGACGGCCCGCGCAGCGTCTGGGACGCAGTGGACGAACTGGGCGCCGAGCGCATCGGGCACGGCGTTCGCAGCGTATCCGACGCACGGCTGCTCCACCGACTGGCTACGGACGTCATCGCCCTGGAGGTGTGCCCCACCTCCAACGTCCAGACGAACGCCGTTTCGAGCCTCGCGGAGCATCCGATCGACCGCTTGCGAGCGGCCGGCGTCCCGGTCACCGTCTCCTGCGATGCGCGCACGGCCTCCGACGTGACCCTCGCGTCCGAACGGGCGCTGCTCGAGCGCACCTTCGGGTGGACCGAGGACGACTGGGGAGCGGTGCAGTCGAACGCCGAACGCGCGGCCTTCGTGGAGCGGGGCGCCGCGGCTTCCTAGGATCGAAGCGATCACCGGGAGGTACCGTGGCCGTCACCATCATCGATGTCGCGAAACGGGCCGGCACGTCGACCGCTGTCGTGAGCTACGTGTTCAACGACGGCCCGCGGGGAGTGTCGGATGACGCCCGCCGCCGCGTGCTCGCCGCAGCCGCGGAACTCGGATACCGCCCGAACCGGATCGCCCGAGCGCTCCGGGCATCGCATTCCGGGTTCATCGGCGTGATCTCGCCGGACTCGTCGAACCCGTACTTCGCCCAGCTCGACCGCGCACTCATCGCAGCGATCGGCTCGCGCGGGGCGACGCCGTTGATCAGCCATCCCGGTCCCGCCGGCATGACCGACGAACAAGCGCTCCGCTCGCTCCTGGGTGCGCAGATCGACGGTCTCGTCATGGTGCCATGGGAGGGCCGAGCGCTCGAGGTGGATCTCACGCAGTCATCGAAGCGGATCGTCTTCGCGCACTATCGCCCTGAGGGCGCGCCCGGACCCTTCGTCGCGGCAGACGACGAACATGCGGTCGTGCTCGCGTTCGAGCACCTGCGCGACCGTCACGGGCATGAACGCATCGGCTTCTGGGCCGGTCCTGATGATCGAGGTCCGGCGGGCCGGCGACTGGCGACGTGGTCGGAACTCACGGCGGGCGGTCGCGACCCGCACCGGTCGGGGTACTCGCGCGCCGAGACACGCGACGTCCTGGTCGCCATGGACGAGCAGGCGCTCGAGCCGGCCATCATCGTGGCCACTGATGAGCAGGCGATCGGCATCCTGTCCGGCGCGCACATCCGCGGCATCCGCGTGCCGGAGGACCTCGCCGTCATCAGCCTGGACGGCACCTGGGGCACCGACTGCACCGTCCCCGCCCTCAGCGTCGTCCGCCAGCCGATCGAGGACATGGCCGAGCGTGCCGTCGCCGCGGTGGTCGACGGCACGCTCACCGGCGCGGAGACTCGGGGCGTCCTCGTGGCTCGAGAGAGCTGCGGCTGTGCGGTCAACGGGATGGGTGCCTCGCCGTCGCGGGCTGAGCCCGCATAGCGGGCAGGTCGCCGGACACGCCATGCCGACTGGTGGCACACGGCCGCCGGGACCGGCCGAACGGCCGGCCCCGGCGGACCTCGGTCAGGCGACCGCGTACTTCGCCGGCTCGGCGTCGAAGAGCGGGCCGCAGGCGGCGCAGCAGAACCAGTAGCGCTGTCCGTCGTGGTCGCGGAACAGGCCGGCCTGCTCGGCATCCGCCTTCACGACCATGCTCCCGGGCATGACCGGGCATTCGGCCAGGTCATCGCCGCCCCGGAGCAGGTCGGTCGCCTCGGCGGGCTTCACGGCGTGCCCGCGGGCGTCGCCGGTGCTGCAACAGTGTGCACTCATGGATGTGTCCTTTCAGGTCGCGTGGATCACGCGGTCTCGAGTTCCCGCGCCGGTGCGGTCGCGGTGGTGGTGGCGCGCGAGGCGCCGATGGTCCGCGAGCGGAAGGTCCGCTGGCGGAGGC
The DNA here is from genome assembly GCF_040496055.1 of Agromyces zhanjiangensis. Lineage (NCBI taxonomy): Bacteria > Bacillati > Actinomycetota > Actinomycetes > Micrococcales > Microbacteriaceae > Agromyces > Agromyces zhanjiangensis. Next base: position 587,153 of record NZ_JBEPKB010000003.1, on the reverse strand, counting down.
TGTTGCTGACGACGAAGACGCTGGAGAACGCCATCGCTGCGCCGGCGAGCATCGGGTTGAGCAGGCCGAGCGCGGCCAGGGGGATCGCAGCCACGTTGTAGGCGAACGCCCAGAACAGGTTGGTCTTGATCGTCCCGAGGGTGCGACGCGAGAGCCGGATGGCGTCGCCGACGGCCCGGAGGTCGCCGCGGACGAGCGTGATGTCGGCTGCCTCGATCGCCGCGTCGGTGCCGGTCCCCATCGCCAGGCCGAGGTCGGCCTGCGCGAGGGCCGCGGCGTCGTTGACGCCGTCGCCGACCATCGCGACGACCTTGCCCGATGCCTGCAGGTCGCGCACCACGGCGACCTTGTCGACCGGCAGGACGTCGGCGATGACCTCGTCGATCCCGACCTCGTCGGCGACGTGCCGTGCGACCGTGGCATTGTCGCCGGTCAGCAGCACGGGCGTGAGGCCGAGGCGGCGCAGCTCCGCGATCGCGTCGCGGCTGGTGTCCTTGACGCGGTCGGCGACCACGAGCACGCCGCGCGCGACGCCGTCCCACGCGACCAGGACCGCCGTCTGCCCTGCGGACTCGGCGTCGGCCTTCGCCGCACGGAGGTCCGCCGGCACGTCGACGGCCCAGTCGCCGAGCAGCGACTCGCGGCCGACGACCGTCAGGTGCCCGTCGACGATGCCGTGGACGCCCCGGCCCTCGTGGTTCTCGAACGACTCGACTGCGGCGAGCTCGCCGACGCGGGCCGTGGCGCCCGCGGCGATCGCCTGCGCGATCGGGTGCTCCGACGCATCCTCGAGGGCTCCGGCGATGCGGAGCACGTCGGCCTCGCTCTCGCCCGCCCCCGCGTGCACCGCGAGCAGGGTCATCCGACCCGTCGTCACGGTTCCGGTCTTGTCGAGCACCACGGTGTCGACCTTCCGGGTCGACTCGAGCACCTCGGGCCCCTTGATCAGGATGCCGAGCTGCGCGCCGCGGCCCGTGCCGACGAGCAGCGCCGTCGGCGTCGCGAGACCGAGCGCGCACGGGCAGGCGATGATCAGCACCGCGACGGCCGCGGTGAACGCGGCGGCCGCCGGGAATCCGGCGCCGAGCCAGACGCCGAGCGTCGCGGCGGTCAGGGCGAGCACGATCGGGACGAACACCCCGGAGATCCGGTCGGCCAGGCGCTGGACCTGCGCCTTGCCGGACTGGGCGTCCTCGACGAGCTTCGCCATCTGCGCCAGCTGGGTGTCGGACCCCACGCGCGTGGCGCGCACGACGAGCCGGCCGCCGGCGTTGACGGTCGCGCCGACCACCGGATCGCCCATGGTCACCTCGATCGGCACCGACTCCCCGGTCAGCATCGACTGGTCGACGGCGCTGCGACCCTCGACGATCACGCCGTCGGTCGCGATCTTCTCGCCCGGGCGCACGACGAACTCGTCGCCGACGCTGAGCCGCTCGATCGGGATCCGCTCCTCGCGGCCGTCCTTCACCACGGCGACGTCCTTCGCCCCGAGCTGGAGCAGGGCGCGCAGGGCGGCGCCGGCAGTGCGCTTCGACCGCTTCTCGAAGTAGCGGCCGCCGAGCACGAACATGGTCACGCCGGCGGCGACCTCGAGGTAGATGTTCGCGGCGCCGTCGGTCGGCGCCACGGTCAGCTCGAACGCATGCGTCATGCCCGGGGTGCCCGCGGTACCGAAGAACAGGGCGTACACCGACCAGAGCAGCGCGGCGGACGTGCCGACCGAGACCAGCGTGTCCATCGTCGCGGCGCCGTGTCGCAGGTTCACCGCAGCGGCCCGGTGGAACGGCCACGCCGCCCACACGATGACCGGCGCGGCGAGGGCCAGCGACAGCCACTGCCAGTACGGGAACTGCAGGAGCGGGATCATCGCCATCAGGATGACGGGGAGGGAGAGCACGACCGACCCGATCAGCCGATGCCGGAGCGTGCGCAACTCGCCGTCCTCGACCTCGTCGGCGCCGTCGGCGTCGGCCCGCTTCGCGGTCGGCGGGGTCGGGGCCTCGGCGGCGTAGCCGGTCTTCCGGATCTCCGCGATCACGACGTCGGTGGTGACGCCCGGCGGGACCTCGACGCGAGCCTTCTCGGTCGCGTAGTTGACGGTCGCAGTGACACCGTCGAGCTTGTTCAGCTTGCGCTCGATCCGCATCGCGCAGGACGCGCAGGTCATTCCGCCGATGTCGAGTTCGATCACGTCGGTGGGCGGTGCCGCCTGCTGGGTGCTGTCGTTCATCTGTGGTTCCTTTCGTCGGTCACGTCGTCTCAGTGACCGTCGGCGTGCTCGCCGCCGTCGGCGTGCGCGCCTGCCTCGGCTGCGGCGAGCGCGGCATCGACGGCGAAGGCGGCGGTGTGCGCCTGCCCGTCGACCTTGAAGTCGACGTAGAGCAGGTAGTCGCCCGCGGTGGGCGGTGTGGCGGCGAAGCGGATGTCGGGACCGAGCTCGGATGCGCCGGCGCTCTCGGCCTCGTCGAGGGGGTGGGCGTGGAGGTACCCGAGGTCGCCCGCCCGGAGCATGACGAGGTGCCCCGCCGCGCCCAGGTAGGGCTCGATGGTGGTCACCGGTCGTCCGTCCCGCTGGACGGTGAACTCGAGTTCGGCCTCCGCACCGGCGGCGAGGTCGCCGGTGAGCTCGACCGTGAACGGCCCGGCCTCGGCGACCCGGGAGCCCGGCGCGGGCGCGTCGGTCGCGGTCACGAGGCCGTTCACGTTCGCGGTGGTCGTGAGCGTGAGCGTCTCGTCGTGTCCGGTGGGACGGAAGTCCGCGAAGAGACGGTACGTTCCCGCGGCCTCCCATTCCCAGGGGATGCTCCAGTGCCCGTCGTCCTCGAGCTCGGGGTGCACGTGGCGGAACTGCGCCCCGTCTGAGCGCACCACGATCAGGTGCAGGGGCCGTTCGTGCGTCTCGTCGAAGCTCGTCAGCGCGTCGCCCTCGGCGTCGAGGATGCGGAAGTGCAGCGACTCGGCACTGCCCGCCTCTGCGGGCGCGTGCAGGTCGGCCAAGCGGTACCCGTCGGCCTCGATCGACAGGCCGGGGACCTCGTGCGACACGGGCTCGCCCTCGGGCGCCTCGTGCGCTCCGCCGTGCGACGTCGCGCGGTCCTCACTCTGCTCCGCCCATGCGGCGACGCGATCGGGCGGCACGATCAGGGGGCCCGCGGCGATCGCGACGCCGAAGACCGCGGCGACACCCGCTCCGAAGAGGCCGAGCCGGAGGGCGGGGCTCATCTCACCGCGGCTGCGCGACATAGCCGGCCTCCTGAACGGCATCGATCACGGCCCGGTGGTCGAGCTCGGTGTCGGAGCCCACGACCAGGCGGCCGGTCACGGCCGACACGTCGACGCTCCGCACACCGGCGATCCCGGAGACCTCTTCACGTACGGACAGCTCGCAGTGCCCGCAGGTCATCCCGCTCACCTGGTACTCGTACACGCTCATCGCCTCATCCTTTCGATACGGGGTAGGGGTATTGAGGTATGCTGGACAACCATATACCCCACCGGGGTATTCCGCACACACGGAGGTGGACATGTCCTCGGAACACGTAGTGATCGTCGGGGCCGGCGCCGCCGGCTGGTCGGCAGCAGACACGCTGACGCGATCCGGCTGGCCGGGACGGGTGACGATCGTCGACCCCGCCGGGCCGACCAACCGCACGCTGGTGAACAAGGGCGTGCTCACCGGGCTCCTGACGCGCGAGCAGGTGAGCCGACCGGTCCCGACGGGTACCGAGCTGCTGCAGGAGGAGGTGGAGGCGATCGAGGAGGACGGCACGGTCCGCCTGCGCTCCGGCGGCAGGCTCGCGCCCACCGCCGTCGTGATCGCATCCGGCAGCATGCCTCGTCCGGCGTCGTTCGAAGCGGAAGCCGGCGCTCCCTCCGAGCGGATCCTGTCGCTGCACACGGCTGACGATGCGGAAGGAGTCCGCAGCCTCCTCCCGCAGGGCGGAGGGCGCATCGTGATCCTCGGCGCCGGCCTCATCGGCTCGGAGACCGCATCACTGCTGGCCGACACCGGAGTCGACGTGACGCTCGTCGCCCGGTCGCCCCTGCCCCTCCGCGATCACCTCGGGCCGAGCGTCGCATCGGAACTGCTCAGGCGGCATCGCGATCGCATCCTGATCCGCACCGGGCAGAGGGCCATCCGCGCCTCGAGCCGTCCGAGCCGTGCCGTCGTCGAGCTGTCCGACGGCGAGACACTCGAGGCCGATGCCGCCATCGTGGCGCACGGCACGCTCCCGAATCGCCCGGCGTCCGGTTCCGACCGGGGCGCGATCACCGTGGACGCCCGACTGCGGACCGGGCTCCGCGGGGTCTACGCCGCCGGTGGCGTCGCATCGATCCTCACGCACGGCATGGCCGTCCGCGTCGACCACTGGGATGATGCGGCGGCCCAGGGGGCCCACGCCGCCCGCTCGATCCTGCATGACCTCCTCGGAGAGGCCGATCCGGGCGAATACCGGTTCGAGTCCGGGTACTCCAGCCGGATCCACGGTTCGATGCTCACCGCATGGGGCGTCGCAACCCGCCGAACGGAGTGGTCGCGACACGACGCGGACGCGGCCGTGGGCGTCGGACGTCATCTCGGACGCGTCACCGCGGTCGCAGGCCTCGACGCCCCGCTCGTCGTGCGCGAGCTCGCGACCTCGGCGAGCCGGGACCTCCGCGGCTCGGTGTCGCTGTACCCCGCAGGGGTATAATCGCTCGTGCTGGCGCCGACGAACGGCGATCGCCGGTCGCCTGGCGATGCGGAAGGGCGAGACGATGGACGAGCACGCGCGGAACCACCCGAACTCGACGACTCCGGCCGGGCACGAACACGACGAGCACGGCGGCCACGCCCACCGCCATCACGAGGCGGATGCCGCGAGTCCCGCGATGCAGATGCACGGGTCCCACGGCGATCATGACGCACACGGCGAGAGCGACCACCCAGTACACGCAGAGGATGCCGGCCACGCTGAGCATGCCGAGCACGACGCGCATGCCGGCCACGCCGGTCACATGGGCCACGCCGGCCACGGCGACCACGTCGTCCAGTTCCGCAGGCTCTTCTGGATCAACCTCCTCCTCGCGGTTCCCGTCGTCGCCTTCTCGCCGATGTTCGCCATGATCATCGGCTACGAGCTGCCCGAGCAGGGCTGGCCCGGGTGGATCTCGCCGGTCCTCGGCACCGTCATGTACGTGTGGGGCGGTCGCCCCTTCCTGACCGGCGCCGTGAGCGAGCTCCGCGCGCTCAAGCCCGGCATGATGCTCCTGATCGGCCTCGCGATCACGGTGGCGTTCATCGCGAGCTGGGGCGCGACGCTCGGGCTGCTCGACCACGAGCTGGACTTCTGGTGGGAGCTCGCCCTCCTGATCGTGATCATGCTCCTCGGGCACTGGCTCGAGATGCGCTCGCTCGCGCAGACGACCTCCGCACTGGACTCGCTCGCGGCCCTGCTGCCCGACGAGGCCGAGCGCGTCGAGGGCGACACGACCGTCACGGTCGATCCCTCCGAACTCCGGGTGGGCGACATCGTCGTCGTCCGTCCCGGCGGACGCGTGCCGGCGGACGGCAGGGTCGTCGCCGGCTCGGCGAGCATGGACGAGTCCATGATCACGGGCGAGTCGAGGACCGTGCGTCGCGGAGACGGCGACCAGGTGGTGGCCGGCACGGTCGCCACGGACTCGGGCATCCGCGTCGAGATCACGGCCGTCGGCGAGGACACGGCGCTCGCCGGCATCCGTCGCCTCGTGGCGGACGCGCAGAACTCCACCTCGAGGGCCCAGCGGATCGCGGACCGCGCGGCCGCCTGGCTGTTCTGGTTCGCCCTGGGCGCGGGCGTGCTGACCGCGATCGTGTGGAGCCTGATCGGGCTCCCCGACGAAGCCGTCGTCCGCACGATCACGGTCCTCGTCATCGCCTGCCCGCACGCCCTCGGCCTCGCCATCCCGCTCGTCGTCTCGATCGCCACGGAACGCGCCGCGCGTGGCGGGGTCCTGATCAAGGACCGGCTCGCGCTCGAGAGCATGCGGACCGTGACGAGCGTCCTCTTCGACAAGACCGGCACCCTCACCAAGGGGCAGCCGACCGTGATCGCGATCGAGCCGGCGGCCGGGCGCGACCCCGAGCAGGTGCTCTCGCTGGCCGCCTCCGCCGAGATGGACTCGGAGCACCCGCTCGCCCGTGCGATCGTCGGCTCCGCGGCCGAGCGCGGACTCGATCCCGCCGCGGCGACGGACTTCGACTCCGCGCCGGCGGTCGGCGTCACGGCGCGCGTCGGCGGCGACACGATCCGCGTCGGCGGACCGCACCTCCTCGCCGAGGAGGGCGTCGACGAACTCGGCGTCGCCGACGAGTGGCGCGCCGACGGTGCGATCATCCTGCACGTGATCGAGAACGGGTCCGTGATCGGCGCACTGAAGCTCGCCGACGCGATCCGCGACGAGTCCCGTGACGCGGTCGACGCATTGCACGAGCTCGGCCTGGAGGTCGTCATGATCACCGGCGACGCCGACGCGGTCGCCCGGTCCGTGGCATCCGAGCTCGGCATCGACCGGTACTTCGCCGGCGTGCGCCCCGAGGACAAGTCGGCGAAGGTCCAGGAGCTGCAGCGCGAGGGGCGCAGGGTCGCGATGGTCGGCGACGGCGTGAACGACGCGCCCGCGCTGGCGCAGGCGGATGTCGGCATCGCGATCGGTGCGGGCACGGATGTCGCGATCGCGTCGGCCGGCGTCATCCTCGCCAGCGACGACCCCCGTTCGGTGCTGTCGGTGATCGAGCTCTCCCGGGCGAGCTACCGCAAGATGAAGCAGAACCTGTGGTGGGCGGCCGGCTACAACCTGATCTCGGTGCCGCTCGCCGCCGGCGTGCTCGCCCCGATCGGGTTCGTGCTGCCGATGTCGGTCGGCGCCATCCTGATGTCGCTGTCGACCATCATCGTCGCGGGGAACGCACAGCTGCTGCGCCGCCTCGACCTCCGCCCCGAGACGAGCGCCCGCGAGCTCCTCGGCGACCGCGCGGCACGCGTCGAGGACGAGCCGGTGCACGCCCACCAGTGAACGCGACGGAGGCGCGGGCCGCACGGCCCGCGCCTCCGCCTCGCCCGATCGGACGTCAGGCGCCGACCGGGACCTGCTCGTCGCTGACGGCCTCGGCCTCGCCGGCCCGCGTGGTGCGCAGCGTGACGGCGGCGATGAGTCCGCCGACGACCGCGATGGCCGCGGCGCCGATGAAGGCCGCCGAGTACCCCGAGGTCAGCGCCGCGGGCCCGGCGCCGGTCCCGACGACGGCGGAGCTGAGCGCCGTCACCGCGGCCAGGCCCACCGCGGAGCCGATCTGGTAGCTCGTGTTCACGAGCCCCGAGGCGACGCCGGTCTCCTCGGGCCGGGCCACGCCGATCGCGGTGCCGAGCGACGGGATGAACGCGAGCGCCATGCCGAACGCGGCGACGAGCGACGCGGGGAGCACGTCCACGACGTAGTTCCCGTCGGGTCGGACGAACCCGAGCCAGACGAGGCCGGCCGCGAGGAACGCGAACCCGGCGATGATGAGCGACTTCGCACCGAAGCGCGCCAGGAGTCGCGGGGCGACCGTGGTCATGCCGATCACGATGAGCACGGTCATCGGCAGGAGCGCCGCACCCGCGGCGAATGAGCTCGCTCCGAGCACCTGCTGCAGGTAGAGGTTCAGGAAGAACCACATCGGCACCCACGCGGCCCCGAGCAGCAGCTGGGCCGTGTTGGCGGCGCCGAGCTGCGGCGTGCGGAAGATCCCGAGGCGCAGCAGCGGCTGCCCGGCGGAACGCTGCACGACGAAGAACAGGCCGAGCAGGATGACGCCTGCCGCGAGTGCGATGAGCACTTCGGCGGAGGCCCACCCGGTCTCCGGTGCGCGCACGATGCCGTAGACCAGGGCGGCGAGGCCGGCGGTGCCGGTCACGGCGCCGAGCACGTCGACGGAACCGCGCTGGCCGGGAACGCGCGGCAGCGCGCTCGGTGCGAGGAGGATCACGGCGAGGGCGATCGGGACGGTGACGTAGAACACCCACGGCCAGCTCGTGTACTCGGTGAGCACGCCGCCGAGGAAGACGCCGGCGGTGCCGCCCAGCGGGGCCGCGGCGCCGTACACGGCGAACGCCTTCGGCAGCTGCGGCGTTCCGCCGAAGAGCGCCATCAGCAGGCTGAGCGCGGCGGGGGCGATCAGTGCGGCGCCCGCACCCTGGACGGCGCGACCGGCGATCTCCATGCCGACGCCGGTCGCCGCACCGGCGAGCACCGAGCCGAGCGCGAGGATGCCCCACCCGGCGAGGAACACGCGTCGGGCGCCGAACAGGTCGGAGAGCCGACCGCCGAGCAGGAGGAGGCCGCCGAACGCGACCACGTAGGCGTTGAACACCCACGACAGGGACTCCGGCGTGAAGCCGAGCTCGGCCTGCATCTCCGGGAGGGCCACGCCGATGATCGACGTGTCCATGATGACGACGAACTGGGCTGCGGCGATGAGCGAGAGCCCGAGCCATCGGCGTCGTGCCGTGGCCGCTGGTGGGTGGGACATGATCGTGTTCTCCTTCCGGGGCGCGATACCCCTCTGGAGTATCCAACCACATACCCCTGAGGGGTATTTCCCCGCGGCATCATCGAGGCAGTTCGCGGGACCCACGTCCCTTGCGTCGCACGCGACCGACGCGATTGGCTGGGCGGGTCGCCTCGCGAGGTGCGAGGGGAAGGGGGACCCCGATGAGCCGCACCGACACCACCGCCGCCGAGACCGAGTGGAAGCCGCCCTGGTACCTGCGGCTGCTGAAGATCGCGACGTGGATCCTCTACCTCTGGGTGCTCATCGGCGTCATCGCGCTCTCGCTCCGCGTGTTCCTGCTGCTCTTCGCCGCGAACCCCGATGCCGGATTCGCGGCGTTCGTCTACCGCGTCTCCGACGCCTACCTGCATCCCTTCCGCGACATCTTCCCGACGCGCGACCTCTCCGACGGCGGGTACCTCGACGTCTCTGCGCTCTTCGCGATCATCATCTACGCCCTGATCGCGGGTGGGATCGGCGCCGGGGTCGCCGCGATCGGCCGGCGGATCGAACGGTCCGAGCGCCAGCACCGCGAGGAGATGGACCGGATGGCGCGCGCCGAGCAGGCGCAGCGCGCCCTGCGCGCGCAGGGCGTCGGCACGACCCCGTCGGGCGCGCAGGCCATCGTCGGCGGCTACCCCGCCGGTCAGGTCCCGACCGGCGGAGCGGGCCATCCGCCGCCCCCGGGCGCAGCGCCGGGCATGCCGCCGAACGGTCCGACTCCCCCACCGGGATCGGTGTCGCCCTACTGAGCGGGTGCCCGCCGCGCCGAGCGCGCGCCTAGACGCGCGCGAGCGCCTCGATGTCCTCGAGGAACGCGGCCGTCGTCTCGGGTGAGACCGTCGTCCGCGTGCCGGCGATCGCCTCCAGGTAGTCCTCGGTCGTCGGCCCGGGGCGCTCGGACGCGCCATCCGTCCCACCCGAGAGTGCGGCCTCGAACGCGCGCTGCGATGCGCTGCGCGCGGCGAACTCGATGTCGGCGGGCGAGAACCCGGCGGTGCGCTCGACGAGCCTGCCGAGGTCGACGTCGTCGGCCACGGTCTCCGGCACGTAGCGCTGCCAGATCGCGGTCCGCGCCGTGACGTCCGGCAGGCCGATCGGGATGACGTAGTCGAATCGGCCGTGGCGCAGGAACGCGCTGTCGAGCGCACGGATGAAGTTCGTGGCGCAGACCAGCAGCCGGCCCGGCTGCTCGCGGAACGCCGGGATGATCTTCAGCAGCTCGTTCGTGACGCCCTGCAGCGGCGAGGGCGGTTCGCCGGAGCGCTGCGCCGCGATCTCCTCGACCTCGTCGATGAACACGACCGCGTGCTCGAGCTCGGCGATCTTCGTGAACGTCTCGCGCAGCGCGCCCGCCAGTCCTCCCGGATCGGCCGCGAGCCGCGACGGGAACACCTCGACGAACGACCACTCCAGCCGCGAGGCGATGGCCTTCGCGAAGGTCGTCTTGCCCGTTCCGGGCGGGCCGAACAACACCACGGCGCGCGGCGGCACCACGCCGAAGCGCTCGGCGAGGTCGGGCTCGGCGAGCGGCATCACGAGACGCTGCTCGAGGATCTCCTTCTCGCGCCGCATGCCCGCCACGCCCTCCCAGAGGTCGCGCGGCAGGATGCGCCCGCCGAGTTCGGCGAGCGAGCTGAGCTCCTCGCGCTGCACCGGGATGCGCCGCTCGTAGTAGCGGAGGTGCTGCCGGAGTTCGAAGCCCTGGCGCCGGAACGCGTCGACCCGCGTCTCCTCCGCCTCGGGCACGAGTGCCGAGAGCTTGCCGAGCCCGTGCGGCTCCATCTTCTTCTCGAGCGCGGCGAGCAGCGCCGTGCCGATCCCCCGCCCGCGCCACTCCGGGGTGGTCGCGAGGAAGACGATCCAGCCCTGGTTGTGCGCTGCGCGGCCGACGACCGCGCCGACGACCTCCTCCCCGTGCACGGCGACCAGCGCGTCGTCCTTCTCGCACGAGGCGAGGACCTCGCTCAGGCCGTAGACGGGCTCGATCGGCGAGTCCGTCGCGTGCTCCCAGAGGTGGAGGATGCCGTCGAGGTCATCCCGATGGAACTCCCGAATCCGCCATCCGGTCATCCGCCCGTCCCTCCCGCCGATGCGTCTCCGGCGTCGTCGCCGTCACGCCAGCGTACGGCGGCGTCGGTCGGCGGCGGAATCCCGTGACGCCGCAGGTCGCGGTCACCCGACGCGCGCCCGATCGCCTCGGACGACCACGGACGGGGCGGCGCCCGACGGGTCGCCGACCATCGGATCGGTCATCGGGCGCCGCCTCAGGTGACCGTCAGTCCGCCGCGATTGACGTCGACGGTCGCACCGGAGAGGGTGATGATCGCACCTCGACCGTCGTCGATGACGATCCCGCTCTCGGAGAGGGTGACGACGGCCCCGGTCGCGGCCCTGATGCGGACGTCCCCGGGTCGGAGCCCATCCGCACCGGACGGCTCGAACCATCCGCCCACCCAGATCGGACGGGTCGGATCGCCGCCTTCGAACTCCACCCACACGCGGGCTCCCACGGATGGGATCCAGGCGATGCCGCCGGCGCCCGCCGTCGGCAGGCACGGCATCGCCCACGGCATCTCGACCTCACCGAGCACGGCCGGCACGGACACCTGGATCCGACCCATCTGCTGCGGATCGAGCACCCCGACGCACGTGCCCCGGTACTTCCCCCAGTACGGCCCGCCCATCCGGCCCCCCGTCTCCGGTCCCCCGAAACCGGCGTCCGCTCGGCCCGGCGCGATGCTACTCCGGTGGCGAGGACGCGGCAATCACCCGTCGCCCGGCGGTACGATCCCCTCACGGCGGGGGCGAGGGGGCACGGTGACCCACTGGTACGTGATCACGGGCGGCCCGAGTTCGGGCAAGACCACGACGGTCGACCTCCTTCGGCAACGCGGCTATCGCACCACGATCGAGGAGAGCCGGCACTACATCGACCTGCAGCGACTCGGCGGGCACTCGGTCGAGGAGACGCGATCGAGGCAGGAGGAGTTCCAGCGGAACGTGCTGGAACTCCAGCTCGCGCAGGAGGCCGAGCTCGATCCGGAGGAGGTCGTCTTCCTCGACCGGGCGATCCCCGACTCGCTCGCGTACTACCGCCTGCTCGGCCTCGAGCCCGACCCCGCCCTGCTCGAGGCGCTCGTGCACGTCCGCTACCGCAAGGTCTTCGTGATGGACCTGCTGCCGCTGCACCGCGACTACGCCAGGACCGAGGATGCCGCGGACCAGCGCCGCATCCACGACCTCCTGCTGGAGGTCTACCTGTCCTTGCCGATCCCGGTCGTCCGCGTCCCGGTGCTGCCGCCCGAGGAGCGAGTGGAGTTCATCCTCAGGCGGCTGTAGCGCGCGGGAGCCGCCGAGCCCCGGACGTCTCCGAAGGCAGCTCGCCGAACTCCCGGGCGTACGACTCGGCGAACCGCGAGAGGTGCACGAACCCCCACCGTCGTGCGACCGCGGCGATGCCCTCCGCGGGCGGCGCGAAGCGCAGTTCGTCGCGCACCCCTGCGAGGCGGATCGCTCGGAGGTGCTCCGACGGCGACCGCCCGAACTCGACGACGAACGCCGTGTGCAGCCCTCGCGCGGAGACGTGCACGGCGTCGGCGATGCCCTGCACGGTGATCGGTTCGGCGGCGTGGGCGTGCATGTGCTCGAGCGCCGCCCGGACGACCGCGGAACGCGGGCCGACGCGGCGCTGCCGACCGTCGGGGTCGAACTTCACGACCTGGAACGCGTGGACGTAGGCGACGGCGAGCCGATTGAACGCGGCGCTCGCGACGATCGGCTCGGCGAACGCCTCCGGTACGGCGAGCATCGCTGACCGCACGCGGTGCGCGACGTGCTCCCAGTGCCGTCCGAGGTCGGCGGACCGCGGCGCGACGCCGGTGAAGCCCGGCTCGGCCTCCGGGTCACCGGTGATCGAACGTGCGACCGCAGCGACGCCCTCGCGGTCGAGCATGATCGCGCGAGCGGTGACCGACTCCCATCGCGCGGCGAGTCCCTCGGGTGCTTGGAGGTACGGGAGCGAGGTGTCGACGACGGCCCGCCCGTGGCTCAGGTCGAACCGCCGGCCCTTGGCCGAGATGACGACGACGTCGTCGGTCCCGGCGACCGATGCCGCGGGCGCCGCGAAGCCGTACTCGATGACGGTGAACGAGGGTGCCGCGTCGAACCGAAGGCGCACCCGGAACTCCGCCGGGTCGGCACGCCCGAACGCGAGGCGCGGCACCATGGGCTCGAACGCGCGACGAGCCGCTTCGGGGTCGCGCGTGTCGATCGCGGACCGGGCGAGTCCGTCCATGGAACTCCCTTGCGCCGGCGTCGAGGAATGCCGGATGGCCAAGTGTACGTCGCCGCTTCCCGCCGGGCGATATCCGGATTCGGAAGAGTTCGCGGCGAGGACCCTCCGGCGGGGCGGGGCGGGCGTACCTTCGGAGCGCGGGCGGTGCACGGACTCGACGGAGGGGGAATCGTCGAGGATCTGCGCCGCTCGCGAATCCCCGCCCCGCATCGTCGGAAGGAGTCCGGCCGAGATGGGTACCCTCGTGTACGACAGCCGCCTGTCGATCCCCATGGACGACCGCACGCTCGCGCACCTGCAGGTCGTGATCCTCGCCAAGCTCAGGCGCCGCGAGCACTTCGCCTTCACCGCGACGGTCGACGGCCGCGAGGTCGGCCTGTGGCTCGGCCCGTCCGTGGCGCTGGAGTTCCGGTACGCCGACCGGCGCCGACCCGCGATCAACCGCGCCTGGCTGGAACTGCTGGCGGACGTCGCGGCCTCCCGCGACGGGCTCGTGGTCGCGCCCGAGCCCGGCGCCGAACCCGACGAGCGGTCGATCCCCCGGAGGCGCCCGGCGACGCCGACGACGCGACCGGCGCGCCGGCCGCGGCCCGCGCCGCTGCCCGACGTCGCCTGATCGGGCGGTTACAGCTCGACGACCGTCATCCCCGAGCCGGTCCCACCGGCCCGGCCCATCGCCGCGAGGGCCTCGGGCACCGCATCGAGCGCGATCGTGCGGCCCACGAGCTCGATCGGGCGGAACGCCTCCGACGCGACGGCGCCCAGCATGTCGGGGTACTCATGCGCCGCCATGCCGTGACTGCCGAGGATCTCGAGTTCGCCGTCGATGACCGCGTCCATGGGCATGGCCGCGGTGGCGTCGTCGGCCAGCATGAGCCCGATCTGCACGTGGCGGCCGCGCTTGCGCAGGCTCCGCACCGACGCGAACGAGGTCGCCGGGCTGCCGAACGCATCGACCGACAGGTCGACGCCGCCCCCGCTCGCCTCGCGCACGCGGTCGGCGGCGCCGTCGCCGCCCCGGATCGGGGTCGCGCCGAGCTCGGCGGCCGCGGCGAGCGCGGCGTCGGAGACGTCCACGCCGTAGACCGGGACGCCGGCGGCGACGGCGATCATGATCGCCGACAGGCCGACCCCGCCGCATCCGTGCACGGCCACCTGCTCGCCGGGGTGCAGTCGGCCGCGGGTGATGATCGCGCGGTACGCGGTCGCGAAGCGGCACCCGAGGGAGGCGGCCTCGACGAACCCGAGCGAGTCGGGCAGGCGGATCAGGTTGAGCTCGGCCTCGTCGACGACGACGTACTCGGCGAACGAGCCCCAATGCGTGAAGCCGGGCTGGCGCTGCGCGTCGCACACCTGCTCGTTTCCCGCCAGGCATTCGGCGCAGCGCCCGCAGGCGCAGATGAACGGCGCGGTCACCCGGTCGCCGACGGCCCAGCCCGAGGCATCCGCGACGTCCGACCCGAGCTCGGCGATCTCGCCGGCGAACTCGTGGCCGGGGACGTGCGGCAGCTCGATGCCGGCGTCGTGGCCCATCCAGCCGTGCCAGTCGCTGCGGCAGAGTCCCGTCGCGCGCACGCGCACGACGGCGCCGCGCGGCGGGCACGCCGGACGGTCGACCTCGACGAGTTCGGGTTCATCGCCGAATCCGCGGTACATGACGGCGCGCACAGGTCCTCCTCCGGGTGGTGGCCGGCCGCCGGCCCTGCGGCACCGTTCGCCGGGTCGCGCGCCCCCTCGGCGATGACAAGACGGATGCCGCGGCGAGGCGACCCCCGGAATCCTATCGGCAGCGGAGGCTCCCACGGCCGCCGGGGGCCCGGCGGCTTCCCACGATGCTCAGATTGTGTAACAATCTTCCCCATGCGCTCCGTCCTGCTCGTGCTCGCCGCCGCCGTGTGCTTCGGCACGACCGGCACCGCGCAGGCGCTCGGGCCGGCCGCCGATCCGGCCTCCGTCGGGGCGGCGCGCATCCTGATCGGCGGCGGCGCCCTCGCGGCGGTCGCGTTCGCCCTGCACGTCGCCGGACGCCGGGGGGGCGCGACCGGGACATCCGTCGCCTCGGCGTCCGGTGGCCGCGCTCCCCGCCTTCCGGCCTGGGTCGCCGTGACGGTGGGCGCGGCCGGCGTCCTGGCCTACCAGCCGGCGTTCTTCGCCGGCACCGCGGCCAACGGCGTCGCGGTCGGCACGGTCGTCGCGCTCGGCTCGGCCCCGGTCATCACCGGCGTGCTCGACTGGGCCCTCCGCCGCCGGTTCCCCGGGGGGACCTGGGTCGTCGCGACCGCGCTCGCGACCATCGGAGTCGCGGTGCTCGCATCGGCGAGCGGCACCGGGCCGAGCTCCCTGGACCCGCTCGGGGTCGCGGCATCCGTCGGCGCGGGCGCCTCGTACGCCGTCTACACTCTGGCCGGCAAGTCGTTGCTCGACCGCGGCTGGACCTCGTCTGCCGGCATGGGCGCGATGTTCGGCGTCGCCGCCGCCGCCAGCCTGCCGGTGCTCCTCGCGACCGACACGACCTGGCTCGCGACCGGAGCGGGGCTCGCCATGGCACTCTGGCTGGGCCTCGTGACGACCACGGCCGCGTACCTGCTCTTCGGCGCGGGCCTGAAGCGGCTCACCCCGGCCACCGTGTCGACGCTGACCCTCGCCGAGCCGCTGACCGCGACGCTCCTCGGCGTGATCCTGCTCCAGGAGCGCCTGCCCGCGACCGCCGTGCTCGGGCTCGCCGTGCTCGCCTCAGGCATCGTGCTCCTCGCCGCCTCGAGCAGCCGACGGATGCCGCGCCGGTCGCTCGGCCGATCAGGTCACTCGGCGACGCCGCGGTCCGCGAGGAATCCGGCGACCGCGGACGCCATGTCGTCGCGAACCGCCTGACGGTCGGCCGTTGCGACGCCGTCGCCGGGCTGCGGACCGTAATCGCCGAACGCCGCGTGGTTGGCGCCCTCGAGGAGCACGCTCTCGGCCCCGGCGGGCAACAGGTCCGCCGCGCTCGCGACCTTTTCCGGCGTGCTCAGCCCGTCGTGCTCCCCGACCAGCGAGAGCACGTCGAGCTCGGTGCCCGACAGGTCGTTCGCGCAGTAGCTGCCGAAGAGCACGAGCCCGACGACGCGCGGGCCACCCGCGGCGCCGTCCGACCCCTCGGCCAACTGGCACGCCCGCACCCCGCCGAGGGAGTGCCCGCCGACGAACCACTGCGCGACCTCCGGTGCGTCGTCGGTGAAGGCCGACAGGGGGCGCGTATCGAAGAACGCGAGGTTCAGCGTGGGATGCGTGATGACGACCGTCATCCCGGTCTCCTCGACGATGCCGGACAGCTTGTAGAGGTAGGCGCTCGGCTCCACCTTCGCGCCGGGGATGAAGACGAGGCCGGTGTCGGAATCGCCGGAGGTCGGCTCGATGAGGAACCCCTCGTCCGTCCGGCTGATCTCCACGAAGTCGGAGCGCCAGGCGTCGAGCGACGGCTCACGCTCGCCCTGGAACAGGATGTTGGCCCAGACGAGGAACGCGACCACCGCGAGCCCCAGGATCGCGACGATCCCCGCGACGGCCGCGACGGCGCGCCGCATCAGAGCTGCGACCCGTCGACTTGGAACGTGTTGCAGGCGCCGACGCCCTCCTCGTACCCGGTCGCGAACCAGCGCACGCGCTGCTCGCTCGTGCCGTGCGAGAAGGTGTGCGGGGTGACCTGGCCCTGCGTCGCCTCCTGGATGCGGTCGTCGCCCACCGCGGCCGCGGCGTCGATGGCCTGCTGGTACTCGTCCGGGGAGATCGGCCGCAGGAAGGTCTCGCCGTTGGCGTCCTCGGTGGTCGCCGCGGCGCCGGCCCAGGCGCCGGCGAAGCAGTCGGCCTGCAACTCCACGCGCACCGCGTTCGAGGTCGGACCGGTCTCTCCGTCTCGTGTCGACTCGAGCACGCCCGCGATGTTCTGGATGTGGTGACCGTACTCGTGCGCGACGACGTACATCTCGGCGAGCGGTCCGCCCTCCGCGCCGAACCGCTGCTCGAGCTGGTCGTAGAACGACGTGTCGATGTAGATGGTCTGGTCCGGCGGGCAGTAGAACGGGCCGGTCGACGAGGACGCGTTGCCGCAGCCAGTCGCGACCGCCTCGCTGAAGAGCACGAAGCCCTGCGGCCGCACGTAGTCCACGCCGATGCTCGACGACACCTCCGACCAGTACGCGTCGAGGGACGCATCCGCACCCTTCATGCGGCAGTCGATCTGCTCGTTCGCATCCTGCCCGGTCTGGCACTGCTCGAGGGAGGAGTCCTCGCTCGTCGTGCCGCCGCCGGTGCCGCCGCCGAGGAGCCCGGTCAGGTCGACGCCGAGGAACGACCCGACCAGTACGAGCGCGAGCACGCCGAGCCCGCCGCCGACGGCGATGCCGGTGTTGCGTCCGCGGCGCGAGGTCTTGCCGCCGCCGATGTCGGCCTTGGGGTTGAACGTCATGGCACGAAACTACCGCGCGTCATCGTCGGAGCCATCCGCCTTTCGTTCGTCGCCGACGGGGGCTACGCTCGTGTGCCGCATCGCGGGGCGGATCCGAGGTCAGTCGTCTTCATCGTCGTCGTCATCATCGCCATCGTCGTCATCGTCGTCCGCATCGTCGTCCGCGTCCTCGTCGTCTTCGTCGTCCGAGTCCTCGTCATCGTCCGAGTCCTCGTCATCGTCGATGCGGTCGGCGCCCTCATCCGAGTCCTCGTCCGACTCCGCGCCATCCTCGGCGCGGGCGTCGTCGGAGGGCTCGGTCTCCGCCTCGGGCTCCCGAGGCCCCTCGTCGTCGACATCGCCGTCCACGACGCCGTCGTCCTCCGCGTCCGGGAAGACCGCCGAAGGGGCGGCGTCGGCCGCGAATCGGTCCGTCGCGCTGATGAGCGCGTCGAGGATCCCGGGCTCGTCGAACGCGTGTCCCGCGTCGTCGATGATCCGGAAGTCCGCCTCGGGCCAGGCACGGTGGAGGTCCCACGCGGTCATCACGGGCGTGCACATGTCGTAGCGGCCCTGGATGATGACGGCCGGGATGTCGCGCAGTCGATGCGCGTCGCGGATCAGCTGGCCCTCGTCCCACCAGCCGCCGTGCCGGAAGTAGTGGTTCTCGATGCGTGCGAAGGCCGTGGCGTACTCGGGCGAGGTGAACCGCGCGATGGTGTCGGCCTGCGGCAGCAGCGTGATGGTCGAGGACTCCCACCGCGACCAGGCGATCGCGGCCGGCTGGTGCACCGCCGGGTCCGGGTCGGTCAGGAGCCGGTGGTAGGCCTCGATGAGGTGCACGCGCTCGCCGATCGGGACGGGCGCGAGGAAGTCCTCCCACAGGTCGGGGAAGATCGCCGACGCGCCGCCCTCGTAGAACCAGTCGAGTTCCTGCCTGCGGAGCGTGAAGATGCCGCGCAGCACGATCTCGGTGACGCGCTCGGGGTGGGTCTCGGCGTAGGCGAGGGCGAGCGCGCTCCCCCATGAGCCGCCGAGCACCTGCCAGCGGTCGATGCCGAGGTGGGCGCGCAGCCGCTCCATGTCGGCGATGAGATGCCAGGTCGTGTTGGCCGACAGCACCGCCCCGGGTTCGGACGCGTGCGGGATCGAGAGACCGCACCCGCGCTGGTCGAACAGCACGATCCGGTACTTCGCGGGGTCGAACAGGCGCCGGTGCGCCGGGGACGTGCCGCCGCCGGGGCCGCCGTGGAGGAAGACGACCGGCTTGCCGTCGCGGTTGCCCGACACCTCCCAGTAGATGTGCTGGCCGTCGCCGACGTCGAGCATCCCGGTCTCGAGCGGCTCGATCTCCGGATACAGTTCCCTCATCGTTCCCCCTTGTCCGCTCACGCTAGCGAACGAGCGGATGCCGCGCTCGCGGCACGCCGCCCGAGGGCGCCCGCGCGGTGTCGGGGCGTTCCCAGCGTCGCCGCCTAGCGTGCGGGCATGCGCCCGATCAGAGAGCCGGTCGGTCCCGGCCAGGAGTCCGTCTGGGACTACCCGCGCCCGCCGCGTGCCGAGCGGGTCGACGTGCGGGTCGCGATCGACCTCGGCGGCGACCGCATCGTCGACACCCGCGACGTGGTGCGCGTGCTCGAGACGAGTCATCCGCCCGTCTACTACCTGCCGGTCGCGGCCTTCGCGCCCGGTGCGCTCGTGCCGGCCGCGGGATCGTCGTTCTGCGAGTTCAAGGGGGCGGCGCGGTACTTCGACGTGCAGGGCGGCGGACGGACGGCGCACCGGGCCGCGTGGAACTACCCGACGCCGTCGCCGGGGTTCGAGTCGCTCAGCGACCGCGTCGCCGTCTACGCGGGCCCGATGGACGCGTGCACCGTCGACGGCGAACGCGTGCTCCCCCAGCCCGGCGGCTTCTACGGCGGCTGGATCACGTCGATGGTGGCGGGTCCCGTCAAGGGCGAGCCCGGCACGATGGGCTGGTGAGCGTCGCGGCGTAGGCTCGTGCACATGATCCGCAGACCGGTCACGATCACGATCACCGGCGCCGGGGGGCAGATCGGCTACGCGCTGCTGTTCCGCATCGCCTCGGGCGCCCTGCTCGGTCCCGACACCCACGTCCGCCTGAACCTCCTCGAGATCCCGCAGGGCCTCCGGGCCGCCGAGGGTGCCGCGCTCGAGCTGCAGGACTCGGCGTTCCCGCTGCTCTCGCACGTCGAGGTGACCGCCGATCCGGCCGTCGCGTTCGAGGGCGCGAACGCCGCGCTCCTCGTCGGTGCGCGACCGCGCACCGCGGGCATGGAGCGAGGCGACCTGCTCGAGGCGAACGGCGGCATCTTCGGGCCGCAGGGTCGGGCGATCAACGACCACGCGGCCGACAACGTCCGAGTCGTGGTCGTCGGGAACCCGGCCAACACGAACGCGTTGATCGCCGCCTCGCACGCCCCCGACGTGCCGAACGAACGCTTCACGGCGCTCACGCGCCTCGACCACAACCGCGCGCTCGGGCAGCTGTCCGCCGCCGTGGACACGCCCGTCGGCGGCATCCGCGGCGTCACGATCTGGGGAAACCACTCGGCGACCCAGTTCCCGGATGTCGCGCACGCGACCGCCGACGGCGACTCGGTGCCGGCCCTGCTCGCGGCCAGGCTCGGCGGCACGGACGCCGCCCGCGAATGGCTCGCCGACCAGTTCATCCCGCGCGTGGCCAAGCGCGGCGCCGAGATCATCGAGGTCCGCGGCTCGTCGTCGGTGGCCTCCGCGGCGTCCGCGACCATCGACCACATGCGCGACTGGATCCTCGGCACCGGCGATCGCGGACGCACGAGCGCGGCGATCTGGTCGAACGGCGAGTACGGCGTCGCCGAGGGCGTGATCTCGTCGTTCCCAGTCGTCGCCGACGGCGGCTCGTGGTCGGTCATCGAGGGACTCGCCATCGACGGGTTCGCGCGCTCCCGGATCGACACGTCCGTCGCGGAGCTCGTCGACGAGCGCGAGGCCGTACGGGCGCTCGGCCTGATCTGACGGCGACGGATGCCGCGGCCCGCCGCGAGGCATCCGTCTCGCCCTGTCTCGGACCGGCGGGGCGGGTGCGACGACACGGCCTACGCTGGCAGCATGGCCGCACGCGAACCGCTCTCACCCGCACGTCGACGCCAGCTCATCGTCGGCCTCGTCGTCGGGCTCATCATCGGACTCGTCGTGAGCCTCTGGACCGGGTTCTGGCTCTGGCTCGCCGCGGGACTCGCGGTCGGACTCGCCGCCGGCGCCATCATGAAGCCGCCCGGGGACGGCGAGGGCCCGCAGCGCACCCCTCGGCGCTGACCCCGCCGCGCACGACGACGGGCCGGGCGCTGCGCGCCCGGCCCGTCTCCCCCATCCCGGCTATCGCTTGTGCTTCTCGGACTTCTCCGGAGCGGGCAAGGTGCCCGCCTCGCGCTGTGCCGCGTAGTGGGCGCGCGCCTCGTCCTGCCGCGCCTGCTCGGCGCCGGAGGCGATCGACGCGCGGAGGTGCTCGGGCGCGAAGCCGAACGCGTCGACGAGGTCCAGCGCGTACGGACGGAGGCGCTCGACCAGGCGGTCGATGTACGCGGTCACGGCCTGCGCGCGCTGCGGCGAGAGCCGGCCGTTGACGAGGTACCACGACAGGTGCTTCTCGAGCAGGCCGAGGCCGAAGAGGTCGCGGAGCCAGGTGAGCACCTGCTTCGTGCCCGCGTCCTCCGTGCGGGCGATGCCGCGGGTGAACGCCTCCCACTGCAGCAGCTCGCCGTGCGCGCGGGCGGCCTCGATCAGCTCGTTCTGGTTGCGGTTGAAGAGCGCCGCCTGCTCGACCTTCGACAGCTTCCGCGCGTCGCGGAGTCGACCGGCGGTCTCGCTGATCATGGTCTCGACCCGGTCGGTCAGGAGCTCCCGCTGCGTCTCCTCGTCACGGAGCTCGTGCACCGAGCGCGCGGTCGATCCGAAGTCGGCGACGGTCTGCGCGAGGCGGCGGAGACCCGTGCCGTGGTACGCGCGGTCGGCGGCCTGGGCGACGACGTAGCGCGCCATGGCGCCGGCATCCGCGTTCGCGAACTGCTTCGAGAAGTCGGTCAGCAGCCGCTTGGCGACCAGCTGGAGCAGGACGTTGTTGTCGCCCTCGAACGTGACGTAGATGTCGAGGTCCTGGCGGAGCCCCACGAGGCGGTTCTCGGCGAGGAAGCCGGCCCCGCCGCAGGCCTCGCGCGCCTCCTGCAGGGTCTCGAGCGCGTGCCACGTCGAGAGCGGCTTGAGCGCCGCCGCGATGGTCTCGAGGTCCTGGCGGTCGTCATCGGTGTCGGCCTCGCCCGAGAACACCGCGTCGAACTTCACGAGGAACTCGTCGTGGGCGAACACCTGCGCGTAGGTCGTCGCGAGCTTCGGCAGCAGGCGGCGCTGGTGACGCTGGTAGTCGAGCAGCACCTGCTCGTCGGTGTCGCTTCCGGCGTTGAACTGGCGGCGCTGCGTGCCGTAGGTGATCGCGATCGCGAGCCCCATCGCGCTCGCGAGGGTCGCCGCGCCGTCGAGCGAGACGCGACCCTGCACGAGCGTGCCGAGCATCGTGAAGAACCGGCGGCCCGGGCTCGAGATCGGGCTCGAGTAGGTGCCGTCCGCGGCGACGTCGCCGTAGCGGTTCAGCAGGTCCTCGCGCGGGACGCGGACGTCGGTGAAGTGCAGGCGACCGTTGTCGATGCCGTTCAGGCCGCCCTTCAGGCCGTCGTCCTCGCCGCCGATGCCGGGCAGGAACGCCCCGGTCTCGTCGCGGAGCGGCACGTAGAAGGCGTGCACGCCGTGGTTCACGCCCTTGGTGATGAGCTGGGCGAACACCACCGCGGCGATGCCGTGGAGTGCGGCGTTGCCGAGGTAGTCCTTCCACGCGCCGCGGAACGGCGTGTTCAGGACGAACTCCTCGGTCTCGGGGTCGTAGGTCGCGGTCGTGCCGATGGCCGCGACGTCGGAGCCGTGCCCGGTCTCGGTCATGGCGAAGGCGCCGGGGACGTCGAGGGTCATGATGCCCGGCAGGTACTTCTCGTGGTGCGTCTCGGTGCCGAGGTGGAGCACCGCGGCGCCGAAGAGGCCCCACTGCACGCCGGACTTGATCTGCAGGCTGGGGTCGGCGAGGACGAGCTCCTCGAACGCGGCGATGTTGCCGCCGTGGTCGTCCTCGCCGCCGAGACCCTTCGGGAACGCCTTGTGGACCGCGCCCGACTCGACGAGCAGCTTCAGCTGGCCGAGGACCCGCTCGCGGTGCTCGGCCATCGTCTGGCCGTCGATCCGCTGGTACTCGGGCTGCGCCGCGCGCTCGCGCGCCGCGATGCGCGCCTCCGGCCAGGTCCCGAGAAGCTGGCGAGCGAGTGCGTCGACGTCGACGACGGGTGCCGCGCTGGCGTCGATCGGGGTGTTCGCGGGAGTGGCCGCCGCCGCGTGCTCCGGGGTGCCGGGGCGCTCGGTCGTGGGCGCGGGAGTGGCGTCGGTTCGGGATGCCGTGTCGACCATCGTCGGTTCGTCCTTCGTACGCGGGATAGGGCTGATCTCACGGTACGGCGGGCGTCGCGAGCGACGGAGAACTGCGTTCGTCGCCTACAAACACCGGTTCGCGGCATCCGAACGCGATTGCGGAACCCTACAATCCGACTGGCACTCGCTCTTGGATGATCGACAACGATCGGCGGCGGTTCACCGGTCCGTCGGCTGATCCGGCGCCAGTCCGCGGAAGAAGCGGGTCGACTCACCCGACCAGAGCAGCAGCAGGATGGCGACCGCGATGAGCGCGCTCACGACCTCGTTCACCGCGCTCGCCGGGTTGGCGATCGCGGCGCTCACCGAGGCGACGATCGAGAACACCTCGATCACGGTGATCGCGATGCGCGCCACCGAGTTGCCCCGCATGAGGCCGAACGCCACGACGGCGGCGATCACGCCGAGTACGAGCGAGACCGAGCCCATGATCGCCCAGGTCGTGCGCGTCGCCGCGTCGTCGCCCCCGATCGTCGCGAGCGTCAGCAGGAAGAACCCCGCAACCAGGTCGAGTGCGGCATTCACCCAGACCAGCGCGCCCACCACCGTCACCGCCGTCGGCCGACGGACTCCCTCGATACCCTGCCCGGTCATGCGTCCTCCTCGTGTCGTCGGTTCGTCGGTTCGTCGCGTCGTCCGGTCGGGTCGTCAGCGCGTGAAGAACGCGCTCGCCTTCGGCGTCCAGAGCAGGATCACCACGAGGGCGGACACCGCCAGGCCGATCCACTCGCCGACGGGGATGCCGAGGTAGGCGACCGCGAGGAACAGCGACCCGATGATCGAGATCACCTGGAGCACCGTGACGATCAGGCGCGCGGGCTGGCTGCCCCGCAGCAGGCCGCCCGCGAGCACCGCGGTGATCAGGCCGACCACGATCGAGGCGATCGCCGCCGTGATGAGCTGCCCGGTGCCGCCGAACCCGTCGACGACCTCGGGCACCGCGAGGAGGAAGAAGAGCACGACGCCGGAGATCATGTCGATCGCGCCGGCGATGAACGCGAGGACCCCGATGATCGTGATCGTGACCGGCCGGCTTCCCTGTGCTGTGGACATGCGCTTCCCCCGAATCCGCGCCGCCGCCCTGACGGCCCTTGCCCGATGCTATCGACGGCGGCGCGGCGAATGCGAGGGTCGTCGCTCCGTGTCGCGAACCGGGCGGATGCCGCGCGCGCCTCAGTGCCCCGGGCTCAGCCGACGTGCTCGCCCACGACCCGTACGAGGGCCGCGCCGTAGGCGTCGAGCTTCTTCGCGCCGATGCCGGAGATGCCGTCGAGGTCGCCGATCGCGGCCGGGCGGCGCACCGCGACCGCACGCAGGGTGGCATCGCCGAACACGATGTAGGCGGGCACCCCCTGTTCGCGCGCCTCCGAGGCGCGCCACGCGCGGAGCGCCTCGAACAGCTCGGCGTCGCGCGGCTCGAGGTCGGCCGCAGCGGGGGCGGCTGCGCGGCTCGAACGCGAGGCGCGCACGGGACGCTCCGGTTCGGTTCGGAACGAGACCTGCCGAGAGCCGGAGAGCACGTCGGCCGAGGCATCCGTCAGGCTCAGCACCCCGTACTCGCCGACCGTCTGCAGGAACCCCTGGGCGAGCAGCTGGCGGACGACGCCCCGCCACTGCGCCTCGGACAGGTCGTCGCCGATGCCCCACGTCGCGAGCGCGTCGTGGCCGTACTGCTCGACGCGCGGCGTGCGCTTGCCCCGCAGGATGTCGACGAGGTGGCCGGCGCCGTAGCGCTGCCCCCGTTCGCGCTGCAGCCGGACGATGGTGGACATCAGCTTCTGCGAGGCGACCGTGCCGTCCCACGAGGCGGGCGGCTCGAGGCAGGTGTCGCAGTTGCCGCACGGCGCACTCTGCTCGCCGAAGTACGCGAGGAGGTTCTGGCGGCGGCACTGCACGGTCTCGCAGAGGGCGAGCATCGCCTCGAGGTGCGCTGCCAGCCGCCGACGGTGCGCGAGGTCGCCGGGGCTCTCGTCGATCATGCGACGCTGCTGCACCACGTCCTGCAGGCCGTACGCGAGCCACGTCGTCGACGGCAGGCCGTCGCGGCCCGCACGGCCGGTCTCCTGGTAGTAGCCCTCGACCGACTTCGGCAGGTCGACGTGCGCGACGAACCGGACGTCGGGCTTGTCGATGCCCATGCCGAACGCGATCGTGGCCACGACGACCACGCCGTCCTCGCGGAGGAAGCGCTCCTGCGTACGGCGGCGCGTCTCGGCGTCGAGCCCCGCGTGGTACGGCGTCGCATCCACGCCGTGCGCCGCGAGGAACGCGGCGCACTTCTCGGTGCTCGCACGCGAGAGCGCGTAGACGATGCCGGCCACCGGGTGTCCGTCGGCGTCGCGGCCCTCGGTGCGGACGAAGTCGAGCAGCTGCCGCCGCACGTCGAGCTTCGGCGCGATGCGGTACTGGATGTTCGGACGGTCGAAGCTCGAGACGAAGTGCCGGGCCTCGCCGAGCGACAGCCGCGTCGTGATCTCGCGATGCGTCGCCTCGGTCGCGGTGGCCGTGAGTGCGATGCGCGGCACGTCGGGCCAGCGCTCGGCGAGCTCGGCGAGCGCCAGGTAATCGGGGCGGAAGTCGTGCCCCCACTGGGCGACGCAGTGCGCCTCGTCGATCGCGAACAGCGCGATCGTGCCCCGCTCGAGGAACCGTTTGGTCTGCTCGGAGCCCAGTCGCTCGGGCGCGACGTAGAGGAGGTCGAGCTCGCCGGCCAGGTAGGCGCGCTCGACCGTCGCCCGCTCGGCGGGCGACTGCGAGGAGTTGAGGTAGCCCGCGCGCACGCCGTTGCGCACGAGGGCGTCGACCTGGTCGTGCATGAGCGCGATGAGCGGCGAGACCACGACGCCCGTGCCCTCGCGCAGGAGCGCCGGGACCTGGTAGCAGAGGCTCTTGCCGCCGCCCGTGGGCATCAGCACGACCGCGTCGCCGCCTTCGGCCACGTGGTCGATGATCGCGGCCTGCTCGCCGCGGAACGCGTCGTAGCCGTAGACGGTGCGGAGCGCCTCGAGCGCCGAGTCGAATCGCGCCGGCGCGGCGACGACCGCGCCCGCCGCCGGCATCCGCTCGCCGTCGATCGAACGGCCGACGGCGTCGGGCGGCGGAGGCGCCGCCCACTCGTCCTCCGGGGGCGCGAGCTCGTCGGGGTCCCACGGGACCTCGTCGGCCCACGGGGGTGCGCCGGCGGGTTCGGGATGCTCGCTCCAGGTCACCCGTCGACCCTACCCGCCGGTCCCGACAGGCCCCACGGGCGTCGGACGCGCCACGGTCGACGGGCGATGGGGAGGACGGGTCGCGGTGCGAGTCCGCTGTGAACCCCGGAGGTGCGAGCCCGGCCGACCTAGGCTCGCGACATGACCCGCATCGAACAGGCGCGCATCCTCGTGGTCGGGGCCACGGGTGCACTGGGAACGCTGATCGCCGAACGCCTCGCGGACCGTGGAGCCCGACTCGCCCTGCACGGCCGGGACGCGACACGACTCGCCGACCACCCGGCCGGCGGCGCTGCCATCGCGATGGACCTCACCGATGTCGACGCCCCGGAGGCCATCGTCGAACGGGCGATCGATGCGCTCGGGGGCCTCGACGCGATCGTCGTCGCCGCCGGCGTCGTCGGGTTCGACGGCGTCGCGGAGACCGCCCGGCAGGACCTCGAGACGATGTTCACCGTGAACGCCCTCACGCCGATGCGCATCATCTCGGTCGCGTCGCCCAGCCTGCGCGCGTCGGCGGCCGAGGGGAACGAGCCGGTCGTGCTCACGATCTCGGGGATCGTCTCGGAGCTCCCCACGGCCGGGCTGGCGAGCTACTCGGCATCGAAGGCGGCCCTGGCGGCCTACGTCGCGGCCGCCGGGCGGGAGCTCCGGCGCAGCGGCATCCGACTGGTCGACGCCCGACCCGGCCACACCGAGACGGGACTCGCGGAGCACCCGCTCTTCGGCACGGCCCCGCGCTTCCCGCACGGACACGATGCCGCGGCCGTCGCCGACCGACTCGTGCGGGCGATCGAGGACGGCACGACGTCGCTGCCGCCCGAGGCGTTCGCCGGCGCCTGAGACGGCACCGGGCCGCGCCGGGCGGCAGCGCGGCGTCAACGACCGGATGCCGGCCCGTCGGGTGCATCCGTGCCGTCGGGCCCCGTGCCGTCGGGACCCTCGGTGACGGGGAGCTCGGCCGCGCCGTCGCCGGCCTCCGCGCCGCGCGGGGTGCGGCGGACGAACAGGAACGCGACCGCGGCGGCGACGACCACCGCGAGCACGCCGGCGCCGATCCAGACCAGGTCCTGCGCGGCGCCGCCCGACGCGGCCGCGCCGTCGCCCGCGTTCTCGTCGTCGGCATCGGCGTCGGCGGTCGTGCCGGCGGCGTCGGCGCACGGCGACTCGCCTGCCCCCTCGGCCAGGGACTCACCGTCGGCGGGCTCCCAGTCGAACTCGAAGTCGCCTGAGATCGGGTGCCCGTCCGCCGAGACGACGCGCCACACGACCGTGTACTCGCCCGGCTCGCCGAGTTCGGCCGCGACGCTCGCGACCGGACCGTCGACCGAGGCGCACGCCGTGGCGTAGTGACGACCGTCGGGGCCGACCACGTCCATCGCCGCGGCGCCCTCGGCGTCGAGCAGCGCGTCGTTCGTCTCGAGCCAGACGATGCCCGGCTGCTCCGTGACCGCCTCCTCGCCGTCGGGTGAGATCGCGACCACCGTGTTGTGGGCGAACGCGGGGAGGGCGGGGCCGGCGGCCGCGGCCAGGGCGGCGAGCGCCACCCCGGCCGCCGCGATCCGGACGCTCCGGTGCGACATGATCCTCAGGCCTTCTTCCCGCGACGGGCGAGGATCGCGACCGTCAGGCCGGCGGCGCCGACCGCGAGACCCGTGATGCCGAGCACCCGGCCGACGACGTCGACCGAGCCCTGCGTCGCGGCGGTCGCCTCGGCCTCGTGCTCCTCGCCGTGCTCCTCCGACGCCTCCTCGGTGTCGCCGTGGCCGTGCGCGTCGCCGGTCGCCTCGGTGACCTCGATCGCCGGAGCCGGTCGCTCCGGCTCCTCGCCGTCGGCGGCGGCCGACTCGCTCCAGTCGTTCTCGCCCTCGACGCAGGCCTGCAGCACCGGGAACTCGAGGCGCTCACCCGCGGCATCCTCGGGCAGGAGGACCTGGACCTGGAACGTCTCGCGGTAGCCGTCGGGCTGCGGCGTCTCGGCCGTGTAGACGACCTGGCCGACGCGCTCGGCGACGACGTCGCCGTGCGCGCCCTCGACCGGTTCGTCGAGCTCGACCATGACCTTCTCGACGTCCCAGCCGGCCTTGATGGTCGGCGTCACGGACAGGATCGACTCGGGGATCTCCACGGTGTACGACGTCGTCGGCGAGCCGTCGCAGCCGTGACCGGACGAGAATTCGAGCACGGCGTACGAGCCGGCCGCGGTCGAACTCGGGGTCACGGAGACGTGGGCCTGCGCCGCGACGGGTGCGGCGAGGGCGAGCAGGGTGCCGGCGCCGAGGGCGGTCGCGGCGGCGGCGGTGGTGCGGGTGATGGATCGCATCGGTGTTCTTCTTCTCCTACGGGGTGCGCGGACGCGCTGCCGGTTCGTCGGCAGTGGTTCGGCGCGTCGGCGCGAACGGATTCGGGATCGTGACCGCTCAGGCGGCCGCGATCACCGTCGGCGGTCCGCGGTGCCGCAGGGAGGAGAGGTGGAGGGTCCCGAGACGGGGCGGGCCGTCGCGGCGCGAGACGGGCGGCCGGGCGTCGCCTCGACGGGGCGCCGGTGCGCCCGCGAGGGCGGCGACGAGCAGGCGGATGCCGCGCGCGAGCGTGCCGCCGACCGCGGCGACGGCCGCGGCGGAGCGGCCGAGCACGACGAGGAATGCGACCGTCAGGGCTGCGGCGACCACGTGCGCCACCGGCATGGCGACGTGGCCGTGGTCGACGGCGAGGAAGGCGTCGAGCGGGATCGTGCCGCCGGCGTGCAGCGCGTGCGCATCGACGGATGCCGCGGTGCCGGCGGGTCCGGCGGCACCGACCGAGTACAGCAGGTGCAGGGCGGCCTGGGCGACGACGGCCGCGACCGAGGCCCGCAGGAGCGGCATGCGCCCGGCGACGACGAGCATCGCGACCGGCACGGAGAACGCGAACGCCAGGGCGAGCGCGACCGGGCCGGGCGGCGTTCCGCCGCCCGCGGTGTGCGCGAGGGATGCCGCCAGCACCGCGAACGCGGCGATCGCCGCGCCGCGCGCCGCGCGTGCACCCCGGGTCATCACCTCACCAGCGTAGCCGCCCGCAGACGCGGGAACGGCCCCGGGCCGGAGCCCGGGGCCGCTCTCGTCGATGCGACTCAGCCCACGTTCAACGTGAACGAGCTGGTGGTGCCGGTGGAGGGCACCGTCACGACGAACGTCGTGGGGCCGCTCGCGCCGGCCGGGACCGTGAAGGTCACGCTCGCCTGGCCGATCTCGTCGACGTTCGGCGTGTACGCCGTGTCGATCGGCGCGCTGCCGAGGTCGACCCCGCCGGACGAGACGATCGCCGTGTCGGCGTCGGTCTCGTCGCGCGAGAAGTCGAGCGACGACAGGTTCACGGTCACCGACGCCCCGGCCGCGACCGACGTGCCGCCGGGCAGGTGCACGCCCACCGCTCGCTGCATCAGGTCGGGCGTGGCCGTGCCGAAGGCGTCGAACCAGTCGACCATCGACTCGAGGTCGATCTTGCCGCTGTCGGACTTGTTCGCGCCGTCGTCGAGGGTGAAGAAGTTGTCACCACCCGAGGCGAGGAACGAGTTCACGCCCACCGAGTACGTCGCGGCCGGGTCGATCGCGACGCCGTCGAGCCACATCTCGGTGATGTGCGAGCCCGGCGCAGCGGTCGGGTCGTACGTGTAGGTGAACGCCTCGTTGACGCCGAGCTTGAGGAACGGACGCGACGCGCCGCTGGGCTGCCACTGCTCCTCGAGCACCTGCTTGATCTGCGCACCGGTGAGGTCCATCGAGACCAGCGTGTTGGCGAACGGCTGGACCGCCGCAGCCTCGGCGTAGGTCACCTCGCCCGAAGCCAGGTCGGCGCGCAGGCCGCCCGGGTTCATGAAGGTGATGTCGACGCTGCGGGTGCCGTCGACGTTGAGGGCCCAGAGCTGCACGTCGGCGACGAAGTTGCCGAGCGTGGACTCGCCGCCGCGGTTCTCGGGGAAGGACGGTGCGCCGACCGGGTTCGCGCGCACGGCGCGGCCGAAGTTCGCCGTCGCGTCGCCGAGCACGACGCTGCCGAGCTCCTTGGCGATCGCGACCGCCTCGGTGACGATGGGCACGACGTCGGGGTCGGGCTCGGCGATGTAGCCGGTGATGCTCCCCGATTCGTCGCGAACGGCCATCGTGTAGATGGTGTTCTGCATCCGCGCGATCTTGCCGCTCTTCTTGTTGAACGTGATCTCCATGTTGGAGAAGCGCTCGCCGTACTGGCCGCTCGAGATCACGGGTCGGCCGTCGATCACGTGGTTGTACGCGAGGTGCGTGTGGCCCGAGACGATCGCGTCGACGTTGTCGTTCGCGTTCAGCACGATGTCGCCGAACCGCGAGTTCGGGTCGGTCGCCGACTCGACGGTCGTGTCGGCCGCTCCCTCATGGACGAGCAGGACGACGATGTCGGCCTCGCCGTTCGCCTCGTTCCCGTCGCTCAGCTGGTCGGCCACGCGGTTGGCGGCCTCGACGGGCGGGCCGACCTCGATGTCGGCGATGCCGGCGGGGCTCACCAGCGACGGCAGTTCGTCGGTCACGGCGCCGACGAATCCGAGGCGCACGCCCTCGAACTCGGCGACCCAGTACTCGGGCAGCGCGGGCTCGCCGGTCGCCTTGTCGTAGACGTTCGCGCCGAGGTACTCCCACAGCGCGAGCGGCATGACGCGGTCGGTCAGGTCGTCGAAGCCCGCGTCGAACTCGTGGTTGCCGACGGAGCTCACGTCGAGCCCGGCTTCGTTGAACGCCTCGATGGTGGGCACGTCCTGCTGGATGAACGACGTGAACGTCGAGGCGCCGATCAGGTCGCCGGCCGCGGCGAAGACGGTGTTGGGGTTGTCGTCGCGGATCTCCTGCACGGCGGTCGAGAGCCGGGCGATGCCCGCGGCGCTGCCGTTCTCCTCGATGCGCCCGTGGAAGTCGTTCACGGTCACGAGGTTCAGGTTGACGAACGCCTTCGACTTCGCGAGCGCCTGGGGCGGCAGCCCGCCGTCGGGGATGGCCTGCGCGGACAGCGCACCGCCGAGGGCGAGCGCGAGGGCGGTGGCTCCGGCGAGCGCCCCGGCCACGGCGCGACCTCGGGTGCGCGTGGTGGGCGTGGCACGGCGGGCCGCACCGGGGGAACGTTGCTGCATTGCGTGATCTCCTCTGCAAGGACGGATGCGGGAGACCGGCCTACGCGCTCCCCCGGCGTCGCACATGCCCACCCCGGGTACGGGCGGACATGTTCGGCAGCCTATGGCGGGGCCTGCGCCGAGGGAAGGGACTTGACCCACTCGTCATGCGGCGTTCAACGAATCGGCCGATTTTGCTCAGATGAGCAGCGTGCGCTGCTCAGATGAGCACGATCAGCGGTCGCGCCTAGGCTGAACGACGATGCTCACCGCGGTCCTCTCGCTCTCCGGCGCGATCGTCTACGGCGCCGCGGACTTCCTCGGCGGCCTCGCTGCGCGTCGCCTCGGGGCGCTGCTCGCCACGGCCGTCGCGTCGGTCGCGGGCCTCGTGGCGATGCTGGCCGCGCTGCCCGTGCTCGGCGGCGACTGGAACGCCGCCGACCTCGGTTGGGGCGCGCTGTCGGGCGTGATCGGCGCGGTGGCGATCGCGCTGCTCTACGCGTGCCTCGCGATCGGCCCGATGAGCATCCTCTCCCCCCTCACCGCGCTCATGTCGGCGATCACGCCCATGCTCTGGGGCACCCTCGTCGGCGCCGAGCGCTTCGGGCCGCTCGGCGTCTGGGGCATCGGCGTCGCCCTCGTCGCGGTCGTCCTCGTCGGGTTCGTCCCCGAGCGCGGCGCGGTCCGCCCGAGCGCGCGCGGCCTGCTGCTCGCGATCGGGTCCGGCCTCGCGATCGGCGGGTACTACATCGCGATCTCCCACACGACGGATGCCTCCGGCGTCGTGCCGCTCGTCGCGAACCGCGTGGTCTCGGCGACGGTGCTGTTCGCGGCGTTCGGTGCCGTGACGGTGTTCGCCGCATCGCGTGCTCGCTCGGGCGCCGTCGCGATCGTCCGCGTCCGACCGGCGGACCCCGACGGGGCGGCACCCGTCGATCGGACGGCGATGACGGATGTCCCGCGGGCGACGGGCGACGCCGGGGTGCGCGGCGGCGCGCTGCGGACCGCGCTCGCGTTGGCACTCGCCTGCGGCGTCGTCGACGCCTCGGCGAACGTGCTCCTGCTCCTCGGCATCCGCGCGGGCGACCTCGCCGTGGCGGCGGTGCTCGGCGCGATGTACCCGGCCGGCACGATCCTCCTCGCGGCGATCGTGCTGCGCGAGCGCATCGCCCCGGTCCAGTGGGCCGGGCTCGCGCTCGCGCTGGTCGCCGCGGGGATGCTCGCACTGGCGTGACGTCTCGAGCGGCCCGCGAGCGGGCGGCCGACCGCAGCGCACCAGGCTGACGCGCCCGGTCGTCAGAGCCGGACGACCTCCGCGATCCGCACCACGGCCGCGCCCTCCTCCGCCGACGCCTCGAGGTCGACCTCGCCGCGGATCCGCCAGTCGTGGTGGCCCGCGGGGTCGTCGATCACCTGCTCGACGCGCCAGGTGCCGGACGCGGCATCCGTCTCGTCGATCGTCACCAGCCGCGGCGAGCGCGCCGGGCCGCCGGCGAGGAGGTCGTCGTGCTCGGCGTAGTAGCGGTCGAGCACGTCGGGCCAGCCGACGTCGGGGTCGAGCTCGGCGAGCTCCTCGTCGCGTTCGAGCGCCGCGAGCTGCACGCGCCGGAACAGCTCGTTGCGCACGAGCACCGTGAACGCGCGACGGTTGGTGACGACCGACGGTGGGGCCGGCGGCACGACCGGGGCCTCGTCCTCGGGCAGGTGCGCGGTCGGGTCGACGAGCTCGGCCCACTCATCGACGAGGCTCGAGTCGACCTGGCGCACGAGCTCGCCGAGCCACTCGATGAGGTCGAGCAGCTCCTCGTCCTTGTGCTCGTCGGGCACCGTCTGCCGGATCGCGCGGAACGCGTCGGAGAGGTAGCGCAGCACGAGGCCCTCGCTGCGTTGCAGCTGGTAGTACGACACGTACTCGCCGAACGACATCGAGCGTTCGAACATGTCGCGCACGACGGCCTTCGGGCTGAGCTCGAAGTCGCGCACCCAGGGCTGGCTCGACGCGAACGTCTCGAAGGCGTGCGCGAGCAGCTCGTCGAGCGGCTTGGGCCAGGTGACCTCCTCGAGCAGCGCCATCCGCTCGTCGTACTCGATGCCGTCGGCCTTCATGGCCGCGACCGCCTCGCCGCGCGCCCTGTACTGCTGCTGCGACAGGATCGGGCGCGGGTCGTCGAGCGTGGACTCGATGATCGAGACGACGTCGAGCGAGTAGTGGCCAGTGCCCTGCTCGCTGGTCTTCGGGTCGAGCAGTTCGATCGCGGCGAGCGCGAACGGCGACAGCGGCTGGTTCAGCGCGAAGTTCGGCTGCAGGTCGACCATGAGCTGCAGCTCCACGCCGAGCGCGGTGCCCGGGGCCTCGAGGATCTCGACGACGTCGGCGTCGCGCAGCGTGCGGAGGATGCCGAGCGCGCGCCGAGCCAGCTCGTAGCGGCGGGCGCGCGGCTCGTGGTTGTCGAAGACGAGCGAGCGGATGCCGCCGACGGCGTCGCCGCCGCGACCGATCACGTTGATGAGCATCGCCGCCGAGAGCGTCAGCTGCGGCACGAGCGGCTCGGGCTCCGCGTCGACGAGTCGCTCGAACGACCCCTCGCCCCACGTGACGAACCCGGCCTGCGGCTTCTTGCGGACGATCTTCTTCAGCTTCTTCGGGTCGTCGCCGGCCTTGCGGATCGCGGTCTCGTTCTCGATCTCGTGGTCGGGGGCGAGCACGACGACGGTGCCGGCGGTGTCGTAGCCGGCACGGCCCGCCCGCCCCGCGATCTGGTGGAACTCGCGCGCGGAGAGCTGCCGCATCCGCT
Organism: Agromyces zhanjiangensis; assembly: GCF_040496055.1. Lineage (NCBI taxonomy): Bacteria > Bacillati > Actinomycetota > Actinomycetes > Micrococcales > Microbacteriaceae > Agromyces > Agromyces zhanjiangensis. The sequence continues at coordinate 553,227 of NZ_JBEPKB010000003.1, read as the reverse complement.
GCCCGTCGTACTTCGACAGCGCGGTGATGAGCACCGACCGGATGGGCACGTTGATGCCGACGCCGAGCGTGTCGGTGCCGCAGATGACGCGCAGCAGGCCCCGCTGCGCGAGCGTCTCGACGAGGCGGCGGTAGCGCGGCAGCATGCCCGCGTGGTGCACGCCGATGCCGGCCCGCACGAGCCGCGAGAGGATCTTGCCGAACCCGGTGGTGAAGCGGAACCCGCCGATCGCCTCGGCGATCTCGTCGCGCTGCTCGCGCGTGACCACCCGGATCGACGAGAGCGCCTGGGCGCGCTCCATCGCGGCGGCTTGCGAGAAGTGCACGATGTAGACGGGCGCCTGCTTCGTCTCGAGGAGTTCCTCGACGGTCTCCTGCACTGGTGTCTTCGCGTACGAGAAGTGCAGCGGCACGGGGCGCTCGACGCCGGTCACGCGCGCGGTCTCGCGGCCGGTGCGGCGCGCCAGGTCGTCGGCGATCGACGTGACGTCGCCCAGCGTGGCCGACATGAGCACGAACTGCGCGTGCGGCAGCGTGATGAGCGGCACCTGCCACGCCCACCCGCGGTCGGGGTCGCCGTAGTAGTGGAACTCGTCCATGACGACCTGGTCGACTGCGGCATCCGCGCCCTGGCGGAGCGCCAGGTTCGCGAGGATCTCGGCCGTGCAGCAGATGATGGGCGCCTCGGCGTTGACCGAGCTGTCGCCCGTGACCATGCCGACGTTCGCGGCGCCGAAGATATCGACCAGCTGGAAGAACTTCTCGCTCACGAGCGCCTTGATCGGCGCCGTGTAGTAGGTGCGGCCCCAGGGCCGGCCCGCGTCGCGGTCGGCGGCGGTGCGGGCGACGGATGCCGCGTGCGCGGCGACCGCGACGAGCGACTTGCCCGTGCCCGTGGGCGTCGAGAGGATCACGTTCGCGCCGGACACGAGCTCGATGACCGCCTCGTCCTGTGCCGGGTAGAGCGAGAATCCTCGACCCTCGGCCCAGTCGACGAACGCGTCGTACATCGCGTCGGGGTCGTACGGGCGCGGGGCGGCCTCGAGCAGGGTGGGGGTCATCCGTTCGAGTCTGCCGCATGGCCGACCGGTGCGCTCGCGCCCGGCTCGACGGCGCCCGTGCCCGCGTCGGCGGCGGCGTCGGCCAGCGCCGCCTCGGCGAGCGCGACCGCGGTGCGCTCGAGCACCGCGCGGCGGGCGGCGACCCGCGCCCCGCGGTCCACGGCCGGGTCGGCGGTCGTGCGCCCCGCCCCCGTCACGAACTGCCGGTCGAGCTGGGCGAGCACGGGCCAGGCGTTCACGAGGCTGACGATCGAGAGCAGGAGCTCCCCTGCGGCGTCGCGGTCGATTCCGGGCAGCATCGCCTGGAAGGCGGCGATCTTCGACTCGTGGTATTCCTTGCGCGCGTCGGCGACGGCATCGCCGCCGAGCTCGAGGCCCTCCCAGAAGATGAGCCGGGGAATGGTCTCGTCGGCGAGGTGGTGGGCGAACAGCCGGCCGGCGTAGTCGCCGACCGCGTCGGGCCCCGTCCCGGTCATCGGCACCTCGTCGATGAGGTCGCGCAGGCGCGTGGCGAGCACCGTCGCGAACAGGTCGTCCTTCTTGCCGAAGTACTGGTAGATGCGCTCCTTGTTCACCCCGGCGGATGCCGCGATGCGGTCGACGCGCGCGCCGGCCAGGCCGTGCCGGCTGAACTCCTCCGTCGCCGCATCGAGCAGGAGTCGCTTGGTGCGCTCGGTGTCCCAGGCCATGCGGACATCCTACGGATTCCAACTGAGTGGTTGTGGAATATCGATCGACGTGGTGAAGTTACAACCAACCAGTTGGTTTTTACTTGGAGGGCGTCGCATGAGCACGAACACCACCACCACCGCGTCCGACCCCACTCCGGTGGCCGCACCCGCGGACCAGGGCGCGCCCGTCTCGCCGGCCGCCCCGCCATCGGTGCACGTGCGGGCGGTCATCACCTGGCTCGCGATCTTCCCGCTCGTCTCGATCGGCATGCTGCTGCTCGGCCCGCTCTTCGAGCCGTGGCACCCCGTGCTGCGGGCGCTCGTGCTCACGCTGCTCGTCGTGCCGCTCGCGGTGTACCTCGTGGTGCCCCAGCTGCTGCGCGTGCACGGACGGCTGCGGGCGGGCCGGCGCTGACCGCTCGGCCGGATGGCTCCCGCAGTCCCCGGCGCGGAGAACGGGGGGAGCCGGCCTGCGCACCCCGTTCGGGTCGGGTTCCAGCGCGGCCGGCTCTCCGGTCGGCACCGCGGTGACAGTTCCCCCTGCGTGTCCGCGGTGCGCGACCGGGATCAACGGTACGGAGGACGCAACGGGCGGGCATCAGGGGTAGCCCTGAACCTGGGCCGCAGCCGGGTTCAGGCGCGCGGGCGTGCGTCCCGGCCGGCCACGCCGTCGACCTTGGGCGCCGCCGCGAGCCACGCCGCGGCGACATCGACGATCTCGTCGATCGGGGCGCCCGCGTCGAGGGTGAGCGCCGGTTCGTCGTCCGCGGGCGGTTCGAGCGTCGCGAGCTGCGACGCGAGGAGCGTCGCGGGCATGAAGTGGCCGGGCCGCGCGCCCGCGCGCTCGGCGAGCTCCGCCTCGGAGAGGTGGAGGTGCACGAACCGCGCGGCGGGTGCGGCCCGTCGGATGCGATCGCGGTAGGCGCGGCGAAGGGACGAGCAGGCGACCACGATCCCGCTCGCGCTCCCGGCACAGTCCGCCAGCGTGGCGCCGACCCGGTCGAGCCATGGCTCGCGGTCCGCGTCGTCGAGTGGGATCCCCGACCGCATCTTGTCGATGTTCGCCGGCGGGTGGAGCTCGTCCGCGTCGGCGAACGGCACACCGAGCCGATCGGCGAGCCTCGCGCCGACCGTCGACTTCCCCGAGGCGGATACGCCCATGACGACGACGGGTCCCGGCACGCCGGTCATCGCGGATCCCCGCCGGCGGGCACGTCCGGCGGACGCACGGTCGGCCGGACGACCGACCGCACGTCGCCGCCCGCGACGAGCTCGACGATCGCTTCGACGGCGCGGAACACGCCGACGGCGAGCAGTTGCACGAGCAGCACCGGCCCGAGCAGGGCGAGCGGGTAGGTCAGGGCGACCGCGAGCCGGGCGAGCCCGCCCCACGCGAGCGCGGCGAGCGCGGGCACGACCGCGAGGAGCAGCCAGGCCGGATGCGCGACGACCGCGAGCACGAGCGCGGCCACGACGGCCACGACGCCGAGGGCGACCTGGCCGAGCAGGAGCCATCCGCGCCACCCGGCGTACGTGCGCTCGCGGTCGGCCGACACCCACGCCCACATGAGACGGGCGCGGAGGACCGGGACGCCCTGCTCACGGAGCGCGCGGTGGAACACGTCGTCGTCCTCACGACGCTGCGCGAGCGCGGCCCCGCGGTCGTCGAGCGCCGCGGCCGCGATCGACTGCGCATCGTGCAGCACCGCCGGCGCCGACTGGCGACCGTAGCTCGCGATGAGGCCCCACAACGGCGTCGGCACCGATGCCAGGTCGGTGATGCCGACGGGCGGCGGCGCCTCCCCTGCCGCCGGCGCCCGGTAGCGGCGCCCGGTCGGCTCGTCGACGTAGACGATCGGGGCGCGCAGCGCGAACCGGTAGCCGTCGACCGGGCGTTGGGCGAGCGGCAGTTCGTCGAGCGGTGCGCCGTCCGTGCGCAGGAAGGGCATTCGGGTCTCCTCGCCTCGGTGCGTTGCACCATCCTGCCGCCTCCGACCGTCACGACGGAACCGCCCGGCCGCCGCGCGTCTCGCCCGGCGCCCATCTCGGGGTGCGGCGCGCAGCGGCGCCCCTACCCGAGCAGCACCGAGACCAGGAGCAGGACCGGGACGGACCCGACCGTCGTCACGAACACCGTGTCGCGCGCGACGACCTCCGCCGTCTCGTACCGCTGCGCGAAGTTGAACACGTTCTGCGCGGTGGGCAGCGCCGCGAGGACCGTGACCGCGTAGAGGTCGCGCCCCTCCAGCCCGAACGCGAAGGCGCCGAGCGCCCACGCGATCGCGGGCATCACGGCGAGCTTCAACGTCGCCGCGACCACGACGTCGCGCAGCCCCGTCCCCGGCTCGAGCAGGCGCGTGCCGTGCAGCGACAGCCCGTACGCGATGAGCATGAGCGGCACGGCCGCCTGCCCGATGAGGTGGATCGGGTCCTGCACGATCGGCGGCAGCTCGATGCCCGACACCGAGACGAGCACGCCGAGGAGCGAGCCGATGATGATCGGGTTCGTGAACGTGGAGCGCAGGATGCCGCCGATCGACGTCCGACCCTGGACCGTCGCGCCGAGCACCGCGAGCGCGATCGGCGCGAACAGCAGCAGCTGCAGCAGCACGATGGGCGCCGAGTAGGCCGCGTTGCCGAGCAGGTACAGCGCGATCGGGATGCCGATGTTGTTGCCGTTGACGTACCCGCTCGCGAGCGCGCCGATCGTGGTCCTGGCGACGCCCCGTCGCAGCAGGAGCAGGGAGACCACCGCGAACACGAGCATCACCGAGACCGCGGCCAGTGCCGAGACCGGCAGCAGCGCCGAGAACAGCGCGCCCACGTCGGCCGTCGACAGCACCGAGAAGAGCAGGAACGGCGAGAGCACGCTGAAGTTGAGGCGCGCGAGCACCGGGCGGGCATTCGGGCCGAGCACGCCCGTGCGCCCGGCGATCCAGCCGACGACCACGGCGAGCGCGATGACGGCGAACCCGGTCAGGATGTCGATCACGCCTCACCGACCTCGGGCGGGGTGGGGGAACCCGAGGGGAACGACGTCGATCCGTCCCGGGGGCTCCGCCCGATCACCAGCGGTGGTGCACCGAGGCGCGGATGTCGCGGTCGTACAGGTCGCGCACGGCCGCGTCGAACGACGCCGGCAGCTCGAGCGTTCCCGCCGCCGCGTTCGCCCTGGCCTGCTCGGGGTTGCGCGCGCCGGGGATCACCGTCGAGACGCCCTCCTGCCGCGCGACCCACGCGAGCGCGACCTGCGCAGGCGTGGCCTCCGGGGCCGCCGCGCGGGCGAGCACCGAGAACTCGGTGGCCGCCCCCACGCCGGTCGCGTAGTCGACGCCCGAGAACGTCTCGCCGACGTCGAACGACTCGCCGTGGCGGTTGTACGAGCGGTGGTCGTTCGCCGCGAACTCGGTCTCGAGCGTGTACCGACCGGAGAGCAGCCCGCTCGCGAGCGGCACCCGCGCGATGATGCCCACGCCGTACTGCATCGCGACGGGCAGCACCTCCTCGACCGGCTTCAGTCGGAAGGCGTTGAGGATGATCTGCACGGTCGCCACGTTGGGCCGCGCGATCGCGGCGAGCGCCTCGTCGACCTTCTCGACGCTGACGCCGTACGCGGCGATCGCGCCCTCGGCGACGAGGGTGTCGAGCGCGTCGTAGACGGCGTCGTCGGAGTAGACGGAGGTCGGCGGGCAGTGCAGCTGGACGAGGTCCAGCGTCTCGACGCCGAGGTTGCGGCGGGACCGGTCCGTCCAGGCGCGGAAGTTGTCGAGGACGTAGTTGCCGTGCTCCTGCGGCATCCGTCGCCCCATCTTCGTCGCGACGGTCACGCCGGAGCCGGGGTTCGCCGCGAGCCAGCGGCCGATGAGCGTCTCGGAGCGGCCGTCGCCGTAGACGTCGGCGGTGTCGAACACGGTGACGCCGGCCTCGTGCGAGGCGTCGAGCACCGCGAGCGCGTCGGCCTCGTCGACCTCGCCCCAGTCGGCCCCGAGCTGCCAGGTGCCGAGTCCGATGACCGAGACGGTGCGGCCGGTGCGGCCGAGGGTTCGGGTCTGCATGCGTGCTCCTCCTCGACGGATGTCCCCGACCGAGCCTAGCCGCGGGGCGTATCGTGGCGGGCATGGACGGGACGCCGACGACCCAGCCCGACGACCGAGCCGGCCGGCGACGGCCCCGGATCCCGAAGACGAGCATCGAACGGTGGGTGTTCTGGCCCGCGGCGGCCGTCGTGCTCCTGTTCAGCGGGTTCGCACTGCTCGCACCGCGCCTCGCCGAGGCGTTCTTCGGGGCCGTCCAGTCGTCGATCGTCAACGCGTTCAACTGGTACTACGTGCTCATCGCCGCGTTCTTCGTCGCGTTCAGCCTCTTCGTCGGGTTCAGTCGCTACGGCGACATCCGCCTCGGCGAGGACGACGACAAGCCCGAGTTCTCGCTCGGCGCGTGGTTCTCGCTCCTGTTCGCGGCCGGCATGGGGATCGGGCTCGTGTTCTACGGGGCGAGCGAGCCGCTCAGCCACTTCGTCGCGCCGCGGCCCGGCGTCTCGGGCACTCCGGAGCAGCTCGCGTCATCGGCCCTCAGCCAGACCTACCTGCACTGGGGCATCCACGCCTGGTCGATCTACGTCGTCGTCGGACTCGGGCTCGCGTACGCCATCCACCGGCGCAAGCGCCCGATCTCGATCCGCTGGACGCTCGAGCCGCTGCTCGGCAAGCGCGTGCGCGGCGCCTGGGGCAACGTCATCGACGTCGTGGCCCTCGCGGGCACGCTGTTCGGCGTGGCCACCTCGCTCGGCCTCGGCGTGCTGCAGATCAGCGCCGGGCTCGACGCCGCCGGCATCGCCGAGCCCACCGAGACCACCCAGGTCGTCATCATCATGGTGATCACCGTGTTCGTGCTCGCCTCCGTGCTCTCGGGCGTGACGCGCGGCATGAAATGGCTCTCCTCCACGAACCTCGTGCTCGCCGGCATCCTCGTGCTCTACCTCCTCGTGTTCGGGCAGACGGAGTTCCTGCTGCGCGAGTTCGTGCAGTCGATCGGCACCTACATCCAGAACTTCATCGGCCTCTCGTTCAACGTGAGCGCGTTCCAGGGCGCCGCCGGCGAGGCGTGGCAGGCGTCGTGGACCTCGTTCTACTGGGGCTGGTGGATCTCGTGGGCGCCCTTCGTGGGCATCTTCATCGCGCGCATCTCGCGCGGCCGGACGGTTCGCGAGTTCGTCGCGGGCGTGATCATCGTGCCGACCCTCATCGGCATCCTCTGGTTCAGCGTGCTCGGCGGCTCGGCGCTCTACCTCGAGCTCACCGAGCCGGGCAGCCTCGTCGGCGCCGACGGCGAGGTCGACATCGAGGGCACGCTGTTCGCGCTGCTCGACTACTTCCCGGGCTCGACGGTGCTCACCTTCGGGGTCATCCTGCTCATCACGATCTTCTTCGTGACCTCCTCCGACTCCGGCGCGCTCGTCATGGGCATGATCGCGACCGGCGGCCAGATCAACCCGCGCAAGTGGGTGCGCACGTTCTTCACGCTGATCACCGCCCTGCTGTCGATCTCGCTGCTGCTCGCCGGCGGGCTCCGCGCACTGCAGACGGCGGCGATCATCATCGCCCTGCCGTTCAGCGTGGTGATGCTCATGATCTGCTGGTCGACGATCATCGCGTTCAGTCGCGAGCGCCGGGCGTACCAGCTCGCGCGACGGGCGCAGTTCGTCGACCAGATCGGCGAGTACTACGGGCTCGAGGTCGAGGCGCCGCTCGAGGCGGGAGCGATCGGCCGGGGCCCGAGGTGGATGCGGCAGCTCCAGCGGCGGTTCGGCCTGAGGCCGGACCAGCCGACGGCGCCGATCCAGAAGGTGCCGGGCGCCGAACCGCCGCTGCGCCCCGTGCTCACGCACATCGACGGCGAGCTCGTGCCGCGGCATCCGTCGCAACGGGCCATGGACACGCTCAACGCGGAGTCGACCGGCGTGCCGACCGAGGACGTCGACGGCATCGTCGACCACGACCCGCGAGCGCGAGGCGACGTCGCCGAGGTCCCCGACCGGACCGTCGACGACGACGGCCGCGACCCCCTGCACTGATCGGAACCGACCGAGCCGAGGAGGCGACGTGAGCACGGCCGAGATCTACATCCAGGCGTTCATCGCGATCCTCATGATCGTGAACCCGATCGACCCCGTGAAGATCGTCATCTTCAACGACGTGGTGGCCCGTCAGGGGCTCGCGAGGCGCGCCGCCGCCTTCCGCGTTGCGGTGGTCGTGTTCGGCATCCTCGGGGTGAGCGCGCTCGTCGGCCGCGAGCTGCTGCAGCTCATCGGGATCGACCTCGGCGCGTTCGGCGTCGTCGGCGGCCTCATCGTCGCGGCGATGGGCGTCGAGATGCTCTACGGCGGAGCGCCGAGCCGGGCGCAGGGCGGGAAGGACGTCGGGAAGCGGCCCGCCGACGAGAACGGGCTCGTGCTGCCGCTCGCGACCCCCCTGATGGCCGGCCCCGGCGGCATCACGACCGTCATCGCGGTGTCGACGTTCCAGGACGACCTGACGAGCCTGCTCGCCGCGGTCGTGAGCGTGGCCGTCGTGAGCCTGCTCGTCTTCGTCGGCTTCGCCTTCCTCGCAAGCGCGTTCGCGCGCCTCAGCGCCTCGGCGGCGGCCATGCTGACCCGCTTCGGCGGCCTGCTGCTCGCGACGATCGGCGTGCAGCTGGCGCTCAGCGGCCTGCGGTCCTTCTACGGGTTCTGACGCGGGCGGCCTGCCCGGTGCGGACCTCGCTCGTCGGCGCGGCGCCGCTCAGGCGATCGGCACCGCCGGCCCGCTCACGACGATGCCGCCGACCGACGGGATGTCGACGACGAGTTCGCTCGGGCGCCCGACGTGGCGGCCCTGCGAGATCACGACGCGGGCCGGTGCCACGACGGCGCCGAGCTCGCGCAGGTACCCGCCGACCGCCGCCGCGGCGGCCCCCGTGGCCGGGTCCTCGACGATCGAGCCGACCGGGAAGATGTTGCGGGCCTCGAAGCGGAGGCCCCCGTCGGCCGCATCCGCCAGGCGGTGCAGCACGGTGATCGTCGCGGGCCAGCCGTGCTCGTCCATGAGCGCGCGGGCGCGAGACGGGTCGAACGCGAACGCGTCGAACGCCGCGGCATCCGCGATCGCCAGGACGGGGTGGCGGTTGCCCGCGAACGCGATCCGCGGCGGGTGGCGCTCGTCGAGCGCGTCGGCCTCGAGCCCGACGAGCTCGAGCAGCTCGGCGAGGACCTCGGTCGGCATCGGCTCGACCCGGGGCTCGACGCTCGTGAACGACGCCACGATGCGGCCGTCGACCTCGGCGGTCTGCATGGCGACTTCGCCGACCGGGGTCGCGAACCGGATGCGGCCCGGCCCCTCGCGCTCGGCGAGGGCGACGGCCGTCGCGACGGTCGCGTGCCCGCAGAAGGGCACCTCGGCGACCGGCGAGAAGTAGCGGATGCCGCGGACCCCGCCGTCGCCGCTGGTCACGAACGCCGTCTCGGCGTAGCCGACCTCGCCCGCGACGGCGAGCATCGCGGCGTCGTCGAGGCCGGCGGCGTCGAGCACGATCCCGGCGGGGTTGCCCCCGTCGGGATCGGTCGTGAAGGCGGCGTAGCGGAGGACATCGGGTGCGGTCATGCCTCCATGCTCGCCCGCCGGCCCCGGTTCGTCGCGGTCCGATTCCCGACCGGTGGCCTGCACGCGGGGCGGTCGGCTCAGGTCGGGGCGTCGGCGCCGAAGCGGCCGCGCGCGTCGACCGGGATGAGCGGCCGCTCGCCGCGCGCCCGGATCTGCTGCACGGCCCAGGTGTTGCCGTCGGGGTCGGCGAACCCGAAGAACGTGCCGCCGTCGCGCGGGTCGATGACCTGCACCGGGCCCGCGTCGACGCCGCGGGCGACGAGCTCGGCGCGCGCCGCCTCGGCGTCGGCGACGACGAGCTGCACGCCCTTCAGCGAGCCTGGCGGCATCTCGTTCTGCGCCGGCAGCGTGCCGATCACGATCGAGCAGCCGGATCCGGTCGGCGTCAGCTGCGCGAACCGGTGCTCGCCCGCGTGCGTGTCGTGGTCGAGCGCGAAGCCGACCCGGTCGCGGTAGAACCCGATCGCGCGATCGATGTCGGCGACGGGGACCACGACGACCTCGAGCGTCCAGTCCATGGTGTCGTTCCTCTCGCTGGTGCGAACGTCGACGGATGCCCCGGCTCAGCCGGCCAGCAGCGCGTCGAGCCGCTCGTAGCCCTCGATCACGCCCTTGGCCATGCCGTGCTCGACCATGGCGTCGCGCGCCTCGAGGCTCGGGTAGACGGCGTGGCCGCGCAGCCGCGTGCGGCCGTCGCCCAGGTCCTCGAAGCTCATCGACTCGATGCTCACGATGTCGGGCGCGCCCTCGAACTCGAAGGTCTGCACGGCGAGCTCGTTCTCGCGGATCGAGTGGAACGTGCCGTTGAAGGCCCAGCGGCCGCCGTCGGGGTCGACGTGCACGTAGCGGTAGCCGCCCTGCGGCCGGAAGTCCCAGCGCTCGATCTGCATGTCGTACCCGTTCGGGCCGAGCCACTGCGTGACCTTCTCGGGGTCGCGGTGGGCGTCGAAGACGGCCGCGACGGGCGCGTCGAAGACGCGCTCGATGTCGACGTAGGGCAGCCCCTCGGGGGCCTCGATGGTGACCGGGTTGGTGGTCTCGGTGGTCATGGTGTCAGTCCTGTCCGGCGGATGCCGCGGCGTCGCCGCCGTCGGCGGAGGCGAGCAGCGCGTCGAGTCGACGGAAGCGCTGCTCGTGGATGAGGCGGTAGCGGTCGATCCACTCGGTGAGCGTCTCGAGCGCGGCCGCGTCGAGGTGCACGGGGCGACGCTGCGCGTCGCGGCTCCGGGTGACGAGCCCTGCGGACTCGAGGACCTGGATGTGCTTCGACACCGCCTGGGTGGTGATGTCGAACGGTTCGGCGAGTTCGGTCACGGTCGCCGACCCACGGCTGAGCCGGGCGACGATGCTGCGGCGCACCGGGTCGGCCAGCGCCATGAAGGCGCGGTCGAGCCGATCGTCGGCGGCTGCGGCATCCATTATTCAACCAATCGCTTGATCAACTATATGGTTGTTAACGTACGCGCGTCGCCCGCGCTCGTCAAGGGCTCTCACGGATGTCGCCCGCCGGGTGCATGATCGGCCTGCGGGACGGCACCGGCCCGCCCACGACGCAAGGAGACGCCATGTCCGTCACGCTCAACCCGTACCTCAGCTTCCGCGACCAGGCGCGCGAGGCGATGGAGTTCTACCAGTCGGTGCTGGGCGGCGAACTCACGCTCAGCACGTTCGCCGACTTCGGCCAGGGCGACGAGGAGGCGGAGGCCGACAAGATCATGCACGGACAGCTCACGTCCGGGCACCTGACGCTCATGGGCGCCGACACCCCGAACGAGATGCCCTACGAGGCGGGCACCAACTTCGCGGTGTCGCTCAGCGGCGGCCCGGAGGACGAGGCGACGTTGCGCGGCTACTGGGACGGGCTCGCCGAGGGCGGCGACGTCGTCCTGCCGCTCGAACCCTCGCCCTGGGGCGACGCGTTCGGCATGCTCAACGACCGGTTCGGCGTGCAGTGGATGGTGAACATCGGCCAGGCCACGCCGACCGAGGACTGATCGGCCGCGGCCGACGGGACGCACGGCCGACGGGACGCATGCCCGACGGGACGCATGCCCGACGGGACGCACGCCCGCGGAGACGACGGACGCCGGGCCGGAGCCGACTCCGACCCGGCGTCCGGGAAGTGCGGGCGGCATCGCCCGCGCGCGATCAGATCGCGCGGATGTTCTCGGCCTGGAGGCCCTTCTGGCCCTGGACCACCTCGAACTCGACGTTCTGGCCCTCCTCGAGCGAGCGGTAGCCGCTGCCCGTGATGGCGCTGAAGTGCGCGAAGACGTCGGGGCTCCCGTCGGAGGGAGCGATGAAGCCGAAGCCCTTTTCGGCGTTGAACCACTTGACGGTTCCGGTTGCCATGCTGCTGTGTCCTTCGTTCGATCGGGCCGAACGGTTCGGCCCGTCACGTTCGGCCGCCAGGCCGTCCGCAGGCCCGGCGGCGGATGCCGACGGGCGGTGGTCCGAGGGGCCGGCCGTGCGTCGCACGCGCTGCCCTCGGTCTCGGGTCATGCCTGCGGAACGTGCCGCCTCCGGGCAATCCATCGTGATACGGGCGGGCGCCCGCGTAATTGGAGGAACTTCGAGCGTAGCCCATTCCCCCGCGACTGCACAGGAGACCGGAGTCCCGGCGTCATGCGCGGATGGGGACCGGTCCCCGTCGGGTCGGCCGAGCACCGCCGCTAGAGTGACCGGGTGCCGACCCCCGCGCCCGAGCCCGCAGCATCCCCCGCCACCCCCGCGCTGTGGCGACTCGCGCTCGTCGGCGTGGTCGGCGGCCTGCTCTCGGGGCTCTTCGGCGTGGGCGGCGGCATCGTCATGGTCCCCCTCCTGATCCTGCTCGCGGGCATGGACCAGCGGCGGGCCTCGGCGACCTCGCTCGCCGCGATCGTCCCGACCGCGCTCGCGGGGTCGATCGCGTACCTCGCCAACGGACAGGTCGACCTCGTCGCTGCGGCGCTGGTCGCGCTCGGGGGCATCGTCGGCGGCTGGATCGGGGCGGCGCTGCTCGCGAGGCTCCCGCTCGAGTGGCTGCGCTGGCTGTTCATCGCGATGCTCGTCGTCGTGGCCGTCCGGCTCGCGTTCGGAACGCCCGACCGCGCGGCCGACCCCGTGCCCCTCGAGCCCGGCCCCGCACTCGGGCTCGTCGCGCTCGGCCTCGTCGTCGGCATCGCCTCCGGCCTGTTCGGCGTCGGCGGCGGACTCATCATGGTGCCCGCGTTCATCACCGTCTTCGGCCTCGGCGACCTGATCGCGCGCGGGACCTCGCTCGTCGCGATGATCCCGACCGCAGTGAGCGGGTCGGTCAAGAACGTCCGCGGGGGGCTCGTCGACCTGCGCATCGCGCTCATCGTCGGCGTCGCGGCGACGCTCGCGGCCCTGCCCGGGGTCGCGCTCGCCTTCCTCATCCCGCCGGCCGTCGGCGGATGGCTCTTCGCCGCGCTGCTCCTGGCGGCCGCCGCCCAGCTCTCCGTGCGCGCGATCCGCGCCCGCCGCCGCGGGACGCCGTGACCGCCTCGGCGCCCGCCCCGGCGGGGTGGCGACCGGACCCGTCGGAACCGCGGTCGCTGAGGTACTGGGACGGGGCCGGTTGGACCCCGCACACCGCGACCGCCGAGGTCGCCACGACCCGGGACGAGGTCGCGGCGGAGACGACCGCCCATCTCACCGCCGTGCTCCCCGAGTCCGTCGCCGAGCACACCACCCTCCCGCTGGCGCCGGGCGCCACTCGCACCCGGGCGACGGTCGCGACGCGCCGGCTCGCACTCGCGGGCACCCTCACGGCCGGGGTCTCGCTCGCGGTGGCGTGCGCCGCGCTGGGCCTGGCGCTCGCCGGCTGAGCGGCCCGTGTCGGATGATCGACGCATGAGCGACGCATCCGTCCCTCGACTCGACGCCGATCCGCGGCATCCGTCGCTGGCCTTCCGACGCGCCGATGTCGGCGACCACACCCGCGTCGTCGCCGCCATCGGCCCGTGGTGGGAGCGACCGGGCGCCGACCGGCTCGCCCTGCTGCTGCCTCGCCTGTTCTTCCAGCACTTCGCCGACACGTCGACGGTCGTCGACGACGAGCGCGGCGAGCTGGCCGGCTTCCTCATCGGGTTCCGATCGCAGTCGCAGCCGGAGGTGGCGTACATCCACTTCGTCGGCGTGCGCCCCGACCAGCGCCGGACCGGACTCGCGCGCACCCTCTACGAGCGGTTCTTCGAGGCGATGCGGGCGAGCGGATGCCGCCGCGTCGACGCGATCACCGGACCGCCGAACCTGCGTTCGCAGGACTTCCATCGCGCGATGGGCTTCGAGCTCACGGGCGACACGATCATCGAGGGCGTTCCCGCGTGGCGCGACTACGACGGGCCGGGCGAGCATCGCGTGGGGTTCACGCGCCGGCTGTGACCGGCGCTCACGCCCGCGCCTCGCCCTCCAGGTAGCGTCGCTCGGTCGCGTTGAGGGCGGTCCGCGCCGCGACGGCGAACTCCTCGCGCGCCTCGTCGGGCCGCCCGGCGAGCGCGAGCAGGTGCCCGCGGACGGCGTGGACCCGGAAGTGCCCCGCGAGCGCCGGCTCGAGGGCGATGGACTCGAGGTCGACGAGCGCGCGGTCGGGACCGTGCACCATCGCCACGGCCACGACCCGGCCGAGCTCGACCATCGGCCCCGGCCCGACCACGCGCAGCAGGTCGTAGAGCCCGAGGACCTCCCGCCAGTCCGTCCGATCCGTCGAGGGCGCCTCGGCGTGCACGGCCGCGATCGCGGCCTGGAGCTGGAAGGGGCCCGGCTCGCCCGCGACGAGCGCGTGCTCGACGAGCGCGACGCCCTCGTCGACGAGGTCGCGGCGCCAGAGGGAGCGATCCTGTTCGTCCAGCGGGACCAGCTCGGGAAGCCCGCCGACGGCCGGCGCCCGCAGCCGCGCGGGCCGGCGCGCCTCGGTGAGCAGCATCAGCGCGAGGAGCCCATCGGTCTCGGCCGACCATGGCGCTCCGGGCGGCGTCGCATCGCGCAGCATCCGCGTCAGCCGGATCGCCTCGGCGGAGAGGTCGGCGCGGGCGAGCACCTCGCCCGAACTCGCGGTGTGCCCCTCGGTGAACATCAGGTGGAGCACCTGTCGGACGGCGGCCGCACGCTCGGGCAGCTCTGTCGCGTCGGGCAGCCTGAACCGTGCGCCCGCGGCGCGGATCCGCTGCTTCGCCCGGGAGATGCGCTGGGCGACCGTCGCTTCGGGCACCAGCAGTCCTCGGGCGATCTCGGCCGTGGTCAGCCCGCCCACCGCGCGGAGCGTCAGGGCGAGCTGCGAGGGCCGCGACAGCGACGGATGGCAGCAGAGCACGAACAGGGCGAGCGAGTCGTCGCGCGCCGGCGCCGTGGACCCGCCGCCCGCATCGCCCCGCTCCAGGGCCGCATCGCGCTCCTCGCGGGCGCGGCGCGCGATCTCGCCCCGCACGGCGTCGACATGCCGCCGCTGGGCGACGGCGACGAGCCAGGCCCGCGGATGCTCCGGCACCCCGCGGCTCGGCCACTGCCCCGCCGCCGCGATGAGCGCCTCCTGGAGCGCGTCCTCGCTCTCGTCGAAGTCGCCGATCCGTCGGACGAGCACCGCGAGCGCCGAGGGAGCCGCCGCGCGCAGCACCGACTCGATGCCGCCCGCGGGCTCCCCCGACGCGTCGTCGCTCACGCCACCGAGACGTCGGGCTCGGCGTCCTCGGCGAGGATGGGATGCACGTGCACCCCGCCCCACGCGGCCTCGGGGAGCTTCGCGGCGACCTCGACCGCGCGCTCGTACGACTCGACGTCGACGAGGTAGTAGCCCGACAGGAACTCCTTCGTCTCGGCGAGGGGCGCATCGGTGGCCACCCCGTCGGTCGAATGCACGGCCCGAGCGGTCTCGCGACCGGCGAGCTGCTCCGCGTCGACGAGTTCGCCCGACGACCGCAGCTCCTGCACGAGGTCGACGTAGACCGCCATCGCCTCGGCCTGCTGCTCGGGCGTGAACGCATTCCACGCGGCACCCCACTGCGGGTTGGACTGGATGAGGATGAGGTACTTCACGGTTCGCTCCTTGCCTGGTGTGCGGGGCGACGATCGCTCCCCTCAGTATGTCGAGGCCGACCTCGCGTCTTCGACAGGTCTCCGGGAATCCGACCGGTCGATCCGGCGTCGATGGACTAGCAGAGGCTTCCGCCCCTGACAAGGGCTGTGATCGATCGGCGCACGGCACGTAGCGTGGCCGTCGACGTCGCACCCGAACGCGACGCACGATCGGAAGGGGGCCCCGAATGGGTGAGTCCGACAAGATCGGCAACAAGGCCGAGGAGCTCAAGGGCAAGGCCAAGGAGGCCACCGGCAAGGCGACCGACGACGAGCGCCTCGAAGCCGAGGGTCGCCGGGACCAGGCCGCGGCCAACCTCAAGCAGGCCGGCGAGAACGTGAAGGACGCCTTCCGCTCGTAACGGCCATGAACTGATGGGGCGCGCATCGCGGGGGTGCGCGTCCCATCATCATGTCCGGGCGCGGACGACCGCGCCCGGATCCACCGGGGACTCGCCTCCGTTTCGATTCCGCCATGAGCGATATCGGCCGCACGACGGATGTCGGCGGCATCCGCTTGGATGCAGACTTGACGATGCGCCTCGGGTCGAGGCCCCGGCGCCGGCGACGCGGCATCCCGTGTTCGCACACCCCGTTTGCACTCGCGGAGAATCATGCTCGGACGACTCCTCATCCGCTACCTGAAGCCCTACCGGTGGCTCATCGCCGGCGTGCTCCTGTTCCAGTTCATGTCGGTGCTCGCGACGCTCTACCTGCCGAGCCTCAACGCCGACATCATCGACGAGGGCGTCTCGAAGGGCGACACCGCGTACATCTGGTCGACCGGCACGTTCATGCTCGCGATCTCGCTCGGGCAGATCGTCGCCGCCATCATCGCCACCTACTTCGCGGCCAAGGCCGCCATGCGGGTCGGCCGAGACATCCGCAACGACGTCTTCGACAAGGTGAGCGCGTTCAGCGAGCGCGAGGTCTCGCACTACGGCCCGGGCTCGCTCATCACCCGCAACACGAACGACGTGCAGCAGGTGCAGATGCTCGCCATGACGGGTGCGACGATGCTCGTGAGCGCTCCGCTGATGGCCGTCGGCGGCATCATCATGGCGCTGCAGCAGGACGTCGGGCTGAGCTGGCTCATCTGGGTCTCCGTGCTCACGATCCTCGTCGTCGCCGGCCTCGTGATCAGCCGGATGGTCCCCCTCTTCCGCAGCTACCAGAAGCGCCTCGACGCGGTGAACCGGATCCTTCGCGAGCAGCTGACCGGCATCCGGGTCGTCCGCGCGTTCGTCCGCGAGCCCATCGAGCAGCAGCGGTTCGAAGGGGCGAACCACGACATCATGGACGTCGGTCGCCGCGTCGGCACGCTGTTCATCACGCTCTTCCCGCTGTTCATGCTCGTGCTGAACCTGACCGTGATCGGCGTGATCTGGTTCGGCGCGACCGAGGTCGACGCCGGCAACGTGCAGGTCGGCACGCTGTTCGCCTTCATGCAGTACGTCGGCGTGATCCTGGGCGGCGTACTCATGGCCGCGTTCACCACGATCATGATCCCGCGCGCCGCCGTGTCGGCCGAGCGGATCGGCGAGGTGCTCGCGACCGAGACCACGCTGCCCCGGCCCGAGCACCCGGTCGCCGAGTTCCCGGCGCCCGGGACGGTCGAGTTCCGCGACGTCGCGTTCGCCTACCCCGGAGCCGAGCACGCCGTCGTCGAGGGCGTGTCGTTCCGCGCCGAGCGCGGGGAGACGGTCGCGATCGTCGGCTCCACCGGTGCGGGCAAGACCACGCTCGTCTCCCTCCTGCCGCGCCTCTTCGACGTCACCGACGGCGCGGTGCTCGTGAACGGCACCGACGTGCGCGAGGCCGACCTCGACGCCCTCTGGAGGACGATCGGGCTCGTGCCGCAACGGCCGTTCCTGTTCGCGGGGACCGTCGCCTCCAACCTGCGCTTCGGGCGCGAGGAGGCGACCGACGACGAGCTCTGGCACGCACTCGAGATCGCCCAGGGCCGCGACTTCGTCGCCGCGATGGAGGGCGGGCTCGACGCCCGGATCTCGCAGGGCGGCACGAACGTCTCCGGCGGGCAGCGCCAGCGCCTGGCGATCGCCCGCGCGATCGTGCACCGACCCGAGATCCTCGTCTTCGACGACTCGTTCTCCGCACTCGACCTCACGACCGACGCGAGGCTGAGGCAGGCGCTCTGGCGCGAACTGCCCGAGGTGACGAAGGTCGTCGTCGCGCAGCGCGTGTCGACCATCACCGACGCCGACCGCATCGTCGTACTCGAAGACGGCCGCGTCGTCGGGCTCGGGCGTCACGACGAACTGGTCGAGACCTGCCAGACCTATCGCGAGATCGTCGAATCCCAGCTCGGAGTGGAGACCCAGGCATGAGCCGCGACACCAGCACCCCCAAGCGCCGCGGCGGCCGCAGCCGCGCCGAGGCGGCGGCTCAGGAGGCGCAGCAGCCCACCCTCGAGCAGCTCGAGGAGCAGCAGCTCGCCGAGGAGGCGCGCATCAACTCCGGCTCGTGGGACTCCGTCGCCCCGGGCAAGGCGCAGGACTTCGGGCGCAGCTTCCGTCGGATGCTCGGCCTCCTCGCCCCCTGGAAGTGGTCGTTCGCGTTCGTCTCGCTGCTCGGCGCGATCGGGGTCGTGCTCACCGTCATCGCGCCGAGGGTCCTCGGCGAGGCGACCAACGTCATCTTCGAGGGCTGGATCTCGCTGCAGCTGCCCGCGGGCGTGACCCAGGAGCAGGTCGTCGAGCAGCTGCGCGCCGCCGGCCAGGAGGACCTCGCCAACATCGTCGGCGCCGCGACGCTGACGCCGGGCGAGGGCATCGACTTCGTGCGGCTGAGCCAGCTCGTGATCATCGTGCTGCTGCTCTACGTGGTGGCGTCGGTCCTGTCATGGGTCCAGGGCTACGTGATCAACGTGATCATGGTCCGCGCGATGTACGGGCTGCGCGAGCAGGTCGAGGCGAAGATCCACCGCCTCCCGCTGAGCTACTTCGACCGCACGCAGCGCGGCGAGCTCATCTCGCGCGTGACCAACGACATCGACAACATCACCCAGACCATGCAGCAGTCGCTCTCGAGCGCGCTGACGAGCATCCTCACGGTCATCGGCGTGCTCGTGATGATGTTCTCGATCTCGTGGCAGCTCTCGCTCGTCGCGCTCGTCGCGCTGCCGCTCATGGCCGTGATCTTCGGCATCATCGGACCGAAGTCGCAGGCGGCGTTCGGCATCCAGTGGCGCAAGGTCGGGCGCCTCAACGCCCGCGTCGAGGAGTCGTTCTCGGGCCACGCGCTCGTGAAGGTCTTCGGCCGCGAGAAGGACGCGAGCGAGAAGTTCCGCGACGAGAACGAGGAGCTCTACGAGGCCGCGTTCAAGGCGCAGTTCCTCGCCGGCATCATCATGCCGGGGATGATGTTCGTCGGGAACCTGACCTACGTCGGCATCGCGGTGCTCGGCGGGCTCATGGTCGCCGGCGGCCAGCTCCGGCTCGGCGACGTGCAGGCGTTCATCCAGTACTCGCAGCAGTTCACCCAGCCGCTCTCGCAGCTCGGCGGCATGGCCGCCGTCGTGCAGTCCGGCACCGCATCGGCCGAGCGCGTGTTCGAGCTGCTCGACGCCGACGAGGAGGAGGCCGACGCCGCCGACGCGCCCGCGGCGGTCGACGGTCGCGGCGTCATCGAGTTCGACCACGTGTCGTTCGCGTACACGCCCGACCGCCCGCTCATCCGCGATCTCTCGTTCCGGGTCGAGCCCGGCCAGACGGTCGCCATCGTCGGCCCGACCGGGGCCGGCAAGACCACGCTCGTCAACCTCGTCATGCGGTTCTACGAGCTCGACGGCGGCCGCATCCTCATCGACGGTCAGGACATCGCCGAGCTGACCCGCCACGACGTCCGCGCCCGGACCGGGATGGTGCTGCAGGACCCGTGGCTGTTCGGCGGCACCATCCGCGAGAACATCCGGTACGGTCGCCAGTCGGCGGGCGACGACGAGATCCTCGCGGCGGCGCGCGCGACGTACGTCGACCGGTTCGTGCACTCCCTGCCCGACGGGTACGACACCGTGCTCGACGAGGACGCGTCGAACGTGTCGGCCGGCGAGAAGCAGCTCATCACGATCGCACGCGCGTTCGTGGCGCAGCCGAGCGTGCTGATCCTCGACGAGGCGACGAGCTCGGTCGACACGCGCACCGAGCTGCTGCTGCAGCACGCCATGGCGGCGCTCCGCGAGGGCCGAACCTCGTTCGTCATCGCGCACCGGCTCTCGACGATCCGCGACGCCGACCTCATCCTGGTGATGGAGCACGGCGACATCGTCGAGCAGGGCACGCACGACGAGCTCATCGCGGCGAAGGGCGCCTACTTCCGCCTCTACAACTCGCAGTTCGAGCAGGCGGCCTACGACGTCGACGCCGAGCTCGCGATGGAGGCCGAAGCGGCCGTCGGCACACCGGGCGAGGCCGCGCTCGGGTTCGACGGCGGCACCGAGGAGGCGTCAGCCGACGCGCCCGTGAACTGAGCGACGCGATCGGAGCCTGGGGTCCGGCGCGGTCCGGCCCCGGGCTCCGTCATGTTCCGGGACCCCGGCTCAGAACAGCGGCCGACCCGCGGCCAGCCGTCGCTGCACATCCCGGAGCTGCCGTCGGATCGGCCACTCCCGGGCGCTCCTCGGGAGCACGCGCATGAGCCTCGCGAGCCGCCGAGACGACCGGTCGAAGGCTCGCTGGTCGTCCTCGCTCCAAGGCATCCGCATGAGCGTGCGGAACTCCGGCGGGAGATGCCCCGCGACCATCCGTGCACGCCAGCGGAGGAGCGCAGGCGGAATCCGGCGATCGAGGTACTCGAGCCGCACGATCCGCATCAGGTACTGGCGCGTCGGGTCGTCGATCTCGAGCCGGGCGAGCGTGTCGCGCCAGTACTCCTCGAACGCGTCGCGGGTCGGCGGCCACGCCTCGGGCGGCATCTGCAGCGTCGTGCCGAACACCATGCCCTGCCGGTAGAACTCGTCGCGGAACCCGCCCTCGGGTGGACCGTGCACGGCGGTGTACGCGTCCTCGGCCCCGCGATAGAGGCAGGCCGCGACCCACTTCTGCAGTTCCGGATCGAAGGCGTCGTACGACACGCGGGATCCGGGCTCGGAGCGGACCCTGGCGTGCGACCGGTTCGTCGCCCGTCGCATCGCGGCCCGCTCCTCCTGGCCGCCGAGCATCGTCACCGCGATGTAGGCCATCGTCGTGCGCGCCCGGCGCTCGGGATTCGCGAAGAGGGTGCCCTCGACGACCGGGCTCTCCATGACGCCGTAGGCGACCGGGCGCATCGCGAGCTGCATGATCACGTTCGCGGTGCCTCCGGCGAGCACCGACCAGTTCACGGCACGACGCAGCGCCCAGTTCTCGATCCCATCGAGTTCGCGGCGCTCGGCGCCCGTTCGCCGGCGATTCGCCCACCCGCGCACCTCGACCTCACCGTCGGCATCCACGACGCGATCGTAGCAAAGAAGTGAATCCGAATTCACTTCTTTGCACGCGGGCGTCAGCGTTCGGAGGCGGGGGTAGCCTCGAAGGGCTGTGACGATCCCCACTCCGCTCCCCATCGCCCCGACGTGGCGCCTGTGGCTGGTGTGGGGCGTGGGCGTCGCCGCGTACATCCTCTCGGTCACGAACCGCTCGTCGCTGTCCGCCGTCGGCGTCGATGCCGCGCTCCGGTTCGACGCCGACGCCTCGACGCTGTCGATGTTCGCCGTCATCCAGCTCGCGGTGTACGGCGGCATGCAGATCCCCGTGGGCCTGCTCCTGGACCGATTCGGCGCCCGGCCGATCATCACGATCGGCATGGCGCTCATGGCCGTCGGCCAGCTCGTGCTCGCGTTCGCGCCCGACGTCGGCTGGGCGATCTTCGCGCGGATGCTGCTCGGTGCGGGCGACGCCGCCGTGTTCCCGAGCGTGCTGCGCGTGATCGCGGTGTGGTTCCCCGAGCGGCGGGCGCCGCTCATGGTGCAGCTCACGGGACTCATCGGCCAGTCGGGTCAGATCCTCGCCGTGCTCCCCCTGGCCGCGCTGCTGCACGCGACGACCTGGTCGATCGCGTTCGGTTCGCTCGCCGGGCTCGGCGCCCTCTTCACGGTGCTCACCTTCGCCGTCGTCCGCAATCGTCCGCCGGGCCGCGTCGAGGACGTCTCGGTCGACACGGTCACGGGCGCCATCCACGTCGTCCGCTCGTCCGCGGACCTGCGGACGGGCTTCCGCGAATCGTGGTCGCACCCCGGCACGCGCCTCGCGTTCTGGTCGCACTTCACGACGCCCTTCTCGGGCACGGCGTTCGTGCTGCTCTGGGGATTCCCGTTCCTCACCGTCGGCGAGGGCCTGTCGACGGCGACGGCCTCACTGCTGTTCACGGTGTACGTCGTCTTCGGCATCCTCGTCGGCCCCGTGATCGGAGCGCTGTCGATGCGGCACCCGACCAACCGGTCGCGCCTGCTCGTGCTTCCCGTGATCGGCATCCAGGCACTGGCGTGGCTCGTCGTCATCGCGTGGCCGGGTCCGGCTCCGCTCTGGCTGCTGTTCGTGCTCGCGTTCGCGATGAGCACGGGCGGCCCCGGCTCGATGATCGGCTTCGACCACGCGCGCACCTTCAACCCGAGCCATCGGCTGAGCACCGCCACCGGCATCACCAACGTCGGCGGGTTCCTCGCGGCGCTGCTCGCGATCCTCCTGATCGGCATCGCGATGGATGCGCAGGGCGCGGGAACGCCCGACACCTACACGCTCGAGGCGTTCCGCGTCGCGTTCCTGACGCAGGTGCCGCTGTGGGCGCTCGGCACGCTGTTCATCGTCATCGAGCGCCGCCGCACGCGCATCCACGTGGGCCTCGACGAGCCGCGATCGCGGCGTCGCGACCGCGGCACCGACCGCATGCCCTGACCCGGCGACGGATGACGCGGCGCTCCCGGCCACGCGATCGGACGGAATCGGGCGGCTCCGCGAGCGCGTCGGCACCGAATCGCGTCCGATCGGCGTCGGGCGGCGACTCCGGCGGCGGATGACGCGTCCCAACCGGCAGCGCGCGGCGCGCGCCGCCTCGACGCTGCGCACGAGCGGCAATATCGTTCAAGCATGGACAGCGCGCTGGCCGCGATCGCCGCATGGATGCCCGACCAGCGCTGGTTCGGCGGAAAGGGCCACGCCCCGGTCCTCCGGCGGATCGGCGCGTGGGAGCTCCCCGTCGCCGAAGCCGGGGTCCGCGCCATGTCGCTCCTCGTCATGGACGACGCCCCCGAACCGCCCGTGCTCTACCAGGTGCCCGTGGTCGAGCGGTCGACGCCCGGCTCCGCCGACGAGTCGCACCTGATCGGGGTGCTCGACGACGGCACGCGGCTCTACGACGGCCCGCACGACCCGGCGTTCACCGACGCGCTGCTCGAGCTGATCCGGGGCGGCGGGCGGGCAGTGGCCCACGGCGCGGCCGCGATGGGCCACCCGGCCGCGGCGGCGTCCGACGGTCGCCGCGCCGATGCGGATGCGGCACCGGCCGCAGGCTCCGTCCCGGCGAGCGTGCTCGGCGGCGAGCAGTCGAACACCTCGATCGTCTATCGGCCGGGCGGCGAGCCGCCCGTCATCTGCAAGGTGTTCCGGCAGCTCCACCACGGCGACAACCCGGATGTCACGCTGCAGACCGCGCTCGGCGCGGCCGGGTCGCCGCACATCCCTCCCGTCGTCGGCGACGTGCTCGGCGAATGGGACGACGTCGGCCGCGCCGAGGGCCGCGCGCGCGGGCACCTGGCGTTCGCCCAGGAGTTCCTCCCGGGCGTCGAGGACGCCTGGCGGGTGGCGCTGCTCGCCGCGGCATCCGCCCGGGACTTCACGGACGAGGCGCGCGCGCTCGGCGCGGCCGTGTCGGAGGTGCACGCCTCGCTCGGTGCGAGCTTCGGCCGCGAACCCGCCTCGCCCGACCTCATCGCCGCCGTCGCGGCGGCGTGGCGCCGTCGGCTCGCGATCGCGGTGGCCGAGGTGCCGGCGCTCGAACCGCACGAGGCGGCGATCGCCGCGTTCTACGCGCGCGCCGAGGCCGGCGCGTGGCCCGACCTGCAGCGCGTGCACGGCGACCTCCACCTCGGCCAGGTGATCCTCGCCCCCGACCGTGGCTGGTTCCTGCTCGACTTCGAGGGCGAGCCGATGCGACCGATGGCCGAACGGCGACGACCCGACCTCCCGGTGCGCGACGTCGCGGGCATGCTGCGCTCGTTCGACTACGTCGCCGGGGCCACCGAGCTCCTGCACCCCGAGCGCGCCGACGACGCGCGCGCGTGGGCGGCATCCGCTCGTCAGGCGTTCATCGACGGCTACGTCGCGGCCTCCGGCATGGACCTCAGCGTCTACCAGGACCTCCTCGCCGCGTTCGAACTCGACAAGGCCGTGTACGAGGCGATCTACGAGACGCGCAACCGCCCGGACTGGGCGCCGATCCCGCTGCGCGCGATCGAGCACCTGCTCGAGTCGGGTCCGTTGCAGGCCTCGCCCGGGGCGACGGATGCCGCGGGGGCGTCGTCCGGCGATCCGGTCTCCTAGCGAGCCGGGCGGGCCCGCGCGCGGCTCACCGGATGCCGCGGGCCCAGAGCAGCAGCGGCGTGCGGTCGGCGTAGTCGCGGTAGTCGTCGCCGAACCGCTCGAGCAGCCGATGCTGCTCGAGGTGCGCCTTGACGACGAGCACGACCGCGAGGAGGACCCACACGACGATGAGCTCGATGCGGGCCCGCCAGATCACCCAGCCGGCGGTCGCGATGAGGAGTCCGACGTAGATCGGGTTCCGCGTGAGCCGGAAGACGCCGTCGGTCTTCAGCGTCGCACCCTCGCGCGGCGCGACCCACGGCACGAGGTCGCGGCCGAGCGCGATCACGCCGGCGCCCGAGAGCGCGAGCCCGGTGATGACGAGCAGCACGGCGAGCACGGTGACCTGTTGCCCGGCCCACAGGGGGTCGCCCGGCAGGAGCAGCAGTGCGAGCAGCACGAACTGCGCGACGACGAGCCAGTTCGCGCGATCCTTCACCCCGTCATCCTCTCGCGCCGAGCGGCGACGCGCCACGCGGCGGCACGCTCGCCGAACGTGCGGGCCGCGTCGCCGATCAGGCGCGCTCGAGGATCGCGCCGACGTCGACCCCCGGCGGGAGGGCGCCGTACATCGATCCGCCGTCGCCCTCGAGTCGCGACCTGGCGAACGCATCGGACACCCGACCGGGCGAGTGCTGCAGGAGCAGCGACGCCTGCAGCACGAGCGCGAGCCGTTCGGTGAGCTCGCGTGCCCGGAGCGCCGCGGTCGCGGCATCCGCCCGGCTCACCTCGCCGACCACGGCCCGCGCCTCGGCGAGCGCGAGGTCGAACGCCGGGTGCTCTCCGGCCGCCTCGCCGGCGACGTCGAAGAACGCCATGAACGACTCGGGCTCGCGCGCGAGCACGCGCAGCACGTCGAGCGCGATGACGTTGCCCGAGCCCTCCCAGATCGCCAGCAGTGGCTGCTCGCGGTACCGGCGCGCGAGCGGGAACGCCTCCGTGTAGCCGTTGCCGCCGAGGCACTCGAGGGCCTCGTAGGCGTGGTCGGGTCCGCGCTTGCAGACCTGGAACTTGGCCACGGCGGTCGCGAGGCGCCGGAACGCCTGCTCGGAGTCGGTCGCGTCGACGTCGTAGGCACGCGCGAGCCGCATCGACGTGAGGGTCGCCGCCTCCGACTCGAGGGCGAGGTCGGCGACGACCGCCGCCATCGCGGGCTGGTCGACCAGGAGCGCGCCGAAGGCGCGGCGGTGGCGCACGTGCCATGCGGCCTCCGCGACGGCCTGGCGCATGCCGGCGGCGGTGCCGATCACGCAGTCGAGGCGCGTGCGGGTCACCATCTGCACGATCGTCGCGACGCCGCGGCCCTCCTCGCCGACGAGCCAGCCCGTCGTGTCGTCGAGCTCGATCTCGCTCGACGCGTTCGACCGGTTGCCGAGCTTGTCCTTGAGCCGCTCGATGCGGAACACGTTGCGCGATCCGTCGGGCAGCACGCGCGGCACGAAGAAGCACGAGAGCCCGCCCGGCGCCTGCGCGAGCACGAGGAACGCGTCGCTCATGGGCGCGCTGCAGAACCACTTGTGCCCGGTCACGCCGTACTCGGCGCCCCACTCCGGGCGGATGCCGCGTCCCGGCCGCCGCACGGCGCGGGTCGTGTTCGCGCGGACATCGGACCCGCCCTGCTTCTCGGTCATCGCCATGCCGACGAGCGCCGAGGCCGTGGGCGCCTTGCCGCCGGCGGCGCCGGAGCCGAGCCCGGGTTCGTACGCGCGGCTCAGCAGCCGCGGCATCCACTCGGCCTGCAGTCCGTCGGCGGCGTGCTCGAGGGTCGCGACCGCCGCGTGGGTCATCGACACCGGGCACGCGTGCCCCGGCTCGACCTGCGCGAGCAGGAGGAACGCGGCGGCGCGGTCCGCGTTCGCTCCGGGGCGCGGGTCGGCCCACGCCGAGGTGTGCGCGCCCGCGGCGAGCGCCGCCGCCATGATGCGGTGGTACGACTCGTCGTACTCGACCTCGTCGATCCGGTTCCCCCAGCGGTCGTGCGTGACGAGCCGCGGCGGGTTCGTGTTGGCGAGCTCGGCGTCGCGCTGGAAGGCCGCGCCGCCCACCAGTCGGCCGAGGTCGCGCAGCGCCGGCGGCGCGGCATCCGCATCGGTTCCCGCTCCCCCGGAGAACGCGGTCGTCCCCCACCGGGCGACCGCCTCGACGAGCGGGACGTTCGCGGTGAACTCGTCGACGCCCTCGCGGGGCGGAGCCTGGTTCAGGACCTCGTGCGTGATCATCGTCGACCTCCGCGGTCCATTCTGCTGTGCCGGATGCCCGCCGCCGCTAGGGTGTGGCCAGACGAGTTCCCGAGGGGGTCCGGTGAGCACCGACACGAGGCCGCAGCCATCGCAGGCGCCGACACCGGAGGAGGCGGGCACCGCCTGGTGGTCGCTCCCGCCCGACGAGGCCGTCGCCGAGGCCGGGAGCGACGGCTCGCGCGGGCTGGCAGCATCCGAGGCGGCCTCCCGCCTCGCCGAAGTCGGCGCGAACGCCCTCGTCAGCGCGCCGCCGCCGAGCGTGTGGCGCATCGCGCTCACCCAGACCACGCAGCTCATGACGCTCATGCTCATCGCGGTCGCGGTCGTCTCATTGCTGATCGGGCAGGTCTCGACCGCCATCGTCGTGGCGATCCTCGTGCTCTACAACGTGATCAGCGGCACGAGGCAGGAGCTCAAGGCGCGGCGCAGCGTCGACGCGCTCGCCAAGCTGCAGACCCCGCAGGCGCGGGCGCTGCGCGACGGCTCCCTCCGCCAGGTCGATGCCACCGACCTGGTCCCGGGCGACATCGTCGACCTCGAGGCGGGCGACCTCGTGCCCGCCGACGGGCGCATCCTCCGGGCCGCGAACCTCGAGACGCAGGAGTCGGCGCTGACCGGCGAGTCGCTGCCGATCGCGAAGGGGCCGACCCCGAACGAGACCGGCACCGCACTCGCGGACCGCACGGCCATGGTGTTCCAGAACACGTCGGTCACGCGCGGCACGGCGCGCATGGTCGTCGTCGAGACCGGCATGCGCACCCAGATGGGCCGTATCGCGTCGATGCTCACGGAGGTCGGCTCCGGCAAGTCCCCGCTGCAGCGCGAACTCGACTCGCTCACGAAGGTGCTCGGCATCATCGCCTGGGGCGCCGTGCTCGTCATCATCGTGATCGGCGCGGTGCGCGGCCAGAGCGTCACCGAACTGCTGTTCCTCGGCACCGCGGTCGCGATCTCCGCGATCCCGACGGGCCTGCCGGTGTTCGTGCAGAGCCTGCTGTCGTGGGGCGCATCGAAGCTCGCCGACCAGCGCGCGATCGTCGCCTCGCTGAACGACGTCGAGACGCTCGGCGCGACGAGCGCGATCTGCTCCGACAAGACCGGCACGCTCACCATGAACGAGATGACGGTGCGCACGGCGTGGATGGGCGGCGACCACTTCCGGGTCACCGGCGAGGGGTACTCGTTCGACGGCCGGATGCTCGGCGCGACCGACGAGCCCGTCGAGGCGGCGACGCTCGGGCTCGCGATCAGCCTCCCGAACGACGCGACCGTGTCGACCGACGGCGTCGTCGTCGGCGACCCGACCGAGGCGGCCCTCATCGTGCTGGGTGCGAAGCTCGGCATCGATGCGGATGCCGCGCGCCGCGACTACCCGCGGCTGGCAGAGGTGCCGTTCGACTCCGACTACAAGTTCATGGCGACCCTGCAGCGGATGCCGGTGCGCGGCGAGCTCCGCCTGGTGCTGCTCGTCAAGGGCGCACCGGACGTCATCCTCGGCCGCTGCACGACCATGCTCACGACCGAGCGCGAGCTCGTGCCCGTCGACGCCGCCGCGGCGACCTCGGAGCTCGAGGACATGTCGGCGACGGGCCTCCGCACCCTCGCGTTCGCGGCGCGCTTCGTCGACGACGCCGACGAGGGCCGGGTCGCCGCCGACCCGATGTCGTGGGTGCAGGAGCTCGCGCTCATCGGCCTCGTGGGCATCGTCGACCCGCTCCGCCCCGAGGCGAAGGTCGCCGTCGAGGTCGCCGCGAGCGCCGGCATCGAGGTGCGCATGATCACGGGCGACCACGCGGTCACCGCGGGCGCGATCGGCCGTGAGCTGGGGCTCGGCGCGGGTGCGGTGAGCGGCGCCGACCTGCAGGCGATGAGCGACGAGGAGCTCACCCGGCGCCTGCCCGACCTGCACGTGTTCGGCCGGGTCACGCCCGACGACAAGCTGCGTCTCGTA
The DNA here is from genome assembly GCF_040496055.1 of Agromyces zhanjiangensis. NCBI lineage: Bacteria > Bacillati > Actinomycetota > Actinomycetes > Micrococcales > Microbacteriaceae > Agromyces > Agromyces zhanjiangensis. The sequence goes on along the minus strand of NZ_JBEPKB010000003.1, from coordinate 525,023 downwards.
CGGCTGCTCCAGGCGCAGGGCGAGATCGTCGCGATGACCGGCGACGCCATCAACGACGCGGCCGCGATCAAGCAGGCCGACGTCGGCGTCGCGATGGGCTCGGGCTCGGAGGTCACGAAGCAGGCGGCGAAGCTCGTGCTCACCGACGACGACTTCTCGACCCTCGTGCACGCGGTCGAGCTCGGCCGCATCGTGTACGCGAAGATCACCGCCTACCTGCGGTTCCAGATGACGCAGCTCATCAGCCTGATCCTGCTCTTCCTCGCGGCGAGCGCGTTCCAGATCGCCGACGGCGTCGCGCTCTTCCCCACGCAGGTGCTGTTCCTGAACTTCTTCGTCACGCTGTTCGCGGTGCTCGGCATCGCGGCCGATGCGGCACCGCCCGCGACCATGCAGGAGCCGCCGCGCAACCCGAAGCTCGGCATCGTGAACCCGCACTCCGTGTCGGAGTGGGTGGGGTACGGCGCGGTCATCTTCCTGATCTCGCTCGTGCCGCTCGTGTGGGGCCCCGACGAGCCCAGTGCGGACAGCCCGACCGCGTCGATGACCATGGCGTACGTCGTCGTCGGCCTGGCGACGGTCGTGAGCGCCCTCCTCATGCGTCGCTCGCCCGAGTCGGGTCTCGTGCCGCCGATCGCGGCGATCGCGAAGTTCCTCGTGTGGCCGGTCGTCATCATCGTGCTCTCGACCGAGCTCGGGTTCCTGCAGCAGCTGCTCGGCACGGTCTCGCTGACCGGATGGCAGTGGCTCGAGTGCATCGTGCTGCTGCTGTTCCTCGTCGTCGCGGTCGAGGGCGACAAGTGGATCCGGCGCCTGCGCGCGACGGAGCGGGAGCGGCTGGCGGCCGGGGCGGCCGGGGCGCCGTCCGAGGTCAGCGTCGACCGCCGGCGTGGATGAGGCGGATGCCGGCCGCCGCCAGGTCGCGCATCGTCGGGTCGTCGGCGTCCGCGTCGGTGACGATTCCGGCGACGCCCTCGATCGGGAGGACCCGGTACCGGGACGCGGCCCCGACCTTCTCCTCGCTCGCGAGCACGTAGGTCTCGGCCGCACGTGACGAGAGGGCGCGTTTCATGGCCGCCTCCTCGGGGTCGCCGGTGGTCAGCCCCTCGGTCGCGTGCACGCCCGTGACGCCGAGGAAGAACAGGTCGGCGCTGATCAACCCGGCGGCCTCGACGGCCGCCGCGCCGCTGGCCACGGCGGAGTGCTTGAACAGGCGCCCGCCGATGAGGAACACGTCGGCGGCGTGCTCGAGCAGCGCCGCGGCGATGGTCGGGCTGTGCGTCATGACCGCGCACTCGAGCGTCGTCGGCAGGGCGTCCACCATCGCCCGCGTCGTCGTGCCGCCGTCGAGGATCACGGTCGCACCCGGCTCGATGAGCGCGACCGCCGCGGCGGCGACCCGCAGCTTGCTCTCGGGCGCCACCGACATGCGGCTCGCGTAGTCGGCGATGGCCGGCGACGCGGGAAGCGCGCCGCCGTAGACGCGCACGGCGAGGCCCGCGTGGTCGAGTTCGCGCAGGTCCCGACGGATGCTGTCCTCGGAGAGCCCCAGTTCGGCGGCGATCTCCTTCGCGACGATGCGCCCGTCGCGGCGGAGTCGTTCGAGCAGCAGGTCCTTGCGCGCAGCGGCGAGCATTCCGATTCCTTCCTGTTTGTGCACGTTTCGTCGCTATTATGCCCGATATGAACGCACCGATGATGATCCTGATCGCCGGACCCTACGCCTCGGGCACGGGCGGCGACCCCGAGCTCATGGCCCGGAACCTCCAGCGACTCGAGGAAGCGGCCTGGCCCATCTTCCGGGCGGGCCACGTGCCGATGATCGGCGAATGGGTCGCCCTGCCCGTGCTCTCGAGCGCCGGAGCGAGCGGGCCGAGCGATCCGCTCGCGGCCGAGGTCATGTACCCGACCGCGGAGCGCCTGCTGCAGCACTGCGACGCGGTACTGCGCCTCCCGGGCGAGTCCCGCGGCGCCGACCAGGACGTCGCGATCGCCCGCGAGCGCGGGATCCCCGTGTACCACTCACTCGACGAGGTCCCGGGCGCGACGTCGCCCGCGTGACTCGACCGGGGCCGCAGCGTCGTCGTCGAGCAGCGCGCGCAGTTCGGCGACGTCGAGTCGCGCTCCGGCGGATGCCGCGGCGTCCGCGTCGAGCACGGATGCCGCGAGCTCGCCCTTCCTCGCCTTCAGCTCCATGACCTTCTGCTCGATCGTGCCCGCGGCGACCAGCCGGTAGACCATGACCTGCTTGTCCTGCCCGATCCGGTGGGCGCGGTCGACCGCCTGCTCCTCGCTCGCGGGGTTCCACCACGGGTCCATGAGGAACACGTAGTCGGCCTCGGTGAGGTTCAGCCCGAAGCCGCCGGCCTTGAGGCTGATGCAGAAGACGGATGCCTCGCCCGCGCGGAAGCGCGCGACCTCCTCGTCGCGGCGGCGCGCGGGCGTCGACCCGTCGAGGTGCGCGTAGGGCACCCCTGCGGCGTCGAGCCGGGCGGCGACGCGGTCGAGGAACGACGTGAACTGGCTGAACACGAGCGCCCGATGCCCTTCGGCGAGCACGTCGTCGAGCTGCTCGAAGAGCGCGTCGAGCTTCGCCGACGGGATGCCGGCGTGGCGCTCGGCGTCGACGAGGCTCGCGTCGAGCGCGAGCAGGCGGAGCAGCGTGAGCGACCGGTAGACGATGAACCGCTGCCGATCGAGGTCGTCGACGAGGCCGAGCAGCTTCTGTCGTTCGCGCTGCAGCACGACGTCGTAGAGCCGCCGGTGCTCCGGCGCGAGGTCGACCTCGAGCACCTGCTCCTGCTTCGCGGGCAGCTCGGGGGCGACGGCCTCCTTCGTGCGGCGCAGCACGAGCGGGCGGATGCGACGGCGCAGCCGGTCGAGTCGCTCGCCGTTGCGATCCTCCTCGATGGGCCGGCGGTAGCGCTCGTCGAACGCGCGCCGCGACGGGAACAGCCCGGGCGCGACGATCCGGAGGATCGCCCACAGCTCGCCGATGTGGTTCTCGAGCGGCGTGCCGGTCACCGCGACGCGGAACGGGGCGCGGATGCCGCGAGCGGCCTCGTGCACGCGCGTCGCCGCGTTCTTCACGAACTGCGCCTCGTCGAGGATCAGCCCGCCCCACTCCAGGTCGCCGAACTCCTCGGCCTCGAGCCGCAGCACGGCGTAGGTCGTGACGACCAGGTCTGCGTTCGCGGCGACCTCGGCGAGCGACCGGCGCCGCTTCGCGGTCGTCGCGGTGACGGATGCCACGCGGAGGCCGGGCGTGAATCTCGCCGCCTCGCGCCCCCAGTTCGACGCGACCGAGGTGGGCGCGACGACGAGGAACGGTCGCGCGGCACCCGACGCCCCCTCCGCGCCCGACGCGGCCGCGGCATCCGTCACCACCCGCTCGACCGCGTGCTGCACCAGCGCGAGGCACTGCACGGTCTTGCCGAGTCCCATGTCGTCGGCCAGCACGCCGCCGAGCCGGTTGGCGTGGAGGAACGCGAGCCACCTGAACCCGTCGAGCTGGTAGGGCCGGAGTGGCAGCGCGAGTCCCGCCGGGGGCCGGAGGTCGGGCACGTCGCCGTGCTCGAGGCCGGCGACCGTCGCGCGCCACTCGAGCGCGGGCTCGGCGACATCCGCGAGGTCTTCGAAGTCGGCCCACAGGCTCGTGCGGCTGCGGTGGATGCGCACGCCCGTCTCCCACTCGTCGAGCGTGCCCGCCTCGTCGATGAGGTCGCGGAGCTCGTCGAAGACGGGCAGGTCGAGTGACAGGTAGGACTTGTCGACGAGCAGGAGTCGCTTGCGCCCCGTCGCGAGCGCCCGGAAGAGCGGCATGAACGGGACCCTCCGGCCGCCGACGGTCACCACGACGCCGAGGTCGAACCAGTCGCGCTTGCGGCTCTCGACGAGGGAGACCGCGAGTTCGGGCCGTTCGGTCGCCTCGCGGTAGTCGGGGCGCTCGCCGCGCACGTCGATGCGGAACGGACTCGGGCTCCGCTCGGCGAGCTCCTCGAGGCGCGGCATCCGCTCGACCGCGAACTCGGCCGCGTCGATGCCGCGGAGGAGGACCGCCTCGAACGGCACCCAGCCGAGCTCCTCGGCGACGCGCGCGACGAGGTCGTCGTCGAACTCGGGGTCGACCTCGGCCGAGGGGTCGACGGTGCTCGTGCGGCCGTCGGCGTGCTCCCACCGCCAGGCGAGGCGGAGCACGTCGTCGGGTTCGTACCGGGCGTCGAGCACCAGGGTCGCCGGCGGAGTGGCCGGGAGCTCGAAGGTCTCGTCGCGGCTCGTGATCGCGAGCGTGCGGGCGAGCGGGTGCACGTGGGCGGCGAGGAACTCGGGCACCTCGGCGGCAGGCACGCGGATCGGCTCGGGTGCGTCGAGCAGCGCCAGCTCGGCCGGGCCGAGACCGGTCGCGACGGGCGCGAGCTCGATGCGGCCCGCCTCGAAGTCGAAGCGGTAGAGGCCGTGCCCGCCGATCGGCCGGATGCCGACGCCGCTGCCGTCGCCTGCGCGGCGGCCCCCGTCCGCACGGGCGCCGCCGAGTGACCGCGGCTCGCCGTCGAGCGTCAGCGTCGGTGCGAGCACGAGGTCGCCGTCGGCGCGGCTCGCGTCGAGGCCGAGCGTCGCCGAGCCGTGCAGCACGACCTCGGGCGTGACGTCGGACCCGACGAGCGCGATGCCGAGCCGGCCCGCCTCGACGAGGAGCGCCCAGAGCAGCGGGCTCTCGAACTCGTCGACCGTGATCCACTCGGACCCGTAGACGTGCACCGACGGCGTCGTGCCCTTGAGCATCGCGAACTGCGCGAACCAGCGCGACTGCGCGGGATCGACGCCCGCGGCGGAGGCCTGGTAGGCGATGTTCTGCCACGTGAGGCCGTTCTTCACCCAGGTGCCGCGGGCGCCCTGCGCGACCGGGCGGACGGCGAGCCGGTCGACCCCCGAGGCCCGCCGTGCGGGTTCGTCGCGCGGGCCCCGCCACTCGCCGCTCCGGCGCTGGACGCGGCGTCGCAGCTCGAACTGGAGCCCGAGCGGGCGGAGGCCGTCCGTGCCGGCCGCCGGCGCGGCATCCGTCGTCGTCGCATCTGATGCCTCAGCAGCGCCGGCCGCGTCGAGGCCCGCGAGGGCGGCGCGCCAGTCGGGCGTGCGGTCGGCGGGCATGTCGTCCATGCTCGCACGCGCCTCCGACCGTCGGTCCGCGCGTGTGCGCGATCAGGTCGCAGGTCGAAGCGGGCAGAAGACGACCGTGCGGGTCTCCTCGTCCGGGGTGCCGGGCGGACTCCAGTACTCCTCCCACATCGTCGAGTCGTCGAGCTCGCGGCCGTGCAGCGCCATCGCGGCGGCGATCGCGTCGTACGCCTCCGACACCCGGTCGTAGGAGCCGAGGTGCGTCGTGGTCGCCACCTCGTGGTCCGGCAGCTCGTCGGGCACCACGTCGCCGTCGGGCTCGATGGGGCCGCCGACGACGAACCCCGCGCTCACGGTGACCGCGTCGGTCGCCGGGTCCATCTCGGAGTAGCGTCCGATCGCGGGGCCGTCGCCGAGGAGGCCGCGTGGGCCGAGCACGGCCGCGACCCGCTCGAACGCGGTGGCCATGACGGCGGGGATCCCGGCGAAGGTCGTGCGCTCCCGCACGACCGCCAGGTCGCGCCGCGGAGCCTGGATGATGCGGACCTCGTAGGACATCGCCACTCCTCCCCGTCGGCCGTCGACCCCAGCATCGACGCCGGGCGCCGGGTCGGCCGGGGCTTCGGTTCCGTGACTCGCGGCCGGCCGGGCCGTCAGCGCGTTCCGCGGGCCGCACCGGGCGAGTCGGTTAGCGTGGCGTGATGCGCGTCACCCGCCTCCGCGTCCACCCGGTCAAGTCGTTCGCGGGCCGCGACGTGTCGTCCGCGGTCGTGCGCCCCTGGGGGCTCGAGGGCGACGAGGCCGACGCGTGGCTCAGCGCGCGCATGCGGATGCCGCTCCGGCTCGTCTGGCAGCCCGACCCGCTGCAGCGACCCGTGAACACGACGCACGGCGGGCTCCCCGGCGACGGGCTGTCGCTCGCCGACGCCGGCCCGCTCCTCGTGGCGAGCGAGGCGTCGCTCACGCAGTTGGACGACTGGACGCCCGACGACGTGCCGCCGCTCGACGTCGTGCGGTTCCGCCCGAACGTCGTCATCGACGGCGACGAGCCGTTCGCCGAGGACTCGTGGGGGCGCGTGCGCATCGGCGACGTGCGCTTCCGGTTCGGCGAGGTCTGCGACCGCTGCGTCGTGACGACCATCGATCCCGTGACGCTCGTGCGCGGCAAGGAGCCCATCCGCACGCTCGCGAAGCACCGGAAGTGGGACGGCGCAACGTGGTTCGGGGTCCGGCTGATCCCCGAGCTCGACGGCGACGGGGGTGCGGACGCCCGCTCCGGCGCGCGGGCTGGCGCGCCCCGCATCGCGGTCGGCGACGAGGTCGTGGTCGAGGCCGGCTGACCCGTCCTCAGCGAGCGGAGTCGCCCGTGAGCGCGGCGCGGTTCGCCGCGTAGTCGCGCCGGCCGATGAACCGCCACGCGAGGCGCCCGGGCACCGGCATGTGCTCGTGCAGCCACGCGTCGCCGCCGTCGGGCTGGGCCGCGAGGATCGCACCGAGCTGCTGCCACGTCTTGCCCCTGGGCGTCGCCTTCCGGCCGTGCTCGCCGGCGGCGTCGACCTCCTTCTGGGTGAGCACCGTCTCCATGACCGGCACGATGTTCGACTCCTCGTCGGGCAGGTGCACGGCGAGCGCGGCGTTGACGCCCTCGAGCGCGGCGAGCACGCCCGCGGCATCCACCGCCCGCCCGCTCGCGCGCCAGGCCGGGAGCGCCGCGTCGAGCTCGCGGAGGTGCACGAGCATCGTCGCGTGCTGCTCCTTCATCCGCTCGACGTGCCCGGCGCACGCGGGTGCGCGCTCGTCGAGCGTGTCCCACAGGTGCTCGTCCTCGAACTCGTGGTGCGCGTGCAGGCTCCCGGAGATCAGCGCGAGGTGGTCGCCGACGACGTCGGCGTGGGCGGCGTCGGCCTCGGCGACGCGCACGACGAGCGTCGGCCCCTCGGCGAACTCGGCCCGGAACATCCGGTGGATCTCGATCATCCCCCGGGCGTCGCAGGTCTTCGCGGTCGCGCCGGCCCGATCGCCCGGGAGCTCGCCGCTCGGCGGCAGTGCGGACGCGGCCATGTGATCCCCCGATCGTCGGCGACGGATGCTGCTGCGCGCGACGCTACGACCGCTCGGCATCCTCGGGCAAGCCCCTCCGTGCCCCGCATCCGGGTGCCACGGGTCGACCGCACGCCCGGAATGGCGAATCCTCACCATGCTCCACGGCCGCGGCGGTGACACCGTGGGGCGTATCGCGGCCCGACGAGAGGAGCAGATCATGGACACCGACACCACCGACGTCGTCCGCCGGTTCTACGAGGCGTGGGGCAGGCAGGACCTCGACACCGCCGCCGCCCTCATGACGGAGGACTTCGTGAACAACTCGTCGCACGCGCGAGGTCGCGACAGCGTCCGCGAGGAAGGCGCGTTCTGGTTCGCCGCATTCCCCGACGCCGAGGTCGCGATCGAGGACCTCATCGCCGACGGCGACAAGGTCGTCGCGCGCATCCACGCGACCGCCACGCACCTGGGCGACTTCCTCGGGACCGCACCGACCGGTCGGACCGTCGAGCTCGACGAGATCGACATCTTCCGAGTCGAGGGCGGGGCGATCGCCGAGTCGTGGTCGATCCCGGACGTCTTCGGGCTGATGACCCAGATCGGCGCACTCGAGCACGCGGGCGCAGCCTGAGCCGTCGACGTCAGCCGGACCGGAGCAGGCGAGCGTGCATCGCGGCCTCGGTCCGGCTCCGCACGCCCAGCTTGGCCAGCAGGTTGCTCACGTGGTGCCCGGCCGTCGCCGGGCTGATGAAGAGCCGCGCGGCGATCTCCGCGTTGCTGAGTCCCTCGGCGACGAGCTCGAGCACCTCCTGCTCGCGCTTGGTGAGCATGCCGACCCGCTTCGGGCCGACGCGGCCGCGCCCGCCGAGCGACCGTGCGAACGCGTCCGCAGCGTCGGCCTCGGCGGTGAGGCCGGCGTGGTCGAGCACCGCGGCCGCGGCCCGCGACTCGGCGACCGCCGAACCAGGATCGCCCGAGGCGGCGAGCGCCTGCCCGAGCAGGGCGCGGGCCCGTGCGGCATCGAGCGGCCTGCGCATGCGGTCGTAGCGCTCGACGGCGGAGCGGAGCACGCCGGACGCCCCGGTCGGGTCATCCCGTGCGAGGTCGACGCGCCCGGCGCCGACCTCGGCGAGCGCGCGGTGCGCCTCCTCGCCGGACTCCTCCGCCAGCCCGGCGAGGCGTGCCGTCGAGGCCTGCGCGCCCGCGAGGTCGCGGCGCTCGAGCTGGATCGGGACGAGCATCGCGAGCAGCGGGATCGCGGCGATCGATCCGGGCCCGACCTTGGCCAGTCGACGATGCAGCACCGACGACGCGACACCGGAGTCGCCGTGCGCCAGGTGGATCGCGACCACAGCTCGCACCGACTCCGGTCGGCCCTCGATGCCGACGACGAGCCGCTCCGCCTCCTCGAGCCGACCCTGCGCGACGCGGAGGTCGGCCAGCCTCGCCCGCGGGTCCACGCATCGCACGGCATGCCCGCCCGCCTCGAGCCGCTCGATCGTCCACGTCAGCCAGCGCTCCGCCCCCGCGGTGTCACCGCGTGCGGCGAGGATGCCGGCACAGCAGGAGCCGCAGAATCCGAGCAGCGTCGGGTGGGGCCGCAGCCGCAGGAACCGCTCGGCGGCGGTCCCCCACTGCTCGAGCCGGCGCCCGTCGAGGGTCTCCTCGCAGGCCGCGACCATGTCGCAGCAGGTCTCGGCGAACGCCTCGGGCTCGTCCGCCTCGCCCGCCGACGCGGCGGCCATCGCCTCGTCGAGCCGGCCGATGCCGGCCTCGGTGCGGCCGGACCGGACGAGGCCGAGGCCCGAGCGGGCGAGCGCCCGGATCTCGAGCGACGCGTCGCCGGAGGTCCGGGCGGCGGCGAGCGCCTCGTCGGCGAGGGAGGTGATGCGGAGCGGGTCGGTCTCGAGCATGCTGCGCGCCAGCGCGGACCAGCCGCGCGCCGCCGGGCCGCCGTCGGCCGCGAGCCGCTCGGCACGGCCGAGCCATCCGCGCCCCATCGGCTCGTGACCCGGTGTCGCGAGGTGCTCGATCGCCAGCCAGGTCGCCACGCGTGCGGCGTCGGCGTCGCACCCGGCACGGCGGTAGGCCGCGTACGCGCGCGTGCGCGTGGCGACGGCGTCGGACGTCTCGCCGAGCCACCAGAGCGCACGCCCGAGCCCATCGAGCGCGTCGCCGCTCGACTGCGCGGCGAGCACCTCCGCGAAGGCGTCGCGCGCGTCCGCCCAGCGCGCCTCGCGGATGGCGGACTCGGCCTCGGCCATCCGCCGATCGACCTCGTCGCCGTCCACGGCTCCCGGCCTCCTCGGATCGGACCGGCGGCATCCCGGTCCCGACGATGGTCCGAGTCGGGATCGCGCTCGCTCGTCGATCGAGGATGCCCCCTGCTGCGACGCTACGACGTCACCCGATGCGCGGCAAGGTCTCGCGACTCAGCGCTCGACGATCCCGTCGGCGTGGGCGGCGACCCACTCGACCAGCGGGAGCATCCGGTCCATGAGTTCGCGGCCGAGGTCGGTGAGCGCGTACTCGACGCGGGGCGGCACCTCGGGGTAGCTGGTGCGGGCGACGAGCCCGTCGGCCTCGAGCGTGCGCAGCGTCGAGGCGAGCATCTTCTCGCTGATGCCCTGGACCTCGCGGCGCAGCTCGCCCCAGCGGAGGGTGCCGTCGGTGAGCGCGAGCAGCACGAGCACGCCCCACTTGCTCATGACGTGGTCGAGCACGACACGGGTCGGACAGCCCTCCATGAAGACCTCGCCAGAGGTCTCCCGGATCTGCGCAAGACTTACCACCATGTGCGTACCTTACTTCAAAGTGGGTACCTCCAGATGGGAAGGCAAACCTGGTCGGCCGGGTTGGGACTCGGTGAACCGACAACGTCGGAACCGATCGAATGGAGTTCCCTGATGACCATCCTCGTCACCGCCGCCTCCGGCCACCTCGGCCGCCTCGTCGTCGAGGCGTTGCTCGAGCGCGGGGCCGCCCCCGCCGACGTGGTCGCCGCCGCCCGCGACACGACCCGCATCGCCGACCTCGCCGCCCGCGGTATCCGGACCGTCGAGCTCGACTACGCGCGACCGGAGACCATCGCGCCGGCCCTCGCGGGCGTCGACGCGATGCTGCTCGTCTCCGGCACCGCGATGGGCGAGCGCGTCGCGCAGCACCGCAACGTGATCGAGGCCGCGAAGGCGGCCGGCGTCGCCAAGCTCGCGTACACGAGCGGGCCGAAGGCGGCGACGAGCGAGCTGGTCCTCATGCCCGAGCACCGCGGCACCGAGCAGGTCATCGCCGAGGTCGGCGTCCCGGCCGTGATCCTCCGCAACAACTGGTACACCGAGAACTACGCGCAGGATGTCTCGCTCGCGGCCTCCACGGGCGTGATCGCCGCCGCGACCGGCACGGGCCGGGTCGCCTCCGCACCCCGGCGCGACTACGCCGAGGCCGCAGCCGTCGTGCTGCTCGAGGACGGGCACGTGGGCGAGGTGTACGAGCTCGGCGGCGACGACCCGTGGACGTTCTCGGAGCTCGCGGCCGCCGCATCCGAGGTCCTCGACCGCGACGTCGCGTTCGTCGACCAGGCCCCCGCCGAGCGCGTCGCGTCGCTCGTCGCCGTCGGCCTCGACGAGGGCACCGCGGGCTTCGTCGCCGCCATCGACGAGGGCATCGCGCGTGGCGACCTCGGCGAGTCGGACGGGACGCTCGCCCGGCTCATCGGGCGACCCACGACGCCGCTCGTCGACGCCCTCCGCGACGTCGTCGAGGCGCAGCGCGCGGCCGCCTGAGCGCATTCGACGATCGCGGCCGAGGTCGCACGAATCGACGTCCGGTGCCGATCGGACACGAGGTTCGTGCGACCTCGCGCCCATGGGTCATCGGATGCTGCGACATCCGCTCGCCCGATTCGTGAGGCTTCTTCACGACCCTTCGGCCCTCTTCCCCCCGATCGGGGGTGCGTGTTAGCGTCCCTCTCACTTGCCCGGGAATCCCGGGCGATTTCCCTGTAAGGAGAGCACGTGAAGCAACGCACGCGCGGATGGCTCGCTGTGACCGCAGCGAGCGCGACGATGGTCGCCGGAGCCGCCTTCGGACCGGCCGCGATCGCCGCCCCCGCGAACGATTCCCCTACCGATTCGACCGCGGCGGCCGAAGCCCGACCCGACAACCGGCCCGGCCCGCTGACCCAGCGTCAGGACGAGCGCCGCAAGGCCGCGCAGGAGCTGATCCTCTCGGGGCAGGCCGCCCCCGGCGAGGACGGCGTCGTCGAGATCGCCGACGACAAGTACTACGAAGCCGCCGTCAGCGGCTCGGGGCGCCTGTTCACGATCCTCGCCGAGTTCGGCGACCAGGGCAGCGGCAAGCTCGGCACGACGCCCGGCCCGCTGCACAACGAGATCGCCGAGCCCGACCGTGCCGTGAACAACAGCACGCACTGGCGCGCCGACTTCGACACGGCCTACTACGACGACCTCTTCTTCGGTCCCGAGAACTCGATGGCCGACTTCTACTCGAAGCAGTCCTCGGGCAACTACTCGGTCGAGGGCGAGGTGAGCGACTGGGTGCAGGTGCCCGGCAACGCCTCGACCTACGGCGACAACAGCGTCGAGGACGACGGCGGCGCCTGGCAGTTCATCGCCGACTCGGCCGACGCGTGGTACGCGTCGCGGGTCGCGGACGGCGCGACGGTCGACGAGATCCGCGCCGAGCTCGCGAGCTTCGACGTGTGGGACCGCTACGACTTCGACAACGACGGGGACTTCGACGAGCCCGACGGCTACCTCGACCACTTCCAGGCCGTGCACGCCGGCGAGGGAGAAGACGCCGGCGGCGGCGCCCAGGGCGACGACGCGATCTGGTCGCACCGCTGGTACGTCAACTCGACCGACTTCGGCCAGACCGGCCCGACGGTCGGCGACACCCAGGTGAAGTTCGGCGGCACCGAGATCGGCGACTCCGGCATCTGGATCGGCGACTACACGGTCGAGCCCGAGAACGGCGGCCTCGGCGTGTTCGCCCACGAGTACGCCCACGACCTCGGCCTCCCAGACTTCTACGACACCGCGGGAGGCGAGAACTCGACGTCGTTCTGGACCCTCATGTCCAGCGGCTCGTGGCTCGGCGACGGCGGCGAGGACATCGGCACCACGCCTGACTACATGGGCCCGTGGGAGAAGCTCCAGCTGGGCTGGCTCGACTACGCGGTCGTGAACGAGGGCACCGGCGACGCCGGCGAGTTCACCCTCAGCCCGGCGGCCCGCCAGGTCGCCGACCAGGAGCAGGCGCTCGTCATCGACGTGCCCGACGCGGGCATCACGACCGAGTACACGACGCCGAACTCGGGCTCGCACGCGTGGTGGACCGGCAGCGCCGACGACCTCAACACCACGCTCACGCGCACGCTCGACCTCACCGGCGTGCGTTCGGCGACCGTCACGGCCAAGGCCTGGTACGACATCGAGGCCGGCTACGACTACCTGTACGCGGAGTACTCGACCGACGGCGGCGCCAACTGGACGCAGGTCGGCAAGCCGCTCGACGGCTCGTCGAACGGACGCTGGTCGACCCTGCGCTACTCGGTTCCGGGCGGCAGCGAGGTGCAGTTCCGGTTCCGCTACCAGACCGACGGCGGCGTGCACTACGCCGGCGCGTTCCTCGACGACATCGTCATCAAGAGCGGCGGCACCACGCTGCTCACCGACGACGTCGAGTCGGGCGACAACGGCTGGACCGCGGCGGGCGGCGGCTTCAAGACGAGCACGGGCACCGAGACGAGCGAGGGCGACCGCTACTACCTCGTCGAGAACCGCACCTACGTCGACTACGACGCCACGCTCGAGCACGGCCCCTACCAGTTCGACAAGGGCATCACGGCGCCCGACCACGTCGAGCACTTCCCGTTCCAGGACGGCATGCTCGTGTGGGCGATCGACGAGGCCTACGGCGACAACAACACCATCGAGCACCAGGGCCACGGCCTCGCGCTCCCGGTGGACGCGAACCCGGTGAAGTTCACCTACGACGACGGCACGGGGCCGAGCAACCGGCGCCAGCCGTTCGACGCCACGTTCGGCCTGCAGGCGATCGACGCGGTCACGCTGCACAAGGAGGTCGTCGTGGGCAAGGGCAAGAGCCAGTCGGTCGACTACATCGGTGCGGTGGGCTCCGACGGAACCACGACGCAGACGGCGACCTTCACGGACGCCGACGAGAACGCGTTCTTCCACTCGTCGAACCCGCTCGGCGGCGTGATCGTCGCCGGCCACGGGGTCGAGGTCACCGTGACCTCGCAGAACACGGGCGGCACGATGACGGTCCACGTGGTCAACCCGTGAGCTGACGCACTCGTCGTCCCCTGAGGATGACACAGCGGGCCCGTCCCCTCGGGGGCGGGCCCGCTTCGCGTGCGGGTCCGCGGGCTGCGGCCCTGGCGCGCGCGGGCAGGCGGATGCCGCGACACGGTCGGTCGCGCCCGGCCGTGCCGCGGCATCCGTCACCGCCCGTCGTACGCTCGGCTGAGCACCGGCATCGCGCCCGGTCGAGCCGAGGAGCCGCCATGTCCCAGCCGCCGCCAGCGCAGCCGTCGCCGGAGCACGAGCCGGTCTACCCGCCCCCGCCCTCCGACGCGCTCAACCCCATCGAGCACATGCGCGAGTCGGTGTTCATGGACGGACCGAAGCGTCGCCGCAAGATCCAGCGTTTCTGGATCCTGCTCTCGCTCTCGTCGGTGATCGCGGCGGCGGGCGTCGTCGGCGACTCGACGGCCACCGTCATCGGTGCCATGATCGTCGCCCCCATGATGCTGCCCATCCAGGGCACCATGCTCGCCACCGTGCTCGGCGACCGGCGCAACCTCACGCTGTCGCTGCTGATGATGATCGGCGGCGCGGCGGCCGCCATCGCGATCGGCTACGGCGTGGGCCTGCTCGCCGCCACCCCGATCACCGAGCAGACGAACTCGCAGGTCGCCGCACGTGCGACGCCCGGCCTGATCGACCTGCTCGCCGCGCTCGCGACCGGCGCGGTGGGCTCGATCGCGCTCGTCCGCAAGGACATCTCCGACACGCTGCCGGGCGTCGCGATCGCGATCTCGCTGGTGCCGCCGCTCGTCGTGGTCGGCATCGCCGCCGAGTCCGGCGACTTCGGCAGCGCGATCGGCTCGCTCCTGCTCTTCATCGCGAACGTCGCGGCGATCCTCGGCACCGGGGTCGTGATCATGGCGATCTACCGGGTGCAGCGGTGGGGCCGGATCGGGCACCAGACGCCGCCGCCCGGCGTGAAGGCCGTGAATCGAAAGCGGTCGAACATCGCGATCGCCGGGATGCTCGTGCTCGTCGCGCTCCCTCTGAGCCTGTCGACATGGGTCACGACCACGCTCAACACCCAGCAGTCGACGATCACGCAAGCCGCGAGGGCGTGGGCGCTGACGAGCGACCTCGACGTGATCTCGGTCGACTACGTCTCCGCCCTGTCCTACCTGGTCCGCATCACCGGGGGCGACCAGGCGCCGGCTGTCGGGGAGCTCACCGATCGCCTGACGTCCGCGGGAATCGACCCCACCACCGTCGAGGTCGAGTGGATCCCGTCGGTGCGGGTGAACGCCGGGGATTGAGCCGGCCTCAGTGCGCGCTGCTCGGCCGACCGGGCTCGAGCCGGGCGAGTCGTCCGCCGCGGGAGACCAGCCCGCGCAGTGCCGTGGCCCGTTCGACGCGAGCGACGCGCCGACGCTCGGCGGCGGCGCTGCGGCGCTCCGCGACGAGCTCGGCGCTGCGCTGGTCGTGCGCGGTCATCTGCTGTGCGAGGAAGCCGTGTGCGAGGTCCATGATCCCGATCCCTTCGTGCGGTGGCTGACCACCTGCACTCAGGTTCCTCGCTGAGGTGGGGCCGGCGTATCGGGAAGGTGTCCTATCCTGCGGTCACGCGCGGCCTCAGTCGGGGCTAGGTACCTCAGAGGGCTCGACGACTCCGGGCGTCGCGCATGAGAATCCGGACGATGGGTCGCGTGGAGCGGCCATCGGCCGGATTCTCATGAGGAAGGAAGGGCGGCTCCCGCGTCCGCGTGCTCCGGCAGGCCGACCGGCCGCGGCTGGCTCGGGTGCGGGGCGTCGCCGAGGCGCGCCTGCTCGACCCACATCGCCCGCTCCAGCTCCTCGCGGACCTCGCGGTACGCGGGGTCGTGCGCGACGTTCCGCAGTTCCTCCGGGTCCCGCTCGAGGTCGTACAGCTCCCACTCCGGCGGGTACGTGAAGGGCCCGGTGCCCGGCAGGCCGAGCCCGTCGTTGTAGTAGTAGATGAGCTTGTGCCGGTGCGTCCGGTAGCCGTAGTGGGCGGGCGCGTGATGGAACGTGTCGTCGTGCTCCCAGTAGCGGTAGTACATGCCCTCGGCGGGCGCCGACGCCGGCGAGCCGAGCAGGTCGCCCCAGAACGAACGACCCTGCATGCGCTCGTGCGGGGTGACGCCCGCGGCATCCAGCACCGTCTGCGCGAAGTCGACGTTCGTGACGATGCCGTCGAAGACGCGACCGCCCTCGAGCGCGCGCGGGTAGCTCACGACGAGCGGCATCCGCAGCGACTCCTCGTACATGAAGCGCTTGTCGAACCATCCGTGCTCGCCGAGGAAGAACCCCTGGTCGGAGGCGTACATCAGCAGCGTGTCCTCGAACTCGCCGCGCTCGCGCAGCCGGTCGATGACCCGGCCCACGTTGTCGTCGACGGATGCCACGCAGGCGAGGTAGTCCTCCATGAACCGCTGGTACTTCCAGAGCGCGAGTTCCTCGTAGTCCAGCCCGTCCGGCGGGGAGGACTTCAGGTCCTCCTCGTTGAGGTTCTCGGCGAGGCGCATGAGCGCGCGCCGGGTGGACGACGAGCGCGTGTCGTAGTCGTCCCAGAACGTGGACGGCACGGGCACCGCGCCGCGGAACCGCTCGAGATCCTCGGGCTTCGGCTCCCACGGGCGGTGCGGTGCCTTGTGGTAGATCAGCACGCACCACGGGTCGTCGCCCTCGAGCGAGTCGAGCCACTCGAACGCGAGGTCGGTGATGCGGTCGGTCGCGTAGCCCTCGACGATGCGCTCACCGTCGGCCGAGAGGAACAGCGGGTCCCAATACTCCCCCTGGCCGTCGTGGCCGATGAGGATGTCCCAGTAGTCGAAGCCCTGCGGCGTCGAACCCTCGTGCTCGCCCATGTGCCACTTGCCGACCATCGCGGTGCGGTAGCCGGCGGCCTTCAGCTGCGAGACGAAGGTGGGCTGGCTCGCGTCGATCGGCGTGACGAGGGTCGAGACGCCGTTTACGTGGCTGTACGTGCCCGTGAGGATCGACGCCCGGCTCGGCGAGCACAGCGCGTTGGTCGCGAAGCAGTGGTCGAAGCGCCATCCGTCCGCGGCGATCTCGTCGATGCGCGGGGTCGCGTTCAGCACCGACCCGTAGGCACCGATCGCCTGCGACCCGTGGTCGTCGGTCAGGATCATGACGACGTTCGGTCGCCGGGGCGTCATCAGGCGGTCCTCCGCTCGGGTCGGCCGCCGTCGGCGGCCCGCGCGTCGGCGGGTGCGACGGGCGTGACGGATGCCGCGGCCTCGCGCTCGGCCGCCTGGTACGTCGTCTCGTCGAGCCCGCTCTGCGTCGGGTCGTAGTCGACCTCGCCGACGTCGTACATCGTGGTCATCCAGTGGTAGAAGTTGTCGCCGCGATCGCGGAGCAACCCGTAGAGGCGCTGCATCATCGTGTTCCGGATCGGGCGCATCTCGGGGTGCTCGTACACGTTGAGCAGCTCGTCGGGGTCGCGCTCGAGGTCGTACAGCTCGTTGACCGAGTCGGGGTTCACCACGAGCTTGTACCGGTCGTTCCGGAGCATCCGCTGCGGGTACGGGAAGTGGTGGCCGTGGAACTCGCACACGATGTCGTCGGCCCATTCCGGGTGCTCGCCCGCGGCGAGCGGCACGAGGCTCCGGGAGTCGACCGCGGGCGCCGGGTCGATGCCGGCGAGCTCGAGGATCGTGGCCGTGCAGTCGAGCAGGCTCACGAACTCGGTGCGCACCTGGCCGGCGGGGCCGCCGGGGATGCGGAGCAGGCCGGGCGTGCGGTAGATGTCCTCGTACATCGCCGGGCCCTTGTCGTGGAGCCGGTGCGCGCCCGTGAACTCGCCGTGGTCGCACGTGAAGAACACGGCCGTGTCGTCGACGAGCCCGAGTCGCTCGAGCGCCGCCATGACCCGCCCGATCTGCTCGTCGATCAGGGCGACGTAGCCCCAGTAGACCGCGATGAGCTTGCGCGTCACCTCGATCGGCATGGTGTCGAAGGTCCAGTGCGCGCTGTAGTTGCGCTGCACCGGCGGCTTGCCCTCGAACGTCTCGGCGATCGACTTGGGCAGCTCGATGTCGGCCGGGTCGAACCGGTCGAAGTACTCGTTCGGCACGATGTAGGGCAGGTGCGGCCCGAAGAAGTTCAGCTCGAGGAAGAACGGGGTGCCGTCGCGGTCGGCGTCGGCGGCGTACCGCTCGAGCAGTTCGATCGTGCGCGTCGCGAGGTAGTACTCGAACGTCGCCTCCACCGGCTGGTGGAGCCGGGCAGCCAGCAGGTTGCCCGGCCCACCGTTCGGCAGGGTGCCGCGGATGCGGTCGCTGATCGCGTACGGCGGCAGGTCGTGCTCCGCCAGGTAGCCGAGGTAGTCCTCGTTCTCCACGGGGTTGTGCCATCCGGGAAGGTCGGGGCCGTCGAAGCCGAAGTCGGCGGCGTCCTTCTCGGTGCCGGCGTGCCACTTGCCGACGAGTCCCGTGTTGTAGCCCTTGCCGCGCAGCGCCTCCACGAAGGTGAAGCTGCCCTCGGCGAGGTCCTCCAGGTAGCCCACGTTGCGCTCGTGGTTGGCGAGCACGCGGTGGCGGAAGGGGGCCTGGCCGGTCAGCAGGCTCGCACGAGCCGGCGTGCAGATCGCGGTCGGCGTGTACCAGCGGTCGAAGCGCGTGCCCGTGCGGGCCAGCTCGTCGAGCACCGGCGTCGCCGCCATCGCGTTGCCGTACGCCCCGAGCGTGTCCGCCCGGTGCTGGTCGGTCATGAGGAAGAGGATGTTGCGCGGCTTCATGGCTGGATTACTCGCCCGCCTGCAGGAACAGGTCGCCGGTGTAGAAGGACGACGGCTCCGCGACCTCGGTCAGCTTGCCCGCGGCGACGAAGTAGTCCTGCATGCCGCTCAACCACGAGTCGACGGTGCCGTCCTCGGTCAGGGTGTCGAGCTCCTCGAGCGAGAGCACCTTGTTGTTCGCGGCGTCGGCCGCGACGGCATCGGCGTCGAGGGCGTTGTACGCGGCGGTCAGCTCGACCGCCTCGTCGGGGTTCTCGTAGCGGAACGTGATCGCGTCGCGCAGGGCCTTCAGCACGCGGTCGACCTTCTCGGGCTCGTTCTCGACGACGTCGTTGCCGGCCACGAACGCGGTGGGGAAGGCGACGGTCTCCTCGAAGTCCGAGTTCTGCGCGATCTCGACGAGGTCGGGCACCTGCTCCTTCACGGTCGCGAGGGCCGGGTACCAGAATCCGGCGCCCTCGACCTGGCCGGAGGCCAGCGCGGAGACGATCGCCGACGGTTCCATGGGCACGAGCTCGACGTCGTCCTTCGTCATCCCGGCCCCCTCGAGGGCGAGGGTCAGGATCATGTCGCCCGAGGTGCCCTCGGGGACCGCGACGGTCTTGCCGCGCAGGTCCTCCATCGAGTCGTTGCCCGGCTGGCCGACGACGCGGTCGGACTGGCCGAGGGTGTTCATCGCGATGATCTGCGCCTCGCCGCTCGCGGGCAGCCAGAACGCGCCCGGCCCGATGTAGCCGAAGTCGAGGTCGCCCGTGCCGAGCGCCTGGATCTGCAGCGGGCCGTTGGTGAAGGACGGGGTCTCGACGTCGAGGCCGTACTTCGCCCAGTAGCCCTGGTCCTCGGCGATGGCCAGCAGGCTGGTGCCGTTGAAGTCGGGGATGTACCCGAAGTTCACCTTCAGGACGTCGTCGTACTCGCTGTCGGCCGCGGCCGAGTCGCCTGATCCGCCATCGGCGGCGCATCCGGTGGCGAGGAGGGCGACGGCGGCGCCGACGGCCGCGACGCCGAGGAGCTTCCTGGAAAATCGCATGGCTGTGCTTCCCTTCGTGGGGTGTTGGGGGTGATTTCGGTGCTGGATGGGTGGGGGCAGGCGCCGCGTCAGTGCGACGCGGTTCCGGCGGCGACGCCGGGTTCCTGGTGGTACACCGCGTGCCAGACGCGGTTGCGCAGCTCCCCGAACTCGGGGCTGAGGCGCACGTCCTCCGTGCGGGGGTACGGGAGGTCGACGTCGATGACGTCGTAGATCCGGCCGGGCCGGGCGGCCATGACGACCACCCGGTTGGCGAGGAACACGGCCTCGTCGACGTCGTGCGTGATGAACATGACCGTCCGCTTCTCGCGGCTCCACGTGTCGAGCAGTTGCTCCTGCAGCTTCACGCGCGTGAGGGCGTCGAGGGCGCCGAACGGTTCGTCCATCAGCAGGATCGAGGGGTTGACGGCGTAGGCGCGGGCGATGGCGCACCGCTGCTTCATGCCGCCGGAGAGCATCTTGGGCAGGGCGTCGGCGAACTGCTGGAGTCCGACCATCTCGATGAAGTGCTCTGCACGTTCGCGGCGCTGCGCCCTCGGCACGCCGTTCACCTTGAGACCGAACTCCACGTTCTTGCGGACCGACAGCCAGGGGAACAGCGCGTACTGCTGGAAGATGACGCCGCGCTCCGGGCCGGGGCCCGAGACGGGGCGGCCGTCGACGAGCGCCTCGCCCGAGGTGGGCGTCTCGAGGCCGGCGAGCACGTTCATGAGCGTCGACTTGCCGCAGCCCGATGGCCCGACGACGGTGACGAACTCGTTGTCGGCGATGTCGATCGAGACGCGGTCGAGGGCGACGAACTCCTCGCCCTTCAGCGGGAAGGTCTTCCTGACCTCGCGGACGGAGATCTTCGCGGCGGTGGTCGTCGCGGGGTTCGTGGTGGTCATCGGCGTTCCTGCCATCCGGTCAGCTTGGTTTCGGCGAAGAGGAGCAGGCGGTCCATGACGAGGCCGAGGATGCCGATCAGGACGATGCCCACGAAGATGGTCGCCAGGTCGTAGTAGATCTGCGCCTCCTGCATCCGTCGCCCGAGGCCGGCCTGGGCGGCCAGCAGCTCGGCGGCCACGAGCGTGGCCCACGCGGAGCCGAGGCCGACGCGCATGCCGACGAGGATGAACGGGGTGGATGCCGGGACCACGACCCGCGCGAAGATCGTGCCGTCCTTCGCACCGAGCACGCGCGCCGCGTTGATGAGGGTCCGGTCGACGCTCACGACGCCCTGGTAGGTCGAGATGACGCACGCGAGGAACGCGGCGAGGAAGATGACGACGATCTTCGGGATCTCGCCGATGCCGAGGAGCACGAGCACGAGCGGCAGCAGGGCGAGCGGCGGGATGGTGCGGAAGAACTGGATCCACGGCTCGAAGAGGCCGCGGGCGACGGTGTACCAGCCCATGAGGAAGCCCACCGGGATCGCGGCCGCCGAGCCGAGCAGGAAGCCCGCGAGGACCCGGCCGAGGCTCGCGAGGATGTCCTCCTGGAGGATGCCGGCGTTCCAGAGTTGGACCGCCTTCTCCACCACCTCGGGCGGGGTCGGGAGCTGGAAGCCGTTCAGGGCGAGCAGCCACCAGATGGCGATGCCGCCGATGATCGAGACCGCGTTGAGGATGAGGAGCTTGGCGCGCGTGCCGAGACGACGACGAGCGGTCCGCGCCGGCTTCTGCGGATGGGGGCCATCCGCCGGAAGGTTCTCGTGGACGGCCGTCGAGGTCATCGTGAACGGCTGGATGTCGGCGCGCGAGGGGGCCTCGGACATGCGGACCTCGGTCATGACCGTCCCCCGGCTCGGGGGCGGTTGGGTTGGGCGTTCACAGTGCGCTCCTTTGCTGCTGTGGTGCGTTCTCGACGGATGACGCGGGGTCGGGGTAGCCGGCGAGGAGTGGGGACTGGTGGAAGATCGCCGCGATCGCGCCGAGGGCGCCGTCGCTGTCGCGGAGTTGGGCGGCCCGCACGATGTGCGGTTGGTCGGAGGGGATCGAGTAGAGCTCGTACCGCAGCGTCGCGGCGGCCTGCTCGACGAGCACGGGCGCGACGCGCACGATCTCGCCGCCGATCACGACCTCGCGTGGGTTGAGCGTCATGGCCGCGGCGCCGAGCACACGACCGACGGCGGAGCCGACCTCGCGGAGGACCGCGTCGACGGCCGGGTCGCCCTTGGCGACGGCGGCGGCGAGGTCGGCGAGCGTCTCGACGTCGGCGCCGGCCTCACCGCACGCGCGGAGGATGGCCGGGACGGAGGCGATGGTCTCGAGGCATCCGCGCTTGCCGCAGCGGCAGGCGGCCCCTGAGGGATTCGCGGTCACGTGGCCGAGTTCGCCGGCGAAGCCGCGCGACCCGGTGACGAGCCGGCCCGACACGACGAGTCCGCCGCCGACGCCGTCGGAGAGGCGGAGGTAGATGAGGTTGTCGACCGCGTCGGGGCGACTGATCGCCTCGGCGAGCGCGGCGAGCCTGGTGTTGTTGTCGACGACCACGGGGGCGCCGAACCGCTCGGCGAAGGCGAGGTCGACCCCATCGGGCGCGAGCTGGTTCTTCCAGCTGACGGCCGGCATGCCGGCGCGGGCACCGGTGTACGGGCCGGGGACGCCGATGCCGATCGACTGCAGTGCGCCGTAGTGCACGCCGGTGTCGCGGCTCAGGCGGTCGATGAGGTCGAAGGCGATGTCGAGTCGCTCGACCCAGGGCGGGTCGTCGTCGTAGCGCTCGACGCCCTGCGCGATGATCTCGTGCGACGCGTCGGCGACGGCGACGTGCACCCGGCGGTGGCCGAAGTCGACGCCGAGGAACTGGCCCGAGCCGGGGTCGAGGGCGAGCCGCTCGGCGGGTCGGCCGCTGCCGGCGCGGGTCGCGGCATCCGTGTCGGCGACGATGATCGCGCCCCGGTGCAGGAGGTTCGCGGTGATCTCGGAGAGGGTCGTGCGGCTGAGGCCGACGCGCTTGGCGAGCTCGCCGCGGCTGAGCGCGCCGTGAGCCCGCAGGGCTGCGAGCACCCGCTCCTCGTGGGTCCGCCTCACGAGGGCGTGGACTCCGGTCGTCGTCGACATGCCAGCAAGATTCCCAGCGCCGAATTTTTCCGTCAACAGCCCGACAGAAAAACTTCTCGGATCTGTCAGAGCGCCGTCAGAAACGGACGATCGGCTCCCGGACGTTCTTTCCGACGGTCCGTTGACGGAAAAATCCCGCCTCCGTAGCGTCCCTCAGCACGGGCCGGCCCTACGACCCGAGGGCCGTCGCCCACGACGCGCCCACGTCTCAACGAGGGAGATTCGATGATGAACAACTCCGGGATCGGAGCCCGCCTAGGACGTCGTGCGTTCTTGGCCGGGGTCACCGGCGCCGTTGCGGCCGCGGCGCTGCCGACCGCCTCCGCACACGCCAACCCTGCCGTGAACGCCTCCGGCAGCGCCTTCCCGCCGAACTGGCCGGACCCCGAGCCCTACGGCATCGCCGACACTCGTGCGGATCTCTGGCCGCGCGGCGACAACTCGTTCATCCTGCCGCTCGAACACCGGCCCCGGGATCCGGAGGACCGCCATGTGTGGATGCGCGACACCTACGTCAACTGCTTCGTGGTCGACGGGCAACCCCTGTACGTCGCCACCGGCACCACGCGCGTCCCCGAACTCGACCGTGCGGCACCGTGGAACGACGGCATCTTCGTCTGGACGGCGCCGTCGCTTCGCGGACCGTGGCGACTGGCCGACACGACCGCCGTTCGGCCGGGCGCCGAGCGCGGCAAGGTGTGGTCGCCCGAGTTCGTCGACGAGAACCGCCCAGGGCGCACGGTCGTCGCCCCGTGGCAGGAGTACTGGTACGACGCACGGTTCGGCAAGCGGGGCCAGGTCTGGGCGCCGGAGCTCCACTACTTCAAGGACACCTGGTACATCGTCGCGTGCATGGGCGATCACTCGCAGAAGGTCGGCTCGTTCATGCTCGTGAGCGAGGGCGGCATCGAAGGCCCGTACCGCGTGGTCGAGGGCAACCTCGAGAAGCCGTTCGGCGACCCCTTCGTCGGCGGGCCGGCGTTCATCGCGCCCGGCGCGTACCACCACATCGACGGCAGCATGTACACCGAGGGCGACGATGCGTGGCTCGTGCTGCACAACGACGAGTATGCGAAGTTCCGCGATGACATGGAGGACATCGTGCCCTCGTCCGGCCTGCCGGAGTTCCAGCAGACGCCCTACTCACCCGAGCCGTACCTCGAGGGCGCCTACGTGTTCAAATACGGCGGGAAGTACTACCTCATGCACGCCGCATGGGACCGCACGTCCGTCGCTGCCGACGGCAGCGTCCGCTACGCGTACGACCCGCCCGCGCCGGGTCGAACCCAGTACCAGTACGACGCCGTCGTCGCCGTGGCGGACTCGTTCGAGGGTCCGTACTCGCCGCGCTGGAACGCTGGCGTCGGTGCCGGGCACAACAACCTCTTCACGGACCACGGCGGCAAGCCCTGGGCCACGTTCTTCCGCAATCCCAATGCCGGCTACTGGTCGGACCCCTCGCGCATCGATGACGCAGCCGTGCCCGGCGTCGTGCGGATGGAGTGGACGGGCCCGGAAGGGAACCGGCTCTACGTGCAGCGGCGCCCCGGTCACTCCTGACGCCACCGACTGCGGTGCCGGGGGCGGGGATGGCCTCGCTCCCCCGCCCCCTGCACCGCACCCACCCTCGTCGACCGGGGACGCCGCTGTGCATCGTCCAGATATCTGACTAGAGTCAGAGATATGGACGACATCGCCAGGGTGCGGCGTTTCAACCGCACCGTCACGGAGCGGATCGGCGCGCTCGACGACGGGTACCTCTCTCGCGGCCGACCGCTCGGCCAGTCCCGGCTCCTGTGGGAGATCGGGGCGTCGAACGGTGCGGGGGCCGAGCTCCGCGCACTGCGCGAACGGCTCGAGCTCGACTCGGGCTACCTCAGCCGGCAGCTGCGCGCGCTCGAGGCCGACGGGCTGGTCGACGTGGCGGCCTCCCCCGACGATTCGCGCGTGCGCGTGGCCCGCCTCACGCACGACGGGGTGACGGAGCGCGCCGAGCTCGACCGGTCGTCGGACGCCCTCGTCGGCGGCATCCTCGGCCCGCTCACCGATCGACAACGCGAGCGCCTGCTCGCCGCGATGGACGAGGTCGAGCGACTCATGACGGCCTCGGCCGTCGAGGTCCGCGTCGTCGACCCGGCCGATGCCGCGGCGCGGGCGAGCGTCGCCGCCTACTTCACCGAGCTCGCGAGCCGGTTCGACCTCGGCTTCGACCCTGCCCGCACTCGGCCGACGCCCGACGATGAGTTCCGCGAGCCGCACGGCACGTTCCTCGTCGCGTTCCTGCACGGCGAACCGGTCGGCTGCGTCGGCCTCAAGCTGCACGGCGACGAGCCCGCCGAGATCAAGCGGCTCTGGGTCGCGGCGAGCACGCGCGGGATGGGCGTCGGCGCGCGGCTGCTCCGCGAGGTCGAGGCGGCCGCGCTGCGGCTCGGCGCGAGGGTCGTCCGGCTCGACACGAACCGCACGCTCACCGAGGCGATCGCGATGTACCGCTCGCACGGCTACGACGAGATCCCCGACTTCAACGGCGAGCCGTACGCCGACTTCTGGTTCGAGAAGCGGCTCGCGTAGCCTCGGCGGCCCGCCTCGCCTTCGTGCATGAGAATCCGGGCGAGACGCGCGGTGGAGCATCCATCTGCCGGATTCTCATGCGGCACGCTCGCGCGGCCTCGCGGTGGCGGCCCGATCACGAGAGGATCGCGGCATGGGCGCGGAGACCGTGCAGCACCTGGCCGAGGCGATCGAGCGGATGCCGCTGGTCGACCACCATGCGCACGGCATGCTGCCCGACCCGACCGAGGCCGACCTGCTGGGCGCACTCACGCAGGCCGAGCGCCCCGCATCATCGGCCGACGTGTTCGACAGCGGGCAGGGGTTCGCATTGCGGCGCCACTGCGCGCCGATCCTCGGGCTGCCGCCGTTCGCGAGCCCCGCCGACTACCTCGCCGCACGTCGCGACCTCGGCGCCGACGAGGTCGCCCGACGCCTCCTCCGGGCAGCCGGCATCACCGCGTACCTCGTCGACGACGGGCACCGCCCCGACCTCCTGATGGCCGACGAGCGGATGGCGGAGCTCGCGGCGGCACCGATCCATCGCGTCGCACGGCTCGAGACGATCGCCGAGGCGGTCCTCGCAGAGAGCGCGTCGGGCGGCGAGTTCGTCGAGCGGCTCGGGCCCGCCCTCGAGCGCGCGGAGGTCGAGGCGGTCGGCTTCAAGACCGTGGCCGCGCACCGCTGCGGGCTCGAACTCGACCCGACACGGCCGACGGACGTCGACGTGCGCTCGGCCGCCGACGCGTGGTTCGCCGAGACGCACGCGCACCCGACCTCCGTCAGCCCCGCGGCATCCGTCGAGGGGACCGCGCACGCCGGCCCCGCAGCATCCGCTCGCCCTCGCCTCACCGACCCGGCGATCATCCGCCACCTCATCTGGTGGGCGCTCGAGCGCGGTGCGGTCCTGCAGGTCCACTCCGGGTTCGGCGACGCCGACCTCGTGCTCGCGCGCGCGAACCCCGCCGGCATGCAGGCGCTCGTCGCGGCGACGGCGCGCACCGGCGGGCGCATCGCGTTCCTGCACTGCTACCCGTACGTGCGCGAGGCGGGCTGGCTCGCCCACGTGTTTCCGCACGTGTTCCTCGACGTGGGGCTCGCGGTCGGCGTCCTCGGGGCGAACGCCCTCGCGCTCGTGCGCGAGGCGCTCGACCTCGCGCCGTTCTCGCGCGTGCTGTTCTCGACCGACGCGTGGGGCGTGCCCGAGCGTGTGCTGCTCGGTGCACGGCTGTGGCGAGATGCCTCGGTGCGCGTGCTCGGCGAGTACGTCGCGGAGCACGACTGGCCGGTCGACGAGGCGATCCGCGTCGCGGAGGGGATCGCGTGGCGCAACGCCGAGGCGCTCTACGGGAGGCGTTTCATCGGCAGCTGACCGGCGCCGCGAACCTCACGACCCGTCGCCGCCGCCTCCGCCGTCGAACCCGCCCCCGTCGAACCCGCCGTCGAATCCGCCGAACCCGTCGGGTCCGGCACCCGCCGCGTCGCCGTAGATCAGGCCGCCCCCGGCCCGGCCGTCGCCGAAGTAGCCGAAGTCGGTCTTCATCCGGTACTGATCGATGAGGGGGACGCCGAACCGCCCGTCGTCCCGGCCGCCGAGCGTGATCGGCTGGGCGAGGGCGGCGCTCAGCGCCGCCAGGCCCGACGACAGCCGGTCGGGCGTCCCGGGGACCGGGGACGCGTACCATCCGACCTCGGTCCCTGGCCGCGCCAGCGAAGCGGCGGCCCGCTCGACGACCTCGTCCTGGCCGAACAGCACGGCCCAGGGCAGCTCCGTCGCGGCCACGGCCGGGTCGCGGAGATCCGCGGCGGCGAGCCGTTCACGACGGAGGTTCGCCCGGTTCCGCAACTCGAGACCGTCGGCGTTGAGCGGGATCCAGCGGGGCAGCACGGCCCGGAGGGCGAGTGCGGCCGCTCCGATCCCGAGCGCGGTCCACGCGAGCGAGTCGTCCGCGCCGTGACCGACGAACTGCCCGACGAATCCGAGCACCACGCCGGTGATCCCGGCCACCGTCGCCACTCGGAACCGGGTGGCCGGTCGCCGCTCCCGATACCGCTCGGCGGCCTCCTCGAAGCGGCGACGCGTCGCCCGCTGGAGATCGCCGTTGCGGACGACGACGCGGTCGACCGGCACGGTCGCGCCGTGCGCGATGACATACGTGGTCCCGGTGGCCCCCGGACCGAAGACCCCGAGCACCAGGTCGCCCGAGTCGCGGTCGACCGGGTGGGCGACCGAGACCGGCAGGTCGCCCGCGTAGACGAGGCGGATGCTCCGGGCCGCGTCCTCCGGATCGCCGCGGTCGTCGGCTCCCCGGCGGTCCTCGATGGTGATCGTGCCGGCGATGGCGAGTTCGACGACCTTGGCCGGAAGCCATCGGTTCGACGCCGAGCCCGAGACGAACCCGACGGGGAGCAGCCCGACCGAGTCCACGTCGACGAGCGACGCGTCGGGTTCGCCACGCGGCTTCTGGAGCCAGGCGACGACGAGCGATCCCACCGCACTCGCCGCGACGACCGAGGCGGCGAGCGCGACGAGCGGCAGGACGGCGGTGCCCAGTCCGCCTGCGGTGGATGCAGCAGCGAGTTCCATGAGATCTCCCGCCTCGGCGCGAGCATTCGTGCCACTCAGCCGCAAGCTACTCCTCCGCCGAAGCGAAGCGTCATCCCCCCGAACGGGTCACGCCGCCGGGTCCGTGCTCGCGCGCGCCGGGATCAGCAGCGCCGCGAGCACGCCGAGCCCCGCCAGCACGACGAGCACCGCGAACGCCCCGCCGTAGTCCACGACCTCGGGGCCGGCGCCGCCGATGGCGAGCGCCGCCGCCACGCCCGCGGCGCCGAGCGCGCCGCCGATCTGGCGCGCGACGACGTTGACCGCCGTCGTCACGCCGACCTCGTCGTCGGGCACCTGGTCGACGAGCACGTTGACCATCCCCGCCGAGGCGACGGCGATGCCCGCACCGAGCAGCACGGTTCCGACGAGCAGCGCCGCGAAGTCGCGCGTCGCGGCGAAGATCACGACCCCGCCGGCAGCCGCGGTCACGGCGCCCAGCAGCACCGGCGCGCGGGTGCCGATCCGGCGGCGAAGCACCCCGGACAGCGGCCCGACCGCGAGCATCGCGAGCGAGGCCGGGAGGAGCAGCAGCGCGGCATCCGTCACCGTGCGCCCGAGCCCGCGCCCCGTCTCGGCGGGCGCCTCCGCGAAAGCCGGCAGGAGCACGAAGCTCCCGAGCAGGGTCGCACCGAGCAGCATCGCGGTCAGGTGCGTCGACCAGACACCCCGACGCCGGAGCGTGCGCGGATCGACGAGCGGATCGGGGCTGCGGTGCTCGCGCACGAGCCAGGCCGCGATGAGGCCGGCGCCGAGCGCGAGGCATCCGGCCACGGCGAGCGCAGGCAGCGGCCACTGCGGCGCCTCGGTGAGGGCGACGAGCAGGGCCGCGAGCCCGAGCGAGAGTCGCAGCGCCGACCGCACGTCGAGGTGCACGTCGGGGTGCGTCGGGATGTGCGGGAGCGACACCGCGATGAGCAGTTCGGCTGCGGCGAGGAACGCGAGCGGCACCCACGAGAGCGCCCGAACGCCGACGTGGTCGACGAGCAGCCCGGCGATGACGACGCCGAAGCCCGTGCCGGTCGCGAAGGTCGCGGTGACGAGGCCGACCGCGGCGGCGCGGCGGCGCTCGGGCACGACGTGGGGCACGCACGCGATCGCGAGCGGGAACGTCCCGCCGGCGAGACCCTGCACGGCGCGGCCGGCGATCAGCCAGCCCAGGTCGGGGGCGAGCGCGGCCATCGAGAGGCCGATCGCGACGACGGGCAGCAGCATCAGCAGCATCCGTCGAGCCCCGAACGCGTCGCCGAGCCGGCCGATCACCGGCGTCGAGGCGACCGCGACGATGAGCGTCGCGGTGAGCGCCCAGCTGGACTCGGCGACGCTCGTGCCGTACGACTCTGCCGTGAGTGCGAGCGTCGGCGCGCTCATCGCCTGCGGCAGCACGGCGCCGAACGTCGCGAACACGAGGCCGGCGACGGCGGCACCGCCGCGCACGCCGACCCGGGTCGGCGCGGGAGGCGTGGGCGGGTTCACGCGTTCCACGGTACTTCGGTGTCGGATGCAGCCTGCCGGATGCAGCCTGCCGGACGCCGTCGATCGGCCCGACGCGGCGAACGGGCCCGGCGGGGCGAACCGCGGATGACGCGAGCCGCCACCCGGAGTGCGGCACCGCCGCACAGGGCCGGAGGTCCCACCGGCGCATCCGACCTGCCCCTAGGCTGTGCGCGACCGTCCATGGATCAGGGGGATGAGCCGATGGCCGAGCAGGTCACTGTCGACAACTTCGTGCGGGCCGAGACGAACCGCATGTTCGCGGCGCTCGCGGCCCAGGCCGGCGGTACCGGGAGGTGGGTCCACAACCGCGTGCCGACGCCGATCGACAACCAGCCCGTGATCCGGCAGAACCGCGACACGCTCTACAGCATGGCAGTCGTCGACGTGTCGGACGGGGTCACGCTGACGCTGCCCGACGCCGGCGACCGCTACCTGTCGGTCATGGTGGTGAACCAGGACCACTACATCCCGCTGATCTTCCGCGACCCCGGCGAGCACCGCATCGCCGCCGACGACGTCGGCACGCAGTGGACCGTGCTCGTGCCCCGCGTGCTCGTCGACCCCGCCGACGACGCCGACATCGCCGCCGTCAACGCTCTGCAGGACGGGTTCGTGCTCGATGCCCCGACCGGCGACGCGTTCCCCATGCCGGAGTACGACGACGCCTCGTTCACCGCGACACGCAACGCGCTGCTCGAACTCGCGCGCGGCGTCAGCGGATTCACCAATGCGTTCGGCCGGAGCGGCGAGGTCGACCCCGTGCATCACCTGCTGGGGACGGCCGCCGGATGGGGCGGGCTGCCGGCGTCCGAGGCGTTCTACCTCAACGTCGAGCCGAAGCTTCCGGTCGGTGCGTACGCGCTCACGGTCCGCGACGTGCCCGTCGACGCGTTCTGGTCGATCACGGTCTACAACCCGGCGGGCTACATGGAGGCCACCGACGGGCTCATCAGCGTGAACAGCGTCATCGCGACCCCCAACGACGACGGCAGCGTCACCGTGAACTTCGGCGGCCCCGACGACGGGCGGCCGAACCGGATCGGCATCATGGACGGCTGGAACTACATCGTGCGCATGTACCGGCCGCACCCGGAGGTCGTCGACGGGAGCTGGGCCTTCCCGTCGGCCGAGCCCGCGTAGGGTACGCCGGTCGTCGCGCGCGTCAACCCCGGCGCAGCCGGGTCGCGATCGGCGTACCCTCATCCCCGATCGCACCCGAACGAACGTCGAAGGGAGGGATCATGACCCTCGCACGAGACCTGATGACCCCCGACCCCGCGTACGTGACGGAGAGCCAGTCGGTCGCGCACGCGGCGCGGATCCTGCGGGACCTGGACATCGGCTCGCTGCCGGTGTGCGGCGACGAGGAGTTGCTGCGCGGGGTCCTCACCGAGCACGAGATCGTCACGACGTGCGTCGCGGACGGCGCCGACCCGAACGTGACCCGAGTCGGGGAGCTCGCCTGCGGCACGCCCGCGACCATCGGCGTGGATCGCGACATCCGTGAGGCGATCGGGATGATGCAGCAGCGCCGCATCCGGACCCTGCACGTCGTCGACGGACGTCGCCTGGTCGGGGTCATCACGCTGGCGGACGTCGCACGTCGCCAGGCGGATGACGGCTCCGCCGAGGACGTCGCGCACGGTCCTGCGTCCTGATCCGGTGTTCGCCCGCAGCGTCCGCTGCGGCTCGGCGCGCACCCGGAGGCGCGTCCAGCGCCGTCGATCCCGGCGCGATGCGCTCAGTCGTCGACGATCACGTACAGCTTGCGGACCGTCTCGTGCACGTCCCAGACCCCTCGCCATCCGCTCGGCATCACGAGGGTGTCGCCCGCCGACAGGGTGACCGGCGCCGCACCGTCGACCTCGATGGTCACGCGGCCGGCGAGGAGCTGGCAGACCTCGGTGTAGCCGTCGCGCACGGCGGTGAAGCGGCCGGGCGTGCATTCCCAGTAGCCGACGTCGAGGCCGGAGGCCGCCCAGATCGACGCGCTCGCCTCGAGCACGACCCGGGTCAGCGCGGTCGGCTTGGGCGCGGGCGCACCGAGGTCGAGATCGAGTGGTCGGGTCGCGGCGATCGTCGGCACAGGCGCGGGCGAGCCGGATGCCGCGGCATCCGCTCGGTCCTTCGATTCAGGAGTCACGGACACGGGTTCCTCTCTCAGGCGTGGCAGTTCGTGCATGAGAATCCGCCCGATGCGGCCGCACAGCGGCCCCATGTCCGAATTCTCATGCGCGAACGATTCGGGGTGGGGACGAACTCTCAGCGCCCGGCGACGAGGTCGGCGACCTTCGCGATCGGCGACGTCGTGGCGCGGCCGCGCAGCTCGGCGCGGTCGGCGGCGTGGTAGGCGGTGTAGATGGCCTGGACGGCCAGCCACCGGAGCGGCTCGACCTCCCAGCGCTTCGCGCGGTGGTTCACCCACGGCAGGCGGGTGAGCTCGGTGTCGCGGCCGAGCACGAGGTCGCGGAGGGTGCGCCCCGCGAGGTTCGTCGCGGTGACGCCCGTGCCGACGTAGCCGCCGGCCCAGCCGAGTCCGGTCGCCTGGTCTTGGCCGACGGTCGCGGCCCAGTCGCGCGGCACGCCGAGCACGCCCGCCCAGGCGTGCTCGATCGCGGCATCCGTCGTCATCGGGAAGTACCGGTGCAGCAGCGCGGTGAGGCTCTCGATGGTGCGCGGCTGGGTGGCGCCGTCGACGTCGACGCGCGAGCCGTAGCGGTAGGGCACGCCGCGACCGCCGAACGCGATGCGGTCGTCGGCGGTGCGCTGGGCGTACATGTAGACGTGCGCGAAGTCGCCGAGGGTCTCGCGGCCGTTCCAGCCGATCTCGTCCCAGGCGGATGCTGCGAGCGGCTCGGTCACGATCATCGACGAGTTCATGGGCAGCCACGTGCGGTGTTCGCCGGCGAGGTTCGGCGTGAATCCCTCGGTGGCGCGCAGGACATGCGCCGCGCGCACGGTGCCGTGCTCGGTGCGCGCCTCGCCGGGCACGATCTCGGTCACGCGCGTGGCCTCGAAGATGGTCACGCCGAGGCGCTCGACGGCCGCGGCGAGCCCGAGCGCGAGCTTCGCGGGGTGCACGCGGGCGCAGTGCGGATGCCACAGCCCGCCGAGCACGCCCGACACGTTGACCCGGGCCGCGGTGTCGCGGGCGTCGAGCTCCTCGACGTCCGTCGACGGCCACTCGCGCTCGGCCGCGGCGGCGGCGCGCAGGCGCGCGAGCTGGGCCGGGGCGGTCGCGACCTCGAGCTCACCGCCCTTGTGGATGCCGGCGTCGATGCCCTCGGCGGCCGCGACGCGGATGACCTCGTCGACGGTCTCGTTGAGCGCGCGCTGCTGCGCGATCGCGGCATCGCGCCCGTGGCTCTCCGCGTACTGCTCGCGGCCGCCCGTGACCGAGTTGGTGAGCCATCCGCCGTTGCGGCCCGACGCGCCGAACCCGGCGAAGCGCTGCTCGAGCACCGCGATGCGGAGGTCGGGCTGGTCGCGCTTGAGGTAGTACGCGGTCCAGAGTCCGGTGTAGCCGCCGCCGACGATCGCGACGTCGACGTCGAGGTCGCCCGCGAGCGGCGGGCGCTCGGCGGGCACGCCGACCTGCTGCATCCAGAACGAGACTCCGCCGTTCGAGACCCCGTTCACGACCTCGCTGCTCGCGGCCACGTGCCCTCCATCTTTTTCAAACACTGTTTGACAACGCCTGCAGCGACGTTAGTGTGGTGCCCGTCGGGATGTCAACGAGCGGATGTCGCGGCATCCGCCCCGCGCTCCTGCCGGCGTCGGACCGAGACCCGGCACGCGCACGTGCGCCGCGCACCCCGCGGCATCCGCCCAGGCCGAAGGGAGCCGCCGTTGCCGGCCGAAGTCGACACCGCTGAACGCCTCGCCGAGATCGCGCGGGCGACCGTCGCCGTCGCGCAGGAACGCGGCACGCACGCCGTCACCCTGCGCGCGGTCGCAGAACGGCTCGGGCGTTCGACCGCGTTCATCACGCACTTCGTGCCGAGCCGCGCCGAGCTCATGGCGAACGCGCTCGAACTCGCCCGTGGCCGCTGGGACGACGAACGTCGCGACGAACTCGGCGGCCTGCTCGGCGTCGAGCGGCTCGCCGCCCTCACGCGCTGGATGTGCACCTCCTCCCCCGAGGAGTCGGTGTTCCGCAGCCTCTGGATCGAGGTCATCGCCGACGTGCGCGCCGGCCACGACCGCGCGTACCACCTGCTGCGGTCGGTGACGGATGCCACGTACGCCTCGTTCCTCGAGAGCGCCCGTGCCGCCGATCGCGCCGAGGCCGCGCGCATCGCCGACATCCTCTACCTCTACTGCCGCGGCTACGAGGTGAAGTCCGTCGAGGACCCGGAGGGCTGGCCCGACGAGCGGGTGCAGCACTCGCTCGAGCTGCTGCTGCGCGTGCTCGTCTTCGATCGGGCGGATGCTGCGGCATCCGCCTGACGCGCGGTTCACGCTGCGCCGGGGCCGCGGCGGCGCGCCGCTCCGCGCGAGTCCCGCGCAACGGCGGCGCTGGTCGCCATTCGACGGGACTCGCGGGCGGCGGGGCTCCGGCGACGGGACTCGCGGGGCCCCGGCCATGGTGGGCGCGAGCGACCCGATCGTCAACCCCCGTGCCGCGGCGGGAATCGCCGCGTAGCCTGCCCGGACGATCGCGACCGACGATCGTGGGACCGACGATCGTGGAAGGGACGAAGACATGACCGTGGCACGCGACATCATGAGCCCGGACCCGACCTGCGTGAACGAGGACCAGAACCTCGTCGAAGCCGCTCGGATCATGCGCGACCTCGACGTGGGGTCGATGCCGATCTGCGGCAACGACTCGAAGCTGATGGGCATGCTCACGGACCGCGACATCGTCGTGAAGTGCCTCGCCGAAGGCGCGGATCCCGGCAGCATGACCGCGGGAACCCTCGCCGAGGGCAAGCCCGTGACGATCGGCGCCGATGACGACATACGCGAAGCGCCGCGGATGATGCAGCACCACCAGATCCGCCGGCTGCCCGTCATCGACGGGCACGACCTGGTCGGCATCATCGCGCAGGCCGACATCGCCCGCACGCTGCCCGACCTCACGACCGGGCGCACGGTCGAGGAGATCTCGGTGCCGTGAACTCGCCCGGACCCGAACCAAGGAGGCGCGACATGAGCGATTCGACCGACCCCGACGGCACGCCGCGCGGGCACGTCGTCCGCGCGGCCCGTGGTCGATGTCGACGGCGCCCGGCGCGGCGGCTCCGGCGCGCAGGGCGCTCCTCCGTGGCGTCCGGCGGCGGGTGGGACCAGCCGTGCTCTGCTTGGCGCAGCCCCGAAGGGAAGGCCGCCTGAAACCCGGTGCTCCCGCTCTTGTCTCACGGCTCGGCCGGACGCGGAGCACACACTACTCGCGCGCGGGCGGGCACCGCACGGGGCGAAGGTCCCGGAGCTCCCTCAGTCCACGCCGAGCGCTCGGCGCGCGTGCCGGTACTTCTCGGCGAGGCGCTGCTGCTTGGCGAACTCGAGCCGGCGCAGCCGCCACGGCGCGGTGTTGTCGTCGATGTCGGCGAGCTTGACGCGAAGCGCGACCGGATGCCGCCGGATGCGCGCGTAGTACTCGTCGGGCGAGACCTCGGGCCGGCGGGTCAGGAGCTCGACGACGCCCACGATCTCGAGCAGCACCCCCGCCTCGAACAGTTCGCGCGAGGTGAGCGGCGTGTCCTCGAGCACGTCGTGCAGCCAGGCGGCCGCCGCCGCGATCGGGTCGGTCACGGGGTCGAATCGCTCGGCGATGCGGCCCGGATGGTCGATGTACGGCGTACCGCTCTTGTCGAGCTGCCCGCGGTGCGCGGCGAACGCGATGCCCTTCGCGAGCGCGACCTGCGCCACCGCGTCGAGCGTGGAGAGCGGTGCGGTCCGTCGGGCCGCGGCCGGCGCGGGTGCCGGTTCGGGTTCCGGAGCCCGGAGCGGCCCGGGATCCGCCTCCGCGGATTCGATGGACTCGACTGGCTCCGCGGATTCGACGGACTCGGACACGTACCGCGGTGCCGGCGCGATCGGAGGGATCGGCGGAGCCTCGATCGGGTCGAACACCCCCACGACGGATGCCTCGGCGGAGTCGCTCGACTCCGGATCCGGTGGAGCGCCCGGAGCAACCGGCTCGAAGGTCGACCGACGCGGCCCCGGCTCCTGCGGTTCGGAGGTCTCGTCCGCGGGAGCGGTCGACTCGTCCGCCCAGGCGAGCGCCGAATCGGCCGCGCCGTCGTCGGTCACGTCATCCGCCCTCGCATCGGGTGCGGCGCTCGACTCGTCGCCCTCGGCCGCCGGCACCGGGTCGTCGACCGGTGCCTCCTCGTCGCTCGGCGCGGGCACGAGGGCCGCGTCGTCGTCGTTCGGCTCGTCGGCCGTCGACGCGTCATCCGCCGTCGCGTCGTCGGTCGCGCCATCCGTCGTCGCCTCATCCGCCGTCGACGCCGCCACCGCCTCGGCCGCGGCCACCGGCACGATCGCCATCGGACGCGTCGCCTCGAGCGAT
Source organism: Agromyces zhanjiangensis (assembly GCF_040496055.1). Classification (NCBI taxonomy): domain Bacteria; kingdom Bacillati; phylum Actinomycetota; class Actinomycetes; order Micrococcales; family Microbacteriaceae; genus Agromyces; species Agromyces zhanjiangensis. The sequence goes on along the minus strand of NZ_JBEPKB010000003.1, from coordinate 489,546 downwards.
GCCTGCTTCGCCGCGGCGACCTCGGCGATCGGGTCGCGACCGTCGAGCGGCCGGACGAAGATGAGCGCGCCCTCGAGTTCGCGCAACTCGTGCTCGCCGATCTCGAGCATCGAGCGCGAGCCGGACTTGCGGCGCTGCTCGAACGAGAGCTCGTCGACCTCGATGAAGTGCGAGCCGTCGCGCGAGCTGAAATACCGGCGGCTCGAGCCGTCGGTGATCGCGACGATGACGGCCTCGTAGTCGCCGCTCGGCTGCAGCGAGCTCAGGAAGTACCGGCGCCGGTCGGGGTCCTGGTGGTCGGCGGGATCGAACGTGATGGCCGCGGCTCGGCGACGCGGCCGACGCCCCGGATGCGCGCTCGCGCGCATGGCCCAGCGATCGCGCTCGACCGCGGCGCCCTCGTCGGCGGCCCGGTCCGCGCGCGATCGGCGGCCGCCGGCCCGAGCGTCGTCGGCGTCGTCCCGGGGCTCGCCGAAGTCGGGCATGGGCTCGTCATCGGCGGGGGCTCTCAACGGGATGCTCCGAGGGGATCGGGGGCGTCGTCTCGGCGGAACTGCTGGGCGTCGCGGGGTCGGGATTCGGTGGCGGTCGGGTGGCGCGGGCTCGCGCGTACGCCGATCGTACGGCTTCGACCGATTCTCCGCTGCCCCCTTGCGCGCGGTTCGGCGAACTCGTGCGCGCACCGCAGCGGGGCGGACGCCGCAGCATCCGCCCCGCCTGCCCGCCGGCCCGCCCGGCGAAGCTCGCCGGCCGCGCCGCGTCAGCTCCCGCTGGAGGTGACCTCGGGCGTCACGACGTCGTCCGCCGCGGAGCGCACCTCGACCTTGCGCGGCTTGGCGCGCTCGGAGACCGGGATGATGACGCTCAGTACGCCGTTGTCGTAGTGGGCGCTGATGCCGGTGGTGTCGATGCCCTCGCCGAGGGTGAGCTGACGCAGGAACGATCCGCTCGGCCGCTCGTGCACGAGCCACCGGACGTTCTCGTCGTTGCGCAGCGTGCGCTCGGCGCGGATGGTCATCAGCTGGCCGTCGACGTCGATGTCGATCGAGCCGGGGTCGACCCCGGGCAGGTCGGCGGACAGGACGTAGTGGTCGCCGTCGCGGTGCAGGTCGATCGGCATCATGCGCGGCCCTCGGCTCGAGTCGATCATGCTCGCCGCGAGACGGTCGAGGTCGCGGAACGGGTCCCAGCTCATTGCCATGAGCGTCTCCTCTCAAGAGATCCAGAGTTGAGTCACCTTGGCTCAACTTGATCCGAGATTAGCACTCCGGCATGGAGAGTGCTAAGACTTTGGACCCGTCGTTCGCCGAGGGCGATCATCCGGTCGGGTGCGCCGCGTTCGCAGGATGAGCCGGGTCATGGATGCCGCGGCACGAGCATGAGGCGGCTCATCCTGCATTCGCACCGCCTCGGCTCGAGAGAGCGACGGCATCCCCGTCGGTCAGGATGACGAGCCGCTGCGTCGCACGCGTCATCGCGACGTACCGGTCGACCGCGCCCTCGATCCCGTCGCCGAACCGCTCGGGCTCGACGAGCACGACGAGGTCGAACTCGAGCCCCTTCGCGAGCTCGGGCGTCAGCGAGCGCACCCGCGACGGCGCGTCCGCGGACACGGGCCTCGCGGTCGCGGCCACCGCGCCGGCCTCACCGATGACGGCGGCGATCCCGTCGGCGTTCGCGGCGAGCCATCCGTCGACGATCGACCCGAGCTCCGAGACCCGGGCGCGGGTCACCGGCACGCCGGTGCTGCGCACCGAGGTCGGCACGTTCGCGTCGGGGATCGCCGAGCGGATCACGGGCTCCGCCTCCGCCATGACCTCGGTCGGCGTGCGGTAGTTGATCGTCAGCGGCGCGACGTCGACGTCGCGGAAGCCGAGACGCCCGAGCCGCTCCTCCCACGACTCGGTGAACCCGTGCCGCGCCTGCGCGCGATCGCCCACGATCGTGAGGCTGCGCGACGGGCAGCGGCGCAGGAGCATCGTCCACTCGGCATCCGTCAGCTCCTGGGCCTCGTCGACGATGACATGGGCGAACGGGCCGGCGAGCTCGTCACGGTCGAGGGCGGGCAATTCGGCCTCGTCCACGAGCGAGACCGCGGCGTCGTCACCCCGCAGCATCGACATGAGCCCGAGCTCGCTGTCGTCGGCGCCGATCAGGTAGTCGACCACGTCGTCCATGCGCTGACGGCGACGGGCGAGCGCCGCCTCGCGCGCACGCCGGCGGGCGGATGCCTCGGGGTCGCCGATCCGCAGCCGGGCGGCGTCGAGGAACGGCAGGTCGGCCGTCGTCCACGCGCGCGCGTCGGCACGCTGCAGCGCGTCGACCTCGTCGGACGCGAGCCACGGGGCGCACCACCGGAGGTAGGCGGGAACCGACCACAGGTCGGCGACGACGCCCGCCGGGTCGAGCACGGGCCAGGCCCGACGGAACGCGGTCCGCAGCTCGGCGCTGCGGGCGAGCCAGGTGCGGACCTGCGCCGACGGGGCGTCCCGCTCGTCGACCTGCTCGACGAGGCGGTCGAGCAGGTCGCCCCACACCTCGTCGCGCGCCTCGTTGTGCGTGCTGCCCGGAGCGGCGGCATCGAACGCGAGTGCCCAGTCGCCCGCGGCGACGCGGATGTCGCACCACGGCGTCTCGACCAGCAGCTCCTCGCTCGGCGGCTCCTCGTAGTACCGGACCGCGCGCTCGACGGCGTCGACGAGCCGAGTCGAGGACTTCAACCGAAGGGAGACCGGGTCGGTCTCGACGGCGGCGGAGGCGCCATCCGGAACCAGGTCGCGGAGCGTGCAGGTCTGCACACCCTCCTCGCCGAGGCTCGGCAGCACGTCGGCGACATAGGCGAGGTACGGCTCGTGCGGACCCACGACGAGCAGCCCGCCGCGATGACCGCGGAGCCTCGGGTCCTCATAGAGGAGGTAGGCGGCGCGATGCAGCGCGACGACGGTCTTGCCCGTCCCCGGACCGCCGTCGACGACGAGCGCGCCGGCCGAGCCGGCGCGGATGATCGCGTCCTGGTCGGACTGGATGGTGCTCAGCACGTCGCGCATGCGCGGCGACCGGCTGCTGCCGAGGCTCGCGATGAACGCCGACTGGTCGTCGAGGGCGACGGCGGCAGCTCCGGCTCCGGCGTCGGCGTCGGCGTCGGCGTCGGCGTCGAATACGCCGGGCGTGAAGACCTCGTCCCAGTAGTCGGTGACGCGGCCCCGCGTCCAGCGGTAGCGGCGTCGGCTCGCCACCCCCATCGGGTCGGCGTGGGTCGCCGCGAAGTACGGCTCGGCGGCGGGCGCGCGCCAGTCGACCAGGAGGCGCCGACCGTCGCGGTCGGTGAGCCCGAGCCGTCCGATGTACACGGGCTCGGCGGACCGCGCCGCGCGCTCGGCACCGCCGGCACCGGCCGCGCCCGCCGTCGCGGGCACGATCCGGCCGAGGCACAGGTCGAGGCTGAATCGTCGGAGGGTCTTCAGGCGCGCGGCGAGGCGGTGCACCTCGAGGTCGCGCTCCAGCGCGGCGTGGCCGGAGCGGCCCGGGGCGCGGCGCACGCGGTCGAGGCGCGCGCCGAGGTCGGCGATCGCGTCGTCGAGGCTCTCGGCGATGCGGGCGAAGTGCGCATCGTCGTCCGCGATCAGGTCGGGGCCGGCCTTGACGGCGAGGCGGTCGGGCAGGTCGAAGGCAGTGCGGGTTCCGGCAGTGGTCACGGACGTGGGCTCCGATCGGTCGAGGCGGACCATTCTGCGCCCTGACCGGGGCCTTGTGGCAAGACGGGGGGTCGGCGATATCCTGGAAGCGGGAGGTCGGATCGGCCTCCCTTCTTCGTGCCTGCGGCGCTCATCGCGCCACTGCTCCAGTGACCGGATGTCACATCCGAGCGACCTGCCGGGTCGTATGTGTGAAGCCACTCACGACGAGCATCGATGAGCACCGACCGGGTCCGGGCGGGACGTATACGCAGGACGAGCCGAGCCGTGGGTCACCCGGCTCATCCTGCATACCCGCCAGGACGACCGCGACTCGCGGCTGTGCGGCCGCGCCGGCGCCCTCAGAACAGACGCCGCTGCGCGACGACCTCGGCGCCCTCGAGCTCGAGAAGCCGGCGCTTGCGCTCGAGCCCGCCGGCGTAGCCGGTGAGCGATCCGTCGGCGCCGACCACGCGGTGGCACGGCACGAGGATGCTGATCGGATTCCGCCCGACGGCCCCGCCGACGCGCCTGGCGAGGTTCCGGTCGCCGAGGCGGAGCGCGAGCTCGCCGTAGGTGACGGTCGAGCCGTACGGGATCTCGCGCAGCATCCCCCACACCGCCTGCTGGAAGTCGTCCCCCGTCGGCGCCAGCGGCAGGTCGAAGCGGATGCGGCGTCCCGCGAGGTACTCGTCGAGCTCGGCGCCGAGGCGGCTGAAGAGCTCGTCGCCCCGCGCGTCGACCTCGGTGCCGAGCGAGTCGGCGGCGGGCGGATGCCAGTGGCCCGGGAAGTACAGGCCGGCGAGCCCGTCGGCGTCGGCGTCGGCGACCACCAGCAGGTCGCCGAGCGACGTGCGGAGCGTGGCGTGGCGGCGGGGCATGCGTCGATTCTCGCGCGCTGCGCACCCGCCGGCGCGGAGATCGGTGGCGGGAATCGGACGTGACGGCGACGAGGCGCACCCCGTTGACGACCTGCGCGTCGCCGACGAGGCTGACCCCATGGCCGACTCCACCCTCGCCAACTGGCGCCGCGTCGACGACTACCTCGCCGCGACGCTCCTCGACGACGATCCCGCACTGACCGCCGCCCGCCGTGATTCCCTCGCCGCCGGCCTCCCCGCGATCGAGGTCACCCCGCTCGCCGGCAGGCTCCTCGAGCTGCTCGCCCGCATGACGGGGGCCCGACGGGTGCTCGAGATCGGCACGCTCGGCGGCTACTCGACGATCCACCTGGCCCGGGGCATCCGCCCTGACGGTGTCGTGGTGACGCTCGAGCTCGAGCAACGGCACGCCGACGTGGCCCGCGGCAACCTCGAGCGAGCGGATGTCGCGAGCCGCGTCGAGATCATCGTGGGCCGCGCCGCCGACACCCTGCCGCGTCTCGCCGAGCACCTCGCCCAACGCGGCCGCGCCGACGCGGGCGAGCCCTTCGACCTCGTCTTCATCGACGCCGACAAGGAGTCGAACGCGCTCTACCTCGACTGGGCGATCCGGCTGGGACGCCCCGGCACGGTCATCGTCGTCGACAACATCGGCCGCGGGGGCGAGGTCGCCGAGGCGGGCAGCGTCGACCCGATGGTGGTCGGCACGCGGCGCGGCCTCGAGCTGCTCGGCAGCGACCCGAGGGTGGATGCCACGGCGCTGCAGACCGTCGGCGCGAAGGGGTGGGACGGGCTGGCGATCGGGCTCGTGCGATAGCCGGGGTGCCTGGTCGCGCGTCGCGGCGCGGCGCGGCGCGTCTGCGGGATGACGCGCGCCATCCATCCTCGTGGGCGCCCATCACTCGCCTCATCCTGCATACTCGCCTCGCCGCACGGCGGGGTGGACACCTTGCACGGACTCGCCGCCGCCCGCGCCGACCCGGCCTACGCTGGCCGTGGAACCGACCGGGAGGGTGGTGAGTTCCATGACTGCGACGAAGCAGTGGAGCGTCACCGTCGACATCGACGAGCAAGAAGACAGCACCTGGGCGCACGTCAGCCTGCACACTCCAGCAGGGATGGACGTGACCGGCGACGGCCACGCGCAGCGCAATCCGCTCGATCCGAGCGTGCCCGAGATCGGCGACGAGCTCGCCGTGTCGCGCGCGCTGCGCAACCTCGCCGAGCGCATGCTGCACACCGCGGAGAAGGACATCCGCGGCGCGACGGGGCAGCCGGCGCACCTGCATCGGTAGGGCTGCCGCGCGGCGCCCCGCCGGATCCTCGACGTCGACGCGCGAGCGTCGTACGTTCGGGGCATGGCGATGGGACGATTCAAGCGCGGATGGCTCACCTTCATCAAGCACACGCTGAACCACGTCACGGCGGGCATGGCGCGCCGCGGCATCCCACCGTTCTCGATCGTGCGCACCGTCGGCCGGAAGAGCGGCCGCACGTACGAGACGCCGCTCATCCTGGCGCGCGTGCCGGGCGGCTTCGCCGCCGAGCTCACCTACGGCGACGAGGTGAACTGGTACCGCAACCTCATCGCCGCCGGCGGCGGCACGATCGTCTGGAAACGTCGCGAGGTCGTGGTCGGCGCTCCCGAGCCGATGGCGACGGATGCCGGCCTCCGGGCGTTCGGCCCGCCGGCCGAGTGGGTGCTGCGGCTGCTCGGCCGGCACGAATTCCGGATGCTGCGCGAGGCCGCTCCGGCTGAGCGGAGCTGAGCGCACCAGGCGCCTCGACGCCCAGCAGGGCGTCATACGCACGAAACATTCACGCGTTCTTGCATGAATCGCCGAATCAAGGTCGTCGGCACCGCACGATTCGAGTAAATCTCGCGATTCTTTCGCGCCGATTTGGCGCAGCCGCCGTCGAGCCGTGAGGCAATCTCGATTCACCGGCATCACCCGCCGGTCCTGACGCCTCACGACATCGAAAGGGAGTCCACCGTGACCACCAACATCCTCTGGCTCTCCGACCTCGGCCTCGACGACATCGGCAAGGTGGGCGGCAAGAACGCCTCACTCGGTGAACTCATCCACAACCTCGGCGCCGCCGGCGTGAACGTGCCCGAGGGGTTCGCGACCACGGCCGACGCGTTCCGCACCTTCCTCGCCCAGACCGGGCTCGAGGACCGGATCGCCGCGACCCTCCTCGGGCTCGACAGCTCCGACACGCTGGCCCTGGCCCGCGCCGGCCGCACCATCCGCGAGGACATCATCGCGACGCCCCTCCAGGACGAGCTCGAGGCCGAGATCCGCGACGCCTACGCGCGCCTCACCGAGGGCGAGGACCCGGCCGACCCGGTCTCGTGGGCCGTCCGCTCGAGCGCGACCGCCGAGGACCTGCCCGACGCCTCCTTCGCCGGCCAGCAGGAGACGTTCCTCAACATCCGCGGCATCGACCAGATCCTGCAGGCCGTGCACGAGGTCTTCGCGTCGCTCTACAACGACCGCGCGATCTCGTACCGCGTGCACCACGGCTTCGCGCACCTCGATGTCGCGCTGTCTGTGGGCATCCAGCGGATGGTGCGCAGCGACCTCGCCTCGTCGGGCGTGATGTTCACGATCGACACCGAGTCGGGCTTCTCGAACGCGGTGCTCATCACGTCGGCGTACGGGCTCGGCGAGGGCGTCGTGCAGGGCGCGGTGAACCCCGACGAGTTCGTCGTCTACAAGCCGGCGCTGAACGCGGGCCGCCCCGCCATCCTGAAGCGCACGGTCGGCGAGAAGGCCACGAAGATGATCTACACGAAGTCGAAGCACGTGGGCCGCACCGTCGAGTTCGTGCCGGTCACCCCGCCCGAGGCGCGACGCTTCAGCCTCAACGACGCCGAGATCGAGGAGCTCGCCCGCTACGCGGTCAGCATCGAGCAGCACTACGGCCGGCCGATGGACATCGAGTGGGCGAAGGACGGCGTCGACGGCCGCCTGTACATCGTGCAGGCCCGCCCCGAGACCGTGGTCGCCCGTCGCACGGGCCGCACCGAGCGGTTCGTCCTCGGCGAGCGCGGCACGGTCGTCACCGAGGGGCGCGCGATCGGCCACAAGATCGGGGCTGGCCCGGCGCGCGTGCTCTCATCGATCGAGGACATGCACGAGTTCAACCCCGGCGACGTGCTCGTGGCCGACATGACCGACCCCGACTGGGAGCCGGTGATGAAGATGGCGTCGGCGATCATCACCAACCGCGGCGGCCGCACCTGTCACGCGGCGATCATCGCCCGCGAACTCGGCGTGCCCGCCGTCGTCGGCACCGGCGACGGCACCTCGACCCTGGTCGAGGGTCAGCAGGTCACCGTCTCGTGCGGTGAGGGCGAGACGGGGTTCGTCTACGACGGCACGCTCGACTACTCGATCGAGTACACCGACCTCGGCGACCTCCCCGAGATCCCGACCTCGGTGATGATGAACGTCGGAACCCCCGAGCAGGCGTTCAACTTCGCGCAGACCCCGAACGACGGCATCGGACTGGCCCGCCTCGAGTTCGTCATCAACCGGCAGATCGGCATCCACCCGAAGGCGCTGCTCGACGTCGACGACCAGGCGCCCGAGGTGGCGACGGAGATCCGCAAGCGCATCGCGCCGTACGCCGGCGCGCGCGACTTCTTCGTCAAGCGCGTCGCCGAGGGTGTCTCGACGCTGGCGGCCGCGTTCGCGCCCGGCCCGGTGATCGTGCGGATGTCGGACTTCAAGTCGAACGAGTACGCCAACCTGATCGGCGGCGACCGGTACGAGCCCGACGAGGAGAACCCCATGCTCGGGTTCCGCGGGGCGTCGCGCTACGTGTCGCCGGGGTTCCGGGAGTGCTTCGACCTCGAGTGCCAGGCGCTGAAGTTCGTGCGCGACGAGATGGGCCTGACGAACGTGAAGATCATGATCCCGTTCGTCCGAACGATCGCCGAGGCCGAGGCCGTCATCGCGGCGCTCGCCGAGAACGGCCTGGTCCGCGGCCAGAACGGCCTGCAGGTCGTGATGATGTGCGAGGTGCCGAGCAACGCCGTGCTCGCGCACGAGTTCCTCAACCACTTCGACGGCTTCTCGATCGGCTCGAACGACCTCACCCAGCTCACCCTCGGCGTCGACCGCGACTCGGCCGAGATGGCCCGCGTCTTCGACGAGCGCGACCCCGCGGTGCTGAAGATGCTGAGCATGGCGATCGAGGCGTGCGTCTCGCGCGGCAAGTACGTCGGCATCTGCGGCCAGGGCCCGAGCGACCACCCCGACTTCGCCGAGTGGCTGATGTCGCAGGGCATCTCGTCGATCTCGCTCAACCCGGATACGGTCGTCGAGACCTGGCAGCGGCTCGGGCGGCTCGAGGCCGCGAAGCGGGAGGCCGCGCTGGTCTGAGCTCGTTCGGGACGCGCACTGGTGCGGGTCGTGCGGAGCCTCCTCCGCACGACCCGCACCGCTCCGCCCGTTCGAGCCTTGCGGCGCGGAGCCGGAGCGAGTAGCTTCCGGGCCGGAGGGTTCTGGGGGGGAGCCCGTTCGACGTGCCCACGGGCACGTCGGGCGAGCCGTGGACACAAGGGGGAGTCTCATGGCCAGCCGATCCAAGGGTGCTGACGCGCTCGGTCGACCCGAAGGCGAACGCTTCGAGGCGACGGTTCATCCGGGGGTTCAGGACGTCGCGCTCTCGCGCGTGGCCGACCTCGATCTCGACCGCATTCCGGATCCGCAGGGCGGAGTCCGCGTGCTCATCACCGCGGATGAGCTCGGAGAGCTCGTGCGTCGCGGGTACGAGGTGCGCGTGTTCCGAACGGTGCCGATCGCGCCGCTCGACCCCGGCCTGGTCCAGACGGATGACGAGGCTGAACGGTGGCTCGCGGAACGCGTCGCGGGCATTGCGCGAGAGGAGCAGAGCTGATGTACCGGACCGTCGCCCAACTCGACTCGCAGATGCAGTTCCTCGCGAACTGGTTCCCGTCGTACTTCACGCGGATCAAGCTGCCGGAGCCATCCGTGCAGGGCCGCCCGGTGTACGCGCTCCGCCTCCGCGCCGGAACCGGCCCGGAGCGTCGCGGCGTGCTGCTCGTCGGCGGCACCCACGCTCGCGAGCTCATGAACCCCGACGCGATCGTCGAACTCGCCGTCGACCTCTTCGTCAGCTACGCCACGAAGAAGGACCTCGTGTACGGCGGGAAGACGTGGCCGGCGTCCGACATCAAGCTGATCCTCGAGGCCCTCGACATCTGGATGGTGCCGTGCGCGAATCCCGACGGGCGCACGCATGTCCTGACGGTCGACGACATGTGGCGCAAGAACCGTGCGACGAACGCCGGCACGTCGTGCATGGGCGTGGACCTCAACCGGAACGCCGACTTCATGTGGGGCGTCACGGCGGGCCAGACGTCGTGCTCGCCGTGCGCCGATACGTATGTCGGGCCGAGCGCGTTCAGTGAGCCCGAGACACGGAACGTGAAGCATCTCCTCGACACGCATCGGATCGCGACGTTCGCCGACGTGCACTCGTACTCCGAACTCATCCTGTGGCCCTGGGGTCACGCCCCGACCCAGACGACCGACCCGAAGAAGCGCTTCACGACGCTCCCGAAGCCGAAGTGCAAGGGGATCCAGGTCGCGGGCTACCAGGAGTACATGTCGCCGCGCGACCTCCAGCGGTTCCAGACGGTCGGCGTCCGGATCCGCGACGCGATCGCGGCCGTTCGGGGGCGCACGTACACGAGTGAGCCGAGCGTCGGCCTCTATCCGACCACGGGCACCTGGAGCGACTACGTCTACAGCCGCCACATCGCCAGTTCGGCGCTGGACAAGACGTACGGGTTCACGTTCGAGACCGGGCCGTGGGTCGGGACCCCGGAGGAGTCCTTCCACCCGGCGGACCCGCGGCCGATCATCCGCGACGCCAAGTCCGGGATGGTGGCGTTGCTCCAGCAGAGCATCTGCGCCATCGAGCTCATCGGCATCCAGTTCTTCCGCGCTCAGACGGAGGTGAAGGCGCTCCAGAAGGTGCGGGACAAGCTCCTGTCGACGACGGACGCGGGCCGCGAGTGGATCTCGCTGTTCGAGCGCGTCCAGGCGCCCGCCCTCGTGGCCATGCTCGGCGACCGTGAACTGCTGTCGGAGACGGCGGAACTCGTCAAGCGCGCATCGGCCCTCACGAAGGACGACGCCGCGAAGTTGACGGACGACGAGGTGGACGCCGGGCTCAGGGTCGTGCGCAGACTCCGTTCGCGCACCGAAGACCCGGAGCTGCGCACGGACCTGCGTTCGATCGAGAAGCAGCTCGACGGCCTGCGAGGCACGGCCATGTCGAAGGCGGTCGAGCGGCTGATGGCGACGCCGCCGGGCGCGAAGGCCTCGGGCGGCCCGGGCAAGGGGAAGGGGAAGGGGAAGGCGGCGGCGCGAAGCTAGCGCGGAGTGCGTGACCGCGACGGTGCCAGACTGGCCCGATGCCGACCCGCAGCCGACGGCCTGATCGATCACGCCGCCCCCGCCGACCCGACGCGCTCAGCGTCATCCGCTCGATCGCCCGCACCTGTTCTGGGCGCGGAAGGGGTTCCGCATCGCGGTGCCCGACTGGGTGGCGAGCGAGCCGGCCGACAAGGATGCCGTCGTGATCGCGTCGGGCGCGGCCGAGATCCTGCTCGGCACGGCCGCGGTCGCCCTCCCCCGCGAGCGCCGGCGCGTCGGCCTCGCGATCGCGGCGTTCTTCGTGGCGGTGTTCCCGGGCAACGTCCACCACTGGCGCACCGGACGCTCAGTGCCGCTCATGCGGACCGACCGGGCGAGGTTCCTGCGGTTGTTCCTGCAGCCGGTGCTCGTGGCGTGGGCGCTGTGGAGCACGGCGCCGGACCACGCGACGCGTCGGTCGTAAATCTGTACAGCTTTCTGTACAGACTCGATATGATCAGGGCATGCAGCCCGTCCCGCTCGACGACCTCACCGGCACCCCCGTCGTGCCGGTCGCCGAGGCGCGCGCCGGATTGTCGCGCCTCCTCCGCGGGTTCCGTGCGCAGGGAGCCGAGGCCAAGCCGGTCGTCATCGGGTCGCATCGGAAGCCGGAGGCCGTGCTCCTGCCGTACGCCGCGCTGAGCGAACGCTCCTCCTCCGCCGCGCACCGACCCGAGCCCGTGCTCGACCTCCTCCACCGCCGCAAGCAACTCATCGAGCGCCTCGCCCGCGCGAATCGCATCGGCTCGGTGCAGGTGTTCGGCTCGGTCGCGCGCGGCGACGAAGCTCCCGTCAGCGACATCGACCTCCTCGTCGACCCCGACCCCGACGCCTCGCTGTTCGACCTCGCCCAGTTCGAACTCGACCTCGAGTTGCTGCTCGAGCGCCCCGTCGACGTCGTGTCGCGTCGCTCGCTCGACCCGGAGCGCGATCACGCCGTGCTGGCCGAGGCCATCGACCTGTGAGGCCGGCTGACCGCATCGACCGCTGGCTCGACGACCTCGCCGCGACGCTCGAGACCGCCTCGTCGCTCGTCGCCCGTGGGCGCGACGACTTCGACCGCGACCCCGCGATCCCCCTGGCCTTCGAGGCGCTGTCGAATCGTGTGGGCGATCTCGCGAAGCGCCTCGTCGCCGCCGATCCGTCACGCTTCAGCGACCCGCTCTGGTCGCAGGCGGCGCGCAACCGCGACTTCGTGGTCCACCACTACGACCGCGTCGACGCCGACGCGCTCTGGGTCACCGTCTCGCGCAGCTTCCCCGAGCTCGCGAGTCTCGTCGAGCTGGTACGCGACTGACCGACACACGCTGCGCCGCCGACGCGCTCGATGGATGCCGATGACGGCGCCCCCGCGCCATCCGCTTCACCTGCCGAGGTTCTTGAACACCTTCTCGGCGATCCGGTCCAGCTGCTTCGGCGTCAACCGCCCGTCGAACGCGCGCGCCTCCTTCGCGATCGCCGCGACCAGCTCCCGCCGCCCGCGCACCGCCTGCGAGCGCCAGTCGGGATCGACCGGCACCGGCCCCTTGCCCGGCACCCAGATCACGCCCGGCGCGTCGTTGATGATGCCGAACAAGATGTACACCCAGTACACGAACCGGTCGTCGATGCCCGTGAAGCGGTCGTTCCACTCGATCCGCTCGAAGATCGCCTTTAGATCGGGCATGACCCCGATGCGGTCGGTGGCCGGGTCGCCGCTGGGCGTGTTGAGCGACGACGACAGCCACGACCGCACGCTCCCCGGCGAGAACGGCTGCCCCTTCCGCGCCTTCCGCCAACTCTGCAGCAGCACCGCGGCGCCCGTGACGATCGGGCTCGCACCGGACGTGCCGCCGAACCCGCCGGTGTACGCCGTGGTCGAGGTGCCGGTCCATCCGTCGCCGGTGGTGTCGACGTTCTGGCCCCACGCGTAGCAGTCGACGCGGCCGCCGTGGTTCGAGAACGACAGCCGCGAGTGCGGCGCGGCGGATGACGCGGCGCCGACCATGATCGCCCCGGAGTCGCGGAAGTCGTCGTCGCCGACCTTCAGCAGGTGGCGGCCGGAGGCATCCGTCCAGTCGTCGAGGTCGTTGCCGCCGTTGCCGGCCGCCTCGACGACCACGATGCCGGCGTCGACCGCATCGCGGATGGCGTCGAACACCGCCTGCTCGACCTCGACCGGAAGGTACGACGTCGACGACCCGGCCGCGGTGGTCTGCGCCTCGAGCAGCAGCACGTCGCCGGGCGACATCGCGTCGGCCGCCGAGATGATGGCCGCCGCGGTGCTGTAGCTCGTCGACGTGCGGTACTGCGACACGACCCGAGCGGATGCCCCTGGCGCGACGCCCACGCCGCCCTTCGTGTTGTCGACCGAGACGACCTCGCCGAGCACCGCCGTGCCGTGCCCGTGGTACGCCTGGCTCACGCCCGAGATGATCGTGATGCCGGCCGCCGCGAGGTCCTCGTGGTTCAGCGTCCACCCCTGCTCGAGGTCGACGAACCCGATGCCCGAGCCATCCGTCGCACCCCAGGCCCACCGCGCGTCGATACCGTCGGGCGCGGCATCCAAGTACCCCTGGTTCCCGCTGCGCGGGTCGTCGCCCGCGTTCACCGGCGGCGGCGTCGGCCCGCCCTCGACGTAGGCGGTCTCGACGTCGTCGCGCGCATCGAGTTCCTTGGCGAGCTCGGCAGCGGATGCCTCGTCCCGCACCGTGATCGCCGCGTACCCGTCGAACCGGGCCCGCCGCCCCCGCCCGAGCCGCTCCCGCTCGTCGCGCCCGACCATCGGCTCGAGGTACGCCTCCCCGGCCACCCGCCGCTGGTACTCCGCGAGCACATCCCCGAGGTAGGCGACTGCATCGACCAGCTCGCGCCCGACGTCGTCCTCCTGCTCCCCCGCCCGCCGCTCACCCGGACGCTCCCTCAGCGCCCGCTCGCGCCGCGCCGCATCGGTGACCTTCACGACCACCCGCCGTTGCACCTCCGGCGCCTCGGCCGGGTCGAGCTCCTTGCCGTCGATCATGCCCATGATCCGCTCCCCTCCGTTGCGGATGGCGGTCGTGCGCGCACGTGCGCTGGGCGCCGCGCGCGGGCGGCCGGCCGATTTCGATGGTTACGAGGGGATCATGCGCCCGAGGTGGGGGCGGATGCATCGGGGTGGGCCCGGACCAGCGCCTGGTCCCCGATGAGAAACATTAGCCACTGGCTAACTTTTGGGGTAGAATCGCTCATGGCAGTCAGTTGCACTAACCATTGGCAAGGTGAGGTCCGGAATGAAAGTGCATGAGCGACTCGATCGTGAGCTCAACAACCAAGGCAAGACGCAAGCAGCTCTGGCGGAGGCCGTGGGGGTCTCATCCGCGACTGCCTCGCAATGGCGTGCGGGAACCAAGACTCCGAGCGCTTCGAACATCATCAAGATCGCCCAATTCTTGGGGGTAACCCCTGCCTGGTTGTCCTACGGCGAGCTGGGCACGGTTAGTCGCACGGTTGACCCGAAAGAACGTGAGGCATACCGGCGGGACTGCACGTGGTACTACCGGCCCGCGCCGCAGGACGCAGGCCGCGAGCTCGGCAACGCCGCTGGCTTCGCCTTCCAGGGCGGTCTGGCAACGCTCGCTCGCGAGACCTCTCAGAACATTCTCGATGAGGCCCAGGCTGGGCAGCCCACCGTGGGCGCCCGATACACGCTGATCGAATTGTCTGGCGCCAAGCTCGAGGCGTTCCTCGAGGCCATCAAGTTCGAGGACCTCGTGCCCCACCTCGAGTCGGCGGCCGCCACCCGTCAGAAAGTCGCTGGGGTGATCAGGAGTGGTCTCGCGGCTCTACGTGACGAGAAGAAGCTGGTGCTCCTTCGTGTAGAGGACTACGGAGCGAAGGGCTTGGTTGGGCCGGAGTACGAAGAGGGCAACTATATGGCCGTCGTCCGCAACATCCTGGACTCGTTCAAGGGTGACAACGCTGGAGGCTCGTACGGGCTCGGCAAGTCCGTCATGTGGGCCTGTTCGCAGTTCGCCCTGGTGATCATCAACAGCACGCTCTCGGTGGCGCAGGAGGGCTACCGCGAGGGCCGCTTCATCGCGAGGCTGGAGCTGCCCTGGCACAGGCTTCCAGCCGACGGCGGAGCCGACTCGGTCGCCTACGCTGGTCCCGCCTGGTACGGCGAAAAGGACATCGAACGGGGCGGGGTGACCCGGTCCTTCTGGGGGAACGATGCTCTTGCGGCGGACACCCACCTCTTGCGCGACGGCGACGAGTCAGGCACGTCCTTCCTCATCGTCGGTGCATACGACCCGGACGACAAGATCGAGACCATCGAGGAGATGCACGAGCAGCTCGTGTCCTCGCTGGCCAAGAACTTCTGGCCTGCCATGGTCGAGCGTGCCGGGGGCGACCCGGGAATGATGACCGCGCTCGTTCGTTCAGAGAGAAACGGCAGCACCATCAAGTCCGACCTCGTGGATCCCTATTCTTACTCTCCCGCCAAGGCTCGGATGGTTAAGGCGCATCGTGACGACCTCACCGTCGACTCGTTGCAGAATCCCGGTGACGTCGTCCGGCGGCGCATCACACTCGAGGTGCCCAAGCGCCTTGCCGACGGAGCACACGCCTCTCAGCAGCACCAGGCTGTCTTGCTGGTCACCGAGGCGGACGAAGACGAGCCGGACGCGAACAAGGTGGCCTACCTCCGCGGCAGCCACATGATCATCCGCGAAGAGCCGGTCGCGGGCCTCCCCATGGGGAGCAAGAGCTTCCACGCGGTGGTGCTGGCAGGGCTTGCCGCAGGGGACGACCCATCGGATAAGGCGGCCGACCGGTTCCTCCGGGCCGCGGAGCCGCCTGAGCACGACAACTGGGAGGTGACGCCGGATGTGTCGAACTCGTACGCCCGCGGGTACGGCAAGGCGCTCACGGACTTCAAGAATGAGGTTCGCAAGGCCATCCGCGATATCGTGGGCCGGCCCACCCGTGACCTCTCGGATGGGCCGGACTCGCTCAAGGAGCTCCTCCGCATCTCGCCGCCAACCGTCGACACAACCAGGCGGCCCAAGGTCAAGAGCGTCGTAGGCCAGCCGGACAGCGAAGGCCGATGGTTCGTGGACGTTCGGGTCAGCCTCCCGGACCGCGAGACCCCGTGGCGTTTCAGCCCCGTCTTGCGCTTCGGGACCGAGTCAGGCGCTCCGATACCCGTGGTCTGGGAGTTACTGGAGGCCCAAGCCAAGTGCTCGGTAACCGGCGATGTCATTACGGCCGATCCGCGTTCGCGCGAGGTGCGGTTCACCGGTATCACCAAGGCCGACACCCACCCGGTCGGTGCGTCCCGGGCCACCGCGCTCGTCGACGTCCGCGTGTACAAGGAGAACAGGTCGTGATCGCCCTCTACCCGTACCAGACGCTGGTCGGCGACGTTCGACTCACCGTCGACAAGGTCGTCATCGACGGCAAGCCGCTCTCGAATAACTACATTGACCCAGACCTCCCTGAGATCGCGTTCAGGGACCTGGATGCCGACCATTGGGAGGAGGCCGCGATCGAGGTCACCGTTACGGCCCCGGCAGGAGAGCTGTCGGGTCATCCCGGTTGGACGGACGTGCAGGCGGCGGTCCAAATGAACTGCAGCTTCACCAACACCCGTCGTGTTCTCGTGCTGGCGGAGGATGCGCACTCTCCAGGGCGGTGGCGTGGCACCGTACTTCTGGCGCGGGACGAATGGTATGGACGGGCGACGATGCACGCGATGGTGGCGGCCACCGTCGACGGCGTCGCCCACCGAACGCTGGGTACGAGCGACACTTGGGCGCTCTCCTTTGACGACCTTCCGCCCTCACCTGTACACGGCAGCATCGCCGTGCAATGGGTGGACTTCGCCAACGACACCGAGCACGGGCTCAGGCCGTTCAAAGACGACGCGCACCACCTGCGGTTGGATCCCGAGGCGCCCGTGCTCTACCTCAACAGTGGCTTCGACGGTCTCGAGGCATTGCTGGGCGACCGTCGCCGTCGCCCGCCCGCCGAGCAGGCGATGCACGACAGCACCAGATCCAACATCGCCAGTGACGCGTGGCAGGCGATGTTCGTAACGGCCCTCGACGTGGTGGAGGCGGATCCTGAGACCGGCATGCCGGAATGGCCCGCTGAGGAATGGCGGGTAGTGGTGCTCAGGATGCTCCTCCCACGCATTTATCCGCACCTTGGACCTGATGATGCCTTGATCGAGGCGGTACAGGCGCGACGATCGGGCGAGGGGTCGGGGGAGCTGCTCGAACGACTGCTTCCGGCCGCCGCGATGCAGGTGGGAACTAGTGCTTTGCTACGGCGGGGCATCTCTCTGTTGGAGAAGGGCGCTGAGACGAAGGAGACAGCGAAGTGACTGGGTCTGCAACACCGCTCGAGGATGCGAAGACGGTCGGCGGCGTAAGCTCCGCGATCCGGCTCACTCCGGCCTTCCGTCTGGGCACCGCCGACCTCGACGTCAGCGATCACCTGGTGACCGTGCCCGGACTGCGCGAGCACCGGCTCGAGCCTGCCCGAGTGCTTCTGGACGAAGCGATGAGTCGCTACCGTCAGGCCGGCGCGGCCGCGTCCGACTCTTGGCTCGGGCCGCGACTGCACGCAGCCTTGCGCCTGTCGCGACGGGAGGCTGGCAACCGAGATCTGTGGCGCTTTCTGGGCCTCTGGGCGGCTGATTTCGTGCGTTGGCGCTTCGGCTCCTCCGCAAACGAGGAAAACCCCGACAACGCTGCCAAGTCAGAACGGTTCGTGGGCCCGGACAGCAAGCACGCACTCGCGCGACTCTGGTGGATGGCGGAGGTGTTCCGGGACGGCAAGAACTACCATCCTGCCGCGCTGGCGCTGACGAACCAGGACATCGTGAACAACCTGTTCCGCATGAACATCTCCAACCACCGACCGACGGCTCTCGCCGCTCTCAGTGTGCTCCCGACGAGCGCCGATGGGGCCTCACTTCCGGGCGGGCGTCTAGCAAACGCACTGGCGAAGGCGGCGAACGCTGCGGCCTCCACTTTGGCTCTTGACCTCATCGGGCCGGACGTTCCTCTCGACGCCGCGGCGCGTTCGCAGTGGGAGAGCGTGAGGGACGATTACGACTCGAGGGCCCACCTCGACGAGCTGCCGGATGGTCCAGATGACGGAGAAGCGCCAGCCGAATCAGTCGACCGCATGCGCACGCTCCTCCAAGAGCTCCTGGCAGAAGCTCCCGTTCGGGGGAGCCAGCCCGCACCATGATGGCGCACCACCAGGGTGGGTCGTCCCTTCCCAGCGACCGGACGGACATGGCTGGTCCGTGAAAGGACCGCACCGCTCCTCCTAATCGCGTACCGAGTCGTCTTTGGACGACTCGGTACGCGATGTCATGAGGCTCTCAAAGACCGAACTGATTTGCGCGACGACTCTCGCGGGGTCGGCGCGGACATCGTGCTCCCATACGCGCAACACCGTCCAGCCCTGCCCGATCAGCAGCGCGTCCGTTTCGCGATCGCGTCGACGGTTCGCCTGAACCTTCGCGTCCCAGAAGGTCTGGTTCCGGCCAGGTCGTTGATAGTGCGCTTCGCATCCGTGCCAGAAGCACCCGTCGATGAAGACCGCGAGCTTCGCGCGGGTGAACAGGATGTCAGCAGTCCGGCGAACTCCCGGTATCGGCGCCATGTTCACCCGATATCGCATCCCCGCCGCGTGCAGAGCGCGGCGCACGACCAGCTCTGGTCGTGTGTCGCGCCCGCGGTTGGCGATCATCGACCGACGTGTGCCTTCGGACGTCGCCCAGGAGACGGCCCGAGGTTTCATCGCACCCGCCCAAACGCGAACTCCTCGATGAAAGACATATGTAGAACCTACGCGTTGGCCACGATGGTGGTGGTGACGCGCGTTCAGGTAATGCGCGTCACACCGGTAGGTTGGTTTGGCTAGAGAATGTTCTCCATGGAAGGCCGGCTCGAGTTGGATGCATCATTCGCGCGTGAACTTCTCGGCTGGCGAACCCTCAGGAACGGGAACCTGGTCCCGAACTCCGCCGACTCGAGCAGCCTGAACTCGGTGCGCATCGCGGCGGCCATCCTCGATGACCTCGGAGTGCAACGCGACGTTGTCTCAGGAGTCCAGGACGCCACCACTGGTCGGCCGCTCGAACTCGCGGTCGCGAGCGATCTGCAGTCGGAACTACGCAGGCTCGATCCAGGCCGGTTGTTCAGCGTCTCGAAGGAACCGCGGTTGATCACTGACTTTCTGCAGTACGAGCATCTTCGGCGTCTCGACCAGCTCGCCGCGCAGAACGAGGAGCTCAGGATCACCCTAGGCACCGACTACCTCATTCGCCCCGACATCGTCGTGGCGCTTCCCGGGCGTACCTCGGATGAGCACCCTTTCCTCCACGCGGTGGTGTCGTGCAAGTGGACGATCCGGAGCGATCGCGTTCAGAACATCCGACACGAGTACAACCAGCTCATCAAGCATCGACGTGAGCGGCTACCACATCTCGTCACGGTCACAGCCGAGCCGCTGCCGACGCGCCTCACCTCAATCGCTCGCGGGACCGGGGAGGTAGATGCCACTTACCACATCGCGTTCTACGCGATGGAGCGCGCAATGTCCCGGTTGCGGGTGACGGGCGGAATCTCGAGTGAACAGCTCGCCGCCTGGCGCGAAGTCGTCGACCTTGGCAGGGTTCGACCCTACTCAGAACTCGCGGAAACCATCGCCCGGTGGTGATTCAATGACCTGGATCGCCTCGTTCATGCGAGCGGGATGATCTAGGCGCTTCATAGACGACGCGCGGCTGCAACCCAGTGTCGGCGGATGGTGCCACGCTAGACATAGAAGAGGGAAGGTAACCGTGGTGATTCGTACGCTTGATCTGTTCGCCGGCGCTGGCGGACTGTCGCTCGGCTTTGAGGCCAGCACGCTGGGGTTCAAGCCGGTCATGGCCGTGGAGATTGACCAGGCTGCTGCCCGAACCTTCAGCGCGAACTTCGGATGCGAGGTCTACACCGGGTCGATCGCCGAGATCGAAGAGTTCCCGTCGGTGGACGTCATCATCGGTGGGCCGCCGTGCCAGGGATTCTCGCCTCTGGGGAAGAACCGTGACTCAGAATCACGCGCCGAGCTCAACGACCTCTGGCAGCAGTACCTCCGTGCCGTCCGCCAGGTGCAGCCTGCAGCATTCGTCATCGAGAACGTCCCCGAGTTCCAGAAGTCTGCCCAGTTCCTGGAACTTCTGCATGAGATGGAGCACGATCCCGTACTCCGGCAATACGCCTTCGCTTATGGTGCCCTGAACTCCGCCGAGTACGGTGCACCCCAGCGCCGCATCCGTGGGATCTTCGTCGCGGTCACGGGGGCAGGTTCGGTGGCCTGGCCTCCGCCTCGCACCCACGGACCGAACTCCGAAAGTGGGAAGCCATTCGTTACAGTCCGCGATGCGATTGAGGATCTCCCGCTGTATCCGACTTCCACGGAGCCTACGATCTCCAGAGGCATCGGTACGACGGTGCAAGACCTTCACATCCGTCGTAACCCGCGGCCGACGAGCCTCGAACGCTATCGAGCGGTCCCAGAAGGCGGTAACCGATTCGACCTGGCGCGCAACAGGCCGGATCTTCTCCCGCGATGCTGGGCGGAGAAGCCCACCGGCACCACGGACGTAATGGGCCGGATGTGGTGGGACCGTCCTTCGCCGACGATCCGGACAGAGTTCTTCAAGCCCGAGAAGGGGCGCTATCTCCACCCTGTCGCAGATCGACCGATCACGCATCGGGAGGCTGCGCGACTTCAGGGCTTCCCCGACGACTTCACCTTCTCGGGCAACAAGATCGAGATCGCGCGACAGATCGGGAACGCCGTTCCCACCGCACTCGGATCAGCGATCGCCCAGTACGTGCATGACCTGCTGGGTTGGAACCGTACGACCGAGGCCCTTGCTTCATAAGGGTGAACCGGCGGCGCGCAACCCTAACGCTCGCGTTGCCACCGCATGAGCTGGACGTCAGGTGAAAAGGTCCAGACGGGAACTAGCACGCACCACGCGCGAAGATTCGCGATTGAGAGTCAAGACCACCAGTCTCCACCCTCCTCGACGCTGACGCTCTAGCGAAACGTCGGGACGTTCGCCGGGTTGGGTCTATCAGGACGATCTTCCCGCGAACCTTCCGCGCAGGCCTAGGCAGAGACATAGACTCCCGATCCGTCCCGCGCCGATGCACCGCTCCACGGAACCAGCTCGCCTCTCCGAAATAGCGTAAGAGCCAGGCGGCTCAGCCTCGGCATTCACTCGCTCGGGGTCAACCCTAATCACGTCGCTGTCGCTGTCGCTGATCCGGCCGCTCGGCCAGGCACGCCGGCCGCCGTCGCAAGCCTGGATCGCGCCCGCCCGCGACGCCCACATCCGGTCGTCGAGTGCGCCAACGTTCTCGTTGAAGTATCGGTGGCAGTTGATCCGTGCCAGCTCCTTCACCCGCACGCCGGCTCCCTCAGAGACCTGCCGGGTGACGGGGTACATCCGCAGGCACGCTGAGGCGCGGCGGGCGACGTCAACGCGTGCCCCGTAGCGCTCGCGAAACCATGCAGCCCACTTGACCACCAGGCGCGCGACGCATTCGAGCCAAGATTCGACTTGCCCCCACCAGGTCTGGGGACGACATCGGCGAGATCGATGTGCGAAACTAGCACACATGGATGCGTCGCAACTGGGTGGTCGGATCCGGCAGGAGCGCGAGCGCACAGGTCTCAGCCAAGGTGACCTCGCTTCGCTGGCTGACATAGACCGGACAGCAATCAGCAAGATCGAGACTGGTGTACGAAAGGTTACTGCCATCGAGTTACTACGAATTGCCGAGGCTGTCGGCGTTCGAATGGCGCGTCTCCTTGAGGATCCGATCCCGGCGCTCGTCTCGCATCGGTCTAGCCAGGGGCTCGACACGATCGACTCTCGAGTCGACGTCCTCCTCGATGAGCTTGCGCACGAAGTCGAGTTTGTGCAGCGACTGGCGCCCGAGCGACTGGCACCCGAAGTGGAGATGGACTTGCCGCTTCAGCGCCCGCGCTCGTACGAGAATGCGGAGGAACTTGCGACGCAGGCGCGTCGCGGCCTCGGTCTCGGCGAGTCCGACGCCGTTACTCGATTGCCAGAGGTTGTATCTCGTCTAGGGCTATGGGCGTTCTCGATGGACTTCGGCCCTGACACGGCTGACGCCGGAACCATTCTGCTACGCAACGGCGGCGTTGCCTTGATCAACAGTCACAACAAGGTGGGTCGCCGACGACTGGCCCTGGCGCATGAACTTGGACACTTCCTTCTTCAGGATGACTACACAGTCGATTGGCGCGTGAGCGATCCGAGTGACGGTGTGGAGTCTCGGCTAGATCGTTTTGCGCGGGCCTTCTTGCTTCCCGCATCAGGCTTCTCCGATTTTTGGAATGAGAGCCTTGAACGGTTGGGGTTGCGAGATGCTTCAGTCGTCACGGCTTCGCGATTTCAGGTGGACATGTCGACCTTGGCGAGGCGCCTGAAGGAATTGCAGCTCGATGGCGATCGGAATATGATCCGCGCGACTCAAACAGTTCAAGCGGACATCATCGAGCATGGACTCAACGTGTCCGTCGATCTAGAGGGCTCTTCGCTTCCGCAGCGATATCAGCAAGCGGTACTCGCTCTCTACAGAGAGCGGAAGATAAGTGTTGAGCGAACGCTTGAATTGTTGCGCGGCACACTGGCTGATTCCGACCTGCCTCCGCGTCGAAAGCGTGTGGAGGGCGAACTCTGGAACTTTGTGTCTTGACCGAGCCGCTGGTCTTTGACACTGGCCCGCTTCGCCACTTCACCCTACGAGGTTGGCTCGGCGCGCTCAAGTTCCTTACCCGTGACCGAGGGATACTGATACCGGAGACGGTGCTTTATGAACTCGAACGACAGTCTGGGTCGGAACCCGCTCTTCGCCAGGTCATCGACGCGGACTGGATCTCGGTAGATCGAAGCGACGACATCGACTTCCTGATGGCGTTTGCCGCATACGAAGAGCGGCTCGTTCGCAAAGGTGACGACGCAAACCGTGGCGAGTGCGGCGTTCTTGCACTCGGCAGAGTCCGAGGCTTCGAAATGGTGATCGACGATGGAACCGCACGGGCTATCGCTGAGGAGGAGAAGCTTGCCGTGACGGCAACTCTTCCTCTGCTGTGCGAGGCAATCCGCGGTGAGTTGCTAACGGTGCCGATGGTCGAGCACCTCGCGGACGAACTCATCGCTGGCGATTACTTCCTCCCTTTTGGGCCCGGGGAGTTTAGGCGATGGGCGCTGGAGCAAGGACTAATCGACTATTAGCACGTGCCGATCGGCACGCCATTCCGAGGGCTGCGGGCAATGCATCGAAGGTTACCTTCACGGTAACCCGAAATGGGACCGGGCACCCAGACTCCCGGTTGCTCCGGCGCCGTGCCCATCAAGCCCGGGGTCCGCTGATGGCGCGATTCGCGTTCAGTCGACCTGCACTACCAGTCTCCGGAAGTACGCGCGGAGGCCGGGGTCGCAAACGTAAATGTACGTACCAAGCATTCCTCTGGTGAGCAGCACGGCGTAGATGTTGACTATGAACTGGAGCAGGTCTTCGTCGTCGTAGGTGATGCCGAGGGTCGGGTTGTTCTCCTTGCCCTTGGTGTCGTAGTACGAAGCGCGGTCGGCGTGCACTGTGCCGGTCGACGGGTCGAGCTTCAGGTCGCCGCCGATGATTACGCCAGCGTAGTTCAGGTCGTAGCCCTGGACAGTGTGGATCGATCCGACCTCTTCGATGGATCCCTCGGAGTTGATCCAGTCCACGGCCGTCCCGTTCCAGCGCAGCGCGACCCCGTCGAGCTCGATGTCGAACTTGGAAGGGTCTTTGCGTGATTTCCACGGCCACGAATAGCCGGCGACGAGACGCGAGAGTCCGTGCTCCTCGTCCCGGGCGCGGATCGCTTCGTGCATCTCACCGAGGTTCTCGAACAGCCTCAGGTCGTAGCCTGCGAACGCTCCACCTTCTGAGGCCTCAGCGCGAAGCAAACGCCGAATGAAGTCGATGTAGTCCGCACCGCCGGCGACGCGCATCTGCGACGCCAATGGATAGAAACGATTGGCTTCCTTCGCCTCACGTACGAGCGTTCCGAGCACGGGCCGTGGGAGATCCGCCGGTCGGACGGCTTGCCCTTCATCCAGAAGGAAGACTTGATGGCGACTCTTCGAACGGATCCAGTCGAGTTGGGTCTTGGTCAGGTCATCGTCGCCGTACAAGGCGCCGTTGATCTCTCGGAACTTCTTGTTGAGCACACCAGTCGGCTGGTTGGCACGCTGATTCAGCCGATGGGTTTCGTCGACCACGAGCAGGTCGAAATCGTCGTCCGACGCTCCGACCTCGAACGGCGTAACCACCATCTTCCGGTCGAGACCTGGAGTCTTCGCGAAGACCTTCTGGATCGACCTGCGAAGGGACTGCTGTGGCACCACGATGCCGATCCGGAAGTCGTGCAGCAACTCCGAATGGCCCTCGACGAAGAAGTCGGAGAAGAGCGAATCGGTCTCAGGTCGATCGTTCGGATTCGCGGCCTGGATGTCGCGCAGGAGCTTCATGAGGAACACGCCGACGATCGTCTTGCCGGTACCGGGGTCGCCTTGAACCACCACGGTGCTTCGAGCACCTCGCTCCAAGTCCTCGAAGAGCCCTTCAAGGATGCCTTCCATGGCGACGGCCTGCTCCTGGTTGAGGGCCTTGAATGGCGACAGCTTGAAGAGGTCGCTGTTTTCGATCTCCGGGATATCCCGCGTGAACATGCCCGCCGTGCGCAGCTGATCGAAGATCTCGTCGAAGGTGTTGCGGTACCTCACGCGATCGTAGTAGTCAGCGTCGGTGATGCCCTCGTTGCGGTTGATCACCTCGAATCTTCCGTCGCCTGCGAAGAGCCGGATCAGGTAGGACTCGAGGTCGAGGCAAGCGGACTTGTTGAACGTCTCGTCGATCACGATGCGAACAGCCTTGAGATGCTGCTTGCCTTCGTTGTCGAGGTGCTGCCGGAGCCGCCCCGCCGCATTCAGCGTCTCACCGACGTAGACCTCGCCGTGGTCGCTGATCGTGTACACGACAGGCCAGTTCGCGTGTCGCCCATCGGGTTCAGCCCAGGTCCGCACCGCCTGCTTAGAGAACGGAAAGTGTTCGACCCTAAAGCTGGTCATACTTCGCGCTCCTGCCACGGGATCGATCGACGGGGTACTTGCTTCGCGTCTGCGCGAGCTTGTCAAGAATGATGCGGCCCGGGTCGACGCCGAGCCGGTCGGCGAGCAGGTAGCAGTAGGTCAACACATCCGCGAGTTCCTCGACGACACGCTCCCGTTCCGCCGCTTCATCCCACTGGAAGCACTCGAGGAGTTCGCCCGCCTCGATGCTGATGCTCTTTGCGAGATTGACGGGCGTGTGGAACTGCCCCCAGTCGCGCTCGGCCACGAAGTGACGGAGTGCATTCGACACATTGCCCGATACCGCTCCACCCACGCCGTCCCCATCGGGAGCACTGATCTCCTGAGATGCGTTCGCACCCACGCGGCTCAGGATCGACGACACAATTCCGAGGTCTCGTTCGCGATCACGATCGATCCGCTTGCCCTTGAGCGGGAACTCCGTTGCCGCGATGACAACGAAGTTCATACCGTGCTCGGGAATCAATCGTCGGCGCCGGTCGTCGTAGATCGCTCGTTGTGTGCCGCGATGCACACCGGAGACCGTGAGCACGTCAGGCTTATCGAAGAATGGGGTGGATTCGCTGTGCTGAGACTCGGCGAATTCGACCACCAAGTGCTGCTTCTCCCAATAGCCATCCACGGGAAGCGCGACCTGACGTCCAGTCGTCGGTGAGGCATCACCCAACAGCCATGGGAATCGGTGCTGACGTGAGCACTTCATACCGAGGATCTGGTCGCAGAGATCCAGGACGTAGTGCTCATCACTCTCGGATCTGGAGGCCATGAACGGAAGCCTACGAGCCGCGGCGGATGGACGGAGGTCGCACTCGCACGCTTCGGCACCCTCGGTCAGCAGGGCGACGCGGAACGCCGCGGCCCGCACCCGCCCGTCTCCGAGCGGGCGCGAGCCGCGGCATCCGTCACCTAATGAGTCGCTGTGCGCGACCAATCAGTCCCCCTTCACGTTCACCACCTGCCGCAGCGTGTGCCGCACCCGCACGAGCGACGCGGCATCCGCCATCACCCGGTCGATCGGCTTGTACGCCGCCGGGATCTCGTCGATGAACGCGTCGGTGTCGCGGAACTCGATGCCGGCCATCGCCTCCCGCAGCTGATCCTGCGTGAAGGTCCGCCGGGCGGCGGAGCGCGAGTACGTCCGGCCCGCGCCGTGCGGCGAGGAGTTCAGCGACATCCGATCACCCAGGCCCTCGACCACGTACGACGCGGTACCCATCGAACCCGGGATCAGGCCCGGCCGGCCGGCATCGGCCTGGATCGCACCCTTCCGCGACACCCACACCCGCTTGCCGAAGTGCTCCTCGCTCTCGGTGAAGTTGTGGTGGCAGTTGATCCGCTCCCGCTCCTCCACCGGCACGCCGACCCACTCCGAGACCTGCCGGATGACCCGGTCCATCATCTCCTCACGGTTCAGCAGCGCGAAGTGCTGCGCCCACCGCAGCTCCGCGATGTACCGCGAGAACTCCGGCGTGCCCTCCACGAGGTACGCGAGATCCGTGTCGGGCAGGTCGATCCACCACTTCCGGCAGAGCTCCTGCGCGACCCGGATGTGGTGCTGCGCGATCGTGTTGCCCACGCCCCGGCTTCCGGAGTGCAGGAACAGCCACACGGCATCCGCCTCGTCGAGCGAGACCTCGATGAAGTGGTTGCCGCTGCCGAGCGACCCCAGCTGGAGCCGCCAGTCGCCCCGGTAGCGGGCCGGGTCGAACCCCTTCGCCTCGGCGAGGGCCTCGAGCTCGGCGATCCGCGGCTCGGCGGTCGCGACGACCTTGCGGTTCGCGTGACCGGCCGACAGCGGGATGGCGCGCTCGATCTGCTCCCGGACCTCCCTCCGGTCGGAGGGCAGGTCGGATGCCGCGAACTGCGTCTTCACGGCGATCATGCCGCAGCCGATGTCGACCCCGACCGCGGCCGGCATGATCGCGCCGAGCGTCGGGATGACCGACCCCACCGTGGCGCCGAGGCCCAGGTGCGCGTCGGGCATCAGCGCGAGGTGCGGGTAGATGAACGGCATCGTCGACGAGGTGCGGGCCTGCTCGACGGTCTTCTCGTCGATCAGGCTGGCCCACGACACGAGCCGTGCGGAGAGCTTCTCCATGGTCCTTTCCTGTCTGGTTGCGTTGCGGATGTCGCACCGCTCCACTCCGCTCCCGCGTTCGCGGGCGGACGGGTCGGTGCGGATCACGGAGCCCGAGGGCTCCCGTCGCGCGCAGACGGAAAAAGACCCCGGGCCTCGGATGGCACGGGGTGACGCGATTCTCGCGACCATCGGGCCGCGGCTGCGTCAGCGTGCCGGTTCGAGCACCTGCTCGAGCGTGCGAAGCCGCCGCTCTTGGCGTCGCTTCGCGGACTCGACGAAGGACTGGCGATTCGTGTGCTGCAGATACACGGCAGCTCGTCCTTCCTCGTGCAGGTCTCCGGGATGCCGCGCGGGTGCGCAGCCTTCGAACGTTAGCGGTGGGGTGGGGGTGAGGTCAATGGCGGATTCGGTCCGCCGGAGGACCGCAATCGCCGCTATCGGACACTTCGAGTACGGTCCAGCGCGACGACGTGAAGAATGTCGAGGTACTAGGTGAGCGGCTTCGATTGCCAGAGCTCACGTCTTCGCTCGAGATACTCGGCCTTGGGCGCACCCTTCGCAGGCATCTGAATGCTGCGGCCATCGAAAGGCATCAAGGTTGCCGCGAGAGCGCCATCGTCGGCGAATCGCTCATGCTTGACCTCCACCCGGCCGTCCGGCGTGATCGAGATGAACCCCAGCTCGAAGGCACGATCCACGAGCGTTGAGAGGCAGATCCCGTTGGACGGGTCGAGGCGGATCTCTTCGTCCTGCGACCATGGCACGATGTGAGATGCCACCAAGAACTCAGGGCTGGAAATGCCGGTCAGAGCACATCGATAGCCGTAGTTACGTTTCACCGCGGCAGCGAATGCTCGCTGAGCACTCCCCCGGGTCTTCGCCTGCACGTACCGGTCGGGCACCGAGAAGCGCCCGTCTCGAATCGCGCGGTAGAACTCTGTTACTTCGTCAATGTCGACGGGCGAGTTCTCTGCGGCGGCATCGTTCAAGGTCTCCGCGGCAGTGCGGACCGCACGAATGAGTGCCGTGAGGCCTTCCGGAATTCGCATTCGACTCTGTGGTGCTGAGCGCAGTCCATGCTGGATCAGCGCAGGGAGCGAGAGCAGCATGCGTTCCTCGGTGGAGAAGGTGTGGCGCAGGTGAAGACGCATCCAGGTTCGATCTCGACGCTCTTCGAAGGCCGAGCTGTTGCCCCAGAACGCACGATCATCAATCGTGTCCTCAAACCGAATCCCACGGTCAATGACCGCGCACTCATGTGTCAGAGCACTCGTGGGTGCAGTCGTGTAGAGGTAGACAAGATCGCCGATCTCGATCTTCGCAGACCTGGTCTCGCTCCAGTCGATTTCCCCGAGCGCCGCGAAGGCGGCATCGGCATCGAACATCTCGCGGTTGGATGCGACGAGCCAGCCGACGCCGGACAATTCACCCTCAGCCATGACTCGAAGATAACGAGTCGGGGGCCGGAGCAGGGAAGCGGTGGGCCGCCTTGACATCGGCAAACCGGCAGCAGCATCGCTGACATGAGCGAGAGGCGGTCGAGCCAGTGATCGAAGTCATCATGATCGACGCCGGGCCATGCCCTTCAGGGCTCGAACGATCTACCAGATCGATTCAATCGACGTCACCACTTCGGTACAGATCGTTCGCATTGCGCTGGGCACGGGATTGCTGCTGTCGGGATACGGGTTGCCCGCGCTGTTGATTCGGACCCGGCCGATACCGCCCTCGCGCGTCATCGTGCGATACGCCTCTGGGAGCACCGGATCGATATGGGCACCGCCGTCGAAATTGGCGAGATGCAGGACGAACCACGCCCGGTCGATGTGTTCGCCCTCGTGTACGAGCATTCGGCCCCGCCACCAACTCGCGAAGTCGCACTCGTACTGCGGCCAGCCCGCGATCGGCGCGTATCCGGAGACCTCTTCCCATGGCGGCCTCTCGAAGCCGGATCCATTGGATGGCACGGCCGAGCGCCAGACCATTCGATCGCGCATGCCCAGCTGCGTCAGCAGGCTTCGCGAAACGGTCGTGTCATGAACCAATGACCTGACCACGACCGCGATGCGCTTGGCCTCCGAGATGTGCCGGTCGTCGAACCGCTCGGCCGAGGCTCGAAGCCAATCGACGTGTTCGGCCAGTCGGATGTTCAATTCGCGTTTCGAGCGCGCGGTCGAATTGCGAGAGGTCGTTGTACTCGGGGTCATCAGTTGAAACAGTGCTGGGTTGGGCACTTCCGAGGCAACCCCGCGTTCGGGGACTCTCCTCCGCATCCGAGCTGCTGCGAGGATTCGAGCGACCCTACGTCTGCCGAGGAATCGACGACCCGATGAGCTCACCCCCGTCTGGACCGAGAGACTGGTCCCCGCCCGAGCCCGAAACGCCGACACGATCGTTTCCGTCCGGCAATCGCCCCGTTCGCGGCGCGGGCCACGTCGACGCCCTCGGGTGGGGTGTGCTGCTCGGGCGGACGAGCCTGGTCGTCGGTGTCGCTTCGTTCGTGGTCGGTCTGCTCGTCCCCTTGGCACCCGACGCTGCCCGAATGACGGCGACCTTCGCGTCGTCGACCGGCGTGACCGAGACATCCGTGCCATGACGACCGAGCCTGTCGGCACCGATTCCCTCGCCCACCGCCGCCCCGCGGCATCCGTCATCGCCGAATGCCTGCGCGTGCAGTCGGCGGTGCCGCCGAACACCGCCGTGCAGCGGTTCTTCGGCGTCTCGCCGCTCGGACGCGACGCCGAGCCCTGGTACGTCGGCGCGCTCGGCGAGCTCCAGGTCGCGCGCCGCCTGGAGGCGCTCGGCCCGGAGTGGGTCGTGCTGCACTCGGTACCGGTCGGTACCGGGTCGAGCGACCTCGACCACGTCGTCATCGGGCGGGCGGGCGTGTTCACGATCAACACGAAGCACCACCGTGGGCAGACCGTCTGGGTCGGCGCGAAGCGCATCCTCGTGAACGGCCAGCGCACCGATCACCTGCGCAACGCCGCGTTCGAGGCGAAGCGAACGGCGAAGCTGCTGTCGGCTGCCGCGGGAATGCCCGTCGAGGTCACACCGATCGTCGCGATCGTCGGCGCGAACCGGATGACGGTGTGCGAGCGCCCGCACGACGTCGTCGTGCTGCGCGAGGTGGAGCTGGCGCGGTGGTTGCGGCGGCGGCGGGCGGTGCTCCCGCCCGAGCAGGTCGCAGAGCTCGCCGCGGTCGCGGCGCAACCCTCGGCCTGGCAGCGGATGCCGCAGCACGAGGACGTCGACCACGACGCGTTCGACCGGCTGCGGGTGGCCGTTGGTCGAGCGGGCCGCCGGCGCGCCGCCTGGGCGCTTGCGGCGCTTGCGGGGCTGCTGCTCGCAGCATGGGCGGTGATCCCCATACTGTCGACGATGTTCAGCTCGATGTTCGGTTGACGCACGGTCGCTGGATGTCGGCCGTCGGTGCAAGACTCCCGAACATGACCTCGATCCTGGCTCCGTCTCTACCCAGCCCACCCGGGCGGGAGTGGTACGGGAACGGATCGAGCACATGGCACATTCGCCTCATCGGCGCCGCAAGGGCTGCACGCTGTGCAAGCCGCACCAGTGGCGCGGGCAGGGTCAGGCGCGCAAGGCGCCCTTCGCGGTGAACCGCCGGATCGGCGCGAAGCGCCGCTGGCGGCGGCACGACGCCGACGAACGCTGATCTCGAGCGTCGTCGCCCTGCGCAACGGCGCGGGGCGACCACCTCGCGGCGTCGCGCGATCGAGCGAGAAGCGCCCTCCTGCACTGCGGACCCGGTCGGCGTCGCGAGGTGGGCGCGTCGAAGCGGCGCGGTCGTTCGAGCGAAAGCTGCGGCGGGTCTCGCCACGCGGAAAGCTACGCCCCGAGCCCCTGCGCCCGCATCGCGCCGATGTCGCGGCGGGCCAGGCTCAGGGACTCGCTCGCGAGGGTCGCGGCGCGGCGGGCCATCGCGATCGCCTGAGCCCGGCGATCGACGTCCGTCACGATCACCGTCACCTCGGAGGAGGCGCTGCCGAGGTAGTGACCGAGGTCGACACGAATGCGCTCGGACTCGGCCAGCCGGGTCAGCGCCTCGGCGCCGATCCAGCCCGGGTGCCCCGCGACGGCGTCGCGGGCGACGTCGAGGCGACGGTCGGCATCGCGGACGGCGTGGTGCACGTGGCCGACGGGCGGGGCGGGGGGCCCGGCGGACTCGTGGTCGCGCGTCGCGCGCTCGCGAGCGGCTGGCGGCGCGATCGCCATCGCGGCATCCAGCGCCGCGCGAGCCTCGCGTAGCCGCCGCAGGTGGCCGACCGGATCGGTGTTCACGCCGGTGGCCGGCAGTGCGGCCAGCGCCGCCTGCAGCTCGGTGATCGCGGCGGCGGCGGCCGGTGAGTGCGGCGCGCCGAGGGCGAGCGCGAGGGCGCGGCGGCAGTCGTCGGCGAGGGCGGGCAGCGCGGCCTCGGCGCGAAGCGCCTCGACCTCGAAGGTCTCGACGGCGTCGAGCAGCGTGGCCGCGCGACGCACCGAACGAGCGGATGCCTCGAGGGCGACGTCGGCGTGCGAGCTCTCGCCCTCGGACCGCCGTCGCTCGGCCACGCGGAGGCTGTGCTCGGCGAAGCCGAGCAGCTGGTCGGCCTCCGCGAGGGTGGCGTCGAAGTCGGCGAGCGCCTCGCGCGCGTAGCGCGCCCCGAGCCGGTCGAGGGTGGCGCGGACGTACGGGAAGCGCGCCCGCGCGTGCACGAGGTCGGCGCGCACGCCGGCGACGACGTCGGGGGCTCGGCGCGCCCGTGACATCCGCTCGCCGAGCTCGGCGGCCTGTTCGTCGAGCACGCGCTCGACGGCCTCGCACAGGTCGACGACGCGCAGGTACCGCGCCCGGATCTCGTCGGCAGGGCCGGGCATCGCGTCGTGGTTGCGCCGGTTCAGGCGGAACGCCTCGCCGAGCTGCCGGCGCGCGACGGCGAGTACCTCGGCCGGCTCGGCGATCGCGTCGCGCCCGAGTTCCGCCTCGGCGAAGCCGAGCTCCTCTGCGGCGGCGCGCAGGCGGTCATCGGCGGCGAACAGGGCCGACCCGGCCCGCGTCGCGAGCTCCGCGTCGTGGGCCTCGAGTTCGGGCGCACCCCGCCTGCGCCTGGCCCAGAACCCGGCCATGCATGAATTCTACGAGCGGCGGCCGACACGCACCATGTTCGGTCGCGCGGTGATCCGGGGTGCGCCGAGTCGAACCGACCGACACCTCCGCACTGCCCGAACCGGCCGACACCGCCGACCACGGCCCGCCGCGTCTAGTCGAAGATCCCGTCGAGGATGCTGCCGATCACGAGACCGCCGAGGATGCCGCCCATGACGTCCGATCCGCCGCCGCGGCGACCTCCGCCGCCCCAGCCCTGGCCGCCGCCCGGTCCGCCCCACTGCCCGGGATCCTGCGGGCGCGACGAGTCGATGTCGCGCCGCGCGAGCTGCAGCGCCTCGCCCGCGAGGGCCGCGGCGCGGCGCGCGATCGCCATCGCATGCTCGCGGTGGTCGTCGCCGATGACGATGGCGGTCGCCGCGGGCTCGCCGAGGTAACGGTCGAGGTCCTGCCGGGTGCGCTCGCCCTCGGCGAGCCGGGTGCGGGCGTCGGCGCCGATCCAGCCGCGATGCCCGGCGATCACGTCGCGCGCGACCGCGAGCTGCCGGTCGGCGTCGTCGATGGCGTGGCGCACATGCTCGAGCGGCGGGATCGGACGCGCCGCGCGCTCGCGAGCGACGGCGATCGCGGCATCCAGGCCGGAGTTCGCATCGCGCAGCCGGTCCAGGTGCGTGAACGGGTCGGTGTTGACGCCCGCGGGCGGCAGGCTCGCGAGCGCCGCCTGCAGGTCGGCGATCGCCTGTGCGACGCCCGGCGAGTGCGGCTCCTTGAGCGCGACGACGAGGTCGCCGCGGGAGTCCTCGACGATCGCCGCGAGGGTCGACTCGGCCCGCAGCGCCTCGACCTCGAACGTCTCGACCGCGTCGAGCAGGGTCGTCGCACGACGCACCGATTCGGCGGATGCCTCGAGCGCGAGGTTCGCCTGCTCGCGCTGGCCCGCCTCGCGTCGGCGTTCGGCCACGCCGACGCCGTGCTCGGCGAAGCCGAGCAGCTGGTCGGCCTCGGCGGGGTTCGCGTCGACTTGGGCGAGGGCCTCGCTGGCGTAGCGGACGGCGAGCCGGTCGACCGTCTCGCGGGCGTGCGGGATACGCGCACGCAGGCGCTCGATGTCGACTCGGATGGCGGCGATGATCTCGGGCGCACGTCGGGCGCGGGCGATCCGCTCGGCGAGCGCCGCGGTGCGGTCGTCGAGCAGCTCCTCCGCCCACTCGCAGAGCTGCACGATGCGTCCGTTGCGCGTGCGCAGCTCGTCGGGGGTGTCGGGGATGTGGTCGTGGTTCAGCTGGTGCAGCCGGAACGCCTCGGCCAGGTGCGTGCGCACTGCGGCGAGCGCCTCGCGGAGGGGTTCGGTCGCCTCGGATCCCAGCTCGGCCTCAGCGAAGTCGAGCTCGTCGGTCGTGACCCGGATGCGCTCGTCCGCGTCGACCAGCGCCGATCGCGCCCGGATGGCGAGCCCGGCATCCTGTGCCTCGAGCTCGTGCTGCTCCTCGCGCTTGCGCTTGCCCCAGAACCCGGCCATGTCCTCGATCCTAGGGTCGCGATCATGGGCATTCCTTGGAGCGCCGAGCCGGCCGCGCGTCGGGACCGGTGGATGTGCGGTGCAGAACGACCGCCCGCCGGAGCCCGCGGCCGAGATCGAACCGTGACCGGGAGATCCTCTCCGGTTCGGCGCCGCTCCGCCATGATTGCGGATGAGACCGTCACGAGGGGATGTGGTCACGATGCAGGGACTCCGAGGTGCCGCCATCGCCGTCGCGCTGCTCACGGCGAGCATGCTCACGGCCTGCACGGCGGGCGAGTCGCCCGACCCGACCGTCGACGCGACCGCCGATCCCGCACCGACCGCCACGCCAGCCGGGGAGCCCGACGACCCGCTCGCGCTCGTCACACGGATCGTCATCCGGCCACTCGGGCTCGAACTGGTCGACGACGCGGGAACGGTGCTCGAGACGCTCTCCTACGACCTGCCCGCCGACGAGATCGTCGAGCCGCTCTCCGCGGTGTTCGACTCGGGCCCCGATGTCGGCGAGTTCGGCCAGTGCTGCGAGGCGCCGCTGACGACGAACTACGCGTGGCCGGGGTTCGAGGTCTGGGATGACCAGGTCGGCCAGTGGGATGAGGCCGACCCGACGGTCTGGGTGCCGGACACCGGGCCGGACGAGCGCGAGATGAACGTGGTCGTCGTCGCGACCGCTCCGGAGCTCGACGGCGTCGCGCTCACCACCGACCTGGGTTTCGAGGTCGACGCCGACCCGTCGGAGGTCGCCGCGGCGATCGGGAGCGAGCTCGGTGGCACCGGAGTGAACCAGCTCCCGCTCGAGTACGGTCCGGAACTCGGGGAGTCGGTCATCGAGGGCGAGCTGAACGCCTACGCGGTCGCGCTGCAGGTCGGTGGAGACGTGCGGCGGATCATCGCTCCGCTCCACCTCGGTGTCGGCGGCGTCTGACGTTCCGGAGAGGTCCGGTTCCGACGCATCCGGGGTTCCGGCGCGCGACGCGTCAGACCGTGCCGGCCGGCGGCCACACCCCGATGATGATCCCCATCACGACGAGCGTCACGAGCTCGTGCCCGATGTTGAGGATCGTCAGCGACGACGGGCGCCCCTCGAACGCGTCGTGCGTGATGAACCGCGCGGCGGTGAGACCGGCCCACAGGATGATCGCCGTGAAGAGCGCCGCCATCAGGTAGCTGCCTCCGTAGAAGTGCCACGCGATCGTCGACGCGCCCGCGAGCACCCACGCGGTGATGAAGCTGACGATCACGGTCACGACGATCGGGCCCACGGCGCTCGAAGCCGGGCGGTCCATGTCGACGCCGGCGAGCTTCGACCAGCGCGTGCCGAACACGCCCCTGGCGTACCAGATCGTGCCGACGAGCATGCTCGACAGGGTCGCCAGCAGCACCGCCCAGTAGTTGATCTCGGGAACCGTCATGTCCGCCTCCTCGTCGCGGCAGGGCCGCGCTCGTCGCCCGCGCCGCGCCGGTGCGGTGCGTCGGGTGTCGCTGGCCGCGAGCGTACTCCCGTGCGAATGGCCGCCGCCCGCAGCGCGCGGGAGATTCGTGGACGCTCGGCGCGCGCCGAGTGTCCGATTGCGGTTGGATGTCGCCGCTCGATCCCGCATGCATCGGACACTCGATGCCTGCGAAACCGACAGGGTGCGTGCGGCGCCGCGGCGGGGCATCCGCCCTAGGCTTCGGTGCAGGGGTGCGCGAATGGGCAAGAGGATGCCGAAGCCGCTGTACACGCAGGAACTCAAGGACCTGCAGGCGCGGCTCGTCGAGATGCAGAAATGGGTGCAGCAGTCGGGCGCGCGCGTCGTGGTGATCTTCGAGGGGCGGGATGCCGCGGGCAAGGGCTCCGCGATCAAGCGCGTGTCGGAGTACATGAACCCGCGCGTCACGCGCATCGTCGCGCTGCCGGCGCCGAGCGAGCGCGACAAGACGCGCTGGTACTTCCAGCGGTACGTGCCGCACCTGCCGGCCGCGGGCGAGATCGTGCTCATGGACCGCTCCTGGTACAACCGCGCCGGCGTGGAGCGCGTCATGGGGTACTGCACGAACGAGGAGTACCAGCGGTTCCTGCACCAGGCGCCGATCTTCGAGCGGATGCTCGTGGAGGACGGCATCATCCTGCTGAAGTACTGGTTCAGCGTGTCCGACGTCGTGCAGGAGGAGCGCTTCCGCTCGCGCCTGAACGACCCGATGCGACGCTGGAAGCTCAGCCCCACCGACCTCAGCTCGATCACGAAGTGGGAGGACTACTCCCGCGCCAAGGACACGATGTTCCTCCACACCGACATCGCCGAGGCCCCCTGGTACGAGATCGAGAGCGACGACAAGCGCCGCTCGCGCATCAACGTGATGGCCCACATCCTCTCGAAGGTGCCGTGGGAGCCCGTGCCGCAGGTGCCGATCGAGATCCCCGAGCGTCCGCCGTCGGCCGGCTACGAACGTCCGCCCCGCCAGTGGACGAACTCGGTGCCCGACTACGCGCGCGAGGTCGAGAAGCGGGCGGGCGCCGCCGACTGATGCCGCCCGCGATCGTCCGGGGCGGGCGTCGTCCCCTCCGGCGAGGTCGGTACCGAAGTATCGAGTACCGAGTACCGAAGTACCGAGGGAACACGGCGGAGATGGTGGTCAGCGGGGGCAGCCCCATGCGCCCGGCAGGGCACGGCCAGCGGGATGACCTCCTGCGGCACGGTCCGGTCGGTCACTCCTTGTCGGCGCGATCCTGGGTCGCCGCCGACGGCGATGCGCCGTGCCAGTGCTCCGCACGTTCGTCTGACCACCGCTTGGCACGGTCCGCGGCCTCGGTCTCCGCCTCAGCCTCAGCCTCAGCCTCAGCCTCCGCCTCAGCCTCCGCCTCCGCCTCGTCGTCGGATTCACGCTTCCGGATCATCACGAGCCTCCTCCGCGTCTCTCGCCCACGCTAGGCGCTCGGGCCCCGCGGGCGCGGGTCGAACGACCCGCAGCGTCGCCATTCGTGCCATGCGACCCGTCTCCCCTCGACAGGCCGCCGCCCAGCGACCAGACTGGCCGGGCCTGGAGTCGCTGATGCGAGACGACCAGCGGGTCTGCGCCGACGACAGGAGAGCTGGGTCCGATGACCGACACCGAGACATCCGCGACGGCCAGTGAGGATCGCGAACGCCGGCGCCCCCCGACCACCCTCGTCGGACTCGCCGCGGCCTTCGCTCGCGCACGCCGCGCAGACGTGCCCGCGTACGCACCCCGCGCGTTCGACGCGGCCATGGCGGCATGGCGTTCCGCGACCGCGGCGACCGAGGCCGACCGGGCCACGCGGATCGATGAAGCGGTCGCCGCGTTGGGAACGGCCGCGGAACGCGCGTGCAGCTCGGCCGACCTGCTGGATGACGTGCGCGGCCGCCGAGTCGGGGCGATGTACCACGATCGCGAGCGGTCGCGCGGCACCGCGGTGGTCGACGAGGCGGAGGCCTGAGCGCGCGTCAGCGCGCGGGCCGCTCCTCCTCGAGCCGCGTCGACTCTCGGCCCCACCACGTCGTGAGGTCGACGCCGTGGTTCTCGGCATCGGCGAGCGTCCACCACTCGGGCGCGAACGAGTCGTCGGCGATGCGACCGCCCGCGGCGAGCGCGGCCGCGATGCGCGCGTGCACCTGGTCGTGCGGCACGCACACGTCGACGTGCATGCGCCCGCGGCGCGGGCCGACCCGTTCCTCGGGCTGCAGGAACACCGACGACCCCCGACGGAGCGGGTCGACGAGGTGCGTGTCGTTCGGCCGCACGTACCCGAGGACCGCGGTCCAGAACGGCGTGACCTCCGCCGACGGCGGTGACGCGACCGCCGTCTGCACGATCTGGAGCACCGAGACGTCCGCCGCCAGGCCGTGCTCGCGCGCGACCGCGGAGATGCGCCGCGCGACCTCGACGTCGCGCGTGCTGAGGTCGCGGACGTCGCGGCTGATGAGCTTCACCGCGACGCCCTCGTGCCGCAGGTCGACGTCGGGTTCGTGGCGCACGACCTCGTCGATCGCCGTGATCGCGGCGACGAATCGCGCGGCCTCGGCGTACGACGACGCCCGGAAGAACGCGTGCGCACCCCAGTAGAGCACCCGCCAGTCGTCGACGCCCTCCGCGTCGTGGAACTGCTGCGGCGAGATCGCCTCGGGCAGGTCGGGCTGCGCGCCCTCCGGCGCGGCTGCGGCATCCATGCGACCCATGCTCGCGGCCCCCGCCGACACCGGCAAGGGCCGTGCGACGGCGAGCGGATGCCCCGATCCGGGCGATCCCCGACGCGGTCGCCGGCCGAGAGGAGGATGATGGAGGGGCAGCGTCGGCGAGATCCGAGCGTCGATGACGACACCGCAGGAGGATGACATGAGCGCTGCCACGAGCATCTCCCAGACGCCCCAGCACGGCGGGGCCGACCGATGGGCCGACCCCGGATGGAGCGGGGCGCTCGCCTTCACCGGCCCCGTGCACCTGCACGACGGCTTCGAGGACGCCCCACCGAGGCCCGCCGCCGGTGGCCTGTGGGCGTCGATCGCCCGGCTCTTCGGGTCTCGCGACTCCGGCCCGCGGCGCTGAGCCGCGATCGCCGCGCCGCGCGAGCCGCGCTCACGCGAGGAGCATCGCCGCCATCGCGAGCGACATGACCGCCATGCCGGCGGCATCCGCACTGCGCAGTCGCGCGGCGACCGCACCGCGCGGGCCTCGTGCGGCCGGTTCGTGGGCCCCGCGCCACGTCGACACGGCCGACCAGGCGGAGAACCCCGCGAACGCCACGGCTGCGGCGAGCACCGCCGGCAGGAGTGCCGAGCCCGCGTGGGCGGAGTGCGCCGACGCCGCAGCCGGCGCGACCTGCGCGTGAGCCGGATGCGCGGCCGCGACGAGCCCGGCGGTCACCACCAGCCCGAGCGCGCGATGCAGGTCGACGTGGCCGACCCGCCCGGCGACGCGTCCGGACGCGACGACGAGCAACGCCGTCAGCACCATGGCGGCCGCCCAGCCGACCGATCGGCCGGTCCACCCGGGCACGAGGGCGCTGCCGAACGCCATGTCGAGCATCGCGCCGAGCATGAGCAGTGCGGCCATCACGGGCAGCAGGCGCCCGACCGCCGCGGCGGCTCGCGCGCGGCGGCGCCCGGCCGACCCCGCTGAGGGGGCCGACCAGGCACCGACGCCGACCGAGCAGCAGACGCCGAGCGAGGCGGGGATCACCATTCCCGCATGGAGCAGCTCGGTCATCGTGGCATCCGCTCGGGACGTCTCAGTGGCCGCAGCTGCACGCCGCGCCCGAGTCGCCCGCGCAGTGCGCGCAGCCCGCGTGCCCGTGCGCGTGCGCCGAGCCCGTCGCGTGCGACCCCGTGCCGTGCGCCGACGTCGCGGGCACGTTGAGCACCGGGTTGCGGTCGAAGAACCCGTACGGCTTCAGCGTGAACTTCGCGTGGTCGACGGGCATGACCGGCCAGTCCTCGGGGCGCGGGAAGTGGGTCGGCCCGAACGTGTGCCACACCACGATGTCCTCGCCGTCGACCGAGCGGTCGCCCGCGCGGTACTTCGCAAGCCCGTCACCGCCCGGGTTCTGGTGCACGAAGTCGCCGGCGGCGTAGCGCTCCGCCGGGTCGTACTGCGTGACGAACAGGTGCTTCGTGGCGAACTCGGCCCGCGCGGCGATCGACGACGACGGGTCGGCGAGCAGC
Organism: Agromyces zhanjiangensis; assembly: GCF_040496055.1. Lineage (NCBI taxonomy): Bacteria > Bacillati > Actinomycetota > Actinomycetes > Micrococcales > Microbacteriaceae > Agromyces > Agromyces zhanjiangensis. Next base: position 449,958 of record NZ_JBEPKB010000003.1, on the reverse strand, counting down.
GTCGGCGACTGCGAGGGGTGCAGCACGTAGCCGGTGGGCTGGCCGAGGCGGTTGGTGCGCTCGGTGTTGACGATGTGCCAGGCGCGGCCCACCGAGGCATCCGCCTCCCTGGCCGCGTCGGCCTCGGTCGAGAGCCTCGTCCGCGAGAACGTGAAGCCGTTGCCGTGCTCGTTGCCGGGACCGATCGGCACGCGCACCGCGTCGACCTCGTCGACCGCGTTCGCCAGCCCGTCGACCATCATGTCGAGGCGGAAGTTGAACAGGTGCTGGTGGTTCGGCGCACCGAGGCCGGGCGCGACCTCGGTCGCGTACGGGTAGCCCGGCTCCGGGTAGGCCGACGAGAACAGGATGCCGGTGAGCTTCGCCTCGCACTCGATCGTGCCGTCGAGGTAGAGGTACCAGTAGAAGCCGTAGTCGTAGTTGCCGACGGTGGTGAAGAAGCTGATGACCAGGCGGCGGGCGCGGCGCACCTCGTCGGACCCGGTGAACATGTCGCTGTGCTTCCACAGCGTGCCGTAGTCCTCCTCGTGCATGCAGATGCCGTTCTCGATGGTCGTCGGCTGCCCGAGCTCGTCGGCGAAGGTCGCGTCGAAGTAGCGGATCTCGCCGAGGCAGTCGCAGCCGAGCTTCAGCGAGTTCGTGAAGCGGCCGAAGAGGTACTCGCCCGTGTCGAAGTAGTTCTGCCAGAAGCGCGACGCCGACGGGTCGCCGTACGGCACGAGCATCTCCGAGACGCTCGCGCGGTAGATCACCGAGCGCTCCTCCTCGCCGTCGACGATGCGCAGGCGCCGCAGGATGAGCCCCTCGCGCGGGTCGAAGCCGATCTGGAAGCGCCATTTCGCCCACGTCACCTCGTCGCCGTCGACCTCGAAGCTCGGGCCGGCGGGCTGGGTGATCACGAGCGGCTTCAGCGACGCCAGCGGCGGGCCCTGCAGCTCGGGGTCGTCGAAGTTCCCGTGCTCCTCTGGCACCGGCAGGAGCCGGTCGTCGACGAGCCGCGTGATCTTGCGCGCGATCACGTCGATGTACGCGGCGAGGCCGTCGACCGGGTGCGCCCACGGATGGTCCTGCGGACCGTCCTGGCGGAAGGCGAACACGCGCAGCATCCGCGTGCCCTCCTCCTCCTCGTAGCCGTAGTGGCCGGCCGACAGCGGCACGCAGACGACCTGGTCGTGCGTGACGCCGCGCGCGGCGAGCGCCGCGTGCCAGCGCGGGTCCTCGGCGACGATGTCGCCGACCATCTCGAACTCCTCCACGAGGATCGGCAGCTGCCCCTCCGAGCCGTCGAGCACCGACGTGCTGCGCACGGCGCCGTCGGTCAGCGAGACGAGCACGTCGAGCGAGCGCCCGTCGGCGAGGTCGAGCAGCATGACCCGCGCGCGGCGCTCGGGCCGCGGGCCGCCGGCCTGCCAGTCGAGGACCTCGAGCTTGTGCGGCTCGTCGAGCCCGACGTAGGCGAAGCGGACGGATGCCGCGAGCGCGAGCTCGGCGACGAGCAGGTCGCGCACGGCCGTGATCTCGGCGGCAGCGAGGTCGCTCAGGGGGTGCGGCAGGCCTGCCGCGGCCGGCGAGGTCTCGCCGAGGGTGAGGTCGGTGATGGTCATGGGTGGTGCTCCTTCTGGTGCCGGGGGCGGATGCCGCGGGACCCGGGTGTGAGCACGGGCCCCGCGGCGTCTTCGAACGGGTCAGGCGCTGATCGCCTCGGTGATGCGCTGGTACGTCTCGGGGCTGGTGCGCCGGAGGTACAGCGCCTGCAGGTAGCCGAAGACGGGCAGCGCGACGATGACCGCGAGGCAGATCCAGCTGACGGCGCCGAACACCGGGTTGCCCGCGGCATCCACGTCGCTGACCATGAACGGGAAGTAGGCGACGATCACGGCCGCCGAGAAGACGAGTCCGACGAGTCCGAGGATCGGCGCGACGAGCGTGTTCCACGGGCGGGTGTCGGCCTTCGTGCGGGCGAAGTAGGCGATGATCGCGATGCTCGTGATCGACATCAGCACGATGATGCCGAGGGTCGCGATGCCGGCGAGCCAGGTGAAGACCTGCGCCACGGGGTCCATGCCGAGCAGGGCGAACGCGGCGATCGCGACGGCCGCGGTCGCGGTCTGCACGAGCGACGAGGTGTGCGGCGACAGGTGCTTCGGGTGCACCCGGCCGAGGCTCGCGGGCAGCACGCCGGCGTTGCTCATCGACAGTTGGTAGCGCGAGACCACGTTGTGGAAGGAGAGCACGCACGCGAACATGCCCGTGATGATGAGCACGTTGATCGCGATCTCGCCGACCGGACCGAGGTAGGCGAGCGCCGTCGCGATGACGAGGCCGCCGGGGTCGTTGATCGCGGCCTCGACGACGCCGGAGGGACCCCACGCCATGACGACGCCCCAGCTGACGAACGTGTAGAACAGCGCGATGCCGATGACGGCGATGTAGGTCGCCTTCGGGATGGTGCGGTTCGGGTCGCGGGCCTCGTCGCGGAAGATCGCGGTGGCCTCGAAGCCGATGAACGCGGCGACGGCGAACATGAGGCCGACGCCGGGCGCGCCGGAGACGATCTGGCTCGGCACGAAGGTCTCGAGCGAGAGGCCTTCGGCACCGCCCTGGATCATGACGGCGATCGTCATGACGACCGCGATGCCGACCTCGAGCACGAGCAGCACGCCGAGCACCTTCGAGCTGAGGTCGATGTGGCGGTAGCCGAGCACGCCGACGAGCGCGATCACGGCGAGCGCCCACAGCCACCAGGGCAGGTCGGGGCCGCCGAGCCCGGCGACCGAAGCGCCGATGATGTAGCCGACGTAGCCGTGCACCGCGACCTGCACGGTCGTGTACGTGAGCCAGGCGAGGTAGGCGGTCGCGAGTCCCATAGGTCGGCCGAGGCCGTAGCCGGCGTAGGTGAAGAACGCGCCGGGCTTCGGCACGTGGCGGGTCATGGCGACGAAGCCGACGGAGAAGAGCAGCATCACGACGCCGGCGAACACGAACAGCGACGGGAAGCCGACGCCGTTGCCGAAGGCGATGCCGAGCGGCACGGAGCCGCCGACGACGGTGAGCGGCGATGCGGCCGCGACGACCATGAAGACGATGGCGGTGACGCCGAGCGAGCCGCTGAGGGTGCGCGGCGCCCGAGTCTCGACCGGTGCGGCCGAGTCCTTCTGGGTGGTCATGTCGATCCCTTTCGACGAGGCGGGGGTGGGGCGGATGCCACGTAGCCTCGCGAACCCGTGTTGCGTCGACGTCGGATGCCGGTAACGGTTCGGGCCGCGCAACTGAGACGCCGCCCGCGCGGCTGTCTCATTCACGCGTCATCGGCCGGAAACATGCGCAACGCAGGCGGGAAACGGATGCCGCCTAGGCTCGCGTGACCGCACGCCCCTGCGCCGCACGCCCCTGCGCCGCACGCCCCCGCGCACGAAGCCGCTCGCGCGGCCGCCGCGCCGCCGGCGTCGCGACCGCACCGCCCGCACCACCCCGAGGAGTCCGCCGATGTCCGCCCTGGAACGCGCGATCGCGAACCCCGAACCCGTGCCGGGCCTCGACGCCGAATCCCCGGTCGCGGGCCTCGCCCGGCGCAGCGTCGGCGGGATCGAGGTGCTCGCGCAGTCGGTCTCGGCGGTCGCACCCGCCGGCGCGGCGCTCACCATCCCGGCGATCATCGCCGCGGTCACCGGATCGGCGTCGCTGCTCCCCATGATCGTCGCGGCGGGCGTGACCCTCCTCGTGGCCTCCACCATCACGCAGTTCAGCCGGCGCATGGCCGCCCCCGGCGGCGTCTCGGCGTACATCGCGAGGGGCCTCGGGTCGACGGCGGCGCTGATCGGCGGCGTCGCGCAGCTCGTCGGCTACGGGTTCGTGGCGATGTTCGCCCTCGCGGGCACGGTCTACACGACGCTCTCCCTCGCCGACTTCGTCGCCCCGGGCCTCGTGGTCTCCGGCACCGTGGCGACCGGCGCCTGGGCCGCGGCGCTCATGGCGGGCTTCGGCGGCCTCGCGCTCTGGATCCTCGTGCGCGGCATCCGCCGCTCGGCCCGGGTGACCCTCGTCGCCGAGGTCGTCTCGGTCGGCGTCATCGGGCTGCTCACCCTCGCCCTGCTCGCCGTGCTCTGGGCGACGGATGCCCCGATGATGGCGAACCGTACGTTCGCGGTGTTCGACCCGACCGGCATCGACGGGCCCGAACTGCTCGTCGCGACCGCGCTCGCGATGACCGCGCTCGTCGGCTTCGAGAGCGCCTCGACCCTCGGCGGCGAGGCGAAGCGGCCGCTGCTGGCCATCCCGCGCGCGATCGTCTGGACCGTGTTCGTCTCCGCCGGCCTGTACCTGCTCACGGGCTACGCGCAGCTCACCGCCGGCGACGCCGGCGACCTCCGCGGCGGCGACGGCTTCTTCCCCGTCGACGGCCTGACCGCGGGCCTCGGGATGCCGTGGCTCGGCGCGGTGCTCGAACTCTCGATCGCCGTGTCGCTGTTCGCGTGCCTCATCGCGTCGGCGACCGCGATGACCCGCGTGCTCTTCGCCCTCTCCCGTGAGGGCCTGCTCCCCCGCGCGCTCGGCCGCACCCGCCGCCGGTCGGGCACGCCTGTCGCCGCCGTCGCGCTCACCATGCTCCTCGTGACCGCCGTGCCGACGGCGTCGGTGCTGCTCGGCGCGCAGATCTGGCCGACGATGCAGTGGCTGCTCCTCGGGGCCGCAACGGGCTACCTCGTCGCGTACTTCCTCGCGTGCGTCGCCGCGCCCGTGTTCCTCTGGCGCATCGGCGAGTCCGGCTGGCGCTCGACCCTCGTCGCCGCGGCCGGGGCGGTCGCCGTCGCCGTGATCCTCGTCGCCTACCTCGCCGTCGAGTGGACGGGTGCCCGCGCCGTCGCCGCGTGGGTCATGGTCGGGGTGCTCGTCGTCACCGTGCTGCTCGCCGCCTGGCGCACGGCGTTCGCGTTCCGGCATCCGCGCATCCGCGGCGTGTACGACGTGCCCACCATCGCCGACGTGTGGGGCGGCCGCCGTGGCGGCGCCTGACGAGCGAGCGGATGCCGCGGCATCCGTCGCCGACCCTGGCCGGTCCGCCGTGGCCGGTGCCGGTCCCGGCGTCGCGGGCGGCGTCATCGGTTCCACCGCCGCGGGCGGCGTCGAGCTGCGCGCGCGCCAGCCGAAGGCGATCCAGCACGCGCTGCACGTGCTGGAGGAGGTCGCGCGCATCGGCCCCGGCGTGACCGCCCAGCAGGTCTCGCGGAGCCTCGGGATGCCGCGCGCGACCGCGTACCGCCTGCTCAACCTGCTCGTGCAGGAGGAGTACCTCGTGCGCCTGCCCGACCTGTCGGGCTTCGCGCTCGGCAGCAAGGTCACCCAGCTCGCGACGCTCGTGCCGACGCCGCCCCCTCCTCGCGCGGTGCGCCGCGTGGTCGACGAGCTGCGCGGCAGCGTGCGCGCCGGCGTGCACCTCGTCCGCTACGACGGCGGCATCCTGCACATCGTCGACGCCGACCCCGACTTCCCGTTCAGCGACGAGGTGCGCATCTCGCGCGACCCGCACGTCTCGGCGCTCGGCGCGCTCCTCCTCGACCCGACGCGCGACCACGTCCGCATGGACTCGCCCATCGACCGCGGTCGCGCCTGCCTCGCCGTGCCGATCCGCGACGACCGCGGCGCCCTCGTCGCCGGCCTCGCGCTCGCCTCGACGCCCGCCCGCCTCGCCGACCCGGGCACCGCGCTCGCGACCCTCGTCGGCGCCGCCGACCGGCTGGAGCCGCTGCTCGCGTGACGCCGCGCGGTCGAGGTGCTGGCGTGGCGACCGGGCCGCTCGCCGGGGCGTTCGAGAGCGTCTCAGTACTTCCAGCGCACGAGGTCCGCGACGTCCTCCGGCACGTGCTCGCCGTACGCCTCCCACTCGTGCTGCCGCGTCGCGAGGTACGCGTCGACCAGCACGTCGCCGAACACGCCGCGGTAGAACTCGCTCGACTCCAGCCGGTGCAGCGCCGAGCCGAGGTCGGCCGGAAGCGGGCGGATGCCGGCGGATCGCCGCTGCGCGGCGGTGAGGGTCGAGGGGTCGACGCGCACGGGCTTCGGAGGCGTCGCGTCACGGGCGATCCCGTCGACCGCGGCCGCGATGATCGCGGCGGTCGCGAGGTACGGGTTCGCCGCGCCGTCGACCGGCTTCACCTCGATGTTCGACTGCTCGGCGCCCATGCCCGCCTGGCCGGGCACGAAGCGGATCGCCGCCTCGCGGTTGCCCTCGCCCCAGCAGATGTCGGCGCCCGCCCAGGCGTGCGGGCGCAGCCGGGCGAACGAGAGCACGCTGCCGCCGAGCAGCGCGACGCCCTCCTCGAGGCGGTCGAGGATGCCGGCGATCATGTTCGCGCCGAGCGGCGCGACGCCGAACTTGGCCTTCGGCTCGGCGAAGACGTTGCGGCCGTCGCGTCGTGCCGACACGTGCACGTGGCATCCGTTCGTCGATCCGCCCACGATCGGCACGGGGGCGAACGAGACCATGAGCCCGTGCTTCTGGGCGACGCGGGCCAGCACGACGCGGGCCAGGGCGAGGTCGTCGACCGCGGCGAGCGGGTCGCGCGGGGCGAACGCGAACTCGAGCTGGCCGGTGCCGAACTCCGGGTGCATCTGGTCGACCGGCACGCCGGCGACGTCGAGCGCCTCGAGCGCGGCGAATGCGAACCCCTCGAGCTCGAGCAGCGCACGCGTCGAGTACGCCGGACCGGTCGTGGCCGGGACGGGCGGCTCGCCCTCGACGGGCGACGGACGGAACACCGTGCACTCGAGCTCGAAGCCGACGAGGAAGGTCAGCCGGGCGTCCTCGGCATCGTCGACCACCCGCCGCAGCGCGGTGCGCTGGCAGGTCGGATGCGGCGTGCCGTCGAGCGAGAACAGGTCGGCGGGCGCCCATGCGAGCCGCGCCTCGCGGTCGAGCATGGCCATCGAGGAGGTGTCGGCGATGCCGCGCAGGTCGCCCACGACGGGGTCGACGTCCGGGATGGCGTTCAGGTGGTCGTCGACCGAGAACAGCACGCCGACGCTGTTCGAGATCGTGACGCCGTGCGTGCTCGCCGACAGGAGCTTCCGGTGCGGCAGCACCTTCACGCGCGAGATGCCGGCGTTGTCGACGTGGCACACGAGCAGGGCGCGGATGTCGTCGAAGCGCACGGATCGGTTCATGCCGGGTCTCCTCCCAGCCGGGGTCCCGGTCGGGGGAGGTCGGGCCCGGCGCTCGGGATCAGTATGCACCCGGCGCGTTTCGCGCGGTTTTCGCGTGCGAGCGCGTCCCGGACTCAGGTGCAGTACGCCCGCTGGAATCCGTGCACGGCTGCATCCCGGGCGAGCTTCAGCCCGGCCAACTCCTGTTGGTCGGGCTCGTCGTACGCGAGGTCCCCGAGGTTCTCGATGCGTTCCGCCCAGGTCGAGGCGGCCGAACCGGGCGCCTCCCCGTACGCGGCGGAACCGATCTCCGAGGCGAACTCGCCGAGGATCCGGAACCCGTTGCGGGCATTCGAGCCCGAGCAGCCCGCGAGCAGCACCACTACCGCGGCGGGAATCGCGATCACGCGAGCCGGCGCCGCTCATGCATCGGACCCACCGCCTCGGTTCGTCGCCGGCGCGACCGACGGCTCGGTGCGTCCTGCGTTCGCGCGCGCGCGCCGCGTCGCCCCCGAGACCGTGCGGCGCGGCGTCGCGCCGACGCCGCGCGACGCGCCGGACTTCGGCGACGGCGATGTCGACGACGACGACGTGCGGGCGGGCTTCGTCGATACGTCGGGCAGCCAGGCGAGGCTCCGCAGGTCGAGCGCACGCTCGAACGCGACGCCGAAGGACCCACGGCGACGCAGGGCCATGGGACGCGACCGCGTCCCCTCGCGCAGGTAGACGGCGTGCGCGTAGCCGGGGATCCGGCTCGCGGCCGACGCGTGGTCGAGGCGAACGTCCTCCACGGCGGGGCCGTAGAGCCGCGCGAGCGGCCCGCCGAACCAGTCGCCGAAGAAGAAGAACCGTGCCGGGTACCAGAGGTTCGTCCAGCGGACGACCGCGAACGGCGCGGCCTCGTGCAGCCTCCACTTGCGCGAGCCGGTGGCGCGCCAGATCAGGCCGGTGCGGCCTTCGGCCGTGAGCCCGCGGTTCTCGGCGGTCGCCCGTTCGGAGACCGGCGGGCAGGTGACGAGCTCCCGGCGGGCGATCCGCGTGTCGAACTCCGTCCAACTGCGCGTGAAGATCCGGTCCGCGAAGTTCATCGGGCTGCCGAAGGTCACGAAGTCGGTGATGAGCCACGGATGTCCCGCCTCGCGCTGCTTCAGCCAGACGTGCCGCTGGGCATGCCGGTACGCGTCGCGCTTCCCCGCCAGTCGAGTCCATCGGCTCGCGAAGTCGAGGCGGGTCCGGCCCGCCCAGCTCCGGTGGAGGTCGGCGGCCGCCGACTCGAGCTCCGCGACATCCGACGGTTCGAGCGTGAAGCGCTCGTTGCGCACGGTCCACAGGTACGAGATGGCGTCGTACCCGATGTAGGACCCGAGGCTGTGGGCGGCGACGACGATGCGCGAGTACTTCCCCGAATCGTGGAGGCCCTGCAGGAGGTCGACGATGCCCTTCCGGATCTCGTGCCGGGCGTCGTACGACCGGGGCGACGTGTCGAGGTAGCGGACGACGTCCACGAAGTTCTTGACGAGCCATCCGGGCAGCACGCGGCTCGCCAGGTAGGCGACCACCGCGATCGCCGACGCGCTGCCCGCGAACAGGGCACCGATGAGCGCGACCGGGGAGTCGAAGCTCGCGAGGTCCCGTACCGCGGGCACCGCCATGAATGCCCAGACGAGTGCGAAGACCGCGGCCCACACGACGACCCAGAGCCCGATGAGCCCCGGCGGCACGAGCGGCAGCATCATCGCGAGCACGATGACGGCGGATGCCGCGATCAGCGCCGGCGCCGCCCACGGTGTCGGGGCGTCGAGCACGCCGCTCAGCCAGGCGAGGCCGAGCACGATGAGGCCGAGGAGCGCGATTCCGATCACGGCGCGAACGAGCCCCGTCACCGGGAACATCACCCGCCGGAACGTCGGCCAGAGGTCGTCGAGCCGGTTGCCCTGCATGAGGTGCGCCCAGTGGTACTCGTAGATGTCGGTCTGGACATCGAACGTCGAGCCCTCGCCGTCGTGTTCGGGCGGCGTCGGCGGGATGACGTGCATCCGCGCCTCGTAGTCGCCCACCTTCGACGGCCTCGAGTGGAAGGGACTGCCGTTCGCGATCATCGTGCTGAAGGCGTTCAGCGTCTCGACCGGGCGCTGTTCGCCCATGCCGTGGACGACGACGATCGCCTGGCGGTGTCGCTGCGGTCGCTTCGCGCCGTTCGACGCCCGCGCGCTGTCGGCGCCCGGCGGCTCCGTGGGCGTGCCCGTCGTCGTCTGGTCGTCGTGGTGCTGGTCGTCGTGCTGGCCGTGTTCCATCGCGTCCTCCCCCAAGGACAGGCCGGGTCAGCGCAGATGATGCACTCGACCACCGCGTCTCGCATCAGGGGTGGCACTGAGCGACAGCGGCATCCGCGGGTCGCGTCAGGAGACGGCGGGCACGCCCTTCAGCTCGGAGTAGCGCTGTGCGTGGACCTGCGCCAGGTCGATCGCGCCCGTCATCAAGGCCTCCGCGCATTCACGCGCGGCCTCGTCGAGTTCGAGCTGTCGGCTGGTTCCCTCTGCGCTGGCCTGCAGGGCGCGCTTCAGGCGGTCCCGGTCTTCGTAGATCATGGTCTCCTCTTCTCGGTCCTCGGAGCGATCATGACGTCGTCGTCAACCGGTGCAGAGGAAGATACCGCGTCGCGGGCCCACCGCAAAGCCGAATGTGAACGTTTCGTCATCACGGTCCGTTCGGATCGCGACCCCGTCCGGTCGGCGTTCGCCGGCCTCCGCCCGTGCCACGACAGACATCGCGGGTGCCGTGAACCGTGCACCCGCAACGCCTGTCCGGTCCCCTCCCGCAGCGCGAGACCTCGGGTCAGGCCGCCGCAGGCCCGCGCTCGGCGCGGGCGAGGTTCGCGACGAGCTCGTCGCGCGTCTGCGGCACGACGTACGCCGGCTGGTCGCGCTCGACGCGCCAGCTCTCAGCGAGCGGGCCGACGTTCACCGTGTCGAAGCCGAACTCGTCGTACAGGCGCTCGACGGTGGCGGCGGCATCCTCGAAGTCGCTCGAGGTCGCGAGGGCTCGACGACCGGGCGTTCCGGCTGGAACGCCATCCGTCGTGATGTCCTTCGCCATGATGTGGTTGAAGCCCTTGGCGACCCGGCTCTCCGGCAGGTGCGCCTGCAGCAGGCCCGAGACCGTCGCATGCCCCTCGTCGAGCGCCGGCACGCGGCCGTCGCGCTCCCAGTAGTAGTTGTTCGTGTCGATCACGACCTTGCCGGCGAGCGGCTGGACAGGGATCGACGCGTACGCCCTGAACGGCACCGTCACGACGACGATGTCGCCCGCCGCGCCGGCCTCCGCCGCGGTCGCGGCACGAGCGCCCGGCCCGAGGTCGTCGACCAGGTCCGAGAGGGTCTCCGGACCCCGCGAGTTCGCGATGACGACCTCGTAGCCGTTCGCGAGGGCCGCCCGAGCGACCTGGCTGCCGATGTGTCCTGCTCCGATGATTCCGAGAGTGGTGGTCATGGTGACGCCAACGGATGCCTCGGGAGGACTGTTCCCGGAACCCGCGATGCCCAGCGCGTGCTCAGGCGGCCCCGAGGGCCCACGACCCCGCGATGAGGATCAGGAACGCGGCGGCGATCGTGAGCAGGATCGACACGACGGCGATCCCGACGATCGTCGCGACCAGCCCGAGCAACCGTGCGGCGAGACCGCCGCCCACGGGCTCATCCCAGTAGAGCCGCCAGTGGCTGGTGGCCCTGAGCATCAGCCCGGACAGCGCGAACGGTCCGGCCATCGCGAGGCCGATCCAGGCCGGGCCTCCCGCCGAGGTGTCGACGCTGAACCACGATGGGAACGCGAAGCCGAGCGCGGGGCGCGTCACCGCGAGAAGCACGGGGAGGCAGACGGCGAAGAGCGCGAGCGAGATCGGAAGCTGCACGTGCCCGGCCCACCACACGCCGCGGGCGAAACGCGTGTGGGAAGCGGGCGGGCGTCGTCGCCACCACCGTGTTCGGCTGCGGACTTCGGGCGCGGCAGCATCGGACGGGGCGGACACGGAATCCGAGTCGGGCCGGGGCATCCGCTCGCCTACCGCACCACGTCGAAGACGTTCTTGACGACGCCGTTCGAGTAGGCCTGGTGCTCGACGAGCTTCAGTGTGCCCTGCTCGTTGCCGTCGAAGAGGCGCTTGCCGTCGCCGAGCACGACCGGGAAGACGAGCAGGTGGTAGCGGTCGACGAGGCCGGCGGCCGCGAGGCCCTTCGCGAGCGTCGCGCTGCCGTGCACGATGATCGGGTCGCCGTCGCCCTCCTTGAGCGCCGCGACCTCGTCGAGCGAGCGGAGCACGGTGGTGCCCTCCCACTCGGGATCGGTCAGCGTCGAGGAGACCACGTACTTCGGCATGGCGTTGTACTCGGCGAACTCCTCGGTCATCGTCGGCCAGATGGGCGCGAACTCGTCGTAGCTGACCCGGCCCATGAGCATGGCGCCCGCCTCGAGCTGCTCGCGGCCCTTGATCTCGTAGGCCTCCTCGACGAAGGGGACTTCCGTGAAGGTCCAGCCCGCGCGCGGGTGATCGCCGCCGCCGGGCGAGTCGATGATGCCGTCGAGGGTGATGAACTCGGTCACGATGAGGGTGCGCATGGGTCGTCCTTTGCTCGGTTCGGGCGAGGCGGGGTGCCTCTCATTCTGGACGTCGAACGAGCGAGGGTGAGATCGACATGGCGAGCGAGATCCGTCGAGATCGGCTCCGGGGGGCGGATGCCGCGACCCGCGTCGCTCAGCCCGCGAGCGCGTGCGGCGGCGTCGCGAGCCCCTCGACGACCGCCTCCGCCGGGTCGGCGCCGAGTTCAAGGATGCGGTTGGCGGCGTCGACGTGCACGATGCGCGGCACGAACCCCGCGGCATCCGTCGAGGCCACCGACGCCCACGAGATGACGATGACGAGGTCACCGGCGGCGGCGAGGCGCGCGGCCGCGCCGTTCACGCCGATGACCCCGGAGCCGCGCTCACCCGCGATCACGTACGTCTCGAAGCGGTCGCCCGTGTTGATGTTCACGACCGAGACGAGCTCGCCCGCCAGGAGATGGGCAGCGTCGAGCAGGTCGAGGTCGACGGTCAGCGAGCCGACGTAGTGCAGGTCGGCGTGGGTCACGGTCGCGCGGTGGATCTTGGACTTCAGCATCGTGCGGTGGAATTCGGCCATCCTCCGATCCTGCACCGCACGGCGCCGCGAAGCCGGACCACGGCGTCACGGCACGACGCCGGGCCGGCGGCGCGACGCCGCATTGCGGCGCGACGCGGCATCGCGGGGGGACGCCGCCGATCGTCAGGCCGTGAGGCTCGCGCGCTGCTCGACGAGCGGGCAGACGAACGGGTCGCGCTCGCCGAGGCCGACCCGGTTGATGTAGCGGAGGACGATGCCGTAGCTCTGCCACAGGCCCGTGACGGTGTACCGGACGCCACGCTCGCGGCAGTAGTCGGCGATGATCGCGGCGGCCTCCCGGAGGTGGGGGCGGGGCATCGACGGGAACAGGTGGTGCTCGACCTGGTAGTTCAGGCCGCCCATGACGACGTCGAGGAATCGGTTGCCGCGGATGTTGCGGCTCATCAGCACCTGCCGGCGCAGGAAGTCGAGCTTCAGCCCCTTCGGCACGAGCGGCATGCCCTTGTGGTTCGGCGCGAAGGACATGCCCATGTAGACGCCGAAGACGCCGAGCTCCACCGCGAGGAACGCGACGGCCACGCCCGGCGAGAGCACCAGGAAGACGAGGGCGACGAACCCGACGATCCGCACCGCGAGGAACGCGATCTCGACGGGCCGACGCGCAACGCGCTCACGGACCAGCACCCGCCGCACGCTCGACGCGTGCAGCGACAGTCCTTCGAGCAACAGGATCGGGAAGAAGAACACGCCCTGGTGCGACATGATCCAGCGCATCACTCGCGTCTTGGCGCGCGCGGCCCGGTCGGGCGTGACCGCGACCACGGGAAGCTCGATGTCGGGGTCGGCGCCGACCTGGTTCGGCGTCGCATGGTGGCGGGTGTGCTTGTGCTGCCACCAGCCGTAGCTCATGCCGATGAACAGGTCGCCGACGATCAGGCTGATCCAGTCGTTCCACCGCCCGGACCGGAAGATCTGACGGTGCGCGGCATCGTGCCCGAGGAACGCCGTCTGCGTGAACAGCACGGCGAATCCGACTGCGGTGAAGAGCTGCCACCACGTGTCACCGATCCAGATGAAGATCGCGATCGCCGCGGCGAAGGCGAGCGGCACCGAGACGAGCTTGGTCCAGTAGTAGCCGTAGCGCCTCCGCATGAGTCCGGCGTCCTTCACACGGCGCGCGAGATCGGTGAAGTCGCTGTTGCTGCGGGTCGGACGCGTGCCGCCGGGCGTCGTCGCGACCTCGATGATTCCGGTCATGACGACCTGCTTCCCCGCACCGACGGTGCGCCGGCGGGACTTCTCTCGTCGCCATCCGGCGCCTGCCGGTCCTACCCTTTCTTCAGGCTACGTCCGCGTCACCGGACCGCTCCGAAAGTCCGGAGGAACTCTCAGCTTCGCCTTGAGCGGGACCGCCGATGCGCTCCGCGCACGCGCCGCGAAACTGTGAGGGAGTACATGTTCGAGGCCTACGCTCCGAAGATGAACTCGAACTCCCAGACCACCACTCCTCCGCCGAGCCGGACCGCGAAGGAGTCGGACTCGTTCGCGGTCGACCACATCCTCGTCACCGAGCTGCCGCCCGAGCTGGGCACCGTCGACGCACCCGAGCGCTACACCGTCGCAGCGGTCTTCACGCGTCGACCGCTGCCGCAGGAGCTCGACCTGCTCGCAGCCCCCGCGGTCGACACCGCACTCGCCAAGGCGGGCTACGCGCATGTCACGCTGCGCCCCGCCGACCGCCGGCTCCTCATCGGCGGCACCAACCTGAGCGAGCTCGAGCACGGCCTCGCGTCCGTGATCGGCGGGATCCTCGACGAGATCGGCACCGCGGCGGCGACGACCAGGTCCGCCCAGGCGCGCGACGCGGCCGAGTTCGCCAGCCGCGCGGCCGAGCGTGCGAACCGCGTGCTCGAGGAGGTCGAGCGCATCGACTTCTCGCCGCACCACTCGCAGTACAGCTGAGTCCGCGACGGCGCCCGGCATGTGAATCGCGCCGGCGGGGGCTCCACTCCCCCGCCGACGCGATGTCGGGGCCGGTCGGCCCGGGTACCGCCCCCCGAGCCGACCGGAGTCGGTGCGATCAGACCGCGGCGAGCAGCCCGAGCGAGTCGATGACGCGGTTCGAGAAGCCCCACTCGTTGTCGTACCAGGCGACGACCTTGACGTGCTTGCCGTCGACGCGGGTGAGTTCGGCGTCGAAGATCGACGAGTGCGGGTTGCCGACGATGTCGCTCGAGACGAGCGGCTCCTCGGAGTACTCGAGCACGCCCTTCAGGGGACCCTCGGCCGCGGCACGGTAGGCGGCGAGCACCTCGTCGCGCGTGACGTCCTTCGACACGGTCGCGTTGAGCTCGACGATCGAGCCGACCGGCACGGGAACGCGCATCGAGTCGCCGTTGAGCTTGCCGTCGAGGCCGGGCAGCACGAGGCCGATGGCCTTCGCGGCACCGGTCGACGACGGCACGATGTTCTCGGCGGCGGCGCGGGCACGACGTGCGTCGGAGTGCGGGGCGTCCTGCAGGTTCTGGTCCTGCGTGTACGCGTGGATGGTGGTCATGAAGCCGTGCTCGATGCCGGCGAGGTCGTCGAGGACCTTCGCGAGCGGAGCGAGCGCGTTGGTGGTGCACGACGCGTTCGAGACGATCGTGTGCGCCGCGGGGTCGTAGGCATCCGTGTTCACGCCGTAGGCGAGCGTGACGTCGGCACCCTTCGAGGGGGCCGAGACGAGCACCTTCTTGGCGCCGGCCTCGAGGTGCGCCTTCGCGGCCTCGGCGTCGGTGAAGCGGCCGGTCGACTCGAGCACGATGTCGACGCCGAGCTCGCCCCAGGGGAGCTTGGCGGGGTCGCGCTCGGCGAGCACCTTCACGCGGTGCCCGTCGATGACGAGGACGTCGCCGTCGACCTCGACGGTGCGACCGAAGCGGCCGCCGACCGTGTCGTACTTCAGCAGGCGCGCCAGCGCCGCGGGCTCGGTGAGGTCGTTCACGGCGACCAGTTCGAAGTCGGCGTCGCGCTCGATGAGTGCGCGGACGACGTTGCGGCCGATGCGGCCGAATCCGTTGACGGCGATGCGGGTCATGACGTCAGGGGTCCTTTCCTCTGTTGCGCGTTCCAGCATCATGGTGTGACGGATGCCCCGGCAGTGGCCGGAGCGACAGTATGCGAAAGGATCTCGCCAACCCCATGGCCGCTCCCCGCCGCGCCGGTCGATCCCCGACTCGATCCGGGCTCCCACCCGGCACACAGGAAGGACAAAGGTCGGCCCGAGACGATCGGGACATGCGTCCCTCCCGAACCGCCGCCGTGCTGCTCTTCGCGTACGCCGTCGTCATGCTCTGGGTGACGCTGGGACCCGCGCCCGGCGCGGTCTCAGGGAACCAGGCGCGCCGCGGCATCCTGGACCCGACCATCTGGGTCGACTCCGACACGTGGACGATCGGCTCGCAGACCGAGTTCGAGCTCAACGTGCTGCTGTTCGTGCCGTTCGGCGCGCTGCTCGCCTTCGCCCTGCGCGGGGCGCCCGCGGTCGTGCCGGCCGTCATGAGCGCCGGCTTCGCCCTCCTGATCGAGGTCGCCCAGATCCCGATGGCCGACCGGATCTCCGACCCGCGCGACCTCGTCGCGAACTCGCTCGGCGCCGTGATCGGGATCCTCGTCGCGCGCATCTCCGACGCGATCGCGAGCATCCCGGCCAGGATCAAGGCCCGCCGTCGTGCGGCGCTCGCGCGCGAGGTGACGCGCACGTCGCCGCTGCGGCCCACGTCGACCGGCGCGTTCCGCACGGCGACCGGCGGCCTCCGCCTCCCCGACGACCGTTCGAGCGGCCGCGCCCCCGCCCGCGCACCCGCGGAACGCGGCACGCGCTGAGGTCCGCGGCTCAGGCCGCGAACGTGTGCCGGTACTCGCTCGGCGACGTGCCGAGGATGCGGTGGAAGTGCAGCCGGAGGTTCGCGCCCGTGCCGAGGCCGACGCGGTCGGCGACCTGCTCCACGCCGAGGTCGGTGCGCTCCAGCAGCTCTCGCGCCAGGTCGATGCGCGCGCGCAGGATCCACTGCATGGGCGTGTAGCCCGTGTCCTCGACGAACCGGCGCGAGAACGTCCGCGGCGACACGTTGGCGTTCCGCGCCAGGTCGGCGAGCGTGAGCGGATCCTGCACGTGCTCCATCGCCCACTGGCGGGTCGCGGCGAACACCTCGCCCAGCGGCTCGGGCAGCGCGCGCGGGACGTACTGCGCCTGCCCGCCGCTCCGGTAGGGCGCCGCGACGAGCCGCCGCGCGGCGTGGTTCGAGACCGCGACGCCGTGGTCGCGTCGCACGAGGTGCAGGCAGAGGTCGATGCCGGATGCCGCGCCCGCCGACGTCAGCACCTGCCCCTCGTCGACGAACAGCACGTTCTCGTCGACCCTGACGAGCGGATGCCGCGCCTGCAGCGCGCGCGTGTAGTGCCAGTGCGTCGTGGCCCGACGCCCGTCGAGCAGGCCGGTCGCGGCGAGCGCGAACGCGCCGGTCGAGATCGCGGCGAGCCGCGCCCCGCGCTCGTGCGCCGCCCGGAGCGCCTCGACCACGGCGGCGGGCGGGTCCTCGCGGTCGGGGTGCCGGTAGCCCGGGATGAAGATCGTCTCGGCCCACTCGAACGCCTCGAGCCCGTCGGCGACGTGGTACGAGAGGCCGTCGCCGCCGGTCACCGGGCCGGGCTGCGCACCGCACACGCGCACCTCGTAGGGCATGCTGGCGCGCGTCGTGAAGGTCTGCGCCGGGATCCCGACGTCGAGCGGCTTGGCCCCCTCGAGCACGAGCACGGCGACCCGGTGGTTCCCCTGCGACATCCGCTCGCCTTCCCCTGCACGGCCGACCGGCAGCGGGTGATGCAGGTCATGACAAGGATGCCACCGATCGCAAGGATCTCGCACGTCTGCGCCGTCGCGGCCCGACCGCGGCGCCGCGTAGCGTGGGCGCATGCCGACCCCGGACGACCCCCAGGCATCCGTCGCCGACTTCGCGTCGCTCTTCGCACGCGGCCTGGTGCAGTGGGGCCTGCGCGGCGACCCGCACCTCTGGGAGGCGATGCGCGAGTCCCTCACCGGCGAGCCGTTCCCCGCCGGGTTCTGGGACGTGCGCAGCACGGTCCAGCGCGAGTTCGCGCGCCTGACCGGTCAGCCGCTGACCGACACCGACGCGCCGCTGCGCGTCGCCGCCTTCGTGACGGGCAGCGGCATGAGCGACGGGCACGTGCTGCCGTCGTTCTGGGTGCGGACCGCCATCCCGATCCTCATCGACCGCTGGGCGGCGGCGAGGGCTGCCGGGGCCACCACGACGGCATGAGCGTCGCGAGACGGGCAGCGGATGCCGCGGCATCCGTCTCGTCGCCCATGGCCCAGGTCTCGAGCGCACCGACGAGCCCGCCGGCGATGTAGGCGGCCGCCTCGGCGATCGCGACGTCGTCGTGCGGGGCGCCCGGCACGCCCTGGGCGCGCCACACCTCGAGCGCGAGGCGCGCCCGGACCCGCATCCGTGCATCGAGTGCCGAGCGGAACACGCCCCGGCTCGTCGAGCCGAACAGCGCGCGATAGCCGGCGCGGTCGTCGGCGACGTGCTCGAGCACCGCCACGAGCGACGCGAGGTAGCGCTCGGCGACGTGCTCGGGGGTCTCCGCCTCCGGCTCGACCGCCACGGCCGTGAGCCGGTCGAGGTCCTGCGTGAAGACGTCGAGCGCGAAGTCGTGCACGTTCGACGCGTGCGCGTAGAACGTGGTGCGGTGCACGGCCGCCTCGCGGCAGAGCGCGGCGACCGAGATCGCGTCGAGCGGCTCCCGCTCGAGCAGGCGGAGGAGCGCGGCGGTGAGGGCGGCGCGCGTGCGCCGGTGGCGCGGGTCGTCGGCGGGCGATGCGACCGCCGATGGCGCGACCGTCGGTGCCGGGGCATCCGCTTCGCTCATGCCGTCACCCTAGCGACCGCGGCGCGCCGGCCCGGGCCGGCGTCGGCCCGTCGCGCCCCGCACCGGGATAGGGTCCCATCCGGGAGGCGATCGTGGACGACGAACTGGTCCTGGTCACCGGCGGCACGGGCTTCGTCGGGATCACCTGCATCATCCGGCTGCTCGGCGACGGGGCCAGGGTGCGCACCACCGTCCGGGACCTCGCGCGCGCCGACGAGGTCCGCGAGCTCGTGCGACGCTCCGGGGCCGACCCGGGCGGGGTCGAGGTCGTCGCCGTCGACCTGCTGCACGACGCAGGCTGGGACGAGGCCGTGGCCGGCGCCACGCACGTGCTGCACGTGGCATCGCCCTTCCCGACGCGCCAGCCGAAGGACGAGGACGAGCTCATCGTGCCCGCGCGCGACGGCGCGCTGCGGGTGCTCCGCGCGGCACGCGACGCGGGCGTGCGCCGCCTGGTGCAGACGTCGTCGTTCGCGGCGATCGGCTACGGCCGCCCGAACCCGGGCCGGCCGTACACCGAGGAGGACTGGACCGACCCCGACGGCCCCGGCGTCACGCCGTACGCCAAGTCGAAGACGCTCGCCGAGCGCGCGGCGTGGGACTTCATCGACCGCGAGGGCGGGGACCTCGAGCTGGCGACCGTCAATCCCGTCGGCATCTTCGGGCCCGCGCTCGGCACCGACCTGTCGTCGTCGCTCGAGCTGCTCCGGCAACTGCTGGACGGCGCCTTCCCCGTCGTGCCGAACGGCTCGGTCGGCGGGGTCGACGTGCGCGACGTGGCCGACCTGCACGTGCTCGCGATGCGCCATCCGGATGCCGCGGGCGAGCGGTTCCTCGCCGTTTCGGGCGACGCGATCAGCTACATCGAGCTGGCCCGGCTCCTGCGTGCCGAGCTCGGCGAGCGCGCCAGGCGCGTGCCGACCCGCGTGATCCCGGACTGGGTCGTGCGAGCGGGGGCGCCGTTCAACCGCGACCTGCGCCTCATGTCGCACGAGCTCGGCCGCCGCGGCGACGCGTCGCACGAGAAGGCGACCCGGGTCCTCGGCTGGACGCCGCGGGACCGCGACGAGTCGGTGCTCGCCTCGGCGCGGAGCCTCGTCGACCTCGGGCTCGTCCGCGACTGACCGCTCCGGGCGGTCGTCGCGCCGCCCGGACGGGTGGCGGGCGGATGCCTCGGCGCGGGGCCGGGGCATCCGCCCGCCGGTGCGCATCGCGAGTGCCGGCTCAGCTCTCGTAGTGCGCGAGGCCGGCGGTCTCGCCGCCGTCGGCGACGAACTCGGCGCCGGTCGAGAAGCTCGACTCGTCGCTCGCGAGGAACAGGATGAGGTTCGACAGCTCGATGGGCTCGCCGACGCGGTGCAGCGCGACGTGGTTCTGCGGGGTGTCGAGCGCCTCGGTCATGGGCGTGCGGATGACGCCCGGGTGCACCGAGTTCACGCGGATGTTGTAGCGGCCGAGGTCGAGCGCCGCGTTCTTCGTGAGGCCGCGCACGCCGAACTTCGCCGCGTTGTAACCGGGCAGCGCCTCGTAGCCCTGCAGGCCCGCGGTCGAGGAGATGTTGATGATCGAGCCGGCGCCCGACTCCTTGAGGGCGGGGATCGCGGCCTTGATGCCGTAGAAGACGCCGGTGAGGTTGATCTTCAGGATCGTGTCCCACGCCTCGAGCGTGTAGTCCTCGAGCGGACCGAAGTTCGCGATGCCGGCGTTGTTCACGACGACGTCGAGCCGGCCGAACGCCTCGGTGGCGACCTGCACGGCCGCCTCCCACTGCGCGTAGTCGGTGACGTCGAGGTGCACGTACCGGGCGTTCGCCTCGCCGAGCTCGGCGGCGAGCGCGGCGCCCTCGTCGTCGAGCAGGTCGCCGATCACGACCTTGGCGCCCTCCTGGACGAGGAGGCGGGCGTGCGAGGCGCCCATGCCCCGTGCTCCACCGCTGATGAGTGCGACCTTGCCGCTGACGCGTGCCATTGCTGACGCTCCTTGTCTCGCCGCGGGCGTCGGCCCTGCGGCGTTCGTTGCCTGCTGGGCCCGGGGTCGGATGGCTCCGGGTGCGCCTCTAATCTACACCTGTCGATTACCGATGCCTGAGCATCGCCTGAACCGGAGACCCGGCTCGGATCGTGACGTCGCCGAGACCGTCGTGACCCGATCGAAATCGACGTGACCGGATCGTGACCGCCGTGTACCCCAAACCGGCGTCATACGCTCGCGCCTCGCGGGAGGATGTCGGGAGCACCACCGCGAGCTGGGACGACGACGTACCGGATCTCCCGGCACGCGGGCACCGTCACGCGAACATCCGGGGGGAGACGGGACATGTCGGCAGCCGAGACGCACGAGCCGGGCGACGAGCGCCTGCGCGTCGGCGACCCCTCGGCGTCCTCCGGTCGCGGGCTCGGGTCCGCGGCACTCGTCCTCGGCCTGACCACGGTGATCCTCGCGTTCGCGACGCCCTACCGCGAGTCGCTCGGCTCGGCGCTGCTCGCCGCGCTCGCGATCTTCACCTCGACGCTCGGACTCGTCGCGCGCAGCCGTGCCCGGCGCGTCGGCGATCGTCCCTCCGCCGCCGCGATCGCCGCGGTGTGGCTCGGCATCGGCGCGCTCGCCATCGTCGGGATCTCGGTGCTGCCCGCCCTGCTGATGCCGGCCGCGACCGTCGTCCGCTGACGCGGCGCCGTCAGCCGAGTCGCACGAGCCGGCGCACGTCGTCGTCGGGGAGCTCGTCCGCCACGGCCGTGACCTCGACCGAATCCAGCCGGACCACCCCGCCGTACGCCGAGAGGAACGCGGTGTCGGCCGCGTCGCGCCCGGTCGAGATGCGCACCATGGCGTCGCGCGGGGCGAGCGTGGTCGCGTCGACGACGTGCCAGGCGCCGTCCACCCAGGCCTCGGCGACCGCGTGGAAGTCCATCGGATCCAGGCCCGGCGCGTACACCGCGACGAGCCGCGCCGGCACGTCGAGCGCGCGCAGCAGGGCGACGACGAGGTGGGCGTAGTCGCGGCACACGCCCCGGCGCGCGAGGAGCGTCTGCACCGCGCCATCCGTCGGGCTGCTCGAACCGGGGACGTACGACAGGCGCGTTCCGACCCACGAGGAGACGGCCGCGAGCCGGTCCGCACCCTCGATCCCCGCGAACTCGGCGGCCGCCGTCGCCGCGAGCCGGTCCGACTCGGCGTACCGGCTCGGCCGCAGGTACGTCAGCAGGTCGACGGGGTCGACGGATGCCGCGGCCTCGCGCCCCGGCACCTCGGCCGCGTACGAGCACTCGAGCCGCCCGGCGGGCGCGTCGACGACGTGCAGGCG
The DNA here is from genome assembly GCF_040496055.1 of Agromyces zhanjiangensis. Lineage (NCBI taxonomy): Bacteria > Bacillati > Actinomycetota > Actinomycetes > Micrococcales > Microbacteriaceae > Agromyces > Agromyces zhanjiangensis. The sequence continues at coordinate 428,446 of NZ_JBEPKB010000003.1, read as the reverse complement.
GTTGCCCGCGGCATCCGTCAGCTCGACCGCCTCGATCGCGTGGCCGTCGGTGCGGAACTCGAGCCGCTCATCCGCCTCGACGCCGCTCGCCACGGCGACCTGGAACGCCAGCCGGGCGGGCTCGTCGACCTGCAGGCGGATCTCGCAGCCGACCGAGCGCGCCGTCACGAGCGGCCCTCGCGCCAGCCGTGCTCGGGTTCGAAGCCGAGTTCGTCGCGCGCCCGGTCGATCGAGAACAGCGATTCAGTGCCCGCGAAGTCGCGCTTCAGCGAGACGCCCGGGAAGAACTCCTCGACGAGGTCGCGCGTCGGCCGGCTCATCACCGTGTCGGCGTTCGCGATCACGTAGGCGCGCGCGCCGTCGACGTCGGCCTCCAGGGCACGGCGCACCGACTGCGCGGCATCCCGCACGTCGATGTAGCCGAACGCGTTGAACAGCCGCGAGCGCGGGTCGTCCTCGAAGGACGGGAACTCGTCGTACCGGTCGGGATCGATCACGTTGGAGAAGCGCAGCGCGACGAACGGGATGCCCGTCCAGTCGGCGACATGCTCGGCCATGGTCTCGCCGAGCACCTTCGACAGCGAGTACGTCGAGTTCGGCTTCGGGTAGTGGTCCTCGTCGAGCGGCAGGTAGTCGGGCAGCCCGTCCGGGCCGAAGTCGAGGCCGAGCGTCGTCTCGCTCGACGCCCACACGACCTTCTCGAGGCCGACCTTCGCGGCCGCGAGGAAGACGTTGGAATTGATGGCGTTGTTCACGTTCAGCGTCCGCGCCGGCGTGAAGATCGTCGGCGCCGGGATCGCCGCGAGGTGGGCGACCGCGTCGACGTCCTGCAGCACCTCGACCGTGTCGCCGAAGTCCGTGAGGTCGGCCTGCGTGTACACGAGGTCGGTCCGCGACCACCTGGCAGGCAGCTTCGGCGACGGCGGGGTGACGTCGGTCGCGAGCACCTCGTACCCGTGGTCGAGCAGGTCGAGCACGACGGCCCGGCCCGCGAGTCCTGACGCGCCCGTGACGCAGATGCGCTTCGGCATGGATGCCCTCCTCGTGGTCCTCGTCCTCCACCATCCTGCCTCGGCGCGCTCGGGACGTCACCCGGGTTGCGCCTCGTCGCGCCCGTCGCTCCACGGGTCGTCGGGCCCGCCATCGGGCGCGTCGTCGAGTCGCGCGGCACGCGCGAGGAGGTATCCGCGCGTGCCCGCATCGGTCGCGAGCTCCGCGGCGCGTCGGAACGCGTCGACGGCCTCGCGTCGACGCCCACGGCCGGCGAGCAGGTCGGCGCGAGCGGCCCACCAGGGCTGGAACCCGGGCGGAGCATCCGGCAGCGCCGCGAGCCCGGCCGCCGGCCCGTCGAGGCGACCCACGACGACCGCCCGCGCCACCGCCGCCCCGAGGCTCGGCGAGACGGCCAGGAGCGCGTCGTACAGCGTCCGCAGCGCATCCCAGTCGGTCGCCTCCGATCGCCGGCGTGCGCAGTGCACGGACTGGATCGCCGCCTCGAGCTCGAACCGGCCCGGCGACGCGAGTCGCCCGCGATCGCGCGCCGCTCGGCGCAGGTACGCGTCGCCCTCCTCGATCGAGGCGGCGTCCCAGGTCGCCGGGTCCTGCTCGTCGAGCGGCACGAACCCCGTGGCGTCCGCGCGTCGGCGCGCGAGCGAGAGCGTCGTCAGCGCGGCGAGCCCCCACGCCTCGGGCTCGCGCACGAGCAGGCCCGCGAGCACGACGGACAGGTACTGCGCCTCGCCGGCCGGGTCGGCCGCGCCACCGCGCCAGTCGAGCGCCGCGCACCCGTAGATCGCCTCGAGCACGGCCGGGAGCCGCTCCGGCATCGCGCGCCGGTCGGGTACCGCGAACGGGATCCGGGCGTCGCGGATGCGGCGCTTCGCGCGCACGAGCCGCTGCGCCATCGTCGCGGGCGGCACCGCGAACGCGCGGGCGATCTCGGCCGCCTCGAACCCGAGCACGGCCTGCAGCATGAGCGGCGTGCGGACCGCGGGGTCGATCGCCGGATGCGCGCACGTGAAGAGCAGCTCGAGCCGGCGGTCGCGGATGCGGTCCGGGTCGATGTCGGCGAGCGGGTCGTGGGCGAGGGCGGATGCCTCCGGACGGGCCGTTTCCCGGACTCGGCCCGCGGCGGGCGGTCCGGGCTCGTCGTCCGCCGGCAGCGGCACGACGCGACGGCGCGCGGCGGACTTCCACTCGTCCCGTTCGCGGTTCCTGGCCACGGTGAGCAACCATCCGTCGGGGTTGGCGGGGACGCCGGACTCCGGCCACGCGCGCAGCGCGCGCTCGAAGGCGTCGGCGAGCGCGTCCTCGGCGAGCGCGAGGTCGCCGGTGGATGCCGCGAGCAGCGCGACGAGCCGACCGTACGACTCGCGTGCCGCCCGTGCCGCCGCGGCCCGTGCCGCCGCGGCGCGGGCGTCCCGGTCCGGGGCGGTCAGCCGTTCGGCGTCCACGCGCCCGCGACGGTGTACACGGCGCCCGGCCGCACCTCGATCGCGCCCCACGCGAGCGGCGGCGCCTGCCGCGCCCAGTCGATCGCGGCGTCGAGGTCGTCGACGTCGAGCACGAGCGTGCCGCCGAGCTGGTCCTTCGTGTCGGCGAACGGGCCGTCCTCCACGCGCAGGGCGCCGTCCTCGAGGCGCAGGGTCGTCGTGCTCGTCGACGGCTGCAGCACCTCGGCGGAGACGAGCACCCCCGCTGCCTCGAGCGTCTCGGTGTAGCTCGCGAAGGCGCGCTGCGCCTCCTCGATCACGGTGGGGTCGAGTTCGTCGGCCACCTCGGGATAGTGCATCAGCAGGGTGTAGCGCATGGCGGTCTCCCTCCGGCCATCAGCGGTCACTGTACCGGGCCGGTGCGGCCCGTCGACATGTTGACGATCGGGCCCGCCGCCGATCGACACGCCCTCGCCTTCCCAGGAGCCGCCTCGCCCGCACCGACCGGATCAGGCGCGCGGCTGCGCCGCCGGGCTCCCCGGCACGAGGTCGGCGGTGAGCCGACGCACCAGGTCCTCGCCCCAGTTGACGAGCGCGCCGTCCCAGCGCTCGTACGAGTCCTCGGTGTACGTGACCGCGACCGCGACCGTGACCGACCGGCCGTCCTCGGTACGCCCGGCGGGCAGCGTCGCGACCGCCGACGCGTAGCCGCCGAACAGCGGCGTCTGCATGACCCAGTCGAGGCTGAGGAAGGTGCCGAGCCCGTACGAGAACTCCGGGACGAGGGTCATGCAGGCGCGGCATCCGTCGAGGGGTTCGCCGAACCCGACGAGGTCGGGGGCGATGAGTGCGTCGTACGAGTCGGCGTCGAGCAGCTCGCCCCGGCCGACGATCGCGTCGAAGCTCGCGGCGACGTCGCCGATCGAGCTCGTCTGCACGGCCCCCTCCGGCAGGGTCCACGACGGGTTCCAGTACGTCGAGTCCTCCCAGACGCCGCGCTCGGCGGTGAAGGCGTGCACGACGGGCGCCGGGATCGAGGGCTCCTCCGATGCGACCGTCTGCGCGAGGCCGAGCGGGTCGAGGACCTCGCGCGCGATGAGCTCGTCGAGCGGCTCGCCCGACGCGGCCTCGAGCACCTCGCCGAGCACGACGTAGTCGGCGTGCGAGTAGTCCCAGTTCTCGCCGGCGGGGAAGAGCCGCGGCTCGGAGAGGCTCACCTCGATGAGGTCCTCGTTCGTCCACGACCGGAACGGGTCGGCGGCCAGCGCCCCCTCGAACGCGGGATCGCCCACGTAGTCGTGGTAGCCCGCGGTCATGTTCGCGAGCATGCGCGGTGTCACCGTGTCGGCGTCGCGCAGGTCGGGGAGCCACCGCGCGATCGGCTCGTCGAGGTCCAGCACGCCCTCCTCGGCGAGCCGGAGCATAACCACGCTCACGTACGTGATCGCGACGGCGCCGTTCCTGAACCGCCCGTCGATCGCGACCGGTTCGCCGCCGACCGCCTCGCCGAGCGCGACCTGGGCGACCACGTCGCCGTCGACGCGGATCTCACCGAGGAGCGACCCGAGCGCGTGAGCCTCGACCTGCGCAGCGGCTGCCTCGTCGAGCAGCGCCTGCACGTCGGGGTCGATCGTCGAGGGCGCGCCGCCACCGGCCGCGGCGCCCGGTTCCTCGGCCGGCGTCGGACTCGGCTGCGCGGACGGCTCGCCCCCGATCGTGCAGCCCGCGAGCACTGCGACGACGGATGCCGCGGCGATCGCGGCCGCGAATCGGACGGGTCTGCCCATGGCCCGGTCTCCGTTCCCCCTCGGCGACGCAGGGCCGACCCTGCCCGTCCATCCTCACGGCCGGCGCGCGCGGCGCGCCATCCCGCGAACGGGCGACACGGGCGGGGCGGACGCGCGGACGCGGGCCCGCCCCCGGAGGAGCGGGCCCCCGCGAACAGACGGCTACGCCGGAGCCACCGGCGCCCACGCGCCGGTCGCCACGGCGTCGGACACGACATCCGCCCCGAACCGGTCGAGCCGGAAGGACGCGAGCACGGGCGACGGCGACCCGGTCAGGATCTCCTCGGCGAGCAGCTCGCCGAGCGCGAGCCCGAGCGTCGCACCCGAGTGGGTGAACAGCGTCGACAGTCCGGCGATCGACGGCACCGCGCCGACGACCGGCTCACCGTCGCCCGGGATCGGCTTCAGGCCGGCCCCGACGCGCTGCGCGGTGAGGCGCGGGTTGCCGGCGAGCACGCGCGAGGCGGCGTCGAGCAGGCCCTGCACGGTCTCGTCGGGGACGGCGATCGCCCCGTCGTCGCCGACGACGATCGACTTCTCCGCCCAGTCGGCGTCGAGCACGAGCCGTCCGTCCGGCGTCGGCCGAACGGCGACGCGCGGTGTGTTGAGCACCGTGCGAACCTCGACGTCGACCGGGTCGGTGAAGAGCACGAAGGCCGCCGGGGTGGCATCCGGAACGATCACGCCGAGTGCGGCGAGGTGCGCGGGGACGTCGCCGCCGGTGGCGAGGACCACGTGGTCGGCCGCGATGCGCTCGCCGTCGCCGAGGACGACCCCGGTCGCGACGCCGTCCTGCACGTCCACCCGCGCATCGCCGGCCTGCTCGATGAGCCGGGCGCCATCCGCCTCGGCCTGCGCGACCAGGGCGGCGACCAGGTCGGGCAGGTTCACCCAGCCCTCGCCCGCGTTGAAGATCGCGCCCTCGGCCGCGACCGCGGCGGAGTCGACGTCGGGCGCGAGCCCGGCGACCTCCGCACGGTCGACCCAGACGGCGTCGTAGCCGGCGGCCCGCTCGAACGCGAACGTCTCGCGGAAGCTCTCGCCGTCGCCGGCCCACTTCATCGCGCCGTCGAAGCGCAGGTAGGCGCGGCTCTCGGGGTGACGCTCGGCCCACGTGCGGTAGCGGTCGAGCGCGATCAGCCGCAGGTAGTGGTAGTCGCGCGAGCGGTCGCCCGACGAGTTCAGCCAGGCGATCGAGCGGCCCGACGCGCCGTCGGCGATCGCTCCGGAGGTGACGAGGGTGACCGCGGCGCCGCCGCGAGCGAGGTGCGCGGCGGTCGACGCGCCGAGGATGCCCGCGCCGATGACGACGACGTGCTTCGTTCCGGTTCCAGACATGGTTCTGTCGTTTCCTTCTCGTGGTTCTCGAATGCTGCAGGTGGTTCAGGCGGCGACGGATGCCGCGGCATGCGCTCGCTCGATGAGTTCGAGCACCGCGACCGCGTCGGCCGGGTCGACGGGGAGGGGTCCGCCGTCGCGGAGGGAGACGGCGAGCAGGCGGTAGAACTCGCCGTAGTCGCCCCGCTCGGAGGGGACCGGGGTTCCGCCGCCGTCGGTGCCGAGGAGGCCCCAGCGGGATTCCGGCGTCTCGCCGAAGGCCGGATCGCCGGGTCGGGCGCCCGCGATGAGCGCCGGCTCCTGCCCGTCGAGGCCCCACGTCGTGTAGCCGGCGCGCGAGCCGAGCACGTGGAAGCGCGGGCCGAAGCGGGGCGCGACGGCGTTCATCCAGAGGTGCGAGCGCACGCCGGATTCGTGCCGGAGCGCGAGGAACACGTCGTCGTCGGCGATGGCGCCGGGGCGCCTGCGGTCGATCTCGGCCATCTCGAGCTCGGCGATCGGGCCGAAGAGCTGCACCGCCTGGTCGATGAGGTGCGTGCCGAGGTCGTAGAGGATCCCGCCGCCCTCGGAGACGGTGGCCTCGGCCTTCCACGACGTGGGCGGTTCGGGCTTCCACCATTCGAACCGCGACTCGAACCGGCGGACCTCGCCGAGTTCACCGGCGGCGACGAGTCGGCGAACGGTGCGGAAGTCGCCGTCCCAGCGCCGGTTCTGGAAGACCGTGAGCCGACGACCGAGCCGCGCCGCCGTCGCGATGAGTTCGCGCCCCTCGTCGGCGGTCACGGCGAACGGCTTGTCCACGACGACGTCGAGACCCGCCTCGAGCGCCGCCGCGGCGAGCGCGGCGTGCGTGCCGCTCGGCGAGCCGATGACGACGAGGTCGAGTCGATCGGCCATCGCCCACAGCTCGTCGACGGTCGTGACGGTGGTGACCGACGGATGCCGCGCCTCGGCGGCCGCCCGCCGGGCCGGGTCGCGCGTCACGATCGCGTCGAGCGAATACGCGGGGTCGGCGTCGAGGAACGGGGCGTGGAACACCCGCCCGGAGGTGCCGAAGCCGATGATGCCGGTGCGGATCGGCGCGCGCTGCGCGACATCCGCCATCACAGCACCTCCGAGAGGAAGCGCTGGAGCCGCGGACTCCGGGGCCGGTCGAAGAGATCGCCGGGAGCACCGTGCTCGATCACGCGGCCCTCGTCCATGAACACGACCTGGTCGGCGACCTTCCGGGCGAACCCCATCTCGTGCGTGACGACGAGCATCGTCATGCCGCGCTGCGCCAACTGCGCCATGAGGTTGAGGACGCCCTTCACGAGCTCGGGATCGAGCGCACTCGTCGCCTCGTCGAAGAGCATGACCTCGGGCTCCATCGCGAGGGCCCGCGCGATGGCGACGCGCTGCTGCTGCCCGCCGGAGAGGTCGCGGGGCCGGTGGTCCGCCCGCTCGGCGAGCCCGACCTCGGTCAACCGCTCCATGGCGACGCGGTTCGCGGCCGCCTTCGACATGCGCTTGACGTTGCGCAGCGCGAGCGCGACGTTCTCGAGCGCCGTGTGGTCGGGGAACAGGTTGAAGTGCTGGAACACGAGGCCGATCCGGCGGCGCACGGCGTCGGGCTTCTGGTCGAGGATGCTCTCACCCGCGAGCAGCACGTCGCCGCGGCTGGGCTCGTGGAGCCGGTTCACGCCGCGCAGGAGCGTCGACTTGCCCGAGCCGGACGGGCCGATGATGCAGGTCGTCGTGCCGGGGGCGACCTCGAGGCTCACGTCGCGGAGCACCTCGATGTCGCCGTACGCCATGCTGAGGCCGCGCAGCTCGAGGCTCGACCCGGCGTAGAGGTGGCCGTCGGTGATCGGCATCGGAGACGTGTACGTCATGAGTTCTCTCCGTAGGTCAGGGCCGGGCTGGGGGTCTGCTCTTCGACCTCGTCGAGGCCGCTCTTCGGCGGCGCGGGCTTGCGCCGCCCGGTGCGGAACCGGTCGTCGAAGTAGTTCACGAGGTGCGTGAGCGGCACCGTGATCACGAGGTAGAAGAGGCCGGCCAGCACGAGCGGCGAGAGGTTGCCGGTGAGGACCGCGGCATCCTGTCCGACGCGGAACAGCTCGCGCTCGGAGACGAGGAGGCCGAGGAAGTACACCAGGCTCGAGTCCTTCACGATCGCGATGAACTGGTTCACGAGGGCGGGGAGCACACGGCGTACGCCCTGCGGAACGACGACCAGGCGCATCGCGCTGCCGTAGCCCATGCCGAGGGCCCGGCACGCCTCGAGCTGGCCGCGGTCGACGCTCTGGATGCCGGCCCGGAAGATCTCGCCGATGTACGCGCTCGCGATGAGGCTCAGGGCGAGGATGCCGAGCGGGTACGGCGAGGGCCCGAAGACCTGCTGGCTGAGCCGGGCGAATCCCTGCCCGATGAGCAGGATGGTCAGGATCGCGGGCAGGCCGCGGAAGATGTCGGTGTACACGCGCGCGGGGATGCGCAGCCAGCGCGACCGCGAGATGCCCATGATCGCGACGACCATGCCGAGCACGATGCCGATCACGGTCGCAGCGATCGAGATGACGAGCGTGTTCACCAGGCCGGTGCCGAGCATCTGGGGGAACACCTGCCACATCGCCTCGAAGTCGAGGAAGGTCGCGACGAGGGTGTCGAGCCAGTCCATGAGGTCCTCCGTTGGGGTGGGGGGATGGTCCGGTGCGGGCCGCGGATGCTGTGGTGCGGCCCGCACCGGGCTGGTAGCGGGTTACTCGCCCTGCTCGTCCGACGGCAGGTACTGGTCGGGCATCGGCGAGCCCGGGAACCACTTCTCGTAGAGCTCCTTCCAAGTGCCGTCCTCCATGGCGGCGTGCAGGGCCTCGTTGAGCGCGTCCTGGAACGCCGTGTTGCCCTTGGCGATGGCGAAGCCCGCCGGGGCGTCGAAGGACGGGATGTCGATCGCGTTCACCAGCCCGTACTGCTCGGCGCACTCCTTCGCCGCCTCGTAGTCGAGGAAGTGGGCGTCGATCGAGCCGCTGTTCACGCCCGAGATCGCGGCGTTGTTGTCCGGGAAGCGGACGAGCTCGGTGTCGGTGAAGTTCTTCACGGCGTACGCCTCCTGCAGGGTGCCCTGCACGACGCCGAGGCGCATGCCGGCGAGGTCGGACTCGTCCTCGATGCCGGCCTCGGGGCTCGCCATGACCGTCAGGTAGCCCGCGAGGTAGCCGTCGGAGAAGTCGACGGTCTGCTTGCGCTCGTCGGTGATGCCGATCGCGGCGACGCCGGCGTCGAACTGGCCGTTGGCGACGGCCGGCATGATGGCCGAGAAGTCCTGGCCGGTGAACACGACGTCGTCGATGCCGATGCGGCTCGCGACATCCGTGAAGAACTCGACGTCGAAGCCGGTGAACTCGCCGTTCTCGTCGGTGAAGGTGTACGGCTTGGCGTCGCCGAGGCTCGCCACGCGGATCTGTCCGGGGGTGATCAGTCCGTAGGGGTTGTCCGCCGCGTCGTCGGATGCGGAGGTACCGGCCGCGCCACTGGCGCAGGCGGAGAGGACGAGGGCGGTGGCCGCCGCGGCGACGGCGACGGCCGTGCGCCGGAGGGTGGTGCGCTGGATCACGATGCTGCTTCCTGTTCGTGTCGGGGGAATGTGCGGTTCGGTTTCGGGTGGTGCGGGTGGTGCCGGTGATGCTGCGGGTTGCTCGCCCGGGATGGTGCTCCCGGTGGACGCGGACCCGGAGGCGGTTTGCCCCCGGATCTTGTTGAGACCGGTCTCAGTCCCGTAGATTGAGACCGGTCTCAACGCGTTTCCGGAACACTAACCGGCCGCCGAGAGATCCGTCAACAACTTTTTCTGAGGAGATCTCGAATGCCGGCAGACCACGCGAACGGCCGCCGCGAGGTGACCGTGAGCGACGTCGCCGCGGCCGCGAAGGTGTCGAAGGCAACCGCCGCCCGGGTACTCGGCGGCTACGGCGCAGCGAGCGAGGCCGTGCGGGACCGCGTGCAGGCGGCCGCCGAGGAACTCGGCTATCGGCCGAACGCCCTCGCCAAGACCATGACCACCGGGCGATCGAACTCGATCGGGATCGTCGTCGGCGACATCGAGAACCCGTTCTTCGCGCAGGCCACGCGCGGCGCGGCGGACGTCGCGAAGGCCGCCGGATACGACCTGATCCTGTTGAACTCCGACGAGCACTCCGAGGCCGAGGAGAACGCGATCTCGGTCCTCCTGGCCAAGCGCGTCGACGGGATCCTCGTCGCCCCGGCCTCGACCACCGATGCGGGCAGCCTGCGAGCCGCGGTCGACAGCGCTCGACCGATGGTGCTCTTCGACCGCGTGGCCGACGGGCTCGACCTCGACACGGTCGTGGCCGACAACCTCGCCGGCGGACGCCGACTCACCGAGCTGCTGCTCGCGGCGGGGCACCGGCAGATCGCGTTCGTCTCGACGATCGTCCACGATCGCGACTACCGGGCCGGTGACCGACTGGGATCGAGTTCGGTCGGCGACCGCGTCGCCGGGTTCATCGAGGCGCTCGCCGCTGCCGGGGTCCCGGATCCAGCCCGCTACGTGCGCCTCAACGCGCGTCGCGACGGCGTCGACGCGATCGTGCGCGGTCTCGTCGGCGACGGGATCACCGCGATCGTCGCGTCGGACAGCCTCATCGCACAGGCGGCGTTCCGGACGCTCCGCGACCTGGGCGTCCCCATCCCCGCCGAGATGTCGCTCGTCGCCTTCGACGACGCCGACTGGACGAGCCTGTCGGCGCCCGCGATCACCGTCATGGCCCAGCCGATCCACGAGATCGGCGCCGAGGCGGCTCGCCTGCTCATCCGGCGGATCGCCGGCGACGGAGCACCGCGCGAGAACGTGGTGCTCCCCCAGCGGCTCATCGAGCGCGAGTCGATCGCCCCGCCGTCGTCCTGACGGTACCGATCGCGCAGGCGGATGCCGCGGCATCCGTGGCCCGTACGATCGACGCATGACCGATCCCGCGCACGATCCCGACGACCGCGAGCGACGCGGCGGCCCGGCCGACGGCGGCGACGAGCACGACCGCCCCTCCGGCCTGGCGCCGACTCCGTGGTTCGGCGACCAGTACGAGGTCGGCGGGCTCGGCATGGGTCGCCTGTTCGCGTGGGCGGCCGTGCTGCTCGGGGCGGGGGCGCTCGGCATCGCGCTGTTCGCACCGCTCGAGGGGCAGGCGCTGCGGACGGTGTGGATCGCGGGGTTCGGGGCGGCCGCGATGTGGGTCGCCTGGATGGCGCCGTCGCGCTACCGGCGCGCCGGCGTGCGCGTCTCGTGGGCGGTGCCGCTCGCGACCGTGCTCGGCGGGCTCGCGATCGGCGTCGCGATCTACGCGTTCATCGTCATCGTCGCGGCGAGCGGCGGGGTGCAATTGCCTGCGCCGTCGTACTGGTTCGGCTCGACGGAGCCCGCGACGGGCGTGCCCACCTGAGCCGCGGCATCCCCGCGATCGCGGCGGCGGCGCGCGGCGCGCCGTGCAGGGCCGTTGCCGCGCACGCGCGACAGGCGTAGAAACGACGCATGGGCAAGGCCGATCTGTGGCACGACGGCGAGCCGTACGAGCGGTACGTCGGGCGATGGAGTCGGCTCGTCGCCGCGACGTTCGTCGACGTGCTCGACTCGCGACCCGGCCTCCGATGGCTCGACGTGGGCTGCGGCACCGGCGCGCTCACCGACGCCGTGATCGAACGCTGGTCGCCCGCCTCCATCGTCGGGGTGGACCCGTCTGAGGGGTTCCTCGCCGCGGCGCGAGCGCGCCCCCGCGCCGAGGGCGCCGACGTGCGATTCGTCGTCGGTGACGCGGAGCACCTCCCGCTTCCAGACGGGTCGGTCGACGCCGTCGTCTCCGGGCTCGTGCTGAACTTCGCGCCGGATCCGGCGGCCGCCGTCGCCGAGTTCACCCGCGTCGCCGCCCCCGGCGCGCTGATCGCGGCCTACGTCTGGGACTACGCCGAGGAGATGCAGATGCTCCGGACCTTCTGGGACGCCGCCGCCGCCCTCGATCCGGATGCCGCCGAGCTCGACGAGGGCCGGCGGTTCCCACTCTGCCGGCCCGAGCCGCTGCGGCAGCTGTGGTCCGACGCACCCGAGATGGACGTCGCCACCGTCCGGATCAAGTCGATCGAGATCGGCATGGCCTTCGAGGACTTCGACGACCTGTGGGAGCCCTTCCTGGGCGGGCAGGGACCGGCGCCCACCTACTTGCAGTCGCTGACGGATGCCTCTCGCGCGGCGGTTCGCGACCGGATGCGCGAGGCGACGTCCTTCGGGTGCCGGCCCGACGGCTCGATCATGCTGCGCGCGCGGGCCTGGGTCGTGGTCGGCCGCCGACCCGGCTGAGCCTCGCCGGGGCAGTCAGACCCAGAACCCGTCGTGGACGGCCGCGGCCTCCGGCAGGTCGGCGGGACCGACCACCTCGACCGGGCGGCCGCCGCGGGCGAACACCTCGCGCGACGGCAGGCTCAGCGTCGGCACCCCCTCCTGCTCGGCGACGATCTCGCGGAGGCCCGCCTCGGACAACGCGAACACGACCCGCGGGATGCCGCTCCAGTAGATCGCGCCCGAGCACATCGCGCACGGCTCCGTGCTCGTGTAGAGCGTCGCGGTCGAGAGCTCGGCTTGGTCGAGGGATGCGGCGGCCGCGCGCACCACGTTCGTCTCCGCGTGCCCGGTCGGATCGCGCCGCGTCACCACGGTGTTCATGCCCTCGACGACCCGCCCGTCGGCGGTGACGACGACGGACCCGAACGGATGGTCGCCGCGCTCTCGCGCCGCCCGCGCGAGCTCGACGCACCGCCGAAGCCGCGCCAGGTCGCCGTCGCTGATGCCGTCCGCGCCGCTCATCCCGTGCCTCCTCCGTCGACGGATGCCGCCGCCTGCCATTCTGCGCCTGTGGATGACGCCCGAGCGCATCTGCGAGATCCCCCTACCTTGGACCGCATGCCCCGAGCCCTCCCCCGTCTCGCCGCGCTCGTCATCACCGGCGCGGTGCTGGGTCTCGCCGCGTGCGCCGCGCAGTCGCCCGACCCGGAGCCGACGCCGACGACGGATGCCGCGGACGCCCCCCTCTTCGCGAACGACGAGGAGGCGCTGGCGGCGGCGGTCGAAGCGTACGAGGCGTACCTGGACGTGGAACACCGGATCATGGGCCCAGAGCAAGCGCCCATATCCTCAATCCGTCCGGTCACAACGGATTCGTTTGGTGACGAGCTGGCTGGGCAATACGAGGAACTCCGAGCCGCGGGACTGCACCTTGAGGGCACCGCACGAATCGACTCTGCCCGGCTGGCTCAGATTATCCAGGATTCGACCGCACAGGCCACGTTGTACGCATGTTCCGACGTATCTCACGTTCGCGTCATCGACAAGTCGGGCGAAGACGTCACACCGGTCCGCATCGACCGCGTTCCAGTGATCATCGAACTCGAGACCAAGGCGATGTTGGTCGCCGGAAGCACGACATGGACTGGCGACGACTTCTGTTAGCGGCCGCCGTTGCCGGTTCACTCATCCTGAGTGGGGCAAGCGCGGCCACAGCGCTGGAGCCCGGCTCATGTACTACCACGCAGGCTGCGATTGGCGTTTGCAGTGCTCAGGTCACTCCTAGGGCCCATGACGACGGAGTTTCACTTGTCGGTTTGATCGAGTCCCTCGCCGGCCCAGGCGAGCCCCACACTTCCCCCACCGACGGGTACACGCCTGACGTCGACACGATCAGCACCGCTGAACCCGAACGCCAGAGCGCACCCCCGGGCGACATCTGCAACCCCGAGAACCCCACCGTCTGCGCGTTCGAGGGGGCCGAGCCCGAACCGCCGGCTGCCGGCGAACCGACGGTGACCCTGCGCGACATCGCGTCGTTCCGACCGACCGTGCCGTCGGGCGCGATGGAGCCCGCCGGATGGGCGGTCGTCGGCCTCCCGGCGAACTTCATCGGAGCGGCCTCCGTCGAGACCCGGTCGGGCAGCCTGCTCGGCCGACCCGCCGAGGTCCGGTTCCACCCCGTCGACTACCAGTGGACGCACTCCGACGGCGCCGTCGTCCATGCCGTGGATCCCGGCGCGACCTGGGACGAACTCGGCCTCGCCGAGTTCACCGCGACGCCGACGAGCCACGTCTACGCGGCATCCGGTCGGTACACGGTCGACCCGATCGTCGTGTACGTCGCCGAGTACCGGTTCGACGGCTCGACCTGGCGCTGGATCGACGGCACGCTCGACCTGGCCGCACCGCGGCTTGACGTGCTCGTCGGCGAGTTCGACACCGTCCTCGTCACGGGCGACTGCATCGCGGTCCCCGGCGGCCCGGGCTGCTGACGGCGGGCTGCTCGATTCGCCGACGGCCGGTACTTCGGTACCCGATCCTCGGTACTCCGGTACCGCAATGCGGCGAGGAGACGCACTCCCCCGAGGCGCTCAGCGCGGCCCGTGGACGCAATCGCTACGCCGAGGGCGTCCGATCGAGCGACGCGAGCACGCGCGGCACCGACCCGCCGAGGTTCCACTCCTCCGCCAGGTCCTCGAGGGTCTCGCGGCGGGCTCCGGTCACGGGCGCGAGCCGGGCGCCGAGCTCCTCGGCCGACGGCAGGTTGAGGTCGCGCACGACGTTGACCACGGTCGGGGCGACGGCGAGGTACTCGTGCGCGCCCGCGAGCTTCGCACGCATCGAGGCCGACATGGTCGCGGGCGCCGCCGCCGCGGCATCCGGATCGCCCGAGGCCACCGTGAGCATCGCGTCGAGCGAGCCGAAGTCGCCGAGCAGGCCCGCCGCGGTCTTCTCGCCGATGCCGGCGACCCCGGGCAGCCCGTCGGACGAGTCGCCGCGGAGCGTCGCGAAGTCCGCGTACTGCGACGCCTCGATGCCGTACTTCGCGACGACCCACTCGTTGTCGACCAGCTCGAGTCGGTTCATGCCGCGGGCGGTGTAGATGACGCGCACGCCTCGCTCGTTGTCGACGAGCTGGAACAGGTCGCGGTCACCGGACACGACGTCGACCGGCATGGTCGCCTGCGTCGCGAGCGTGCCGATGACGTCGTCGGCCTCGTGCGCGGCGACGCCGACGATCGGGATGCCGAGCAGCCCGAGCGTCTCGCGGATCATGGGCAGCTGGGCCTCGAGCGGGTCGGGCACCTCCTCGATGTCGGGCCCGGCGGGCACGACCTGCTCGACGCGGTGCGCCTTGTAGCTCGGGATGAGCTCGACGCGCCAGTGCGGGCGCCAGTCGTCGTCCCAGCACGCGACGAGATGCGTCGGCTCGAACTCGGCCACCAGCCGGGCGATCATGTCGAGCAGGCCCCGCACCGCGTTCACGGGGGTGCCGTCGGCGCGCTTCAGCGAGTCGGGCACGCCGTAGAACGCCCGGAAGTACAGCGACGCGGTGTCGAGGAGCATGAGTCGATCGGCCATGCGCCCGATCCTCCCACCACCGCCCGACGAGGGCACGCCAGCACGCTCCGCCCGCTCACAGCGAACCCACAGCCGGCGGGCGCATCCTGCGGAACATCGGGCGCCCGAACGCGGTTCTTCCTCATGGACGCAGTCGTAACCGGCTCAGCCGGTGTCGATGGTCCGGGCGGCCCAGCCGGAGCCGCCGGAGAAGGAGCAACCGTGTCACAGGACTACCGCAGGACTCCCGAGGCGCTCGACCGCCTCACCCCGCTGCAGCGCAAGGTCACGCAGGACGACGCCACCGAGCCGGCGTTCCGCAACGAGTACTGGAACAACCACGAGCCGGGCCTCTACGTCGACGTCGTCTCGGGGCAGCCGCTGTTCGCGAGCGTGCACAAGTACGACAGCCGCTCGGGCTGGCCGAGCTTCACCCGACCGATCGACCAGACGGTCGTCACCGAGCACGTCGACCGCTCGTTCTTCATGAAGCGCGTCGAGGTCCGCTCGGCGGGCGCCGACAGCCACCTCGGCCATGTCTTCGACGACGGGCCGACGGATGCCGGAGGCCTCCGCTACTGCATCAATTCCGCCGCACTGCGCTTCGTGCACCTCGACGACCTCGAGGACGAGGGCTACGGCGAGTACCTCACCCTGTTCGTCACCACCACCGAGGAGACCGCATGACCACCGCAGGCGCCATCACCACCGTTCCCGGAGCCGAGACCGCGGTCCTCGCGGGCGGCTGTTTCTGGGGCATGGAGGACCTGATCCGGAAGCTGCCGGGCGTGATCGACACGCGCGTCGGCTACAGCGGCGGCGACGTCGAGTACGCGACCTACCGCAACCACGGCTCGCACGCCGAGGCGCTCGAGGTCGTCTTCGACCCGTCGAAGCTCAGCTACCGCGACCTGCTCGAGTTCTTCTTCCAGGTGCACGACCCGACGACGAGGAACCGCCAGGGCAACGACGTCGGCACGAGCTACCGCTCGGCGATCTTCCCGACGAGCGACGCCCAGTACGACACGGCGATCGACACGATCGCCGACGTCGACGCGTCCGGCATCTGGCCCGGCCCGGTCGTGACCGAGGTCGCGCCCGCGGGCGCGTTCTGGGAGGCCGAGCCCGAGCACCAGGACTACCTGCAGCGCATCCCGTGGGGCTACACCTGCCACTTCGTCCGACCCGGATGGCGCCTGCCGAAGCGCGACGTCCCCGGCACCCAGTCGACCGGCAGCGAGCAGGCCGCCGCGAGCTGAGCTCCGCGCCGCTCCTGATGACACCCGGAACCGGGGCCCGTGACCGCACGGTCGCGGGCCCCGCTCCGTCCGCGGTCACCCGGTCGCATCTCCCTACCGCCAGGGGCGGGCGCGCCCGCTAGCGTGGGGCCCATGCGGTTCTCCGAGCGGTTCCGCGCCACGAAGCGGGCGCCGATCCTGCAGGTGCTGAAGTCGGCGGTGGCGACCGTCGCGGCCTGGCTCATCGCCGGATGGCTCATTCCGGGACCGCTGCCCGTCTTCGCCGCGATCGCCGCGCTGCTCGTCGTGCAACCGAGCGTGAACCAGTCGCTCGGCAAGGCCGTCGAGCGCAGCGTCGGCGTGATCGCCGGCGTCGTGATCGCGTCGGCCCTCGGCCTCGTCTTCGGCCCGAACAGCTGGGTCATCCTCGTCGCGATCCTGGTGGCGCTCGTCGCGGCCTGGTCGGCCCGGATGACCGGCCCGACCGCGAACCAGGTGGCCATCAGCGCGATGCTCGTGCTCGCGCTCGGCGGCACCTCACCCGAGTACGCGCTCGACCGCGTGCTCGAGACGCTCATCGGCGCCGTGATCGGCATCGTGGTGAACGCGATCATCGTGCCGCCCGTGCTCGCGGGCCCGGCCCGCGAGCAGCTCGCCCGGCTCGGCAGCGAGCTCGCGGCATCCGTCGACCGCCTCGCCGAGGCGCTGCGCGCACCCCAGCGACCAGCGGACCTCACCGAGCTCATGCTCGAGGTCCGGCTGATGCGACCGATGCGGGATGCCGCGGCCACCGCCATCGCCGACGCCGAGGAGTCGCTCACCCTGAACCCGCGACGCTCGGCGCATCGCGGCGACATCGCCGAACAGCATCGCCTGCTCACGCGGCTCAGTCCCATCGTGACCCAGGTCGGGGGGATGACCCGGGCCTTCGTGGACCACTACGACGACGGCCTCGCGACCGAACCGACCGTTGGCGCCATCGCCGAGCAGCTGCATCGGGTCGCGCACGACATCCGCCTCGCGGTGCACCTCGCCGAGGTCGACCCCGAGCCCATGACCTCCGCCGTCCCGGCCCTGACGGCGCCGCTGCAGATCGCTCCGCCGAAGTCGGACCACTGGATCCTCATCGGCTCCCTCATGGAGGACCTCCGGCGGATCCGCGAGGAGCTCCTCGAGGACGATCTCCCGCCGGAGCCCACGGCCCGCCGCTCACGGGAGTAGCCTGCGCACGGGAGGCCGTCATGGACGCGTACGACGACAACGGGGTGCTCGACGCGATCGGCGGCACGCCGATCGTCCGGCTCGGGTCGGTCGTGCCCGATGGCGCCGCAGAGGTCTGGGTGAAGATCGAGGGCGCGAACCCGACCGGGTCCTACAAGGACCGCATGGCGGTGTCCGTGCTCGAAGCGGCGGTCGCCCGCGGCGACGCCTCCCCCGGCGACACGGTCGTCGAGTACACGGGCGGCAGTACCGGCACCTCGCTCGCGTTCGTCGCGGCCGTGCTCGGGCTGCGATTCACCGCGGTCTTCTCCGACGCGTTCTCCGTGAGCAAGCAGCAGGCGATCGAGGCGTTCGGCGGCGAGGTCCTCGTCGAGGAGAGCCACGGCCACGGGATCACGCCCGAACTCGTCGGCCGGATGCGGGAGCGCGCGTACGCGCTCGCCGAGCAGCCCGGCCACTACTACGCCGACCAGTTCGGTTCGCCCGACGTCATCGCCGGGTACGCACCCATGGGCGAGGAGATCGGGGCCGCGCTGGGCGACGGCGTCGACGTGTTCTGCACGGGCGTCGGCACGGGCGGCGCCCTCATGGGCACGCTCCGCGGCCTCCGCAGCGCGGGCCTCGAGCCGCAGGTCGTCGCGCTCGAGCCGGCCGAGGCACCGCTGCTGTCTGAGGGCGTCTCGCACGGGCACGCGGTCGAGGGCGTCGCGGTGTTCCCCGACCCGCCGTTCCTCGATCGAGGTGTGCTCGACGGCATCCGGACCATCGAGCAGGAGCGGGCGTTCGAGACCTGCCGGATGCTCGCCCGCCGGGAGGGCATCTTCGCCGGCGGTTCGACGGGCATGAACGTGAGTGCGGCGATCGACCTCGCCGTGGAGCTCGGCCCCGGCCACCGCGTCGTGACGCTCGCCTGCGACCACGGCCTCAAGTACCTCGGCGGGCGCATCTACTCCTGACTTCGCGCGCCCGCGCGATGGCGTGCCGGGGCGCGGAAGTCAAGGACTGTGGTCGAGCTCGGGTCGCGCCTACGCTCGCACGGTCGGAGCGCCGCGACCGCGACGCCGGGGAGGGAACCACGATCACGACCACGAAGGACACCGGGACGAAGGACACCGCGACCGAGGCCCGCACGGGGCCGCTGCGGGCCGGCGACGCGCTGCGCCGCACGCCACGCCGACTTCACGCCGCGATCATCGTCGCCGTCGTCGTCGCGATGACCGTGGTGGCCACCCAGCCGTGGGTCACCCCGACCGACCTCGTCAGGGACGGACAGGTCGTCGCGGCCGCGCACGGCGACGCGAGCCCGGCCTACGGCCTGGTCTCGAACCTCGGCATCGTGGTCATGGTGCTCGCGGCCGGCGCGGCGAGCACCGCCCTCGTCGTCGTACCGCGCGCCGACGAGACCCGAGGCCTGCTCGCCTGGTCCGTGGCGCTGACCATGCTCGTCGCGCTGGACGACCTGCTGATGCTCCACGAGACCGCCGCGTTCGGCCCGGGATCGGGTGTCGTCCTCGTCGCGACCTACGCGATCGCCTTCCTCGCCTTCGCCGTCCGCTTCCGGGAGCTGATCGTCGAGCGCCTCGATCCGGCGCTGCTCGTGGCCATGTTCGCCGGCCTCGGGACGTCCGCGGTCGTCGACGTCCTCGTCGAGCCGGCGACCCGCACGTCCGTCCTCGTCGAGGACGGCGCGAAGCTCCTCGGGCTCCTGGCATGGTCCGCATTCGTGGCACGCGCCGCGATCCTCACCCTGCGGGCGGACCGCCGCACCGTCCGCGGACGATAGCGCGCAGCGAGCCGGGACTCAGGCGAGCAGGTCGCGGACGGCCTCGCCCCACTCGAAGCCGCAGTCGCGGCAGTCGAAGATCGGCGCCTCGCCGGAGCGCCCGGCGGCCGCGGGATCGGCCTCGACCTCGAGATCGAGCGGGCCGTACACGATGACCCGGACCGCGGCGGAGCCGCAGCGCAGGCAGGGCTCGTCGAGCACGTCGGGCTCGAGCGTCGGAAGCGGCTGGTTCGTCATGGCCATCACGGTACGAGCGACCGCCGACATCCGCGGCAGGCCGCCCGCGCGTCGCCCGCGCGGCGGACGATCGGCACCGGGTTCGACACGGCGGCACTCGGCCGGAGGCATCCGCCATGGCTATGTTCGGAGGCGGAAAGGGGCGAACATGAGCCAGCCCGCCGACATCCGCGGATTCGACTTCTTCTCGGCCGGCGAGCTGCCCGCACCGGCACTGCCCGCCGACGAGGTCGCCGGGATCGTGCGCGAGCACTGGGGCCTCGAGGTCGAACTCGACGCGCTCGGCAGCCAGCAGGACCAGAACTTCCTCGCGCGGACGCTCGGGATCGAGGCCGCGCACCGCGGCCCGGTCGGCGTCGTGAAGATCACCAACCCGGCGTTCACCGCCGACGAGCTCGACGCGCAGGACCACGCCGCCTCCCGCATCGCCGACGCGGCACCGCACCTCCGCATCGCCACCACGAGCCTCGCCGACGACGGCACGCCGCGGTCGATCGTCGCCGAGACGAGCGAGGGCCCGCTCGCCATCCGCCTGCTCGAGTACCTCCCGGGCGGCACCCTCAACGGGCCCGCGCACCTCTCGCCGGCCGTGGTCGCGCGCATGGGCGAGATCGCCGCGCACGCGAGCCTCGCCCTCCAGGGGTTCGAGCACCCCGGCCTCGATCGCGTGCTGCAGTGGGACCTGCGCCACGCCGACCGCGTCGTCGACCTGCTGGCGCACGTCCACCCCGACCCCGCGAAGCGCGAGGAGGTGACGGATGCCGCGGCTCGCGCCTGGGCCGACGTGCAGGCCGTCGCGAGCGAGCTGTCACTGCAGGCCGTCCACCTCGACCTCACCGACGACAACGTCGTGTGCACGACCGAGCGCGGCATCCGGCTGCCCGACGGGATGATCGACTTCGGCGACGTGACCCGCAGCTGGGCGGTCGCCGAGCTCGCGATCACGATCTCGTCGGTGCTGCACCACGCGGGCGCCGAGCCGGCCTCGGTGCTGCCCGCGGTGCGGGCCTTCCACGCGATGCGGCCGCTGTCGGCGGCCGAGGTCCGCGCACTGTGGCCGCTCGTCGTGCTGCGCGGTGCGGTGCTCGTCGTGAGCGGCGAGCAGCAGGTGCAGATCGACGGCGGCGCGAACGCCTATGCGGCCGAGGGCGTCGAACGCGAGTGGCGCATCTTCGAGCAGGCGGTCTCGGTGCCCTCGATCGTGATGACACGGCTGATCGCCGACGCGCTCGACATCGACCTCGGCGATCGAGCGGATGCCGGGCCCGCGCGCATCGCGCTCGACCCCGCCGTCGACCTCGCCCGCGCGACCCGGCTCGACGTCTCGATCACGTCGGACGACATCGACGCCGGCGCCTGGCTCGCCCCCGACCTCGAGGAACGCCTCGCGCACGCCGCCCTCGACGCCGGCGCACCCGTCGCCTGGCTCGAGCGGGCGACGCCGCGCCTCACCGGAAGCCGCACGCTCTCACCGGAATCCGGGGCGACCGTGCCGCTCGGCATCGACGTGTGGTTCGCGGTCGCCACCCACGTGTCCTCCGACGGCGACGACGCACGCCTCGTCGTCGAGGCCGCCGACGGCATGACGATCCTCGACGGCACGGTGCCCGCGCGCACGCGCGCCCGCATCCGGCTCGGGGCGGCCGACGCCCCGTCGCACGTACCGCACCTCGTGCGACCGGAGTACGCCGCGGGGTGGCTGGCGCTGACGGCGGACCCGGCGGCCGCGATCGGGTTGACCGGTGCGGTTCTCGACACGCCGCTTCGCGGCACCTCGACCGGCGCGAGCGACGCCGCCGACCTCATCGCGCGCCGCGACCGCTCGTTCGCCGACGTGCAGGAGCACTACTACGACGCACCCCCGCGCATCGAGCGCGGCTGGCGCGAGCACCTCGTCGGCACCGACGGGCGCGTCTACCTCGACATGGTGAACAACGTGACCCCGCTCGGCCACGGGCACCCGGGGCTCGCCGCCGCCGTCGCGAAGCAGCTGCGCACCCTCAACACGAACTCGCGCTTCAACTACGGCGCCGTCGTCGATTTCTCCGAGCGCCTCGCGGCGATGGCACCGGAGCCGCTCGACACCGCGTTCCTCGTGAACTCGGGCTCCGAGGCGACCGACCTCGCGATCCGCGTCGCCCTGGCCGCGACCGGTCGACGCGACGTGGTCTCGCTGCTCGAGGCGTACCACGGGTGGACGTACGCCTCCGATGCCGTGAGCACGTCCGTCGCCGACAACCCCAACGCCCTCGCCACCCGCCCCGACTGGGTGCACCCGGTCGACGCGCCGAACCCGTTCCGCGGCGTGCACCGCGGCGAGGAGGCCCGTCGGTACGGACCCGAGGCGGCGGCGCGGATCCGCGAGCTCGCGGCATCCGGTCGCCCGCCGGCGGCCTTCATCTCGGAGAGCTTCGCCGGCAACGCCGGAGGCATCCCGCTGCCCGACGGGTACTTGGCCGACGTGTACGAAGCGGTGCGCGAGGTGGGCGGGCTGGCGATCTCCGACGAGGTGCAGGCCGGGTACGGCCGGCTCGGCGAGTGGTTCTGGGGGTTCGAGCAGCAGGGCGTCGTGCCCGATGTCATCGCGGTCGCGAAGGCCGCGGGCAACGGCTATCCGCTCGGCGCCGTCATCACGACGCGCGAGATCGCCGCGCGCTACCGCACGGGCGGCTATTTCTTCTCATCGACGGGCGGCAGCCCGGCGTCGAGCGTCGCCGGGCTGACCGTGCTCGACGCGTTCCGCGACGAGGGGCTCCAGCAGGGCGCCGCCGAGACCGGGGCGTACCTGAAAGGGCGACTCGAGGCGCTGGCGCAGCGGCATCCGCTCATCGGCATGGTGCACGGCCTCGGGCTCTACCTCGGGGTCGAGTTCGTCCGCGACCGAGCGAGCCTCGAGCCCGCGACCGAGGAGACGGCGGCGATCTGCGACCGGTTGCTCGAGCTCGGCGTGATCATGCAGCCGACCGGCGACCACCAGAACGTGCTCAAGGTGAAGCCGCCGCTCGTGGTGACGCGCGAGAGCGTCGACTTCTTCGTCGAGATGCTCGATCGGGTGCTCGCCGAGGGCTGGTGAGGCCCGGCGGATCGGGTCCGGGTCGACACTGCCGGAGGGTCCCCGCACGGGTCTAGGCTCGCCAACGTGGGCGGATCGGTCGGTCGGTACACGCGGGACGAGGTCGCCGGGCGCTCAGGGGTCGGACTCGACTTCGTCGATCGGCTCCTGCAGCTCGGCGTGGTGGCGCCCGCCGCAGACGGCACCTTCAGCCGAGGCGACGTGCAGCGGGTGCGCCTCGTCGAGGCGTGCGACCGCGCCGGTATCGACGCCGAGGCGATCGGCGAGGCCGTGTCGAGCGGCCGGCTGTCGCTCGCGTTCATGGACGCCCCGCAGTTCCGCTGGTCGGAGTACGGATCCGAGACGTCCGGCGAGTTGGCCGCTCGACTCGGGATCCCGTTCGAGGTGATCCGCGAGACGAGTGCCGCCCTCGTCAACCGGCACCTCGCGCCCGAGGATCCGGCGCGGGAGGACGACGAGTCGATCTTCCGGCTGATCGGCATGGTCGCGACGCTGGCCGAGCTCGACGCGCTGGTCCGGATCGGACGGGTCTACGTCGACGGGCTCCGACGTGTCGCCGACGCCGAGAGCGAGCTGTTCCAGACCCACATCGTCGGCGGCCTCGTGCGGTCGGGGCTGGACTACGGCGCGGCGCTCGCCCAGGCGGCCGCGCGCGGCACGGACCTGACCCCGCTCATGGAGCAGATGGTCCTCACCCTGTATCGCCGACAGCAGGAGCGCGGGTGGACCGAGGGGAACGTCGAGGGCATCGAGCGTGCGATCGAGGCATCCGGCGCCCGGGTCGGACCCGCACGACCGCCGGCGTTCGTCTTCATCGACCTCGCGGGCTACACGGGGATCACCGCCGCGGAGGGCGACGCGACCGGGGCGCGGCTCGCCAGGGAGCTGAGCGCGATGGTCGAGCGCATCGTCGCCGACCACGCCGGAACCCCGGTGAAGTGGCTGGGCGACGGCGTCATGGTGCACTTCCGGCAGCCGGGCGGAGCGGTGCGCGCCACGCTCGAGATGGTCGGGGCGGCACCGACGATCGGCCTGCCCGCACACGCGGGCATCGCGGCCGGACCCGTCGTGATGCAGGACGGCGACTACTTCGGCCGGGCCGTGAACCTCGCCTCGCGGATCTCCGGCGCCGCGTCGGCGGGGCAGACCCTGGTCACCGCCGCTGTCGTGGAACTGAACGACGACCCCGGCCTGTCGTTCCGCCCGGTCGGCCCGCTCGAGCTCAAGGGCCTGACCGAACCGGTGGAGGTCTTCGAGGCGACACGATCCGACTGACGCTGTTCTCGCCGGCGCCCGAATCCCCGCCCGCGCGCGTCCGACACGCACACGTCGGCCACGTGCCGATAGCCCTTGACACCGCCTCGCCGGCGACGCACGCTGCGAACATGAGGCGCATGGAATCGACCCGAACGGCGTGCGCCCCGGACGGGAGCGACGATGACGACGTTCGGCATCGAGGAGGAGTTCTTCTTCCTCGACCCTGAGACGATGCTCCCCGCGGATGTCGCGGCGGACGTCCACCGTCGCCTCGCCGCCGACCCGCGCTGGGGCGAGTTCGCACATCCGGAGTTCCTCGCGTCGCAGGTCGAGTTCGCGACGCCGGTGCTCGAGGACCTCGCGGATGCCGCCGACCGGCTGCTCGCGTTCCGGCGCGAGGTGAACGCCGACGCCGGCCGTCACGCGGTGTGCGTCGCGAGCGTCGGCACGCCGCCCGACGCGCACCGCTTCCCGTCGATCACCGACACCGAGCGCTACCACCGTGTCGTGCGCGACATGGCCGGCATCATCGCCGACCACCAGATGAGCGGGTTGCACGTGCACGTCGGCATCCCGAGCCGCGAGCACGGCATCGCAGCGCTCAACGCGGTGCGCCCGTGGCTGCCGCTGCTCACGGCGATGACCGGGAACTCACCCCTCTGGCGCGGGAACGTGACGGGCTACGAGAGCTGGCGCACCGTCCAGCTGCGGCGATGGACGACCGCGGGCTGCCCGCCGCGGTTCGCCGACGCCGCGGACTACGACCGCCGCGTCCGCGACATGCTCGGGCTCGGCGGGCTCGTCGAACTCGCCCTCATCGCCTGGAACGTGCGGCTCTCCGAGCACCTGCCCACCATCGAGTTCCGGATGGCCGACGCGCAGCTCACCGCCGACGACACGCTGCTCGTCGCGGCGCTGTGCCGGGCCCTCGTCGTGCGCGCGGTCGACGAGCACGACCGCTTCGGCGCGGACCCCGCCGCCATCCGCCCACTGCGGTCGGTCGACGACCCAAATCCCGACCTGCCGTCGGAACTCCTCAGCGCGGCGACGCTGCACGCGGCCCACGCCGGCCTGTCGGGAGGCGCGTTCGACCCGGCGAGCGGCCGTCTCGCCCCGGCCCACGACCTCGTGCGCCGGCTCGAACGGCACCTCGCCGAGCCGCTCGAACGCGCCGGCGACCGCGAGCTGGTGCATCAGCTCGTCGGCCGCCTGCTGCGCGACGGAACGGGCGCGAGCCGGCAGCTGGCCGCGTGGAACCGGAGCGGGGTCGCGGGCCTCCGGCGCCTGTTCGCGTCGACGATCATCGCGCGCGCGAGCACGACGTCGGGGTCGGGCGGGATCGCCGGACTCACCGGCGGACGCACGGGCGGACCGGCCGCCGACGCGGGCCGCCGGATTCAATCGAACGGTTGACGCCGCGGTCGGCACCGCTTCGTACGCTGGGCGCGCGAGAAGGGAGGCGACCGTGACATCGACCGAAGCGACCCGCGACCGGCGACGACCGTCCGCCGCGCGCGGCACCGCCGCCGACACGGTGCGCCAGGTCGTCGTGCTCGCCACCTCGCTGCTCGCGATCGTGGCCGCGTTCGTCGGATCGGGCGCCGCGGGCGGGACGCCGATCCAGGACGCGGCGGGCGGGTGGCTCGACGCCGACTCGACGCTCATCGCCCCGGCACGGCCTGCCTTCGGCATCTGGAGCGTGATCTACACCGGCATGCTCGCGTACGCGATCTTCCAGGTGCTCCCGGCCCTGCGGACGAGCGCCCGGCACCGTCGCATCGGCTACGCCGTCGCCGCATCGCTCGTCCTGAACGCCGTCTGGATCGGCGTCGTGCAGCTCGACCTGCTGTGGGCGAGCCTGCCGGTCATCGTCATCCTGCTCGCGGTGCTCGCGTGGCTCTTCGTGCAGCTGCGACGGATGCCGCCGAGCGGCGTCGTCGATGCGGTCGTCACCGACGGCTCCATCGGCCTGTACCTCGGCTGGGTGATCGTCGCGACGGCCGCGAACGCGACGGCGGTGCTGCAGGCCGCCGGGTTCGAGGGGTGGGGCCTTCCCGCCGAGGCATGGGCCATCATCGTGCTCGCGGCGGCCGCCGCGGTGGGCGTCGCCCTGGCCTGGTGGGGCCGTGGCCGGATCGCTCCGGCGCTGTCGCTCGCCTGGGGGCTCGCGTGGGTCGCGGTGGGACGCCTCACGGACGAGCCGGCGTCGGCGGCGACGGGCATCGCCGCCGTGATCGCGGCTGCGGTCGTCATCGTGGTCACCCTCGTCGTCCGGATCGGGGCCATGCGCTCCACGGGCGACGACCGGCGGGTGGGGACCCCCGGGACGAGGTGACACGGATGCTGCGCGGGGGCGCAGCGCGCGGGCCGGGACGTTTCGGGTCGTCCCGGCCCGCCTCTCGTGCACGATGGACGCATGAGCGACGACGAACGAACCCTCTCGATCGACGTGGGTGACGGCATCGGCGAGGTGCCCGCCGTCCTCCGGCGGCCGGACGGCGCGACCGCCATCGTCGTCGTCGCACACGGTGCCGGCGCCGGCATGGGGCATCCGTTCATCACTGGGTTCTGTCGGGCGCTCGGCGACCTCGGCGTGGCGACGCTGCGCTTCGACTTCCCGTACCGCGCGGCGGGTCGCCGCTTCCCGGATCGCCCGCCGGTCGCGATCGCCACCTGGCGGGCGGTCATGGCCGCCGCCCGCGCCGAGGCGGCCGACGGCGAACCGGTCTGGGCGTCGGGCAAGTCGTTCGGCGGGCGCATGGCGTCGATGGCCGTGGCCGAGGGCATGGATGCCGCGGGGCTGGTCTTCCTCGGCTACCCGCTGCACCCGCCCGGTCGACCCGAGAAGTCGCGCGACGAGCACTTCGGGGAGCTCACCGGCGTGCCGATGCTGTTCCTGCAGGGGCGCAACGACCCGTTCGCGATCCCGAACGAGCAGCTCGACGCGCTCGTCGCGGGCCTCGCCCCCTCGGCGGTGCTCGACTGGATCGAGGGCGCGAACCACTCGTTCGAGGTGAAGGGCGCGAAGCGCAGCGCCGTCGAGATCGGGGCCGGGCTCGCGCCGCGCGTGGCCGGGTTCGTCGAGCAGCACGCCTGAGTCGGTCGCGGGACCTAGGGCCTCGCAGCGCGCCGCTCCCCGACGGCATCGTGGACGGTGACGAAGGGGGAATCGTCATGACCGCCTACCCGCCGGGCCCGGCGTCCGGCCAGAACCCTCAGGTCGCGCGGGCGGCGCAGGACGCGACCTCGGACCGCTCGTTCGTCGTCACCTGGCTCTTCGCGTGGCTGCTCGGCGTGTTCGGCGTCGACCGCTTCTACCTCGGCAAGGTCGGCACGGGCATCCTGAAGCTCCTCACCGTCGGCGGCTTCGGCATCTGGTGGCTCGTCGACCTCGTGCTGACGCTCGCCAACAGCGCGAGGGACGGCGACGGCCGGCGCGTGCTCGGCACCCGGCAGGAGCAGACGATCGCGTGGATCGTGACCGCCGCCGTCATCCTGTTCGGCTGGGTCATGAGCGCGGTGACGCAGTCGTTCACGTACCTCACCGATCAGCTGGTCCCGCTGGCGCCCTGGCTGTAGCGGGCGGCGGGTCGGCGCGTCACACCGCGGTGTAGCCGCCGTCGACGAGGTGGTAGCTGCCCGTGATGAAGCTCGCGGCGTCGCTCGCGAGGAACGCGACGAGCGCGGCGACCTCCTCGGGTTCGCCGAGCCGGCCGATCGGGTGCTTGCCGACGAGGAACTGCTGCGTCGCCTCGTCGAGGTTCGCGTCGATCAGGGGCGTCTTGATGAAGCCGGGGCCGACCGAGTTCACGCGCACGCCCTGGTCGGCGTACTCGATCGCCGCGTTCTTGGTCAGCCCGACCAGTCCGTGCTTGGCGCTGACGTAGGCCGACGCGCTCGCGAACCCCACCGAGCCGAGGATCGACGCGACGTTGACGATCGCGCCGCCCCCGTTGCCGGCGATCGCGGGCAACTGCGCGCGCATGTTGTGGAAGATCGAGCTGAGGTTGACGGAGATCACGGTGTCCCAGCTGTCGACCGGGTAGTCGCCGATCAGGGCGCTCGCGCCGCCGATGCCGGCATTGTTCACGGCGAGCCGCAGCGGGGCGAGCCTGCCGGCCGCCTCGACGGATGACGCGACCCACGCGGGGTCGGTGACGTCGCCCACGGATGCCTCGGCGGTGCCGCCCGCGGAACGGATCTCCTCGACCACCCCCGCGGCATGGTCGGCGTCGAGGTCGTTGACGATCACGGCGGCGCCGTTCGCGGCGAGCAGGAGGGCGACCGACCGGCCGATGCCGCTGCCGGCTCCCGTCACGATCGCCGAACGGTCGGAGACGTCGTAGGTGGCCATGGTGTGCTCCTCACGTGGGGATTGGATGCGTGCGACGGCCCCGGGGGCCGTCGTCCGCTCCACGCTATGCGCGATGGCGCGACGTGTGCAGGGCCTTGCGTCCCGCACGGTGATCGGTCGCCATTACGAACCGCTTACAGGTGCCGGGGCACAGGTCCCGCGCCCCTGAGACCGACGTAGCCTGAGGGCATGCCGACCGACCGCGAGCCACTCGGACGGCTGCGTCCCGCGCTGGCGGGCGTCGCGGCCGCGACGTTCGGCGCCGGGGCCGGGGAACTCACGGCGGCGATCATCGCCTCGACCGCCTCGCCGTTCGCGTCGATCGGCGGCCTGCTCATCGACCTCGCCCCACCGTGGGCGAAGGATGCCGCGATCGCCCTGTTCGGCACCGCGGACAAGGCCGCGCTGCTGATCGGCGTGGGCGTGGTGCTGGTCGGCGTCGGCGCCGCGGCCGGCGTGCTGGAGGCGCGGCACCCCCGCTGGGGGCGCGGCGTCTTCGCGCTCCTCGGCGTGTTCGGGGCCCTCGCCGCGGCGACGCGGGCGAACGCGTCGCTCCTCGCGATCCTGCCGGCGGCCATCGGCGCGCTCGCGGCGATGGGTGCGCTGTCGATGTTGCTCACCCGGCTGCCCGCGGCACACCCCGTGGCGGCGGTCGGCGCCTCGCCGGGATCGGGCGCGGCGGCGGCCGACCCCGGGGCGCCGGATGCGGGCGATGCGCGGGTCGACGGCCTCGATCGGCGCCGCTTCCTGGCGTGGGCGGGCGGAACGGCGGCGGTCGGCGTCCTCGCCGCGATCGCGTCGACCACGCTGTCGGCCGGCTCGCGCGCGGTGAGCACGGTCCGCGAGGCGCTCCGGCTTCCCTCGGCGACGACGAGGGCATCGGTCCCGGCCTCCGCCGAGCTCGGCATCGACGGACTCGCCCCCGTGATCACGCCCAACGGCGAGTTCTACCGCATCGACACCGCGTTGAACGTGCCGCAGGTCGACCCGGTGGAGTGGCGGCTGCGGATCCACGGCCTCGTGGACCGGGAGGTCGAGCTGACGTGGGACGAGCTTCTCGCCCTGCCGCTCGGGGAGAGCGTGACGACGCTCGCGTGCGTGTCGAACGAGGTCGGCGGCGAGCTCATCGGCACCGCCGTGTGGCTCGGCTACCCGATCCGTGAGCTGCTCGCACGCGCCGTGCCGAACGCCGACGCCGACATGGTGCTCTCGCGGAGCATCGACGGCTTCACGGCGTCGACGCCGCTCGAAGTGCTCACCGACCCGGGCCGCGAGGCGGTCCTCGCGGTCGGCATGAACGGCACGCCGCTGCCCGTCGAGCACGGCTTCCCGGTGCGGATGGTCGTCCCGGGCCTGTACGGCTACGTCTCGGCGACGAAGTGGGTGACGGATCTCGAGGTCACGCGGTTCGACCGCGATCGCGCGTACTGGTCGGACCGTGGTTGGAGCGAGCGCGGCCCCATCAAGCTGTCATCGCGCATCGACGTGCCCCGCGTGGGCCAGTCCGTCGCCGCCGGGCCCGTCGTCGTCGCCGGCGTCGCCTGGCACCAGCACACGGGCGTCTCAGCGGTCGAGGTCCAGGTCGACGACGGCGCATGGCAGCCCGCGACCCTCGCGACGGCGATCTCGGCCGACACGTGGGTGCAGTGGCGGTACGAGTGGGATGCCGCTCCCGGCCGCCACACGATCCGCGTGCGTGCGACCTCCGCCGACGGCGAGGTCCAGACCGCCGAGCGCGCCCCGGTCGCCCCCGACGGCGCGACGGGCCACCACGAGCGCACCTTCGACGTCCGCTGAGCGTTCCGACGCGACCTGAGCTTTCCGACGCGACCTGGGCGTTCCGACGCGGCCGTCCTCCACCCCACCACCGGGCGGGCCGTTCTCCACGGTTTCGAAGCGGCCTCCCGCGCGCCGCTGATCTGCGCCGACGCTTGGGGTTGTCCGCGGATTCGGCGGTACTCCGGTACCCGGTGTTGCGGTACTCCGGTACCCGGTGTTGCGGTACTTCGGTACCGATTTCGGCGGAGGTGATGGCCCCGGTCGGGTTGCGATGGCACGGCGGCGGGGATGGTGAAGGGCGTGCCGACCGGTGGTGAGACCACGACAGCGACGGGGACGCCGACAACGACGGCAACCGCGACAACGACGACGACGACGAACAGCGACAGCGACCCCATGACGTGCGTGCAGGGAGGGACGATGACGGAGAAGCCCATCAAGGTCGACGCCACGACCGATCGGACGGTCTCCGAGCTCGCGTACTTCCTGCGGACCACGAAGAAGGCCGTCGTGGCGACCGCCGTCGCCGACTACGCCGAACGGCGCGATCGCTACCCCGAGGCGGCGGAGAACCGAAGCGAGACCGACCACGAGCCCGGCCGACACGGGACGCGCCGCGGTCGCGACGCGCGCCCGACGATCCTCCACCTCACGCCGCTCGAGCGGCTCGCGCTCCGGCGGAGGGAGCTCACGCGCACGTTCGCCGAGCGGGGAGCCGGCGACATCCGGATCCTCGACACCGGGGCCGCGGAGGCGGGCGAGGCGGAACTCGTCCTCCTCGCGGAGACCGACCTCGTCGACGGCGGGCAGGCCGCCTGGGACCTCTCGCGTGTTGCGTCCCGTCTTCTCGGTGTCCGCGTCGAGGTGATCTCGACGGCGATGCTCCGACTCTTCGACAAGGACGGCCTCCGGTGGTCACTCGAGCACTCGCGCCCCCTCTGAGGCACCGGTCACCCGGTCACCGTGACCGGGTGCCGGGCCGGCTCAGCCGAGGCGCGGGGTCCGGGGCGGCGCGGTGCGGCGGGGCGCGAGCGCCTCGAAGGCGGCGGCGAGGGCCAACAGGGCCGTGTCGTCGTAGGCACGGCCGGCGAACGTGAGGCCCACCGGCATCCGGATGTCGCCCATGAGGCCCATCGGCACCGTCACGGTCGGGATGCCCAGGTGCCGGGGCACGAGGTTGCCGTTCGCGACCCAGACGCCGTTGCGCCAGCCGAGGTCGGCCGAGGCCGGGTCCACGTCCATGTCCGACGGGCCCACGTCGGCGACGGCCGGGAACGCGACCGCGTCGAGGCCGAGCTCGTCCATCCACTGCTCGAGGTCGACGCGGCGCGTCTCCTCGAGGCCGCGCAGCCCGTCCTCCAGTTCGGGCATGTCGTCCCACGTCGCGCCGGGGTGGGCGCGCACCCAGCCGGGATACTCGGCGATGTCGTCGTCGAAGCCCGTGTAGCGATCGGGCAGCGCGCCCTTGGGGTGCGGGAAGATCCGCGCCCCGTCGACGTCGGCGAGCGTCGAGAGCCCCGGGTCGCCGTTGGCCTGCAGGAAGTCCTCCCAACCCCACGCCGAGAGGTCGATGATCTCGCGCTTCAGGTATTCCGGCGAGACGAGTCCGCGCGTCGCGATCGTGGGCGCGCCCGGGCGGTCGCCCTCGTAGTTCGACACCACGGGGAAGTCGACGAGCACGACCTCGGCACCGGCCGCCTCGAGGTCGCGGCGCGCCGCCTCCCAGAGTTCGATCACCGAAGCGCGCGTCTCGATGCGCTGCCCGGTCGCCCCGCCGATTCCGACGGTCTCCCCCGGCCCGGCCGTGCCCGCGTCGGGGTCGGCGTTGACGTACATGCGCGGCACGCCGATGCGCGTCCCGGCGAGCGCGGCCGGCGCGCCGGCGGCATCCGTCGCCAACGCGGGGTACGACGCCGGGCGCACGGCGGATGCCGCGGGCAGCTCGATCCACGGCTGCGCGCGCCAGAAGTCGCCGCGCGTCTCGGGGTCGTCGGCGACGATCACGTCGAGCACCTCGAACAGGTCGGCCATGGTGCGCGTCTGCGGCACGACGACGTCCATGGTCGGCACGAGCGGCCAGTTGCCGCGGGTCGAGATCACTCCGCGCGACGGCGTGTACGCGCACAGCGCGTTGTTCGACGCGGGCGCGCGGCCCGACGACCAGGTCTCCTCGCCGAGGCCGAACGCCGCGAACGACGACGCCGTCGCGGTGCCCGACCCGTTGGACGAGCCCGAGCCGAACGCGGCCGTGAGGAACTCCGCGTTGTAGGGGCTCTCGGCACGGCCGTAGACGCCGCGCTGCATGCCGCCGTTGGCCATGGGCGGCATGTTCGTCAGCCCGAGGCAGATCGCGCCGGAGCCGCGGAGGCGCTCGATCGTGAACGCGTCCCGCTGCGCGACGAGGTCGGCGAACGCGGGCGAGCCGGATGCCGCGGTGAGCCCCCGCACGAGGTAGGAGTCCTTCGCGGTGTACGGGATGCCGTCGAGCGGGCCGAGCAGCTCGCCGCTCGCGCGGCGCGCGTCCGAGGCGCGGGCCTCGTCGAGCGCCTCGGGGTTGCGGACCACGACGGCGTTCAGTGCCGTCTCGGTGTCGGGCCCGTCGTAGGCGTCGATGCGGGCGAGGTACGCCTCGACGAGCTCGACGGCCGTGGTGCGACCGGCGACGAGGGCGGCGCGCAGGTCGGCGATCGAGGCCTCGACGACGTCGATGCCGGTGCGGGGGTCGGTGGTGGTGGCGCTCATCGGTTCGCCTCCTCGTCGGGCAGCGCGGGCTGCTGCTGGGTGATGCAGTGGATGCCGCCGCCGCGCGCGAAGATCGGGCGCGCGTCGACCGTGGAGACCGTCCGGCCGGGGTACGCGTCGGCGAGGATCGCCGCCGCACGCTCGTCGGCCTCGGGCTCGCCGAAGCCGCAGGCCACGACGCCGTCGTTCACGACGAGGTGATTCACGTAGCTCCAGTCGACGAAGCCCTCGTCGTCCCGCAGGGTCGCGGGTGCGGGGAGGTCCACGACCTCGAGGCGCCGCCCCGCGGCATCCGTCTCGCCCTCGAGCAGCTCGCGCAGCTCGCGCGTGACCTCGTGGTCGGGGTGCGCCGGGTCGGCCTGGTGGTGGAGCAGCACGCGGCCGGGCGAGGTGAACGTCGCGACGATGTCGACGTGGCCGTTCGTGCCGAAGTCGTCGTAGTCGCGGGTGAGGCCGCGCGGCAGCCAGATCGCCGTCGTGGCGCCGATCGTGCGGGCCATCTCGGCCTCGACCCGGGCGCGGTCGGCGAACGGGTTCCGGCGCGGGTCGAGCTGCACGGTCTCGGTGAGCAGCACCGTGCCCTCGCCGTCGACGTGGATGCCGCCGCCTTCGTTCACGAGCACCGAGCTCACGAGCTCGGCGCCGACCTGCGCGGCCGCGAACCGGGCGATCTCGGCCGAGACCCTCCACTCGGCCCACGCGGGGGCGCCCCAGCCGTTGAAGGTCCAGTCGACCGCGCCCAGCACGCCGGGCCGCTCGTCGTCGACCACGAACGTGGGGCCGAAGTCGCGCATCCAGAACTCGTCGAGCGGGGCCTCGACGATCTCGACGTGGGAGCCGAGCATGCGGCGCGCGCGATCGAGCTCGGTCGGGTCGACGACCATCGTCACGGGCTCGAACTCGGCGACCGCGTGGGCGACGGCGGTCCACGCCGCGTACCCCTCCTCGCGGTGGGCGTCGCCCTCGCCGAGGGTGATCCCCTCGCGCGGGAACGCCATCCAGGTGCGCTCGTGGCGGGCCGTCTCGGCGGGCATGCGCCAGCTCATGCGTGGTCTCCGTTCGTGCGGGCGGATGCCGCGGCATCCGTCTCGATGATGGCAGCAGGGGCGGCCGACGCCGCGCCCGGTCGCTTCGCGGGGTCGCGGTACGGGTCGGTGGTCAGCCAGAGCAGGGCGTAGATGCCGGCGCCGAGCACCGGTCCGACGAGGGCCGACAGGTCGGCGCCGCCGAGGGCGTTCGAGATCGGTCCGACGTAGAGGGTGGTGTTCGCCGAGAGCACGGCGATCGTGATGGCCGTCACCATCGCGACGACGCCCGGCAGGAACACGCCGCCGTGGTACCAGAACGGTCCGCCGCGGCGTGTGTCGTCGAGCGCGGCGCCGTCGTAGCGGTTGCGTCGCAGCACGATGTCGATCGCGTAGATCGACACGAGCGGGCCGAACACCGTGACCGCGAGCTCGAGCGAGGCGCTCAGCGCGTCGAGGAAGCTCGGCGACAGGAACAGGACCCATCCGGCGGCGGCCGTCGCGACGATGCCGGTGACGATCGTGGTCGCAGCGCGCGAGATGCGCTCGGCGAGCGCCTGCGCGTAGAAGCCGGTCGAGTACGCGACGAGCACGTTGTTCGTGATGCTCGAGAGCACGATCATGCCGAGGAAGAGGGGCGTGAACCACGCCGGCACGATCTCGCCGATGGTGAGCTCGGGGTCGGTCATGTCGATCGCGGTGCCGGCGACGACGCCGAGCGCACCGATGAGCACGGCCGGGACGAAGCCGCCGAGGGCGGTGTACCAGGCGACGGCCTTCTTCGAGACGTCCGCCGGCAGGTAGCGGGCGTAGTCGGCGCCGATGCCCCACGAGAGCGGGCTCGAGGCGACGATCGCGAGGCCGAGCATCACGAGCGCCCAGTGGTCGGCGACGGGCAGCGGCTCGACAGCATACGTCCAGTCGGCCGCGCCGAACACGAACACCGCGAGGACCACGAACACCACGGCGAGCGCGGCCGAGAACCACGGGGCGAGCGCGAGGATCGTCGCGTGTCCGTAGACGCCGATGACGAAGCTCAGGACGCCGATGACGGCGAGCACGATCCACTCGCCTCCGGCCGGCAGCCCGATCCCGAAGTGGGCGAGCAGCGCGATGGCGCCGAGCGTGGCGAACGCGACGTTGATGATCTCGTAGAAGAGGCCGATGAGCACGCCGAGGCCGGCGCCGAAGACCTTGTTGCCGCGGATGCCGAACATGGCGCGCATGATCGACACGCTCGGCGAGCCCGAGACCGGGCCGCTGACGGCGAGCCAGCCGACGAGCGCCCACCAGAGGTTGCCGACGACGGTGATCGCGAGCGCCTCCCAGAGCGGCAGGCCGAGCAGCATGAGCACGCCGCCGACGACGAAGTAGAGGTAGCCGACGTTCGCCGACATCCACACCCAGAAGAGGCTCGACGGGCGCCCGTGGCGCTCGGAGGCGGGGACGTGCTCGGTGCCGTGCTGCTCGACGTGGCCGACTCGGTCGGCGGCCGGGGCGTCGTGTGGCGCGTGGTTGGCGCGGGCGGGGGCGGATGCCGCGGCCGCGGCGGGTGCGGAGGGCGTCGCGGCGGCGTCGGCGCGGATCTCCTCCGGGGTCTGGATGCTCATGTGCGGAACCTCATCGTTCGACGGCGGGATGCTCGATCGAGCAGATCGATATATTGATCATGCGATCAATAAGGTGGGACATTACCTAGACTGGCCTGACGATGTCAACACCCGTCCGTACCCGCGCGACTCGCAAGAGCCCCGCCGAGCGCTCCGCCGAGATCGCCGAGGCGGCGCGCCTGCTCGCCCTCGAGCAGGGTCTGACGGCCGTCACGCTGCGCGCCATCGCCGCCCGCGCCGGCGTCACGCCGGCGCTCGTCGCGCACTACCAGCCGAGCATGGACGCGCTCGTGGCCGACACCTTCGCGACCATCGTCGCCGCCGAGGTCGACGAGGTCGCCGAGTTCCTCGCCGCCCGACCGGGGCCACGCGAACGGGTCGGCGCCCTCCTCGACACGCTCCTCGACGGCACGCGCGACGACGTGACCGTCGTCTGGGTCGAGGCGTGGGCGATGGGCCGCCGCAACGAGGCGCTCGCGGCATCCGTCCGCGAGCAGATGGACGCGTGGCAGGTCGTCGTGCAGGGCGTCATCGAGGACGGCGTGGCGAACGCCGGGTTCCGGACCGACGATGCCGGCGCCGCCGCGTGGCAGCTCCTGGGCATGATCGACGGTCTCAACGCGCAGGCGCTCGTGCGGTGGGGCGACGCGAGCGCACGCGGCTCGATGATCCACGGCGCGGTCGAGGGCATGCTCGGGCTCGAGCGCGGGGCGCTCGGCGCGCTCGGCTGAGTCCACCGACGAACGCGGGCCGTCCGCGACATCCGGAGTTCTTCCTCGATTTTCGGTGAGCAAGCCTCAGATACGTGGCAGACTGTGCCGCATGGGGGTCGTATCGCCGCGCCTCGCCGGTCGCGAGCGCGAACTCGCCGTGCTCTCGCACGAGCTCGCCGCCGTCGTCGACGGCGACGCTCGCACCGTCCTCCTCCGCGGCGAACCCGGGATCGGCAAGACCGCGCTGATGGATGCCGCGCGCCGCGGACTCGGCTCGCCGACGACCGTCCTCACCGCGAGGAACCTCCCCCTCACGACCCGCGTGCCGAACCTCGCCGTCCGTGCGCTCCTCAAGCAGGCCGGCGAGCTCGAGCGCGCCGACGCCGAGCATCGACCGCCGCCCATCGCGCTCGACGCCGCAGTCGACCGGCTCCTCCGGCGCGGTCCGGTCGTCATCGCGATCGACGACCTGCACTGGGCCGACACGAGCACGCTCGACGCACTGATGTTCCTCGCCGGCGGCCCGGAGGATCGTCGCCTCGGCATCATCGGGACGATGCGATCGGGCTCGGGCAGACCGATCGACCGCTGGCGGGCCGACCTGATGCGGCTGCCGTCGACGCGGGCGATCGAGGTCGAGTCGCTCGACCGACCGGGCATGCGCGAACTCGTCGCGGACGTGCTCGGGTCGCCGCCGCACGAGGCGCTCGTGAGCGACGTGCTCGCGCGGACGCGCGGCAACCCGTACCACGCGACACTGCTGCTCGAGGGCGTCCGGCCGTCGGCGACCACCGCACCGGCGACCGTCGCCGCCGACCTCGGCGCGGCGCTGCTGCAGGCCTGGTCGCAGCTCCCGCGCGAGACGCAGGAGCTCTGCACGATGCTCGCCCTGCACGGCAAGCCCGTCCGCGTCCGCACCCTCATGGAGGTCGACCCGACCTGGGCCGACGCCGAACGCGACCTGCGCCCCGCGCTCGCCGTGCAGGTGCTCGACACCGACGACGAGGGCCGCGTCTGGTTCCACCACCCCCTCACGGCCGAGATCCTCGTGGCCTCCGTCCCCGACCGCGAGCGCCGCGATCGGCACGCCGCGCTCGCACGGAGCACCGCGATGGCCATCGCGCACGGCGAGGACTCGCCGGAACTCCTCGTCGACCTGGCGGACCACCTCTCGGCCGCGGGCGACCCCGCGGGATGCCTCGAGGCGAGTCGGCGGGCGATCGACGCCCTCGCGCATTCGGGCGACCGGCTGACGCGGCTGAGGCTCCTGCGGCGGAGCGTCCGGATCACGGGGGACCCGTCGTTCCGTTCGGCGGACGCGGGCAGGGCAGCGCGTCCCGACGACCGCCGCCGACTCCTCGAGGAATGGGCCGCCGCCGCCGCGTCCGTCGGCGCGCCCGAGGACGAGTACGAGGCGCTCGGCGGGCTCCTCGACGAGGTGGACGCCGATGCCGAGCCGCTCCGTGCGGCCGGGCTGATGCTGCAGCGCCAGCGCCTCCAGTTCCGGATCGGCGGAGACCTCGCCGACCCCGAGCCCGCCCGTGAGGCCCTGCGCCTCGCCGCCACGTCACCGGACGGCCCGGAGTACGCCCTGGCGCTCGTGGAGCTCGCGCACGCCGAGATCCTCACGGCCGATCCCGGTTGCGTCGCGCACGTCGCCGAGGCGATCGAGCGCGCCACGAGGCTCGGCGACACCGGTGTGCTCGCCGACGCGCTGGCCGTGAGCGGGCAGCTCGCGGCGCTCACGCGCGACCTCGAGCGTGCCCGCGCCCTCGCCGCGCAGGCCCTCGACGTCGCGCTGCCGAACGGGCACTACTGGTCCGGGATGCTCGCCGCCTTCTGGGAGGCGTACGCCATGCCCGACTACCCGGCGGCCCTGCGAGCGCTGCGTCGCGCTCGCGAACGGCTGGGCGACGCCGGCGCGCCGTACCTCGTGACCGCGACGGTCGCGCTCACCGAGGCGCGGACGGCGATCACCGTGGGCGACGTGACCGACGCGCGCGCCGCACTCAGGTACGTGCGATCCGATGACCCACCCGTGTACATCGCGATGGGACTGGCCAACGTGTCGGCGATCCTGGCCGCCCAGCAGGGCCGGGCCGACGACGCCGAGGCGTACCTGCAGCGGGCCGAGGAGCAGTTCCCCGACGTGCCGTCGTACGCGGTCTCCACGCAGGCCCATTCCCGCGCCCTCGCGCACTTCGCCGAGGGCGACCCCGAGGCGGCGCTCGAGGTGCTCGAGCGCGTGCTGGCGACCGACCCCGGGGACAACTCGTGCGAGTGGCTCGTTCCGCTCGCGGCGCGCGCGCTCGCCGACCTCGCGCAGCGGGCCCGGGATCGTCACGGATCCGATGCCGAGGCCGTCGACCGCCTCGACGCCTTCGAGGACCGGCATCCGCACGTCCTCGCCCGCACGCTCGGCATCTCGTACCCGTCCGACCTCGCCGCGCTCGATGCGCTGTACGCGGCCGAACGCGCCCGGGCGCGCGACCGGCCCGAGGCCGGGGACCTCTGGTCGGCTGCGGTCGAGGAATGCGCGTCGGCACGACTGGCGTGGGAGGAGGCGTACGCGTGCCGCCGCGGCGCCGAGCACGACCTGACGAGCGACGACGGTCGGCGCGACCGCGCCGTCGCGCTGCTCCGGCGCGGGGCCGCGCTCGCCAGGCGACTGGAGGCCGATTCCCTCACGGCGGAGCTCGAGTCGCTCGCGCAGTGGTCGCGGGTCCGCCTCCACGACGACCGCTGGGCGGACGACGACGAGGCGGTCGACCGCATCGGCGACGCGGCGCTCACCCGGCGCGAACGCGAACTGCTGCCCTACATCGTCGACGGCCGCACCTACGCCGAGATCGCCGCGCTCCTCACCATCAGCGAGAAGACCGTCAGCTCGCACATCTCGAACCTCCTGCGGAAGACCGGTGCGGCCAACCGCGTCGACCTGGCTCGGATGGCGCAGGCCCGCGAACGCTCGGCGTGAGCCGACGCATCCGCTCGCCTCGACGGGCGATGCGCGCCGGGGCGGGCGACCCGGGCGACGCGTGCGACGTCGAAGCCCGTCACCCGCCGTGATGTCGGATGCCGCGGCTACGGTGGTCTCGATCGAAGCGGCGGAGGGAGCCCGATGTACCTGGCCGACGGCACGGTGGTCACGAGCGCGAGCGACCTCAAGAAGGCGTCCGACTGCGAGTTCGCCTTCCTGCGCGAACTCGACGTGAAGCTCGGGCGCGAGACCCTCTTCGAGCCCGTCGCCGATGCCATGCTCGAGCGAGCCGGGCGCATGGGCGACGCGCACGAGCTGCGCGTCCTCGACCGCTATCGCGCCGAGTTCGGCGACGGCGTCGTCGAGATCGAACGGCCCGACCTCCGCGATCCGGCGCAGCTCGAGGCCGCGGTCGCGGCCACCCGTGACGCGTTCGAGTCGGGTGCTCCCGTCGTCTTCCAGGCGACGTTCGTCGACGACGGGTTCGTCGGCTTCGCCGACTTCATCGTCCGGCAGCCAGACGGCCGCTACCTCGTCCAGGACTCGAAGCTCGCGCGGCGGGCGCGTGTGACGGCGCTGCTGCAGCTCGCGGCATACGCCGCGCAGCTCGACCGCATCGGCGTGCCGCGGGCCGACGCGGTCGAGCTGCTGCTCGGCGACGGCACGACGAGCTCGCACCGTCTGGAGGACATCGAGCCCGTGTTCCTCCTCCGGCGCGAGCGGCTCCGGCAGATCGTCGACGAACGCATCGCCGCCGACGGGCCGGTCGAGTGGGGCGACCCGCGCTACGCGCTCGACGGGCGATGCCCGACCTGCGACCTCGAGGTGCAGGCGAACCGCGACCTGCTGCTCGTCGCCGGACTCCGCATCACGCAGCGCGCCCACTTCCACGCCGCGGGCATCACGACGATCGACGAGCTCGCGGCGTCCACCGGGCCGGTCGACGGCGTGCTCGAAGCGACGCTCGAAGGCCTGCGCGTGCAGGCGCGGCTGCAGCTCGTCGCCGAGGCCGAGGCGCTCGCGGCCGAGGCATCCGGCGAGCACTCGCCCGACGACCCGCCGCTGCCGCCGCCGGTCGAGGTGCGCGAGCCGGGCGCGCTCGCGGCGATCCCCGAGCCCGACGCGGGCGACCTGTTCTTCGACTTCGAGGGCGACCCGCTCTACACCGAAGGCGCGGCCACCGAGTGGGGGCTCGACTACCTCTTCGGCATGATCGACGTCGACGAGCGGTTCACGCCGATCTGGGCGCACGGCTTCGCGGAGGAGCGCGAGGCGCTCGTGCGGTTCCTCGCGTTCGTGAAGGAGCGCCGATCGCGCCACCCGAACCTGCACATCTACCACTACGCGAGCTACGAGCGCACGCACCTCACCTCGATCGCGGCACGCCACGGCGTCGGCGAGGCCGAGGTCGACCAATTGCTCGCCGACGGCGTGCTCGTCGACCTCTACCCGATCGTCAAGCGCGCGGTGCGGGTCGGCAGCCGGTCCTACTCGATCAAGAAGCTCGAGCCCCTCTACATGGGCGAGCGGCTGCGCGAGGCCGACGTGAAGTCGGGCGGCGACTCGATCCTCGAGTACGTGCGCGCCCGCGAGCTCGCGGCGACCGGCGATGCGGAAGCCGCGCAGCTCGTGCTCGACGACCTCGCCGAGTACAACGAGTACGACTGCGTCTCGACGCTGCGCCTGCGCGACTGGCTGCTCGGCCTCGCCCGCACGCACGGGGTGGCGGCGGTGCCGGCGCTCCTGCTCGCCGAGCCGACGGTCAAGCAGTATGCGGCGAGCCCGCTCGCGACCGAGCTGTCCGCCCTCGCCGGCATCGCCGACGAGCGCCGCGACGACCCCGACCGCTCGGCGCTCGCCCTCGCGGCCGCCGCGATCGACTACCACGAGCGCGAGCTCAAGACGTTCTGGTGGGGTCACTTCTTCCGAGTCGAGCAGCCGCTCGAGGCGTGGGAGGACCATCGCGACGTGCTCGTCGTCGACCCGGCGCGCACCATCGTGCTGCACGACTGGTACCGCGAGGGCCGCCAGCAGTTCGACCGCCGCGAGCTGCTGCTCCGCGGTCGTATCGCCCCCGGTTCGCGGTTCAGCACAGGGTCCGAGCTGTACCTGCTCTACGACTGGCCGGCGCCGTTCCCGTCGTTCTCGCGGCGGCCGGGTTCCCGCGCCTGGGCGAAGGCGACCGTCCTCGAGGCGACGGCCGACGGCGTCCGCATCGAGGAGCGCTCGACCGTCGACGAGACCTGGCGCGACCTGCCGTTCGCGCTGGTGCCCGGCAACCCGCCGCCCGCCGGCCGGCAGAAGGCCGCGATCGCGGAGTGGGCCCGCCCGATCGTCGACCGGCAGCCCGCGTGGCCGAAGGACGCCGCCGTCGACCTGCTCCGCCGCATCCCGCCGCGCACGCGGACGGGCGCGCTCGCGCCCCTGCCCGACCACGAGTACGTCGGCGCGGTGGTCCGCTCGCTCGGCGACCTCGACGACTCCTACCTCGCCGTGCAGGGCCCTCCCGGCACCGGCAAGACCTACGTCGCGGCGCACGTCATCGCTCGCCTCGTCGGTCACCACGGCTGGAAGGTCGGCGTCGTGGCCCAGTCGCACGCCGTCGTCGAGCACCTGCTCGACGCCGTCGTGGCCGCAGGGCTCGACCCGCGACGCATCGCGAAGGCGCCGAAGGAGCGGGGCGACGACACTGCTCGCGGGTGGACGGCGATCGAGAAGGACGGCATGGCCGCGTTCATCGCCGCGAACCGCGACCGGGGGTTCGTCGTCGGCGGCACCGCGTGGGACTTCGCCAACGCCGACCGGGTCGGCCGTCGCGCGCTCGACGTGCTCGTCGTCGACGAGGCCGGGCAGTTCTCGCTCGCCTCCACCATCGCGGCCTCGGTCGCGGCGCGGCGCCTGCTCCTCCTCGGCGACCCCCAGCAGTTGCCGCAGGTGAGCCAGGGGACGCACCCCGAGCCCGTCGACATGTCCGCACTCGGCTGGGTCGCCGACGGCCATGACGTGCTGCCGCCCGAGTTCGGGTACTTCCTCGCCGAGAGCCGGCGCATGCACCCGGCGCTCGCGTCCTCCGTCTCGGAGCTGTCGTACGAGGGCGAACTCGCGTCGCACCCGTCCGCGGCGCTCCGCGGGATCGACGGCGTGGAGCCGGGCCTGACGCCCGTGCCGATCGCGCACGAGGGCAACACGACGGAGTCGGCGGAGGAGGCCGCCGAGGTCGTCCGCATCGTCGGGTCGCTGCTCGGGCGTGCCTTCACCGGCATCGCGCACGGCGACGGCGAACCCGTCCCCGCGACCCCCAGACCGCTCGAGCAGGGCGACGTCATCGTGGTGACGCCGTACAACGCCCAGCTCGCGGTCGTGCGCGACGCGCTCGACCGGGCGGGCTTCACCGCG
Source organism: Agromyces zhanjiangensis (assembly GCF_040496055.1). Classification (NCBI taxonomy): domain Bacteria; kingdom Bacillati; phylum Actinomycetota; class Actinomycetes; order Micrococcales; family Microbacteriaceae; genus Agromyces; species Agromyces zhanjiangensis. The sequence continues at coordinate 386,090 of NZ_JBEPKB010000003.1, read as the reverse complement.
GTCCCCGTCGGCACGGTCGACAAGTTCCAGGGCCAGGAGGCCGCGGTCGCGATCGTCTCGCTCGCGGCGTCATCGGCGGCCGCGGCGCCGCGCGGCGTCGAGTTCCTCCTGCTCAAGAACCGGTTGAACGTCGCGATCTCGCGCGCGCAGGTCGCCGCCTACCTCATCCACTCGCCGGGCCTCCTCGACGCGCTGCCGCGCACGCCGCAGGGCGTGGCGCAGCTCAGTGCGTTCGCGCGACTCGTCGGCGTCGAGCTGCCGGCGTGGGAGCGCGAGCCGGTCGGTTGATGAACCCCGTCACCCGCTGACGAGCTTCTCGACGGCCTTCGCGATGCGGCGCGCCCGGGTCTCGGGCGTCTTCGCGTCCACGATCGCGGTCACGTGGGCCTTCCTGTGGCTGGGTGCGAGCCGGTCGAACGCCTCGCGCGCACCCGGCGTCGAGTCGAGCGCCGCTGCGAGGTCTTCGGGCGGCTCGACCGTGCGAGGTTCGGTGTCGAGCTCGAGCTCGACCGAGATCGGGTCGCCTCCCGAGATCCCTGTCGCGGCCCGCTTGTCGGAGCTGAAGGGGATCAGGTGGCGACTGCCCATCACGGCGAGCGTGCTGCGGTACCGGTAGCCGTTGACGATCACGACGACGGGTGCACGGCGACCCCCGCCGAGCGCCTCGACGACCTCGGCCGGCACCTCGATCCCGGTGTTGTTGCCGGTCTGCCACATGGTGGTCTCGAACTGCATGGCTCCGAGCCTCGCACCGAGGGGGCCGTGCCGGAACCCCCCTCCGGGGCATCCGGTCCCACGCTGGGAATACCGCACAGGATACCCACGTACGTTATTCGCATGACCTCCCCCATGACCGACCCGAACCCTGCTGCCCGCATCACGATGTACGGCGCCGAGTGGTGCGGCGACTGCCGCCGCTCGAAGGCGCTGCTCGACCGCCGCGGCGTCGACTACGAGTACGTCGACCTCATGGTCGTCGCCGACGGCGCCGACCGCGCGAAGGCGATCTCGGGCCGCACGAACATCCCCGTCGTCGTGTTCCCCGACGGCACCCACTTCACCGAGCCCACCGACGCCGAGCTCGGCGCGAAGCTCGACGCCGTCGCCTCCGGCCCCGCCGCCTGAGCTCAGGCGAGCGCGGGCATGACCTCGCGCTCGTAGAGCTCCATGCCCGAGCGGTCGTACGCCGCCTCCGGGAAGTAGTGGATGGCGTAGCCGAGGCCGCGCTCGCGCATGTCGAGGAGCTTCTCCACGACCTGCTCGGGCGTGCCGACCGCGATGGCCGCATCGGAGCGGAAGTCGTGGATGAACTTCGCCGCCGCCTTCGGGCCGGCCGAGCCGGCCACGCGGGCCTCGACGGCCTGGAGGCGGCGTTCGACATCGGCCTCGTCGTCGCCGATGACGGTGTTGAAGTTCGCGCTGCGCACGATCGAACCGAAGTCGCGTCCGAGTCGCTCGGCGTGCCCGCGCAGCACCTCGCTCTTGTGGCTGAACTCCTCGGGGCTGCCGTAGAAGTTCGTGTACGCGGCGTACTGCGCCGCGATCTTCAGCGTCACCTTCTCGCCGCCTCCGGCGACCCACATGGGCACGCCGCCCTCCTGCAACGGCTGCGGCTGCACGATCGCGTCGTCGACCGTGTAGAACTCCCCGTCGAGCGTGGCCCGGCCCGTGGTCCACGCCTGGTGCATGATCTCGACGCCCTCGCGCAGCATGCGGAGCCGCTCGGGCGCGTGCGGGAATCCGTACCCGTAGGCGCGCCACTCGTGCTCGTACCATCCGGCGCCGATACCCATCTCGAGGCGCCCGCCCGAGATGACGTCGACGGTGGCGGCGACCTTCGCCAGGTACGCCGGGTTCCGGTAGGCCATGCACGTGCACATCTGGCCGATCCGGACCCGCGAGGTCGACGCCGCGTACGCGGACATCAGCGACCACGCCTCGTGCGTGGCCTCCGTCTCGCTCGGCACGGGGACGGTGTGGAAGTGGTCGTAGACCCAGATCGACTCCCACGGCGAGTCCTCGCGGTCGGCGAACGCGGCGAGGCCGTGCATCGTCGACCAGTGGTCGGCCGGCTCGATGCCGACGAGATCGTGGCGCCAGCCCTGGGGCACGAAGAATCCGAATCGCATCGGGCCAGCCTACGGTCGCGATCTCAGCGTCAGCACTGATGTCGTCGGTCGGTGGCATCCGTAGCGTCAGCGAACATGGCCCACACGATCGACCACGCGCACGTCCTCGTCGACGAGCTGTCCGCCGTCGCGGTCACGAGCGGCGGCGTCCGCGTCATCCACCTCTCGGGTGTCGCGACCTGCCCCAGCGAACTGTGGCACGTCGACGTCGTCGCCGCCGGGCGCCCGCCGTTCATCGGCACGCCGGCCGGCCGCCTCGCCGTCGACCTGAAGTCGGCCCAGCCGCGTCGTCGGGGTCGCTTCCGTGCGGTCCGCGTGCCGTTCGAGGCGATCATCGAGGACGAGCGCACGCACGAGGTCGAGGTGCACCTGGAGTGCCAGCCCGCGGTCGTGCTGCCCGTGCTGGAGGCCGACGACTCGTTCGGTGCCGGGGCGCGGGCGACCGCGCGCCGGCGCGCCGGCATGGCGGGTCGCGCGGTTCCGGTGGCCGCGCACGCGATGACGGATGCCGCGCAGCGTGTGCTCGGCGCCATGCGCGACCGGTTCTCCGGGTTCGCGCCGGGGCTCGCCGTCGCCGTCTGACGACCGGGTCGGCCGTGGCGCCGGCCGTCGCGACCGGCGCCTCGGCACGGATCAGGCGAGGGCGAACCGCAGCTCCGCCATGGCGGGCCCGGTCCACACCGCGTTCTCGAGGTCGTCGCCGCGCACCGTGACGACCTTGCCGCCGCGCGCGATGACGAGCATCGCGAGCTGGGGCAGGAGGTCACCGGCGTGCCGGCCGTCGGAGAGGGTCTCGCCGCTGCCGTGGTCCGTGGCGAACTCGATGGCACCCGACTCGTGGTCGAGCGTGCCGTTCACCGACGTGGTGAAGTCGAACCAGAGCCGCTCGACGGCGCCGTCGGCCGCGAGTCGACCGATCGCCGCGAGGTCGCGCTCGACTCGCCCGGCACTGCCGTCGGCGAGCCCGCTGAGCGCGGCCTTCGCCTCGTTCACGTTGAGTTGGGCGAGCTGCTGGCGCAGCGCGCCGTCGATCTCGGCGGCGCCCAGCCGGTCGGGGCCGCCCTGGACGCCGACCACCCGCCGGCCGTTGTGGGCGCGGTCGAGGAACGAGCTGAGCAGCGGCTCGGCCGCGAAGACGAACAGCGGCACCTTCGCGTCGGCGTCGTGCTCCTGCAGTTCGTGCCAGACGGCGTCGGCGACGCGCTTGGCGTAGATGTCGTGGATCTCGGGGCGGCGATCGCCCTCGTTCGTGCCGCGGTCTCCGTGACCGCCGCCCCGGCGTCGCAGGCCCTCGCCTGCCTCGCGGTTGGCGGCGTCGTCGAGGTTGCGCGGCAGCTCCGGGTCGAGCGGCATCTGCTCGGCGCGGGCGGTGGGGAGCGCGTGCCAGAGCGCCCACTCGTTCGAGGAGAGCGTGACCGCGAAGGCCTCCTGGTCCTGGCTGGGAGCCCGGAGCAGCTGCCCGAGCGCGAAGTGCGAGCCCACGTGGACGGCGTCGTCGAGACGGTTCGGCAGGACGTAGACGTCGGTGAACCCCGGGGCGACGAAGACCGCGAGCGAGCGGGAGAGGCCCGCCCAGAGCGTCCGGTCGGCGATCACGGCATCTCGCTCGGCCTTGAGCGCGTCGACCTCACCCGCTTCGGCCCCGTCGGCGCGGATGCGGTCGATGGCCTCGTCGAAGGCGCTCTTCACGGCGACCTCGGCGCGCTCGCGTTCGCTGACCACCGGCGACGTGGCCGCGTAGATCGTGATCGCGGGATGGTGCTCGCCCGCCAGCGTCGAGAAATCGGTCGTGGTGGGCAGTTCGTGGTGAACCGTCATACGTCCCTCCCCCAGGTCCGGCGACATCGTCGTCGCGTGTCCCCAGCCTAGGAACCTCGACGCGGAAGCGACAGACCCATTCGTCCCCCACCGGATGTGCGGGGTGCGGAACGGGCCCGGCGCGAACGCCGGGCCCGTTGCCGTCGCCGTGTCAGCGGCCGACGGGGTGGTTCGAGCGGATGACCCCGGTGGGGTCGACCGCATGCTTGATCGCGCGCAGCCGCGCCAGCCGGCCGTCGTCGCCGAAGAACCGCGAACCCGTCGTCTGCCGCTCGATGAAGTTCAGGTACTCGACGGGCGCGCGCCACGGCTCGATGCGCGAGAGCAGCCGTCCGAGCGAGGCGACGACGGCCTCGTGCGACTCGGGCACCGAGACGCCGACTCCGTAGACGAGGTACTCGGCCTCGAGGCCGCCGACGGCGCCGGGGATCGGCAGCCCGCGATCGGCGGCGACCTCCAGGGCGGCCGACGGCGCGAACGCCCCGCCGAGGTGCCGGATCTCGGCCGAGAGCAGCGCGGTGTCGGCGTCGGGACCGACGGCGGCGACGAACGCGCGGATCGCGTCGGCCGGAAGGTCGGCGAGCATCATGCCGTCGCCGTGCCCGGGGGTCGGGCCGGGCGGGTCCATGTGCAGCTGCAGCAGTTCGGAGGGTGCCTGCGGGTGCACGGAGTCCATCGCGGGGCCGAGCGCCCGCATCGGGGCGAGCAGGGCGTCGGCGCGATCGGGCGACTCCTGGACGACGGCCTCGACGAGGACGAACGACTGACCGGAGAGGAACGGCGGCAGCTCCGGCATCGGCGGGAACCGCAGCACGCGACCGACCGACGTGACCGTGTCGGGCACCGAGCGGGTCCACTCGGCCCACGCCTGCAGCACCTCCTCAGTGCGCTCGATCGGGAAGAACAGCGCGCCGGCGACGACCCGGTCGATCTCGAACAGGCCGAACTCGAGCGCGGTCACGACGCCGAAGTCGCCGCCGCCGCCGCGCACGGCCCAGAACAGCTCGGGGTCGTGCTGCGCGTCGACCCGACGGAACTCGCCGTCGGCGGTGACGAGCTCGACGGCAGTGACGTGGTTGGCGGCGAGGCCGTGCGCACGGCCGAGGAACGAGACGCCGCCGCCGAGCGTGTAGCCGACCACGCCGACGTCGTGCGAGGAGCCGGCGAGCGCGGCGAGGCCGTGCGGCGCGGTCGCGGCGACGACGTCGCCCCAGAGCACGCCCGGTTCGACGCGTGCGATGCGCTGCGTCGGGCGGACCTCGACCGCGCGCAGCTCGTGCGTGCGGAGGAGGATGGCGTCGGCGAGCCCGCCGCCCTCGACGAGCGGTCCGGCGTTGTGGCCGGTGGCCTGCGGCGCGACGGCGAGCCCGAGCTCGCGCGCGGCGCGGACGGTGCGGGCGACGTCGGCGACGGATGCCGCGACGACGACCGCGGCGGGACGCTGGTCGACGGCGAGGTTCCACGCGAGGCGGTCGGTGTCGTAGCCGGCCTCGCCCGGAAGGGAGAGGCGCCCGTCGAGGCGCTCGGCGAGCAGCGCGAACGATTCGCGGAGCGACATGGCGGGGGCGGGGGTCTCGGTGGCCGCCGCGGTGTCGGCCGCGACGGTGTCGGAGGCGAGCGGGTTCACTGGTGGTCCTTTCACGGGGTGATGGGTCGCGGGCCGGGCGGCGGCCGTTCACGGCCAGGTCCGACGGCCGCCCGGATCACCGGGGGCGCTCACGACGCGAGTTCCATCCAATGCGGCGGGCGGCCCCCGAGGATCAGGAGGATCCCGCCGATCCGCTCAGGGTTATCCCGAGCATCCGTCGCAGCAGGGTCCCGCTCGCAGCCGCCCGGAATAGCCCACCCGCGTGGGCGGTTGCAGCTTGGGATGCCTCCCTCGCCACGCCTCTCGGTCCTCGATCTCATCCCCGTCCGGAGCGGGCAGTCCTCGGCGGAGGCCGTCGCCGCGTCCGTCGGCCTCGCGCAGGCCGCCGACCGGCTCGGCTACACGCGCTACTGGTTCGCCGAGCACCACAACATGCCCTCGGTCGCATCGACCACGCCGCCCGTGCTCATCGCGGCGACCGCCGCGCGGACCGAGCGCATCCGCGTCGGGTCGGGAGGCGTGATGCTGCCGAACCACGCCCCCCTCGTCGTGGCCGAGCAGTTCGCCGCGCTGGAGGCGCTCGCGCCGGGCCGCATCGACCTCGGCATCGGGCGCGCGCCGGGCAGCGACCCGGTGATCACCCAGCTCCTGCGCGTGAGCGGGCCGACCGCCGACGTCGACCGCTTCCCCGACCATGTCGCCGACATCCTCAGCCTGCTCTCGCCCGACGGTGCGACGCTGCGCCTGACGAGCGGGCGCGAGTACCCGATCCAGGCGACGCCCGCGGCAAGCGCGGTGCCCGAGCTGTGGCTGCTCGGCAGCTCCGACTACTCGGCGAAGCTGGCGGCCGAGCTGGGCCTGCCGTACGTCTTCGCGAACCACTTCTCGGGCGAGGGCCTCGAGCAGGCGCTCGAGCTGTACCGCTCCGGCTACCGGCCGAGCGAGCGTCATCCGTCGCCGCAGACGATCCTCACGCTGAACGCCGTCGTCGCCGAGACGGCCGACGACGCCGAGGCGCGCGCGCTGCCGCAGCTGCGCGCGATGGCACGGCTGCGCCTCAATCGGCCGATGCGCCCGCTCGAGACCGTCGAGGAGGCGCAGGCCGCGCCGCGCGACTCCGACGCCGAGGACGTGATCGCGCGCATGCGCACCCGGTGGGTGATCGGCGGCGCGGACACCGCGGCATCCGCCGTGCGCACCCTCGCCGAACGCCACGGCATCGACGAGGTCATGGTCGCGCCGATCGCGGGTGCGCGTGCCGATGAGCCGGTCGACGCGTCGCCCGGCCGCGTGCGCACGCTCGAGCTGCTCGCGGAGGGCCTGGCCGAGTAGCGTCGCGCCACCGCGCACCCGAGTGCGCGGCGCGCTCAGGCGACCCGCACGACGCTCATAGGAACGTCATCGGATCGCCACAGGGTCCTGAACGGGGCATCCGGCTTCATGGGTACTCCCAACACACATTCGGAGCCCCCACATGGACCAGACCCTCCTCATCGTCGCCGACCTCGTCGCCGTCGCCCTGCTCACCTTCGCCCTCTACTTCCCCCGCCACCGGCGGCGCGACCTCGTCGTCGCGTACCTCACCGTGAACGTCGGGGTGCTCGCGGTGTCGCTCGTGCTCGGATCGAGCACGATCGGCGCCGGGCTCGGGCTGGGGCTGTTCGGCGTGCTGTCGATCATCCGGCTGCGGTCGAGCGAGATCGAGCAGCACGAGGTCGCGTACTACTTCGCGGCGCTCGCGATCGGGCTCCTCGGCGGGCTGGGGTCGAGCTTCGGCTGGCTGACCGTCGGCCTCATGGCCCTCGTGCTCGCGGTGCTCGCCGTGGGCGACCACCCGGGGCTGTTCCGTCGTTCGCGCCAGCAGGTGCTCGTGCTCGACCGCGCGTTCCCCGACGAGCGCGAGCTGCACGACCACCTCGGCGCCCTGCTCGGCGCTCGGATCCGCTCGGCGCGCGTCGACGAGCTCGACCTCGTCAACGACTCCACGACCGTGACAGTGCGCTTCGACGCGCCGAGGTCGAACCGGGCGGATGCCCCGGCGCAGCGCCGCGCGCGTCCCCTCGGGACCGATGCCCCCGTGGCGACGGTCGCGACCGGCGCCCCCGCGACGCGGTTCGACGGCGCGGTGCAGTTCGAGGGAGCGGGACGATGAGCGCGCGGCACGCGGCATCCGCCACCCCCGCGCCGCTGGCCCTGCTCGACTCGGTGGAGGGCATCGACCTCGGCGGGCTGAACGCCGAGGCCGAGCTGCAGACCCGCATCGACCGCAAGTACATGCTGCCGATCGGGGCGCTGCCGGGGATCCTCGCGCTGCTCCCCGGTGGGGTCCGCGTGCTCGACCTCGACGGCACCCGGGCGAGCGCGTACGAGTCGGTCTACTTCGACACCCCCGAGCTCACGAGCTTCCGCCTCGCGGCGCACGCCCGCCGGCGGCGATTCAAGATCCGCACGCGCTCCTACGTCGAGTCCGAGGCGAGCTTCCTCGAGGTGAAGACCCGCGGCGGCCGGGCGCTCACGGTGAAGGACCGCATCGCGGTCGACCCGGCGTCCACCGACGCGCTCTCCGGCGAGGCCCGCGCGTACGCCGACGAGGTGCTCGCCGAGGCCGGCATCGGCGAACTCGGCCGGGCACGCCTCGACCCCGTGCTCACGACCTCGTACCGGCGGGCCACGCTCCTGCTTCCGGCCGAGCCCGGCCGGCCCGCGAGCCGCGCCACGATCGACGTCGACCTCGCCTGGATCGACCGCGGCGTCGACGGCCGGTTCGGCCGCGTGCTCCGCACGCCCGGGTCGGCGATCGTCGAGACGAAGTCCGGCTCGCAGGCCGGCGCCGTCGATCGACTGCTCTGGTCCGCGGGGCATCGGCCGATGCGCGTCTCGAAGTACGCCACCGGGCTCGCCGCGATCCGGCCCGACCTCCCCGCCAACCGCTGGACGCGCGCGCTCGACCGGCACTTCCGCTCCGCGACCGCCACGACCGAACCGCTCGGCTGAGCGGCCCGCGCGGCCCGCCCGCGACCTCGGCCGTCGCCGCCCGCCCGGGGCGCCACGCGCCGCCGCCCCGCCACTCCCGATCCATCCCACTGTCGACCGTCCCCACGAAAGGACCTGCCATGACCCCCTTCCGCTTCCCCCGCCCCGCCGCCGCCGACGACGACCCCCGCCGTGTGGCACGCCGGCCCTGGCTCGCCGCCGCCCGCGTCGCGCCGATCGTGCTCGCCGGCACGCTCGTCTTCGCCGGCTGCACGGCGACGACCGCCGCGAGCACGAGCGACGACTCGGCGAGCGCCGACTCGACCGTGTCGCTCGCGGCCACCGCATCCGTCGATCCCGGCGTGACGGCCGCCGAGGCGATGGCGGCCAACGAGGAACCGCCGGGCGAGGACGGCGACGACACGTGGGACGCCGCGGACGAGATCGCGATCTCGCTCGACGGCGGAACCGCGACGGTCGACGACGCCTCGGGCGACGCGACCGGCGTGAGCGTCGACGGCGCCACCGTGACGATCACCGCCGCCGGCACGTACCGCCTGAGCGGTGAGCTGGCCGGCCAGGTCGTCGTCGACACGGCCGACGACGGGCTCGTGCGCCTCATCCTCGACGGCGTCGACATCTCGAGCGAGTCCACGGCGGCCCTCGCCGTCACGAGCGCCGATCGCGTGCAGGTCGTCCTCGCGGACGGCAGCGAGAACACGCTCGCCGACACGTCCGGCTACGCCGAGGACGCCGACGTCAACGCCGCGCTGTTCAGCTCGGCCGACCTCGAGATCGCCGGCACGGGCGCGCTCACCGTGCAGGGCAACGCGAACGACGGCATCGCCTCGAAGGACGGACTGCTCATCTCGGGCGGCGACCTCGCGGTCGAGGCGGTCGACGACGGCATCCGCGGCAAGGACGAGGTCGTGATCGAGGGCGGCACCGTCACTGTGACCGCCGGCGGCGACGGCCTCAAGGCCGACAACGCCGAGGAGGCCGACCGCGGCTACATCGCGATCGCGGGCGGCACCGTCACGATCGACGCCGGCGGCGACGGCCTCGACGCGGCCACCGACGTCGTGATCTGGGGCGGCACGCTCGACGTGACCGCCGGCGGCGGCGCGGGCGCCTCCGTCTCGGAGGACACCTCGACCAAGGGCGTCAAGGGCGCCGTCTCGGTCATCGTCGACGGCGGCGAGGTCTCCGTCGACGCCGCCGACGACGCCGTGCACACCGACAACACCGCGCACCTCGCGAGCGGCACGATCACGCTCGCGACCGGCGACGACGGCGTGCACGCCGAGGTCGCTCTGACGGTGTCGGGCGGCTCGCTCGACGTGACGACGTCGTACGAGGCCCTCGAGGCCGACGCCATCGTGATCGCCGGCGGCGGCATCTCGGTCACCGCCTCCGATGACGGCCTCAACGCCGGCAGCTCGCTCGAGATCTCGGGCGGCGAGCTCGTCGTCGACGCCGAGGGCGACGGACTCGACTCGAACGGCACCATCGCGATGTCGGGCGGCGACGTGGTCGTCAACGGCCCCACCGGAAACGGCGACGGCGCGCTCGACGTCGACGGCGGCTTCGACATCACTGGCGGCACGCTCGTCGCCGGCGGCTCGTCGGGCATGGCGGTCGCCCCCTCGGCGGACGCCGCGCAGGCGTCGGTGCTCGTCACCCTCTCACAGCAGGTGGCCGCGGGCACCGAGCTTCAGGTCGTCTCCTCCGACGGCACCGTCGTCACGACGTACACCGCGACGAAGACCGTCGCCTCGCTCGCGGTCTCGAACGCCGACCTCGTGAACGGCGAGACCTACACGGTCACGGCGAACGGCCAGGTAATCGGCTCGGCCGTCGCCGGCGAGCAGGTGTCCGGCATGGGCGGCCCCGGCGGCGGCATGGGCGGCGGCGGGGCTCCCACGCCCCGCGGCTGACGCCGTCCCCGACACGATTCGAGTGCGATTCCCGCGTTCGAGGGCCGGCTCCGGCGTCCTCCACCGCAGGGATCGCACTCGTTCGCGCGCGCGCTCAGCCCGCGAGCGCGGTGACCCGCGCCTCCCACGGCGCGAGCGGGGCGTCGAACGCGCCGGGCGCGTCGGGCAGCGTGTTCGTGAGCACGGGCAGCGACTCCCGCCACCGGCCGGCGACCGCCTCGTCGAAGGCCGGATCGTGCTCGACCGAGGAGAGGTTCGCGACGACCAGCAGCCGATCCTCGCCGAGGACGCGCTCGAACGCGAAGATCGCCGGGTGCCCGGCATCCACCCGCTCGAACGACCCGTGGGAGACCACGCGTCGTTCGTGTCGGAGCGCGATGAGCTGACGGTGGTACTCGAACACCGAGCCCGGGTCGCCGACCTGGGCGGCCGCGTTGACGGTGGCGTGGTTCGGGTTCACCGCGAGCCATGGGAGCCCGGTCGTGAAGCCCGCGTTCGGCGTCGCGTCCCACTGCATCGGGGTGCGCGCGTGGTCGCGGCTCATGAGGCTGAGCCCGTCGAGCGCGTCGGCGACGGCCGTGCCGCTGGCCACGGCCTCGGCGTACGCGTTCAGGGACTCGACGTCGCGGTACTCGTCGAGCGCCGCGAACGGCGCGTTCGTCATCCCGAGTTCCTGCCCCTGGTACACGTAGGGCGTCCCGCGCTGCAGGTGCAGCATGGTCGCGAGCGCGGTCGCCGACGAGTACCAGTGCTCCTCCGCATCGCCGAAGCGGCTCACCGACCGGGGCTGGTCGTGGTTCTCGAGGTAGAGGCTGTTCCAGCCGCGATCGGCGAGGCCCTCCTGCCACTTGGCAAGGGAGGCCGCGAGCTCGCCGGGCGCGAGCGGGCGCGGGTGGAACTTCGTGGCGCCGTGGTCGAGGCCGACGTGCTCGAACTGGAACACCATGTCGACCTCGCGCCGGTCGGGGTCGGTGAAGAGGATCGCCTCGTCGATCGTCACGCCGGGCGTCTCGCCGACCGTGATGAGCCCCTCGCGCCCGTCGAACACCTCGCGGTGCATCTCCTGCATGAACTCGTGCAGGCGGGGGCCGTTCGTGTACGCCGCACCGCCGTCGCCGTACCGCCGACCCGATCGCACGGGTCCGTCGGGAAGGTGCGGATGCTTCGAGATGAGGTTGATCACGTCCATCCGGAAGCCGTCGGCGCCGCGGTCGAGCCACCAGCGCATCATCTCGTACACCGCGTGCCGCACCTCGGGGTTCTCCCAGTTCAGGTCGGGCTGCTTCACGTCGAACAGGTGGAGGTAGTACTCGCCGGTCGCCTCGTCCCACTCCCAGGTCGAGCCCGAGAAGAAGGACTCCCAGTTCGTGGGCTCGGCGCCGGGCTCGCCCCCGTGCGTGCCCTCGCGCGGCGGCCGCCACCAATACCAGTCGCGCTTCGGGTTCTCGCGGCTCGAACGCGACTCGACGAACCACGCGTGCTCGTCGGACGTGTGGTTGACGACGAGGTCCATGACGAGTCGGATGCCGCGCTCGTGCATCGCCGCGACGAGCGCGTCGAAGTCCTCCAGCGTCCCGAAGGTCGGGTCGATGTCGCGGTAGTCGCTGATGTCGTACCCGTTGTCGGCCTGGGGCGACCGGTGGATCGGCGACAGCCAGACCACGTCGACGCCGAGGCGTTCGAGGTGGTCGAGGCGCTGCATGATGCCGCGGAGGTCGCCGACGCCGTCGCCGTCGGAGTCCTGGAAGCTGCGCGGATACACCTGGTAGACCACGGCGGACTTCCACCAGTCCGGGGCGGTCGACGGATGCCTGGGCTCGCGTTCGTTCGCCATGCCCCGATCCTCGCAGCACGAGCGCGTCGCGTCACCTGTCGGGCGTGCGATTCGCGCCTCGGGCGGCCCGGCTGCGCCCGCCGGACATGACGATGCCCCGGGTGCGTGCCCGGGGCATCCGTTGCTCGGTGCGCGGCTCAGGCCGCGAGGCCGAGACGCCGCAGGTCGTCGCCGGAGGCGCGGTGCTCAGACCCATCGGGCACGGTCGCCTCGCGCGGCACGCGAGCGCCGTTCTGCACTCGCGCTCCGGCACCGACGGCCGCGTACGGGCCGACGACGGCGAAGCGCCCGACGACGGCGCCGCGGCCGACGCGCGCGTTCACGCCGATCGTCGCGTTCTCGGCGACGATCGCGTCCTGTTCCACCCAGGCGCCGTGCGACAGGGTCGCGCCCCGCTGCACCTCCGCGCCGGGATCGACGTATGCGGTCGGGTCGACGAACGCCGTCGGATCCACCTTCGCGGTCGTCGCCACGAGGCCGCGACCGTTCACGTGCTTGCGGTAGCGGCGCAGGATGCCGGCATCGTCTTCGAACTCGACGTAGCTGATGCCCACTCCGTCCTCCATTCCGTCCGGCATAGGGGTGCCGGATACAGGTACAACATCCGGGCTGACCGGGGCATTCCCAAGACTCGGTGCGGACCCTGTGGGAATCCATGGATATCCCTGATCACCGGACGTATGCACGCCCGTAGCGTCGCCCGCATGTCCACCTACCTGCTCTGCGCGAGCCCCATCCAGGGCCACGCATCCCCCGTCATCGAGATCGCCCGCGACCTCGTCGCGCGCGGCCACGACGTCACCGTGCTCACCGGCTCGCGCTTCCGCGCCGCGGTCGAGGCCGCGGGCGCCTCCCACCGCTCGCTCACCGGCATCGCGGACTTCGACGACCGGGCCATCCAGGATCACCTGCCCGACCGCGACCGGCACCGCGGCATCGCGAAGCTCGAGTACGACGTCCAGCGGATCTTCGTGCTCCCCATGTCGGAGCAGTTCCGTGCGCTCGCCGAGCTCGTCGAGGAACTCGCGCCCGACGCGATCCTCCTCGAGGCCGCGTTCACTGGCGCCATCCCGCTGCTGCTCGACGACCCCGCCACGCGCCCGCCGATCATCGCCGTCGGCGTCATCCCGCTCTCCCACCGGAGCACCGACACGGCGCCGAGCGGGCTCGGCCTCCCGCCGCGCTCCGACGCCGTCGGACGCCTCCGGAACCGCGCCCTCAACGCGCTCGTCGCGAAGGGCGTGTTCCGGAGGACCCAGGCCCTCGCCGATCGCACCGTGCGCGAGCTCGGCCGACCGGGACTCGACGAGTTCCTCTTCGACTTCACCAAGCGCTGCGACCGCTTCCTGCAGCTCTCGCCCGCGGAGTTCGAGTACCCCCGCAGCGACCTCAGCCCGAACGTGCGGTTCGTCGGCACGGTCCTGCCCGGCTCGCCGGCGACCGGCGAGCTGCCCGGGTGGTGGCACGAACTCGACGGCGACCGCCCCGTCGTGCACGTCAGCCAGGGCACGATCGACAACACGGACTTCGGCCGGCTCCTCCGCCCGACCCTCGACGCGCTCGCCGGCCGCGACGTGCTCGTGGTCGCCGCCACGGGCGGCCGTCCGGTCGCCGAGCTCGGCGACCTGCCCGCGAACGCGCGCGCCGCGGAGTTCCTGCCCTACGACCTGCTGCTGCCGAAGACCGACGTCTTCGTGACGAACGCGGGCTTCGGGGGGACGCAGTACGCCTTGAGCCACGGCGTGCCGATCGTCGCCGCGGGCGATACCGAGGACAAGCCCGAGGTCGCGATGCGCATCCAGTGGTCGGGGACCGGCCTGACCCTGCGGACCGGCTCGCCGACCGCGGCGGCCGTCGGGGCTGCGGTCCACCGGCTGCTCTCGGAGCCGTCGTTCCGCGACCGCGCGCGCGAGATGGCCCGCCGGATCGCGGGGTACGACAGCGCGTCGATCATCGCCTCCGAACTCGAGCAGGCGGCGTCCCACCGCGCCGCCTCGCTGCCGGCCCGCTGAGGCCGCCGAAACCGGACGCGCCCGCGGCATCCGCCCTCGATGGGGGATGCCGCGGGCGCGGCGTCTGCGGGACGGATCAGCCGTCGGCGCGGGTCTCCGTGATCTCGACGTAGAAGACGAGCGTCTGGCCGCCGAGTCCGTTCGAGGACTCCTCCTCGCCGTAGCCGAGCGCCGGCGGGATGGTGACCAGCAGCTTCGTGCCCACGGGCTGGCCCACGAGCGCCGCACCGAAGCCGGGGATGACACCCGAGATCGAGAACGGCACCGGCGTGTTGCCGAAGCTCTGGTCGAACACCTCGCCGGTCTCCCAGACGACGCCCTGGTAGTCGACGGTCACGACGTCGTCCTCGGTGACGACCTCGCCGTCGCCCTCTTCGAGGACCTTCACGAGCAGCTCGTCGGACGGCTCGGCGTCGGGGATCGTCACCGTCGGGGCGCCGTCCTCGTCGTACTCGACGGTCGGGACGTCCTCGGTCCACTCGCCGGGGACGGGCAGCTCGACGAGCTCCTGCACGTCGGTCACGATGACGAGCGTCTCTCCCGGCGCGACGCCGATGCCCTCGTTGCCCTCGTCGCCGTAGATCGACGCGGCGGGCGCGACGGTCACGACGCGCGAGCCGACGGGCACGCAGTCGGCGCCGGCGCGGAAGCCGTCGTACAGGGTGCCCTCGATGAGCTCGAGCGTGGCGGGCTGCGAGAAGAGCTGCTCGCCGGTCGAGCCGGCGAACGCAGTGACCTGGGCGCTCACCTGGTCGCCGGGGACGGTCGTGTCGCCGTCGCCCTCGATGACGACCGTGCGCTGCAGCTCCTCCGCCTCGAGCGGGGCGTCGAACGTCGCGGTCGGCGTGGCGCCGAAGTCACCCGAGACCTCGATGGCGTCGCTCTGCTCGCCGGCCTCGACCTCGAGGCAGGCCGCAGCGGCATCCGTCGACGTGGGCTCGGGCGTCTCGCCGCCGCCCGCGCAACCGGCGAGGAGCAGGGCGGTCACGGACGCGAGCGCGATGGGCGCGCCACGACGCAGGGCACGGTTCATGGAGGGGTACTCGATTCAGGGTTCGAAGGCAGACGTGAACCTCAAGTCTGCACGGCGGATGTCTCGATTCCCTGAGTCTTCACGAATGCGCGAGACGGGGTTCGCACTCCGCGCATGGGGGACGCGGGAGTCGAGCCCGACGTCGCGGCCCGAGCCCGGGCGCGGGCCCGAGCCCGAGAGGGCGATCGGCCTACCCGTCGCCGCCGCGCGCCGCCCCCGTCGCCACCGGACGCTCCGGGTGGTTCGACCACTGGCTGAACGAGCCCGGGTACAGCGCGGCGTCGATCCCCGCGACGGCGAGCGCGGCGACCTCGTGCGCCGCGTTGACGCCCGATCCGCAGTAGGCGGCGACCGGGTGCTTCCCGTCGACCCCGAGCGCGGCGAAGCGCGCGCGCAGTGCCCCGGCCGGAAGGAACCGCCCATCGCCGTCGAGGTTGTCGGCCGCGGGTGCCGACACGGCCCCCGGGATGTGCCCTGCCCTCGGGTCGATGGGCTCGACCTCGCCGCGGTAGCGCTCGCCGGCGCGCGCGTCGAGCAGCACGCCGCCCTCGGCGACGCCGAGCGCGTCGGCCTCGTCGAGGTCGATCACCGGCATCGCGCCGAACCGCGCGGTCGCGTCGCCGGGCTCCGGCGTGACGTCGCCCTGCTCGATCGGCAGTCCCGCGGCACGCCAGGCGGCCAGGCCACCGTCGAGGATGCGGGCGTCGTCGAAGCCCGCGTGCCGGAGGAGCCACCAGGCCCGCGCCGACGACATCCCGGCCGCGTCGTCGACGACGACCGCGGTGTCGCCGTCGTGCAGCCCCCACCGTCGCATGGCGCGCTGGAACGCCGCCTCCGACGGCAGCGGATGCCGCCCCTCGCCCGTCGCCGAGTGATCGGCGAGTTCCGTGTCGAGGTCGACGTACACCGCACCGGGAACATGCCCCGAGCGGTATGCGCCGCTGCCGTCCGGCTCGGCGAGCGTCCATCGGACGTCGAGCACGCGCGTGCGGGGCGCCTCGGGGGGCGCGTCGCGGTCGGCGCGCAGCCGGGCCGCGAGGTCGATCGGATCGATGAGGATCGGCATGCGCCCATCCTCGCAGCCCTGCCGTGGCGGGGCATCCGCTCGACCGGTCTCGCGCGACGACGCGCCGGACCCCGGCTCCGGGCCTCGCCTAGACTGGTCGGACGGTCGGAACGCACTCGGGGGGAGCACGGATGATCCTCTCCCTGGTGGCGTTCGCCGCCGTGGCCCTCGTCACGCCGTTCGCCGCAGGGGTGATGGGCCGACGCGTCTTCCCGGTCATCGCGATCGTCCCGGCGATCGTGTTCGCCTGGCTGCTGACGTACGTGCCAGCCGTCGCCGGCGGCGAGGTCGTGACCGAGCGCATCGAGTGGATCCGGGCGCTCGACATCGCGCTCTCGTTCCGGCTCGACCCGCTCTCGCTCCTGCTCGCGCTGATCGTCACGGGCATCGGCGCGCTCGTGCTGCTCTACTGCACCTGGTACTTCCGCGACGACGAACCGTCGCTCGGCCGCTTCGCGGCCCTCCTGCTCGGCTTCGCGGGCGTCATGCTGGGTCTCGTCACCTCCGACGACGTGTTCGTGCTGTTCACCTTCTGGGAGGCCACGAGCGTGCTCTCCTACCTGCTGATCGGGCACGACGCGGCCAAGCGCGAGGCGCGGGGCGCAGCACTGCAGGCACTCACGGTCACGACCTTCGGCGGCCTCGCGATGCTCGTCGGCCTGGTCGTGCTCACGGTCTCGGGCGGCACGACCTCGCTCGCCGAGCTGGTCGCCGACCCGGTCACGGGCGCGGCGGCCGAGGTCGCCATCGCGCTCGTGCTCGTCGGCGCGATCTCGAAGAGCGCGCTCGTGCCGTTCCACTTCTGGCTGCCCGCCGCGATGGCGGCGCCGACCCCGGTCTCGGCCTACCTCCATGCCGCGGCGATGGTGAAGGCCGGCGTGTACCTCGTCGCGGTGCTCGCGCCGGGGTACGCCGGGCTCGCGGTGTGGCATCCGATCGTCATCGGCATCGGCGGGTTCACGATGCTCGTCGGCGGATGGCGCGCGCTCCGGCAGAACGACCTCAAGCTGGTGCTCGCCTACGGCACCGTCAGCCAGCTCGGCTTCCTGATCCTCGTCGTCGGCCAGGGCACGCGCGACGCGGCGCTCGCGGGCACCGCCCTGCTGCTCGCGCACGCCCTGTTCAAGGCCGCACTGTTCCTGACGGTCGGCATCGTCGACCACGCCGCCGGCACGCGCGACAAGCGCAGGCTGTCGGGCCTCGCGCGACGGATGCCGTGGCTCGCCGCCTTCGCCACGCTCGCCGCGGCGTCGATGGCCGGTCTCCCGCCCCTGCTCGGCTTCGTCGCGAAGGAGGCCGTCTTCACGGCGCAGCTCGAGGCCGGCGCGGCCGGCGGGCCGGAGGCGGCCTGGGCGTGGGTCGCGCTCATCGCGGCCGTGCTCGGCTCGATGCTGACGTTCGCGTACAGCGCGCGCTTCGTGTGGGGCGCGTTCGGATCGAGGCGCGACGCCGAGCCGACGCCGCTCCATCACGAGCCCGCGATGATGTCGTTCGCGCCCGGCGTCCTCGCCGCGACCTCGCTCGCGACCGCGTTCGCCCTGCCGCTCGTCGAGCCGCTCCTCGACGCCTACGCGACGGCGCTGCCGGGGCCCACCGACTACCACCTCGGGCTCTGGCACGGACTCGAGCCGGCGCTCGCGATGTCGGCACTCGTGTTCGGCGTCGGCACGCTGCTCGTCTGGAAGCGCGAGGCCGTCGCGCACGCGCAGGCCGCCATGCCGGACACGGTCGACGCCGAGCGGGGATACCTCCGCATCGTCGGCGCCGTCGACCGCGGCGCCGCACGCGTGACGACGCTGATCCAGTCGGGCGGCCTGCCCGGCTACCTGGCGGTCATCGTCGCCGTGTTCATCCTCGGCCTCGGCGGCGCGGCCGCCCTGAACGGCACGTGGCCCGACGGGGTGCGCCTCGCCGACGGCTGGGCGCAGCCCCTCGTCGGGCTCGCGATGATCATCGCCGCCTCGGCCGCCGTGGTCGTGCGCCAGCGCCTGACGGCCGTGCTCCTCGTGGGCTCGACCGGCTTCGGCATGGTGCTGGTCTTCGGCATGGCCGGCGCCCCCGACCTCGCACTCACGCAGGCGCTCGTCGAGACGATCACGATCGTCGTCGTGGTCCTCGTGCTCCGCCGCCTCCCGCGCCGGGTGACCGGGCGCCGGGCGGTCGTGCGGGCACCGCTGCGCATCGTGCTCGGTGCGCTCGCCGGCATCGTCATGGCCGTCGTCGGCGTCGTCGCGCTCGGTGCGCGCATGGAGCCGTCGATCGCCGGCGGGCTCCCCCCGCTGGCGGAGGAGGCGCACGCGAAGAACCTCGTGAACGCGCTGCTCGTCGACATCCGGGCGTGGGACACGCTCGGCGAGATCTCGGTGCTCGTCGCGGTGGCGACCGGCGTCGCGAGCCTCATCTTCGTCTCGGGCCGGCAGGGCGGCGCGCCCCGCCTCGAGGACGTCGACCGGCGCCGCAGGCTGCGACCGCTGCCCGAGCCGGCCGACAGCATGCGGGCGGCCCGCCGCCGCCTCGCCGACGTCGAGGACGAGACGGACGCCGCGGCGGAGGCGGCGGCGACCCGGCAGACGTGGCTCCTCGCCGGCCGGACGATCTCGCCGCGGAACCGCTCGATCCTCATCGAGGTGCTCGTCCGCCTCCTCTTCCACCCGGCGATCGTCGTCTCGGTCTTCCTCCTGTTCGTCGGCCACAACGCCCCCGGCGGCGGGTTCGCCGGCGGGCTCGTCGCCGGGCTCGCGCTCGTCGCGCGCTACCTCGCCGGCGGGCGGTACGAGCTCGGCGAGGCCGCCCCGGTGGATGCGGGCGTACTGCTCGGCTCGGGGCTCCTCGTCGCGGCCGGCACCGCGGCATCCTCGCTCGTCTTCGGCCTGACCGTGTTCGAGTCGAGCTGGTTCGAGACCGAGGTGCCGGTGCTCGGCACGCTCTCGATCGGGACGTCGACGCTCTTCGACATCGGCGTCTACCTGGTCGTGGTCGGGCTGGTCCTCGACATCCTCAGGACGCTCGGCGCCGAGATCGACCGGCAGCTCGACGAGGCCGGCCCCGACGCCGTCCCGGCCGACCCGGCGGAGGTGCGCGCATGACCGCATCGCTGACGCTCGTCATCGTGGCCGCCGTGCTCTTCGGCACCGGCATCACCGTCATGCTCGAGCGGAGCCTCACCCGGGTGCTGATCGGGTTCCTGCTCGTCGGCAACGGTGTGAACCTGTTCATGTTCATCATGGCGGGCACGCCCGGACTCGCCCCGATCCTCGGCGATGGCGTCGACCCGGACGCGATCTCCGACCCGCTCCCGCAGGCGTTCGTGCTCACCGCGATCGTGATCAACCTCGGCATCACCGCGTTCATGCTCGCGCTGATCTACCGCAGCTGGTGGCTCGCGCAGCTCGGCGAGCGCGGCGACCTCATCGTCGACGAGGACGAGATGGCCGAGGACGCCGAGGAGACCGCCGACCTCTACCGCAGCTCCGAGGAGGACGACCGCGCGGTGCAGGCCGTGCTCGAGGCGAGCGACGAGGACGGGGGACGCGGATGACCGACGCACTCGTACCCCTGATGGTGCTGCTGCCGCTCCTCGGCGCCGCAGTGACGCTCATGCTCGGCCGGCGCCAGCGCGCCCAGATGGCGGTGAGCACCCTGGTGCTCGCGGCCGTCGCGGCGATCGCCGCGGTGCTCCTCGCCCAGGTCGACGCGTCGGGCTCGGGCATCGCCGTGGCGGTCGGCGCCTGGCCGCCGCCGTTCGGCATCGTGCTCGTGGTCGACCGGCTGTCGGCGATCATGATCATCATCTCGGCGTTGATGCTCCTCGGCGTCCTGGTCTACGCCGTGGGCCAGGGCATCGCCGACCAGCACCGCGAGACGCCGGTCTCGATCTTCCACCCGACGTACCTGATCCTGTCGGCGGGGGTCTTCAACGCGTTCGTCGCGGGCGACCTGTTCAACCTCTACGTCGGCTTCGAGATCCTGCTGTCCGCGAGCTACGTGCTGCTGACGCTCGGCGGCACGGGCGAGCGCATCCGCGCGGGCGTCACGTACATCATCGTGAGCCTCGTCTCGTCGCTCTTCTTCCTCAGCGCGATCGCGCTCGTCTACGGCGCGACCGGCACGGCGAACATCGCGCAGCTGTCGCTGCGCCTGGCCGAGCTGCCGCAGGACGTCCAGCTGATCCTCCACCTGCTCCTGCTCATCGCGTTCGGCATCAAGGCCGCCGTCTTCCCGCTGTCGTTCTGGCTGCCCGACTCGTACCCGACCGCGCCCGCACCGGTCACGGCGGTATTCGCGGGCCTGCTCACGAAGGTCGGCGTGTACGCGCTCATCCGCACCGAGACGGTCCTCTTCCCCGAGTCCGACCTGTCGACGCTGTTCCTGGTGATCGGCGGGCTGACGCTCGCGGTCGGCATCCTCGGCGCGCTCACGCAGGCCGACATCAAGCGACTGCTCTCGTTCACGCTGGTGAGCCACATCGGCTACATGATCTTCGGCATCGGGCTCGCGAGCATCGTCGGGCTCGCGGCGACGATCTACTACGTCATCCACCACATCAGCGTGCAGACGACGCTCTTCCTCACGACCGGACTCATCGAGCGGTTCGGCGGCTCGACGTCGATCACCCGCCTCGGCGGCCTGCGTCGCGCGTCGCCGATGCTCGCCGTCCTGTTCTTCGTGCCGGCCATGAACCTCGGCGGCATCCCCCCGTTCTCGGGCTTCCTCGGCAAGGTCGGCCTCTTCACCGCCGGTGCGGATGCCGCGGGCGGCACTCCCGCGACCGAGACGCTCGGCACCTCGACCCCCGGGCCCGACTGGCTCATCTGGACGGTCGTCGCGATCGGCGCCGCGACCTCGCTCGTCACGCTCTACGCGCTCGCACGGTTCTGGAACCTCGCGTTCTGGCGTCCGAAGTCCGAGCTCGAGGGCTACCGCTCGCGGATCATCGACTCGGTGCAGGAGGCCCCCGCGGGCGCGACGGTCGTCGCCACGCGCACGACCCCCGTGCTCATGCTCGCGGCCACGGCGGCGCTCGTCGCCCTGACCCTCGCGCTCACCGTGTTCGCGGGGCCGCTGTTCGAGCTGTCCGGCCGAGCCGCCGAGAACCTGCGCGACGCCAGCGTGTACGTGTCGATCGTCTTCCCGGAGGGTGTGCGATGACGGATGCCGCGCGCGGGCCGGGCGCGACCGACCCGGCGACCACGGGCACCCCGACGCCGCCGAGGCGACCCGAGGACCTCAGCCGGTGGCAGGTGGTATGGCGGCAGCTGCCGCTGCTCGCCGCGCTCGTCGCGCTCTGGGTGTTCCTGTGGGACCACGTCGACGTGCTGACCGTGACCACCGGCGTGATCCTCGCCATCGTGGTGACGCGCGCGCTCTACCTGCCCCCGGTGCTGCTCAGCGGCCGGTTCAACCCCTGGCGCGGCCTGCTGCTCGGCCTCGTGATGATCTACGACGTCGCGGTCGCCTCGATCCAGGTCGCCGCTCGGGCCGTCTGGCCCGGCTGGCGGCCGATGAACGCGATCATCGCCGTGCAGCTGCTCACGCGGTCCGACCTGGTGACCACCCTGACGGCCGAGGCCATCACGGTCGTCCCAGGGACGGTCGTCGTCGACATCGACCGCGAGCGCGGCCTGCTGTACCTGCACGCGTTCGGCACCCGCACCGAGGCCGACCTCGACAAGGCCCGTGCGCACGTGCTCGCCACCGAGGAGCGGATCGTGCTCGCGATCGGCACGCACGAGCAGGCCGAGGCCGTTCGCGAAGCCAGACGCCAGCGGAAGCGGCAGGGCCGGCCGTCGTCGGAGACCGAGCCCGTCGAACTGCCCGACCGGAGGGATGACGCATGAGCGCGCTCGCCGTGATGGGCATCGCCGCCGGGGTCATGTTCGGCGTCGGCGCGATCGCCGCGCTGGTGCGGATCATCCGAGGCCCGACCATGCTCGACCGCGCGCTCGCGACCGACGTGCTGCTCGCGATCGCGATGTGCGGACTCGCCGCCGAGATGGCGGTCAACCGGCACACCGACACCCTGGTGGTGCTGCTCGTCCTCGCGCTCTTCGCCATCGTCGGCTCGATCGCGATCGCCCGGTTCATCGGGAAGGAGGACCACTCGTGAATCCCGTCGAGCTGGGCGTGGGCGCCCTCATCCTCCTCAGCGGCTTCCTGTCGATGGCGGCGGGCGTCGGCGCGCTGCGATTCCCCGACGTCCTGAGCCGCCTGCACGCCGCGACGAAACCGCAGGTGCTCGGCCTCGCGGTCGTGCTGCTCGCGATCGTGCTGCGCGTGCCGAGCTGGGGCGTCGTGTCGACCGTCGTGCTCATCATGACGTTCCAGCTCCTCACGCAGCCGATGACCGCGCACATGCTCGGCCGTGCGTCGTACCGCTCCGACGCGCTGCGTCACGACCTCCTCATCCGCGACGACCTCGGCCGCGACATCGCCGAGCACGAGCGCGACCGCGACGACCGCACGGCGCGCTGAGCGCGCGAGCGCGCCTTGCGGCGTCGGGCCGAGCCGCGCACAATGAGGGGCCGAGGCACCGCCCGTGCCGGGGAGGGACCGTGGATCGCGTCTGGTACGTCGCCTACGGGTCGAACCTGTCCTCCGCGCGCTTCCGCTGCTACGTCGCGGGCGGGCAGCCGGCGGGCGGCGCGCGCACCTACGTCGGCTGCCGCGATCGCCGCGCGCCCGCCGAGGACGCGCCCGTCGAGATCCCGGGCGCGGTGTACTTCGGCGGTCGCTCGCGCGTGTGGGGCGGCGGGATGGCGACGTACGACCCGCACGCCCGCGGAAGCGTGGCCGGGCGCGCGTACCTGCTCACCGTGGGCCAGCTCGCCGACGTGGTCGCGCAGGAGACCCGGACGCCCGTCGAGGCCGCCCTCGACCTCCGCCGAATCCACCCGGCCACGGGTCGCCTGCACCTGGGGCCGGGCCGATACCGCACCCTGGTCCGGGTCGGCGTGCGCCGTGGCATCCCCCTGGTCACCCTCGCCGCCGATCGCGATCACGATCGCGACGTCGCCGCGCCGTCCGCCGCCTACCTGGCGACGATGGCGACCGGTCTCGCCGAGTCGAGGGGCTGGCCGCCCGCGGTCATCGGACGGTACCTCGCCGCGCTCACGGGGGCGCGGCCGAGGTGGACGGCGTCGGCGATCGCCGAGCTCGCGCCCGCCGCGGCCTGAGCGCGCAGCGGGCGCCGCCTCACCCGCGACCCGTGAACTGCGGGGTGCGCTTCTCCTGGAACGCGGCGAATCCCTCGCGGTAGTCGTCGGTGTCGCACAGCGCCGCCTGGGCGCGGTTCTCGTCGGACATCGACGCCCAGAGCCCGTGCCGGTGGTCGCGCAGGTCGGCGACGAGCCGCTTCGAGGCGACGAAGGCCTGCGTCGGGCCGGATGCCGCCTCCCGCGCCGCGGCGCGGGTCGCCTCGAGCACCTCGTCGGCGGGGAAGGCCTGCGAGAACAGGCCCGCGGCGACCGCCTCGGCGCCCGACATCAGCCGACCGGTGACGATGAGGTCCATCGTGCGGTGTGCGCCGAGGCGTTCGACGAAGAGCGCATGTCCACCGGAGTCGAGCGTGGCACCGAGGTTCTTGAACGGCGAGCCGATCTTCGCCGTGTCGGCCACGTACACGATGTCGCTCGCGATGAGGAGGCCGAGGCCGACGCCGAGGCACGCGCCGTGTGCGACGGCGAACGTCGGCGCCGGGAAGCGCGCCATGCGCTTCAGCAGCGGCTCGACCCGGCCGCCGAGGTAGCCCTGCACGTCGTCGTCGCGCGGGTCGACGCCCGCGATGTCGCGTCCGGCGCAGAAGGCCCGGCCCTCTCCGCGCAGCACGAGGGCTCGCACGCCCGTGAACTCGGCCTGGTCGTACGCCTCGCCGAGTTCGGCGAGCGCCGCCTCGCCGAGCGCGTTGAGCTTCGCGGGCGCGTTCAGGGTGATCTCGGCCACGCCGTCGTGGATCTCGAGCTCGATCATGGTGTTCCTCTCTCCGCCGAGGGGGTCATCTCGCGACATCCCGCCGGGCTCGATGCGCGACGGATGACGCAAAGTGACCCTCCGAACGCGTGGGTGGGTGCGGATGGGTGCGGTGGCGCGAGTGGCGCTACACGTCGTAGTCGACCACGACGCGGTCGGATGTCGCGTGCGACTGGCAGGTGAGCACGTATCCGCGCTCGAGTTCCTCGGGCTCGAGGGCGTAGTTCTCGGTCATGTTCACGCTGCCGTCGACGACCCGCGCGCGGCAGGTGCCGCACACGCCGCCCGCGCACGCGAACGGCACGTCCGAGCGCACGCGGAGCGCCGCGTTGAGGATCGACTCGTTGGCGCCGACCGGGCTGTCGACGCTCGACGAGAGCCCGTCGAGCGTGAACTCGATCGCCACGGTCGGCTCGCCGCGCTCGACCGTGACCGGGCGGCCGTGCCGCGGCTCGGTCGCCCGGTCGGCGTCGGTCGTGAAGAGCTCGTACCTGACCCGTCCGACGGGCACGTCTCGGGCCTCGAGCGTGTCGCGCGCGAGCTGCACGAGCTCGAACGGCCCGCACAGGAACCACTCGTCGACCGTCGACGGCGGGATGAGCGCGTCGAGCATTCGCTCGAGCTTCTCGGCGTCGATGCGGCCCGAGAGGAGCGGCGCGGTGCGCTGCTCGCGCGAGAGCACGTGGTGCAGCGCGAGTCGGGCCGGGTAGCGGTCCTTCAGCTCGGCGAGCTCCTCGAGGAACATCACGTCGCGCGTCGACCGGTTCGTGTAGACGAGCGTGAAGCGCGCGTCGTCGGAACGGGCGAGCACGGTGTGCGCGAGCGCCATGAGCGGCGTGATGCCCGAACCCGCGGCGATGCCGACGACGTGCTTGCCGTCGAGCGAGTCGAGGCCCGAGGTGAACGTGCCCTGCGGGCTCATCACGTCGATGCAGTCGCCCGCGGCGAGCTCGCTGTTCGCCCACGTCGAGAACCGGCCGCCGAGGTCGCGCTTGATCGCGACCGACACGCTGCCGCGCACCGGCGGACGGCAGATCGAGTACGACCGGCGCAGCTCGTGCCCGTCGAAGTCGCGCCGCAGCGCGACGTACTGCCCGGGCAGGTAGGCGTAGTCGTCGGCGAGCTCGTCGGGCACCGCGAAGGTGACCTCGACCGAGTCGTCCGTCAGCGGACGCACCTCGGCGACCTCGAGCGAGTGGAACCGCGCCCGGCGGCGCTTGGGGGCGGTGTCGCCGCCGACCGCGCTCTGGAGGAACGCGTCGGCGATCGCGGCATCCGTCGTCAGCGTGCCCGCGACGTCGCGGGTGGGGGCTCCCGTGGAGCCCAGGTTGATCGCGGCCATCAGAGCACCTTGAAGTAGTCGAAGGGCTCGAGGCAGTCGCGGCACTCGTAGAGGGCCTTGCACGACGTCGAGCCGAAGCGGGCGAGTTCTCGGGTGTTGAGCGAGTCGCAGCGCGGGCACTTGACCGCCATCTGCAGGCGGATCGGCCCGGCGTCGCGCACGGGCGCGCGACCAGACGGCGCCTGGATGCCGTACTTCCGGAGCTTGTCCTTGCCCGCTTCGCTCATCCAGTCGGTGGTCCACGCAGGCGCGAGCACCATGCGCACGTCGACCTCGTCGTAGCCCGCGTGCGTGAGCGCGAGCACGACGTCGTCGCGTATCGCGTCCATCGCGGGGCATCCGCTGTAGGTCGGCGTGAGCTCGACGTGCACGACGCCGCCGTCGTCGACGGCGACCGAGCGCAGCACGCCCAGGTCCTCGATGGTGAGCACCGGCACCTCGGGATCGGTCACGGTCGCGGCGACGTCCCACGCGGCGCGCGACGCGGCGTCCTTCGGCACCGGTCGGGCGACGGATGCCTCGGCGTCCGTCTCGACGACGACGACGTCGGGGCGCAGGTCGCCGCCGGGCCGTGCCTCGGCCGCGGTCACCACGACGCCCCCGGGTGCACGCGTGCGAGCACCTGCATCTCGGCGAGCAGCGGTCCGAGGTGCTCGGTGTGCTTCCCCGCGCGACCGCGGCCGTCGACGGTGAACGCGAGCCGGCCCTCGGGGCGTGCGAGCTCCGCCTCGGCGAACACGGCGTCGATCACGGCGTCGAAGGGCTCACGGAGCGACGACGGCAGCGGCGCCACGCCCTCCTCGGCGAGCCGCACGACCACGGCGTCGTCGCGGAACAGCTCCTCGACGTAGGGCCAGGTCTGCTCGACGGCGCGGATCATGCGGCGGCGCGACTCGTCGGTGCCGCCCGCGAGCCGGAGGGTCCACTGGATCGCGTGGTCTCGGTGGTAGTCGACCTCCTTCGACGCCTTCGCCGCGATCGCGGCGAGCGTGGCGTCCGTCGACGCCTCGAGGCGCCGGTAGAGCTCGACGAGGTAGGTGGACGCGACGAGCTGGCGGGCGATGGTGTGCGCGAAGTCGCCGTTGGGCTGCTCGAACAGCCAGGCGTTGCGGAACTCGGGCTCGTCGCGGAAGTACGCGAGGTCGTCCTCGCTGCGGCCGTCGTGCGTTCCGGCGTAGTGCAGCAGCGAGCGCGCGTGGCCGAGCAGGTCGAGCGCGATGTTGCCGAGCGCGACGTCCTCCTCGAGTTCGGGCGCGCGCGTGATCCAGTCGCCGAGGCGCTGCGCGAGCACGAGCGCGTCGTCGCCGAGGCCGAGCGCGTACGCCGCGACGTCGGCGGATGCCGCGTGGCCGGCGCCCGCCGCCTCGCCGGCGAGCTCCTCGGCGAGCGCGACGCGGTCGACCGTGACGTCGCCGTGCGGGTCGAGGTCGCCGCCGTGCGTCTCGCCGCTCACAGGTGCTTCACCCCTTCGGACTTCGTGTAGTAGACCGCGTGGCGGTAGTTCTTGCCCGCGGGGCTCTCGAAGAACGCGCCCTTGGCGTCGGGGTCGCTCGTCGTCACGGCGTCGGCGGGCACGACCCAGATCGACACGCCCTCGTTGCGTCGGGTGTACAGGTCGCGGGCGTTGCGCACGGCCATGTCGGCGTCGGGTGCGTGCAGCGAGCCCACGTGCACGTGGCTCAGGCCGCGGTTGGCGCGCACGAAGACCTCCCACAGGGGCCAGGCCTCGGTGCCGGTCTCGCCGGGGGTGCTCATCTCGTCTCCTCGTCTCGGTCCGCTCCGTCGCGGGCCGTGGGTCCGGTGGTGGTGCCGCCCGTCAGGCGGCGGTCGCCGCCTTCGCGGCCTGCTTGCGGGCGTACTCGGCGGCGGCCTCGCGGACCCACGCGCCGTCCTCGTGGGCCTCGCGGCGGCGGCGGAGCCGCTCGGCGTTCGCCGGTCCGCGGCCGGCGAGCACCTCGTGGAACTCGTCCCAGTCGATCTCGCTCATGTCGTACGCCTGGCGCTCCTCGTTCCACGTCAGGTTCGGGTCGGGCAGCGACACGCCGAGCACCTCGGCCTGCGGCACGAGCATGCCGACGAAGCGCTGGCGCAGGTCGTCGTTCGAGAACCGCTTGATGTTCCACGCCATCGACTGCGCCGAGTTCGGCGACTCGTCGTCGGGCGGGCCGAACATCATGAGGCTCGGCCAGTACCAGCGGTCCACGGCGTCCTGCGCCATCCGTCGCTGCTCCTCGGTGCCCTGCATGAGCTCGAGCAGGATCTCGAAGCCCTGCCGCTGGTGGAAGGACTCCTCCTTGCAGATGCGCACCATCGCACGGCCGTAGGGCCCGTACGACGCACGGCACAGCGGCACCTGGTTGCAGATCGCGGCGCCGTCGACGAGCCAGCCGATGGCGCCCATGTCGGCCCACGTCGGGGTCGTGTAGTTGAAGATCGAGGAGTAGCGCGCGCGGCCCTCGATGAGCTGCTGCATCATCTCCTCGCGCCCGATGCCGAGCGTCTGCGCGGCCGAGTAGAGGTAGAGGCCGTGGCCGGCTTCGTCCTGCACCTTGGCCATGAGGATCGCCTTGCGCTTGAGGCTCGGCGCCCGCGAGATCCAGTTCGACTCGGGCTGCATGCCGATGATCTCGGAATGCGCGTGCTGGCTGATCTGCCGGATCAGCGTCTTGCGGTAGGCGTCGGGCATCCAGTCGCGCGGTTCGATGCGCGAGTCCTGCGCGATGAGGTCGTCGAAGCGCGCCTGCGCTTCCTGGTTCTCGACCACGGTCAGGTCGGCCGGTGCGGTCATCGTCGACTCCAATGCTCTCGGGACCGGTGGGTGCGGTGTCGGACCACTTACCAACCGATCGTTCAGTTAGTATATGCTGAGGTTCTGCGCCGGGGCAATCAGGGCCGCCGGCGACTCCCCCGCACTCGATGAGGAGCAGCGCATGACGGATGTCGCGACCGAACGCCAGGGCGCCGACCGGCCGGCCGACGAGCCGGCGGATGCCGCGGCATCCGATCGCCTCAACCGCGAGATGATGCAGCGCGACCTCGCCTCGGCCATGCTCGGCATGGTCGTCGAACGCGACGACCCCGGCCACGCGGTCGTCTCGATGCGCGTGCGGGAGGACATGACCAACGGGTTCGCCATCACCCACGGCGGGCTCGTCTTCACGCTGGCCGACACGGCCTTCGCGATCGCCTGCAACGAGGACCACCGGGTCACCGTCGCCGCGGGCGCCGACATCACCTTCCTGAAGTCCACCGTCGCCGGGCAGACGCTCACCGCCACCGCGGTGCGACGCGCCCGCAGCGGCCGCACCGGCCTCTACGACGTGACGGTCGTCGACGAGCAGGGCGACGCCGTCGCCGAGTTCCGCGGCCGTTCGATCTCCACCAACCGCACCATCTGATCCCCGGGAGCCACCGTGTCGACGACGACCCTTCCGCACAGCACCGACGAGATCCGGCCCACCGTGTCCGGCCTCGTGCCCGCCTCACCCGACGAGCTCGATCCCGAGGAGCGCATGTCGCGCGCCGAGATCGAGGCCCTCCAGCTCGAGCGGCTGCAGTGGACCGTGCGCCACGCGTACGAGAACGTGCCGCTGTACCGCCGCAAGTTCGACGAGCACGGCGTGCACCCCGACGACATCCAGACCCTGGCGGATGTCGCGAAGCTCCCCTTCACGACGAAGGACGACCTGCGGCAGACCTACCCGTTCGGCATGTTCGCCGTGCCGATGGAGCAGGTCGCCCGCATCCACGCCTCCTCCGGCACGACCGGCCGGCCCACCGTCGTCGGCTACACGCACGACGACCTCGACCGCTGGGCGACGCTCGTCGCCCGCTGCCTGCGCGCCTCCGGCGTGCGCCCCGGCATGAAGGTCCACAACGCCTACGGCTACGGCCTCTTCACGGGCGGCCTCGGCGCGCACGCCGGCATCGAGAAGCTCGGGGCGACCGTCATCCCGATGTCGGGCGGTCAGACCGCGCGCCAGGTGCAGCTCATCCGCGACTTCGAGCCCGACGCCATCATGTGCACGCCGAGCTACCTGCTGACGATCGCCGACGCGATGGAGGAGGCCGGGATCGACCCGCGCTCGACCTCGCTCAAGGTCGCGATCCTGGGCGCCGAGCCGTGGACGAACGAGATGCGCCGTCGCATCGAGGAGCGCATGGGGATCGACGCGGTCGACATCTTCGGCCTCAGCGAGGTCATGGGCCCCGGCGTCGCGAACGAGTGCATCGAGACGAAGGACGGCCCGCACGTCTGGGAGGACCACTTCCTGCCCGAGGTCATCGACGGCGAGACCGGCGAGCCGCTACCCGACGGCGAGAAGGGCGAGCTCGTCTTCACGTCGCTGACGAAGGAGGCCTTCCCGGTCATCCGCTACCGCACCCGCGACCTGACCCGCCTGCTGCCGGGCACGGCGCGCCCCGGCATGCGCCGCATGGAGAAGATCACCGGCCGCAACGACGACATGATCATCCTGCGCGGCGTGAACCTCTTCCCGACGCAGATCGAGGAGCTCGTGCTCGGCATCGAGCACCTGACGCCGCACTTCATCCTCGAGCTCACGCGCACGGGGCACATGGACGACCTGACGGTCCGCATCGAGCGCCACCCCGACCTCGAGGTCGAGGCGTGCCGGGCGGCGACGGTCGTGCTCGCCGGGCGGATCAAGGAGTTCATCGGCTCGTCGGTGACCGTTCGGCTCGAGGAGCCGGGCACGCTGCCCCGCAGCGAGGGCAAGTACAAGCGCGTCTACGACCTCCGCGAGCCGCGCTGATGCGCTCCGGCGTCGCCGGCGTCGCGCTTTGGACGCGAATGGGCGGTCGGGCGCCACTCCCGACGCCGAATCGCGTCCTTTCGCGGCGTGGGCGGGCGGGGATGCGAGACTGAAGCGGATGTCACCGAACACCACGCTCCGACGGGGACGCCCCGGGTACGACCAGCAGGGCATCCTCGAGGTCGCCGTCGCCGCCTTCAACGAGTACGGCTACGACGCGACCTCGATGGGCGTGCTCGCCGACCGCCTCGGGCTCTCGAAGTCGGCGATCTACCACCACTTCACCTCGAAGGACGAGATCCTCGACCGTGCACTCGATCAGGCGCTGGGCTCGCTCGAGGGCGTGCTCGACGGCACCGAGGCGGCGGGCGGCAGCGCCGCCGACCGGCTCGACGCCGTGCTGCGCGGCGCGGTGCGCGTGCTCGTCGACCAGCTGCCCTACGTGACGCTGCTGCTGCGCGTTCGCGGGAACACCGAGGTCGAGCGGCGGGCGCTCGCGCGGCGGCGCGCGTTCGACAAGCGGGTCACCGCGCTCGTCGCGGAGGCGCAGGCCGAGGGATCGCTGCGCTCCGACATCGACGTGCGCATCGTGGAGCGACTGCTGTTCGGCATGATCAACTCGATCGTCGAGTGGTACCGGCCCGGTGGCCGCGAGGATGCCGCGCGGCTGGCCGACGACGTCGTGGCCGTCGCGCTCGACGGGCTGCGCGTGCCCGCCGGCGCTCCGCGCGCCTGACGCCCGCGCCGTGACATCCGCCCCGAGCGGCTGCGAGACTGGCGCCGGGAGAAGGGGGACCCGATGATCGAGATGCTCGACGGCCTGCCCGAGGGCGTGATCGGCTTCCGCGCCGTCGGCACGGTGACCGCCGCCGACTACCGCGAGGTGCTCGACCCGGCGATGGACCACGCGATCGAGCGGACGGGAAAGCTCGATTTCGTGATCGTGCTCGGCGACGAGTTCGACCACTACTCGCTCGGCGCGATGGTGGAGGACGCGAAGCTCGTCGGCCGACCGCTGTCGCTGTGGGACCGCGCGGCTCTCGTGACCGACCGCGACGTGCTCATCGGCATCGCCGTCGCCTTCGGCGGGCTCGTGCCGGGGCAGTTCAGGGCGTTCCCGCTCTCGCACCTCGACGACGCCGTCGCGTGGGTCGGCGAGGGCGCGGCCGCCGCGGCGAGCTGAGTCCCATCCGAGGGGCGATCGCGCGCGGGCGCGCTCAGCGACCGCCCGCGGGGCCGGCTGCGGCGACGTCGGGATGCTCCGGCGGCAGCCCGTGCCGCTTCCCTGCCCGGAGCAGTTCGAGGTTGCGGCGCTCCCAGTCGAGCATCTCCTGGCGCACGCCCTCGAGGATCCGGCTCTCGCCGCAGGTCGGCAGGGTGCGACCGCACACGCACGATCCCGGCTTCCGAGGGTCGGGGTGGTGGAACGCCTGCAGGCGCCAGAGCGCGACCATCGCGGTGTCGACGCGCTTCGCAGTCAGCTGGGTCGCGCGCTCGGCGCGACGCACGCGGTCGTCGCGAAGCTGGTCCTGGAGCGCCGCCCCGACCTCGCTCGCGGAGTCGATGGCGCCCGCGCGCAGCTGGTCGCGCTCCGCGCTGAGCCGGGCCACGAGCGCGGCCGCCTCCGAAGCGGCCTCCGCCGCGGCCGACGACGCCGCGGCGGCCTCGCGGTCGTGCGCCTCGAGGATGCCGCGCCACAGCGCGATGTGCTCGCGGTCGCGCTGCTCCGCCCGTTCGGGGCCGAGGTGCGATCGGCAGTGGCCGCACACGACCTGGTCGGACGACGAGGCGAACCGGAAGCGCTGCACGGTGCCGCAGCAGAGGCAGGGCACGTCGACGTCGGCGTGGAGCGGATGCGGGTGGGGCATGCGGTCCAGCGTGACCGGCGGCAGGGGCGCGGTCAAGTTCGAGCGGATGTCGCCGCGGCGGACGCGCCGGCGCGCGGCACTGCACGGTTCAGCGGTCGAGCTGCAACCGCGACCACGCGAACGCGCAGAGCGCGCCGAACGCGAGCGGCACCGTCGGCACGAGGGTGAGCGCCGCGGCCGGCACCGACTCGGGCGCGATCGCCCAGAGCGCGGGCGCGACGAACGGCACCCACGCGCCGACGTCCGCGATCGCGGAGACCTGTGCGATGACGATGATGCCGACGGTCGCCGCGATGCCGGGCAGGAGCCCGCGCCCGAT
This sequence comes from Agromyces zhanjiangensis, assembly GCF_040496055.1. Taxonomy (NCBI): domain Bacteria; kingdom Bacillati; phylum Actinomycetota; class Actinomycetes; order Micrococcales; family Microbacteriaceae; genus Agromyces; species Agromyces zhanjiangensis. The sequence goes on along the minus strand of NZ_JBEPKB010000003.1, from coordinate 353,431 downwards.
CGTCGCGACCCACGCGGCCGGCACGGCGATGAGCGCGGAGAGCACGACGAGCACCGGGATCCGGGCGAGCACGCCGGCGCCGGCGGCATCCGTCGCGCCGTAGCCCATCGCGAGGCCGACGATCGCGACCGCACCGGTGAGCGCCGCAGCGACCGCGACCGACCAGGCGAGGTAGACCGCGAGCTTCCCGAGCGCGATCGCGGGGCGGGACACCGGCAGGCCGAACAGCGCCGCGACGGTGCCGTCGGCGAACTCACGACCGAACATCCAGCTGAGCGCGACGCCGAACGCGAGCACCCCGGCCGCGGCCGTGATCTGCAGCACGATCCCCACGAGCCCGGCCCAGCCCGGCACGCCCGCGAGCGGGCCGAGCTTGGCGAGCACCTGGTCGTCCCCGGATGCCGCAGCCAGCAGCATCCCGAGCGCGAGCACGCCCACGCCGACCACGAGGAGCACCGTGATCGACCCCATGACGCGCGAAGCGATCGCCTTGCGCGCCTCGACGACGACGACGACGCGGAGTCCCGCGCCGCTCATGCGGCGGCCCTCCGGGTCTCGTCGTCGTGGTGGACGAGCGCGAAGAACGCGCGCTCGAGATCGAACCCGCCCGGGTCGAGCGCGCCGATGATGCGCCCGTCGTTGACGACCGTGATCCGGTCGGCGACCCGCGCGACCTCGTCGAGGTGGTGGCTCGAGACGAGGATGCCGGCGCCGGCGGCGGCGCGGCGGAGCAGCGACTCGCGGAGCACGATCACCCCGGCAGGGTCGAGGCCGTTCGTCGGCTCGTCGAGCACGATCGCCTCGGGCTCGTGCAGCAGGGCCCCCGCGATGCCGACGCGCTGGCGGTTGCCGAGTGAGAGGCGGCTCGCGCGCACGCCGGCGTAGCGCCCGAGGTCGAACTCCTCGATCGCGCGGTCGACCTCCGCCGCGACCTGTGCTCGGGCGACGCCGTGCAGCCGCGCGGCGATCTCGAGGTTCGCCCGTCCGGTGAGCTCGGCGTAGGCGAGCGGGTGCTCGACGAGGTGGCCGACGCGCACCCAGGTCGCGGCATCCGCTCGCGAGACCTCGACGCCGCGCACGCGCACCGCGCCGGCGTCGGGTCGCAGCATGCCGAGGAGCAGTCGCATGAGCGTGGTCTTGCCGGCGCCGTTCAGGCCGACGAGGGCGTGGATCTCGCCCGCGGCGACGTCGAGGTCGATGCCGTGCACGCCCGCGCCACCTCGGAACGCACGCGCGACGCCGCGCGCCTCGAAGCGGGCTGCGGTGCTCATGACTCGCCCGCCACGACGTCGAGGGCGCGCTCGATGGCCGCGCCGAGGGTGTCGACCTCGCCGTCCGCCCACGCGTAGAGGCCGGTGACGAGCGCCGCGAGCACGGCCGATGCCGCGGCGCGCGCCTCGAACGCGGGCGCCCCGTCGGCGACGAGCCGCGCGACGATCGCCTGCTCGGTGTTCCCGGTGCTCCGCCACATGGCGCCCCGCAGCGCGGGCGTGCGCGCCGCGATGCGCACTCGCCGCCGGATCTCCGGCTGCTCGGGTTCGGGCAGGGTCCGCCAAGCCGAGCGGATGCCGCGCGCGGCGCGTCGCAGCGGCGGCAGGTCGCGCGGCTGGTCGCCGATGCCCTCGGCGAGGAACGGGTCGTACGGATCCTCGAGCACGAGTTGCTCCTTCGTGGCGAAGTGCCGGAAGAACGTCATCTCGGTGACGCCCGCGGCCCGCGCGATCTCCGCGGCCGAGGTCTGGTCGTATCCCTGCCGCTCGATGAGGTCGAGCCCGTGGTCGATGAGGCGCTGCCGCGTTCGGATGCGCCGCAGCGTCGGCGTGGTGGTCACCCCTGAATGTTAGTCACTAACATGTGTGACCGCAAGCAGCGCCTGCCCGGCTGTCAGCCGCATGCGGAAGGGTGGACGCATGCCCTCCCCCGACCCGGCCAGCTCTCCCGACCTCCGCACCGAGGCGCTCGCTGCGCTCCGCGAGCTCGTCGGCCGCGACGACGCCGAATTCCACGACGGCCAGTTCGAGGCGATCGAGGCCCTCGTCGCCGGCCGCCGGCGGGCGCTCGTCGTGCAGCGGACGGGCTGGGGCAAGTCCGCCGTGTACTTCGTCGCGACGCTGCTGCTCCGCCGCCGCGGCGGGGGGCCGACCATCCTCGTGTCGCCCCTGCTCGCGCTCATGCGCGACCAGGTCGCGGCCGCCGAACGAGCGGGCGTGCGGGCGGTCTCGATCAACTCGGCCAACGCGCACGAGTGGCAGGAGGTGCTGGCACGCCTCGACGCCGACGAGGTCGACGTGCTGCTCATCTCGCCCGAGCGGCTGAACAACCCGTCGTTCCGCGAGCAGCGGCTGCCCTCGCTCGTGCGCCGGCTCGGCATGCTCGTCGTCGACGAGGCGCACTGCATCAGCGACTGGGGCCACGACTTCCGGCCCGACTACCGCCGCCTGCGCGATCTCATCGCCGAGATCCCGGCCGACGTGCCCGTGCTCGCGACGACGGCGACCGCGAACAGCCGGGTCGTGGCGGATGTCGCGGAGCAGCTCGGCACCGACGTGCTCACGATCCGCGGGCCGCTCGCCCGGTCCTCGCTCCGGCTCGGCGTGCTCCGGCTGCCCGACTCGACCGGCCGGCTCGCGTGGCTCATCGACCACCTCGACGACCTGCCCGGCTCGGGCATCGTCTACGCGCTCACCGTCTCGGCAGCGGTCGACACCGCGCGCGTGCTGCGCGAGCGCGGCCACGACGTGCGCGCCTACACCGGGCAGACCGACCCCGACGAGCGCGAGGAGTCCGAGGGCATGCTGAAGCGCAACGAGGTCAAGGCGCTCATCGCGACGAGCGCGCTCGGCATGGGCTTCGACAAGCCCGACCTCGGCTTCGTCGTGCACCTCGGCGCGCCGTCGTCGCCCGTCGCGTACTACCAGCAGGTCGGCCGCGCGGGGCGCGCCAGCGAGAACGCCGACGTGCTGCTGCTGCCCGGGCGCGAGGACCCGGCGATCTGGCACTACTTCGCGACCGCGTCGATGCCCGACGAGGAGCGCGCGCGACGCGTCATCGACGAGCTCTCCGACGTGCCGCTCTCGACACCCGCGCTCGAGGCGCGCGTCGACATCCGCCGCACCCCGCTCGAGCTCCTGCTGAAGGTGCTCGACGTCGACGGCGCGGTGCGCCGCGTGCAGGGCGGCTGGGTCGCGACCGGCGCGCCGTGGAGCTACGACGCCGAGCGCTACCGCCGCATCGCGGAGGAACGCGAGGCCGAGCAGCGCCACATGCTCGAGTACGAGCAGACCGACGGATGCCGCATGGCCTTCCTCCAGCGATCGCTCGACGACGACACGGCGGCGCCGTGCGGGCGATGCGACCGATGCGCGGGTGCCTGGTATCCGGGCGAGGTCGATGCGGATGCCTCGGCCGCCGCCGCGACCGCGCTCGACCGGGTCGGCACGCCGATCGAGCCGCGCCGCGCCTGGCCCACGGGGGCCGACCGGTTGGGCGTGCCCGTGAAGGGGCGCATCGCGCCGGGCGAGCAGGCCGCCGAGGGTCGCGCGCTCGCGCGGCTCACCGACCTCGGTTGGGGCTCGACGCTCCGAGAGCTCTTCGCGCCGAATGCGCCCGACGCCCCCGTGCCGGCGCGCGTGCTCGACGCGTGCGTGCGCGTGCTCGCCGAGTGGGGCTGGTCCGAGCGGCCGGTGGCCGTGGCATCCGTGCCCTCGCGCTCGCGCCCGCAGCTCGTCGAGTCGCTCGCACGCGGGCTCTCCGAGGTCGGTCGGCTGCCGTACCTCGGCGTGCTCGCCCCGGTCGACGGCGGCCCGACGGGTGGCCCGGGCGGCAACAGCGCGTTCCGGCTCTCCGGCGTCTGGAACCGCTTCACCGCCGACGGCCTCGACGTCCCGGCGGGCGGCGTGCTGCTCGTCGACGACCTCGCCGACAGCCGCTGGACCCTCACGATCGCCGCGCGCGAGCTCCGCCGAGCGGGCGCCGCCGAGGTACTCCCGTTCACGCTCGCCCTGCGCGGCTGAGCGCCGCCGGGCTGCGGGGCGGCCGGGCTGCGGGGCCGCCTGGCTGCGGGCCGCCGGGCTACGGGGCCGGGCTGCGGTCCCGCCCGGCCACCGGCGATCGACGTCCGCGATAGCGTCGGTGCATGGACTTCCGGGCGGCGAGACCCCATGAGGCGGACGAACTCGGCCGCCTCGTCCTCGGCGGCGTCGCCCACTGGGGCCACGACGTGAACTTCCCCGACGCGGTGGCGAGCCTCAAGGAGCACGACATGCCGACGGCCGCCTTCATCGAGGCGAACACCGTCGAGGCCCTCGTCGACGACGGCCGCGTCGTGGGGTTCTACAGCCTCGTCGACGAGCCGGAATTCGTGGACCTCGTCCACATGTTCCTCGCCGTCGACCGCATCGGGACCGGCGACGGACGACGGCTGTTCGAACGCGCGACCAGCGTGGCCCATGGCCGTGCGGACCGCATGCGCATCCTCTCCGACCCCGCGGCGACGGGCTTCTACTCGGCGATGGGTGCGAACCTCGAACGCGAGATCGAGGATGCCCCGGGCTTCATGCTCGGGCTCATGTGGTTCGACCTCGACCACCGCACCGACGCGCGCTGACCCGCCGGCAGGGCGGACCGGCGCCGGGCCGGCCTCTCGCCGAGGCCGGCCGCGGCGATCAGGCCGGCTGCGGCTGTGCGCCGGCGTCGACGACGGCCGGGGCGCCGCCCGCGGCGTCGCCCGCCTGCTCCTTCGCGACGAGCGTCAGCACGTCGTACGTCGCGACGAGCTCGTCGCGCTGGTTCTTCAGCACCGCGTCCCACCGCACCTCGCCGTACTCGTCGGTCTCGCGCGGCGTGATCTGCTTCGCCGTGAGCTCGACGCGGATCTCGTCCCCGGGCGACACCGGCGTGATGAAGCGCAGGTTCTCGAGGCCCGAGTTCGCGAGCACCGGCCCCGGCGCGGCATCCACGAAGAGCCCGGCGGCCCACGACACCAGCAGGTAGCCGTGCGCGACGCGCCCCGGGAAGAACGGGTTCGCGGCCGCGGCCGCCTCGTCCATGTGCGCGTAGAACGTGTCGCCCGTGAAGTTCGCGAACGTCTCGATGTCCTCGAGCGTCACGGTGCGCGACGGCGACACGACCTGGTCGCCGATCCGCAGCTCCGCGAGCGACTTGCGGAACGGGTGCACGTCGCCCGACTCGGCGTACGGCCGCGCCGCCGCGCCCGAGTGCCAGACGCCCGTGAGCGCGGTGAGCATCGCGGGCGAGCCCTGCACTGCCGTGCGCTGCATGTGGTGGAACACGGCGCGGATGCCGCCGAGCTCCTCGCCGCCGCCGGCGCGGCCGGGGCCGCCGTGCACGAGGTGCGGCACGGGCGAGCCGTGGCCGGTCGACGTGCGCGCGTCGTCGCGGTCGAGGAAGAGGAGGCGGCCGTTCATCGCGGCGATCCCGGACGCGAGTGCGACCGCGACGTCCGGGTCGTGGGTGGCGACGCTCGTGACGAGCGAGCCGCCTCCGCGGGCGACGAGGTCGACCGCCTGGTCGATGGTGTCGTAGGCGATGACGGATGCCACGGGGCCGAACGCCTCGACCTCGTGCACCGCGTCGGACGTGGCATCCGTGAAGGAGAGCAGCATGGGCGAGACGAACGCGCCGTCGGCGTCGACGCCCTCGGGCGCCTCGGTCGAGCCGATCACGAGCTCGCCGCCGGCCTCCTGCAGTCGGCGCACCTGGCGGAGGACCTCGTCGCGCTGTGCGAGCGACGCGAGCGGGCCCATCGTGACGCCCTCGTTCCGGGGGTCGCCGACGACGACCTTCTCGGCGAGGCGCGCGCGCACGGCGTCGACGACCGCGTCGACGGATGCCGCGGGCACGATCGCGCGGCGGATGGCCGTGCACTTCTGGCCCGCCTTCGAGGTCATCTCGACGACGAGCTGGGCGACGTACGCGTCGAACTCGGGCGTGCCGGGCACGGCGTCGGTGCCGAGCACCGAGGCGTTGATCGAGTCGGTCTCGCTCGTGAACCGGACGCCGCCGGTCTGGACCGAGTCGTGGGCCCTGAGCCGCTCGGCGGTCGACGCCGACCCGGTGAAGGCGACGAGGTCGCCCACGCGCAGGTGGTCGAACAGGTCGGGCACGCCGCCCGACACGAGCTGGAGGGAGCCCGCCGGCAGGAGGCCCGACTCGACGAGGATCCGCACGAACGCCTCGGCGAGGTAGCCGGTCGGCGTCGCGGGCTTCACGACCGTCGGCACGCCGGCGAGGAACGCGGGCGCGAACTTCTCGAGCGAGCCCCACACGGGGAAGTTGAAGGCGTTGATCTGCACGGCGACGCCGGGCAGGCGCGTGTAGACGTGGCGGCCGATGAACGAGCCGTCCTTCGAGAGCGGCTCGACGGGGCCGTCGACGACGACCTTCGCGTTCGGCAGTTCGCGGCGGCCCTTCGACGAGTAGGTGAAGAGCACGCCGATGCCGCCGTCGATGTCGACCCACGAGTCGCGCTTGGTCGCGCCGGTGCGCGCCGAGAGCTCGTAGAGCTCGGCCTTGCGCTCGGTGAGCACGAGGGCCATCTGCTTCAGCAGCACGGCGCGCTGGTGGAACGTGAGCTCGCCGAGCGAGCGCTGCCCGACGGTACGGGCGTGCTCGAGCACCGCGCCGAGGTCGAGGCCCTCGGTCGAGACGCGCGCGACGACCTCGCCGGTCGACGCGTCGCGCACCTCGGCGGCGGATGCCTCGGCCGAGGCGTCGGGCGTCCACCATGCGTCGCGGACGTAGCTGGGCAGGATGCCGGTCATCTGGGTCTCCTCGGTCGTGTCGGTCGTGTCGGCGACGCGCGTCACTGCGCGTCCCACAGGTGGAAGCCCTCGCCGGTCTTGCGACCGAGCTTGCCCTCGGCGACCATGCGTCGCAGGAGGGCGGGCGGTTCGAATCGGTCGCCGAGCTCGCCCGCGAGGTACTCGGCGATGCCGAGTCGCACGTCGAGTCCGACGAGGTCGGTGAGCCGGAGCGGGCCGACGGGGTGCTTGTAGCCGAGCACCATGGCGGTGTCGATGTCCTCGGCGGAGGCCACGCCCTCCTCGAGCATGCGGATCGCCTCGAGTCCGAGTGCGACGCCGAGCCGGCTCGAGGCGAAGCCCGGTGCGTCGTGCACGACGATCGGCGCCTTGCCGATGGCCTCGACCCACCCGCGCGCCTCCTCGACGAGCGCCCCGTCGGTGCCGGTGCCGCGCACGATCTCGACCAGCGCCGACGCGGGAACCGGGTTGAAGAAGTGCAGGCCGAGGAATCGCTCGGGTCGGTCGAGCCGCCCGGCGAGCTCGTCGATGGAGATCGACGACGTGTTCGACGCCAGCGCGGCATCCGCCCCCAGCACGGCCTCGACCCGCGTGAGCGCGTCGACCTTCAGGCCGAGGTCCTCGGGGACGGCCTCGACGACGAGGTCGGATCCGTCGAAGTCGGCGACGTCGGTCGCGACGTCGAGCCGCGCGCCCAGCGCGTCGGCGGTCTCGTCGGTCGTGCCGCGGGTGACGGATGCCTCGACCGAGTCGAGCACGCGCGTGCGGGCCGCGTCGGCGGCGTCGGTGTCGCGTTCGACCACGGTGACGCGGGAGCCCGCGAGCAGGAACGCGTGGGCGATGCCCGCGCCCATGCGGCCGCCGCCGAGGACGCCGACCCGCTCGGGTGCCGTCGTGGTGGTGTCGTTCACTTCGCGCTCCTCTTCGCCGACCGACGCTCGAGGAACGCGGTCATGCGGCGGTGCTTCTCGGGGCTCTCGAAGAGCACGGCCTGCTCCTCGAGGTCGACGTGGGGGTGCTCGGCGCGCGGCGCTCGCATGACGCGCTTGGTCGCCATGGTCGCGGCCGGGTCGTTCCTCGCGATGCGGTCGGCGATCGCGTGGGCCTCCGCGACCAGGTCGGCTGCGGGGTGGACCGCGGTGACCAGCCCGATCGAGAGCGCCTCGGCGGCGTCGACGATGCGGCCGGTCAGGAGCAGCTCCGCGGCGCGGGCCTCGCCGACGATCTCCTTCAGCCGCCAGGTCGCACCCGCGGCCGGGATGATGCCGAGGCCGGTCTCGGGGTTGCCGAACTTCGCGTCGGGCGTCGCGATGCGGATGTCGGCGGCGAACGCGAGTTCGGCGCCGCCCCCGAGCGCCCACCCGTCGACCGCGGCGATGACGGGCATCGGCAGCTCGTTGATGCGGACGAACGCGTTCGCGTTGATGCCCGCGCGCGCGTCGGCCGCGGTGCGCTCGCGCATCTGGGCGATGTCGGCGCCCGAGGCGAACACGCCGTCGGTCCCGGTGAGGATCAGGATTCGCGGCTCGGCCTCGAGCTCCGCGCAGAGCGCGTGGATCGCGTCGATCGTGGCCTGGTCGATCGCGTTGCGCTTGTCGGGCCGGTTGAGGGTCGCGATGACGCGGTCGTTGCGGCGCTCGACGAGGAGCGGCTGCGGCGCGTCCGGGGACACCGCGACATCCGGCGCGTTCATCGCACGCCCTCGACGATCAGCGCGCTGCCCTGCCCGACGCCGACGCACATCGTCGCGAGGCCGTAGCGCGAGCCCTCGCGCTCCATGCGACCGAGCAGCGTCACGACGAGGCGCGCGCCCGACGAGCCGAGCGGATGCCCCAGGGCGATGGCGCCGCCGTCGGCGTTGACCCGCTCGGGGTCGAGACCGAGTCGGCGGATCGAGGCGAGCGACTGCGTCGCGAACGCCTCGTTGAGCTCGATCGAGCCGATGTCGTCGAGCGAGACGCCGGAGCGCTCGAGCGCCTTCTCGGTCGCCGGCACCGGTCCGAGGCCCATGATCTCGGGCGCGAGTCCGGCGGAGGTTCCGACGACGACGCGGGCGCGCGGCGTGAGTCCGTAGCGCTCGACGGCCGATGCGCTCGCGACGACGATCGCCGACGCGCCGTCGTTCAGCGAGCTCGAGTTGCCGGCGGTGACCACGCTGCCGCCCCTCACGACGGGGCGGAGACCGGCGAGCACCTCGAGCGTCGTGTCGCGGCGCGGCCCCTCGTCGACGAGCACCTCGCCGCGCGCGGTCGGCACGCCGACGATCTCGGCCTCGAAACGGCCCGCGTCGATCGCGGCGGCGGCGCGCTGCTGGCTGCGGAGCGCGAACGCGTCGGCGTCCTCGCGGGTGATGCCGTCGATGCGCGCGACCTCCTCAGCGGTCTCGGGCATCGAGAACGTGGCCTTGTCGCGTGCGAGGAGCTTCGCGTTCGGGAACCGCCACCCGATCGACGTGTCGTACGCCTCGCCGGGCTTCGCCCACGGCTTCTCGGGCTTGGCCTGAACCCACGGGGCGCGGGTCATCGACTCGACGCCGCCGGCGACGATGAGGTCGGCGTCGCCCGCGCGGATCGCCTGCGCGGCCATGGTGATGGCCGACATGCCCGATGCGCAGAGGCGGTTCACCGTGATGCCCGGCACGGAATCCGGAAGACCCGCGAGCAGCACCGACATGCGCGCGACGTTGCGGTTGTCCTCGCCGGCCTGGTTCGCAGCGCCGAGGATCACCTCGTCGATCGCGCCCTCCTCGATCGCGTCGAGCTCGAGGCCGGCTCGGCGGATCGCCTCGCCGACGACGAGGCTCGCGAGGTCGTCGGGCCGCACGCTCGCGAGCGCGCCTCCGTACCGACCCACCGGGGTCCGCGCCCCGCCGACGAGATACGCCTCCGCCATGCTCTACTCCTGACCGCGCTGTCGGGACCGTCGCACGCCGCCGAGCGGCGTCCGCGTCATCCGTTCCGGCTGCATTCACAACCGACCGTTCAGTCAGTAAGTATGCCGGAGGGCCGCCCGTATCGCCAGTCGAGGGGTCGGGGCATCAGTTGAGGAGACCGAGCGCGCCCGCGGCGATCGGACCGATCCAGGTCGCGATCTTCACGATGTTCTCGAAGATCGACGTGCCGGCCTCGACCACCTCGCCGCTCTTCTTCACGGTCTCGACGACGGTATCGAGACGAGACGCGGCCTTGGCGCGATCCGGCTTCGGCCCGTCCATGTCCTTCGCCAGGCCGTCGAGCTCGGCGGCGACCCGCTCGGACGCCTGACGCGGCAGGAGCTGCTCGGCGTCCCGCCGCAGCGAGTCGATCGTGGGCCGCATCTCGTCCAGCGTCGAGTCGACCGTGATCGACTGCACCGTCATGTGCTGGTCCCCGGCGGCGATGTACTGGTCCCGGCCGGCGTGGAAGCTCGCTCCCTCGAACGCACCCATGGTCGTCATCCTCTCCCTTGTTCCCTGCGACGGCGGGCTCGCGACATCCCGGCTCCGAGCCCGGAGAGGACGACCCCGACGAAGAACATGCCGAAGGCGTACCCGATCTGGGTCGGGAATTCCGGAATGCCGGACCCACTCGCGGCCGCGGTCGAGAAGAGCGTCCACGCGAACCATCCGAACCCCCCGACGACGAAGATCAGGCCGATGATCGCGATCACCCGGCCCGGACCCCGCCCCTCGAAGATCGCGTCGGGCTGGTCGTACTCCGCGTTGACATGCACGGTCTGGTTCCACGTCTGGTTCCCGGCAGCGATGTACTGGTCGCGCTGCGAGTCGTACGAGTCTCCGCCCCGGGCCGCCGGCCGGCGGGACTCGCCCGTGGAGTGCCGCTCCGCATCGTCCTCGAAGCGGAACTGCACGGGACCGACGCCCATGCGGTCGCCATCGTGCAGCACCGTCGGCCCCACGAGACGTCGGCCGTTCACCCACGTGCCGTTCCGCGACTGCTGGTCGACGACCACGACGGCGGAGCCTGTGGCATCCAGCACGGCGTGGCGCCGGCTCACTCCCTCGTACGGCACCCGGATGTCGGCACTCTCGTCGCGTCCGATGAGCGAAGCCCGCGGCAGGACGACGATCGACTCGCCGCCACGATCGCCGACGACCACGAGACGCCGACCGCTCTCAGAAGAACGGTCGTCCATCGACCCGGACTCCGCAGTGCTCCACGACCATGATCGCCCCCTCGACCATGCGACCCGAAACGGCGACCCGAAACGGATTCGCGTCCCCGAATTCTAGGCAGTCCGGGAGGGGGCCGCATCCCCTGTTCAGGGTGTCTCGCCGCTCGACGACGACGGCCCCGACCGGGTGGTCGGGGCCGTCGTCGTGGGGGCAGGCGGATGCCGCGACGCGGCGTTACGCGCCGGGCGCGTCCTCGTCGGCCGACGCGGCGGGGGCCGCCGTGCGGATCGGGCCGAGGTCGCTGAGGAGATCGTCGCCGAGGCGGACGTCCTCGAAGTCGACCTCGATCTCGGCGCGGCCGAGGAGCTCCGACAGGCGCCGCTGCCGGTTCCGGGGGATCAGCGTGACGACGCGACCCTCGCGGCCCGCGCGCCCGGTGCGGCCCGCGCGGTGCAGGTAGGTCTTGTACTCGTCGGGCGCGTCGGCCTGGATGACGAGGTCGATGTCGTCGACGTGGATGCCACGGGCGGCGACATCCGTCGCGACGAGCACGTCGACCCGGCCGCTCGTGAGCTGCTGCAGGTTGCGCGTGCGCTTGGCCTGGTTCAGGTCGCCGTGCAGCGCGACGGCGAAGATGCCGGCGTCCTCGAGGTGCATGGTGAGGTCTTCCGCGAACGCACGGGTGCGCGAGAAGATCAGCGTCTTGCCGTTGCGGTCGGCGAGGCTCGCCACGATGTCGCGCTTGTCGCGGTTGTCGATGACGAACACGCGGTGCTCGATCGTGCCTGAGGACTGGTCCTCGCCGGCGACCTCGTGCACGGCCGGGTCGACGAGGAACTCGTCGACGAGTGCGGCCACGCCCGTGTCGAGCGTCGCCGAGAAGAGCAGCTTCTGGCTGCCCTCGGGGGTTCGGCGGAGGATGCGCTGCACCGGGTCGAGGAAGCCGAGGTCGCACATGTGGTCGGCCTCGTCGAGCACGGTGACCATGATCTCGGAGAGGTCGAGGCGACCCTGCTCGATGAGGTCCTCGATGCGGCCCGGCGTGCCGATCACGATGTCGACGCCGCGCTGCAGCGCACCGACCTGGCGGCCCTGCGGGACGCCGCCGTAGATCTGCGTCGTGAAGAGGCCGACGCTCTGCGCGATCGGCTGCACGGTGCGGTCGATCTGCAACGCGAGCTCGCGCGTCGGGGCGAGGATCAGGGCGCGGGGCTTGCGACCCATCTGGCGCTTGCCGCCCGACTTGCCCGACGCGGCCCAGTCCTGCATGAGGCGCTCGACGGTCGGCGCGCCGAACGCGATGGTCTTGCCGGAGCCGGTGCGTCCTCGGCCGAGGACGTCGCGGCCCTCGAGCACGACGGGGATGGTGGCCGCCTGGATGGGGAACGGGGACTCGGCCCCGAGGTCGCCCAGCGCGCGCACGATGTTGCCGCCGAGCCCGAGGTCGGCGAAGCGGATGCCGTCGACGGCCTCGGCCGCGATGGCGTCGGCCTCGAGGCGCTCGAGCACCACGTCGTCGGCCGGCTCGAAACGCTCGGCCCGGTCGTTCGAGGGGTAGAACGACGACGGACGGCGCTCGGAGTCGCGGAAGCCGGGGCGGTCGAACTCGCGGCCGCGGCGCGCGCCGCGGTCGTCACGGTCGTACGAACGAGCGGGGCGCTCGTCGCGGTCGAACCGGCGCGGGGCGCGCTCGTCCCGATCGAACCGGCGCGGTCCGCGGTCGTCACGATCGAACGAACGAGCCGGGCGCTCGTCCCGATCGAACCGGCGCGTGCCACGGGCGTCACGATCGAGCGAACGAGCCGGGCGCTCGTCGCGGTCGAACCGACGCGGGGCGCCCTCGTCCCGGTCGAACCGGCGCGGGGCGCGCTCGTCCCGGTCGAACCGGCGCGTGCCACGGTCATCCCGATCGAACGAGCGCGGCGCGCGCTCATCCCGATCGAACCGACGCGAGCCACGGTCATCCCGATCGAACGAACGAGCCGGGCGCTCGTCCCGGTCGTACCGGCGCGGCGCACGCTCGTCCCGGCTGTACGACCGACCGGCACGGTCGTCGCGGGCGGGGCGCTCGTCACGCCCGGGGCGATCGGCGCGGTGCGGCGTGCGCCCCTGAGCCACGCGCTCCTCGCGCGACCAGCGCGCCTTGGGGGCCTCGACCTCCTCAGGGCGGTAGCCCCGGTGGCCCGGGCTGCGCGACCCGGGCTTCTGCGAGCCGCCGGCGCGCGGGGTGCTGCGGCGCGAGCTCTTCGCGTACGACGGGTCGAAGTTCTTGGCGGGGCGTCCGCCGGCGGGCTTCTTGTTCTTGGGCATGGGGGCTTCCTGGGTTTCGTTGCGTGTACATGGCAACCGGCCGCGCGATCGCGCAGCACGCTTGAGAACCCGGGAGCATCGTCGACCGGGGCCGTTCACATACGGTGACTATCCGCGCGCGGACTGCGCGTGGAACCGGCCCTCAGGACTCACAAACCCATCCGTGCGACGTGCACGGTGTCCAGAACCGACCTCCCCACGATACCGGACACCCTCCTGTGAATCCGCCCCACGTCGCATTCCGCCGCAGGAACGTCACGAGACGGTAACGCGACTGCCGTACGCTCTCGTCGTGACCACACCGCCGTCGATCTCCATGGAGCCGCCGCACGCGGCCGGAGTGCCGCGCCTGCTCCAAGCCGGCTCCGAGTACTCGCGCGCGCTGTACCCCGCCGGTGGCGGGTGCGTGCAACTCGATTCGGCGGAACTCGCACGCCCCGGCGTGAGCGTCTACGTCGCCCGCGTCGATGACGGCACGCCCGTGGGCATGATCGCCCTGATCGACGACGGCTCGCACGGCGCCGGGCGCGCGGAGATCGCTCGCATGTTCGTCGACGAGCCGTGGCGCGGCACCGGGATCGCGGGTCTCCTGCTCGACCACGTCGAGACGGATGCGTGCGCCCGGGGCATCCGGGAGCTCGTGCTCCAGACCGGAACGCAGCACCTGCCCGCGCAGGCGCTCTACGCCAAGCACGGCTATCGGCGGGTCGAGCCCTTCGGCCGCTACGTCGGCGTGCCCGCGAGCATCTGCATGGCGAAGTCCCTCGTCGGCTTCGGAGCCGACCTGCTCGACGACTGCCCGCTCGCCGTCGGCGAGTAGGAACGGCACGCGGCGCCGTCGCGGCCGCCTGCCCTCCGATCTGGTGGGTGCGCGACCGCGCCCCGACCGGGCATGCTGATCGGACCACGTACCCGGAGGTCCGGCATGCTCGCGCTCCTCGCCGCCGTCGCCGCGGGCGTCACGGTGGGCGGCGTGCTGGGCGCGATCGCGACCGGCGACCCGCGCTACATCATCCTCTGGTCGTTCGCCCTGCCGGTCGCGATCGTCGCGGCGGTCTTCGCGGGGCTCCGCAGTGCGGGAGCGTTCCATCCCGAGCGACAGCCGGGCGCGGCACCCGGCTCGCCCGCCCCCTCCGGCGCCGCCGCACTCGCCCGCGTCGAGCGCGTGCACCGCGCCGGCGCACCGAGGGGCGACCGCAGCGAGATCGACCTGACCCTGACGGTGGCTCCCGGCGACCGCGCCGCCTACTCGACCATGCTTCGCGCGGTCGTCTCACCGGCCGCGCTCGACGAGCTGCAGCCGGGCTCGATCATCGTCGTGCGCCGCCCGGATGCGGCGTCGGCCGACGTCGTGCTCGACCTCGACCCGCCGGCCGACCTCGCGGCCCGACGTGACGCCGAGCAGTTGCGGAGCGGCACCGAGCGCACGGTGCCGCTCGCTTCGGCCGTGTCGCCCTGGGTGACCGGGCCCGCCCGCTCGTCGACGCATCCCGCAGCCGCGCGAGGGCCGCGGTCGGCCCGACGCACGTTCCGGACCGCGCTGCTCTGGACCGTCGTCATCGTGACGACGGTCGCGGTGCTCGTGCCCGCGTTCGACTCGATCGGGCGCCTCACCCGCGCGCTCGCGTCCGGCGATCCGGCGTCGGCGGGCGTCGTGCTCGGCGATCGACACCAGGAGGTCGTCGACGCGCTCGCCCGCGAGACCGGCGGGACCGTCTTCATCCGGATCGGCTTCTACGTCGACTACGCCCTCGCGTCGGCGCCGAGCACCCCGGGGGCGCTCACGATCGACCGCTACGAGTACCGCTACGACCGGACCGAGCACGGCGGCCCCGACCCGATCCAGCCCGACGACGCGGCCGCCGAGCTCTTCGACGTCGACGAGGTCGACTTCTCGCGCGTGCCCGAGTTCATCGCCGCCGCCCGCGAGCACTCGGGCATCCTCGACCCGGATTCGGTGATCGTGCTGGCCGACCGCGCGACCGTGGCGGATGACTCGGGCGCGCGCCCGGTGCGGATCCTCGTGCTCCTCGACTCGCCGTACGAGAACGCCGCGGTCGTCATCGACCCGACCACGGGCGCACCGGTCGGCTGACGCCGCTGCCGACGGATCGCCCCGGGCGGCCGGGACCGACCACCGGGGCGCCGCGACTCATCCGGCCGGCCGGCACCCGTCGAGCACGCGCTCGATCGCATCGCGCTCGGGCGGCGTCACCCAGAGGCCGTGGGCCGCCTTGACGGCGACCTGGCGCGCGACGTACTCGCACCGGAAGGAACGGTTCGAGGGCAGCCACGTCGCGGCGTCGCCCGCACCCTTCTGCTGGTTCGCCGAACCGTCGACCGCGAGCAGGTTGAGCGGGTCGTTGGCGAACGCCACGCGTTCCTCGTCGGTGAACTGCTGCGCGCCGGTCACCCAGGCGTTCGCCAACGGCACGACGTGGTCGATCTGCACGAGCTGCGACGTGCCCAGACCGCGCACGAATTCGATCAGCGCGCCGGTGTACGGGTCGTCGAGGACTCCGGAGAGCACGCGGCATCCGGCGGGCCGGTCGGGGTCGTCGAGGTCGCGGGCGAGCACGTCGTTGCGCGTGTCGCATCCGTTGCGGTCGACGTCGATCCAGCCGTGGCCGAACGCGTCGCGTTCGTAGCCGGTCATCGCCGCGCGGCCCTTCACCGGCAGCGAGGCGAGCTCGGCCCGGGCCTGCTCGAGCTCGTCGGCACCGAGCCCGCCCTCGACGGCGGTCGACCCGGATCCGTCGGACCCGCCCGGGGCATCGGTCGCCGGGCTCGAGGGACCGCCCTCGAGCTCGACGACGATCGCGTCGAGGACGTCGACGAACTCGTCGGCGGTGCAGGCGGTGAGCGACAGCGCGAGCGCGGCGCCGATGGCGGCGCCCAGGGCGCGGCGAACCGGACGGGCGCGGATCGCGGCGCGGTCGATGGACGCGGGGCGTGGGCGGGGGCGGGTCACGGGTCCCTTCGGGGTCGGGTCGGGATCGGGTGCGGCCGACGTCGGAGGGGCCGGTGGGCGCGCACGACCCGTCGAGCGTATCGGCGCGCACCGACCCCGGCCGCCGCACGGCCTGCGGTCGACCGGACACCGTCAGGTCCGGTGTCGGACCGGCGCCGATCCTGGGGTAGCATCGCCTCACCCCAGGACCCGGAGCCCCCACCCATGACCCGACTCTCCGGCCTCCGCGGCAGCCGGCGTCGCCGGCCGGTGCGGATCGCCCTCGCCGTGAGCGCCGCGCTCGCGGTCGCCGCCGTGGCGTCGGCGTTCCACCAGCCGCTCCGCGAGCTGGACCCGAACGCGCGGCAGGCATCGAGCGAGGTCGCGGGCAGCGAGATCATCGGCATCCGCACGTTCGAGGCGCCGACCGACCTGCGCGTCGACGCCGACCTCGAGTACGCGGTCGCGGCCGACGGCACGATCCTGACGCTCGACGTGTGCCGCCCGGCGGCATCCGCGCTCCCCGGCACGAGTGCGGCCGTCGTCTCGGTCCACGGCGGCAGCTGGGCGCGCGGCGACAAGGCGAACGCCGACTGGCGCAACGTCTGCCTGTGGCTCGCGAGCGAGGGGTTCGTCGCGGCATCCGTCAACTACCGGCTCGTGCCCGACGCCGTCTACCCGGCGCAGCTCGACGACGTCGCGGCCGCCGTCGCCTGGCTCCGCGAGCCCGAGCAGCTCGAGCGGTTCGACCTCGACCCCGCACGCATCGGCGTGTTCGGCGGCTCGGCGGGCGGCCACCTCGCGGCCCTGCTCGGCACGCTCGGCGAGGGCCCGCTCGACGTGGGTTCGCGCGTCGCCGCCGTGGCCGAGCTGTCCGGACCGGTCGGGCTGGGACTGCCCGAGCTCGAGGCGGATGCCGCATCGGACTGGCTGCGCGACATCGTCGGCGACTTCCTCGGCTGCGAGCCGGGGACGCCCGACGAGGCGTGCCCGCAGGCCATCGAGGCGTCGGCCACGGCGCAGGTCGACCCGACCGATCCGCCGTTCTTCATCGGGCATGCCGAATCCGAGATCATCCCGCTCGCGCAGTCGCAGCGCCTCGCCGACACGCTCGGCGCATCGGCCGTCGAGGTGGAGCTCGCGGTGGTGCCGGGCGAGGCGCACTCGATCGGCATCCTGGACGAGGCCCTGCGCGAACGCGTCGCGGCCTTCCTGCACGCGCACCTCGGCTGACGTCGCCGCGCCGGCCTGCGCGGCCGCTGCGCGATGCGGCCGACACGTGCATGCGCTGTGATGGACGCATGGCCACCGAACCGATCACCGTGTCGATCCGCCGCGAGGTCGATCCCGACCGCATCGCGGAGGCGACGGTCTGGGTGCAGACCGGCGTGAACCTCGCCAACCGCTACCCCGGCTTCCTCGGGTCTGGCTGGGTGCGGGCGGGCGAGGACTCCGACGTGTGGCACATGCTCTACCGCTTCGCGAACGAGGAGACGCTCGAGGCGTGGGAGCGCTCGCCCGAGCGCTCGTGGTGGCTCGAGATGGGGCGCGGGTTCGTTCGCGCCGAGAAGGCGAAGCGCCGCACCGGCATCGAGGGCTGGTTCGACGATCCTGCGACGGGCTCCGTGCCGGCGGTGTCGGATGACTCGGGGCCGACGGAGGCGTCGCTCCCGCCCGCTCCGCCGCGCTGGAAGCAGGCCGTCAGCATCTGGCTCGGCTTCTTCCCGGTGAACCTCGCGTTCTCGCTGCTCATCGCGCTCGCGCCGTGGTGGGAGGACGTGCCGCTCGTGCTCCGGGTGCTCGTGACCACCCTCGTGCTCACGCCGGTCATGACGTACTGGGTGCTGCCGTGGGTGACGCGGATGCTCCGGGGCTGGCTGGCCCCGTCACGCCCGGCCTGAGCGTGCGGGCGAGACCGCTCAGCGCGCGCCGATCCGGCGCGAGAGCGTCGCGGCGGCGTCGACGACCGCCGCACTCGCCGCGTCCACGAGTTCTTCGGGCGCCCCCTCCGCGAACGTGACCGCGATCGCCGCGGCCGGCCAGCCGAGGTGGTCGAGCACTGGCGCGCCGACGGAGGCCAGTCCGCGCGTGACCTCGCCGTGCTCGCCGGCGACGCCCGCGGCCCGCGCCTCGGCGAGCACGGACTTCAGCCGCGAGTAGGTCCAGGGGGCGGCATCCGTCGTCGAGGGCAGGTCGGCGAAGGCCGCGCGGTCGGGGTAGAGGGCGCGGAGCTGCGCGGGCGGGAGCACCTGCAGCATCGCCCGGCCCGACGCGGTGAGGTGCGCAGGCAGGCGGACCCCGACGTCGGAGACGAGCGACGGTCGCCGCGGGGCGCGTTCCTCGACGAGGTAGAGCACGTCGCGCCCGTGCAGCACGGCGAGGTGACCCGACTCGCCGAGCCGGTCGACGAGCGCCGCGACGAGCGGGCGGCCGAGCCGCGTGAGGGGCTGCTGGCGGCTGAACCCGCTCGAGAGCTCGAACGCGGCGACGCCGAGCCCGTACCGTCGTTCCTCGGGCAGGTGGACCACGAATCCACGCTCCTGCAGCACCGCGAGCAGGTGGTACGTGGTCGAGCGCGGAAGTCCGAGCGCGGTCGCGATCGACGCGGCGGGCACCGGCCCGCGCTGCGCGGCGAGGTGGGTGAGGATCCGCAGGACCTGGTCTGCGGCGGGCACCTTCGATGCGTCCGACATGCTCCGCGTCCCTCCGTCCGGTATCCCGGACGGCAGCGTACTCTCCCGCGTCCCGGAGCGCGCGGGAACGGTGTGGAATCGGACGTATGAGCACCATCGCGCCCGCACCCGCCCGCACCGCGGCATCCGTCACCGTCGGCATCGGACCGCTCACGATCGACGACGTCGTCGCCGTCGCACGCCACGACGCCCGCGTCGAGCTCGACCCCGCCGCGCTCGACGCGGTCGCCGCGAGCCGCGCGATCATCGACGACCTGGCCGCCGACCCGCAGCCGCACTACGGCATCTCGACGGGCTTCGGCGCGCTCGCCACGACCTTCATCGCCGAGGACCGCCGCGCGCAGCTGCAGGCGAGCCTCGTCCGCTCGCACGCCGCCGGCTCCGGGCCCGAGGTCGAGCGCGAGGTCGTGCGCGCGCTCATGCTGCTCCGCCTCTCGACGCTCATGACGGGCCGCACGGGCGTGCGCCGCGCGACCGCAGAGACCTACGCCGCGATCCTGAACGCCGGCATCACGCCGGTGGTCCGCGAATACGGCTCGCTCGGCTGCTCGGGCGACCTCGCTCCGCTCGCGCACTGCGCGCTCGTCGCGATGGGCGAGGGCGAGGTGCGCGTGCGCGGCACCGAGTCCGAGGGCTCGCACACGGCGCCGACGGATGCCGCCTCCGCCCTCGCCGCGGCCGGAATCGCGCCGCTGCACCTCGGCGAGAAGGAGGGCCTCGCCCTCATCAACGGCACCGACGGCATGCTCGGCATGCTCGCGCTCGCGATCCACGACCTGCGGATGCTGCTCGCGACCGCCGACGTCGCCGCGGCGATGAGCGTCGAGGGGCTGATGGGTACCGACGCCGTGTTCGCCGCCGACCTGCACGCGCTCCGGCCGCAGCGCGGCCAGGCGGTCTCGGCCGCCAACATCCGGAACGTCCTCGCGGGCTCGCCGATCGTCGCGAGCCACAAGGGGCCGGAGTGCACGCGCGTGCAGGACGCGTACTCGCTGCGCTGCGCTCCCCAGGTGCACGGCGCCGCGCGCGACACGGTCGCGCACGCGGCATCCGTCGCCGAGGCCGAGCTCGCGAGTGCGGTCGACAACCCGGTGCTGACCCCCGACGGCCGGGTCGAGTCGAACGGCAACTTCCACGGCGCGCCCGTCGCGTACGTGCTCGACTTCCTCGCGATCGCGGTGGCGGATGTCGCGTCGATGAGCGAGCGCCGCACCGACCGGTTCCTCGACAAGGCCCGCAACCACGGGCTGCCGCCGTTCCTCGCGCACGAGGTCGGCGTCGATTCGGGGCTCATGATCGCGCAGTACACCGCCGCGGGGATCGTGTCGGAGCTCAAGCGCCTCGCCGCACCCGCGTCGGTCGACTCGATCCCGTCGTCCGCCATGCAGGAGGACCACGTGTCGATGGGCTGGGCGGCCGCGCGAAAGCTCCGTCGCGCGCTCGACGGGCTCACGCGGGTCGTCGCGATCGAGGTCATGACGGCCGCCCGCGGCCTCGCGCTCCGCGCGCCCCTCGAGCCCGGCGCGGCGACCGGCGTCGTCGTCGATCTCGTCGCCTCGATCGGCGGCGTTCCCGGCGAGGATCGCTTCCTCTCGCCCGAGATCGAGCGCGTCGTCGACGCGGTCCGATCGGGCGCCGTGGTCGGTCGCGCGGGCGCCGTCGCCGCGCTCGCCTGACGCGCGCGCACGGTGCGCCCCGAACGGGGGACCGTCGGATGAGACGGTCCGCTTGTGCGCGGTTCACGGAACAGGGCAGACTTGGGGGGTGCCGGCATGGTTGCCGGACCCAGGAAGCCCTATGTTCCATACCCGAGACGACGATGAGCGAGACCCGTTCCGAGTGAGGCCCGCTCGGAGGTGCACCGCTGCGATCGCCGTGATCGCCGGTGGCCTCTTGTTCGGCATGTCCGCCGTCGCCCCCGCGAGCGCGGAGGAACTCGACACCACGACCGTCACGAGCGGGGCGGAAGACTCGACGTCGACCTCGGATTCCACCGCTGACGCGACCGCCGATCCGACCCCGGAGCCGACGCCCACGGAGGAACCGGCGCCGACGGATCCCGCGCCGTCGCCGGACCCGACGCCCGACCCCGAGCCGACCCCGGAGCCGACCCCGACGCCCACGCCGGAACCGACCCCGACTCCCACGCCGGAACCGACGCCCGACCCCGAGCCGACGCCGGCTCCCACGCCCACCCCGACTCCCACGCCGACGCCCACCCCGACTCCCACGCCCACCCCGACGCCCACCCCGACACCCTCGCCCAGCGCGACTCCGACGCCCACCCCGTACGGCACCGGCGTCTCGGCGCCCTTCGTGCTCGTCGGCGACGGCCCGGTCGCGCAGATGCTCCGGGTCCGGACGGTCGGCACGGCCGACTCGCAGACCGCGGCGGTCGCCGGACTCCGGACCAAGCTCGACCGGGCGATGACGGACCTCCGGAGCGCCGAGTCCGCGCTCGCCTCCGCTCGCAGCACGCGCGCCGTGGCGCGCGCCGTCGCCGAGCGACTCGACGAGCAGGCGGAGGAGGCGCGGCACGTCGCGGAGACTGCGGCGAGCGTCTACCTCGACGCAGTCGAGGGCGACGGCGCGGCGCTGCGCTCGATGGCCGCCGCGATGGGCTCCGGCAAGGACCTGCTCGCCGGCCTCGCGGGAATGGAGCGCGTGCAGAAGCTCGCCGGCGACTCCGAACGGCTCCGGGCGATCGCCGAACGTCGCGACGCCGACGCGACCGCGGCCGAGGATCGCGCCGCCGCCGCCTGGGAGGCCGTCGACGCCATCCCGATCGACGAGTTCGAGAACGACGTGGTGGTGGCCGAAGGCGTCGTGGCCGCGGCTCGCGCCGCCCTGAACGGCGCGCAGACGCGACTCGCCGCCTCCGACGTGGTCTCGACCTTCGAGAGCATCCCGATCGACGCCGGCCAGCTGAGCGAGCAGGGATGGGCCTCGCCCGTGTTCGGCTCGATCACCGACGGCTTCGGACCGCGGCCCGACAAGCCGCTGCCCGGCGTGAACGAGTTCCACCGCGGCACCGACCTCGCCGCGCAGTGCGGTACGGGCGTCTTCGCGGCGACCGGCGGCGTCGTGGTCGCGGCCGGCCCGAACGGCTCGTACGGCAACTGGATCCTGATCAACCACGGCGACGGCGTCACGACGGGCTACGCGCACCTGCGCGACGGCGGCATCCTCGTCGAAGTGGGCCAGGTGGTCGAGGCCGGCGAGCTGATCGGCGCGGTCGGCAGCACCGGCGCCTCCACCGGCTGCCACCTCCACTACGAGGTCCGGCTCGACGGCACGGCGACCGACGCGATCCCGTTCATGGCGGCTCGCGGCGTCCGACTCGGCTGAGCCCGCGGCCGCGGGGCGAGCCCGCGACGGATCCTCCGAGGCTCAGCGTCGGTCTGTCCGGGATCCCGGACGCCAGCCCCGCGGCATCCGTTGTCGACGCCCCCGCGAGGGTGTGGGATCGGAACATGACCACCGCCGCACCCATCGAGGCCGACGACGTCGCCGGCCCCCGCACCGTCCGCGCCGCCCACGGCACCGAGCTCTCGGCGAAGAGCTGGCAGACCGAGGCGCCGCTGCGCATGCTCATGAACAACCTCGACCCCGAGGTCGCCGAGCGCCCTGAAGACCTGATCGTCTACGGCGGCACCGGCAAGGCCGCCCGCAGCTGGGAGGCGTTCGACGCGATCACGCGCACGCTGCGCGAGCTCGAGCCCGACGAGACGCTGCTCGTGCAGTCCGGCAAGCCGGTCGGCGTGTTCCGCACGCACGAGTGGGCGCCCCGCGTGCTCATCGCCAACTCGAACCTCGTCGGCGACTGGGCGACCTGGCCCGAGTTCCGCCGCCTCGAGCAGCTCGGCCTCACCATGTACGGCCAGATGACGGCCGGCTCGTGGATCTACATCGGCACGCAGGGCATCCTGCAGGGCACGTACGAGACCTTCGGCGCCGTCGCCCGCTCGCTGGCCGCGAAGCGCGGCGCCTCGGCCGACGAGGTCGCCGTCGCGTCGCTCGCCGGCACCCTGACCCTCACCGCCGGCTGCGGCGGGATGGGCGGCGCACAGCCGCTCGCGGTCACGCTGAACGGCGGCGCCGTGCTCATCGTCGACGTGGACGAGACGCGCCTGACGCGTCGCGTCGAGCACGGCTACCTCGACGAGGTCGCGCCGTCGCTCGATGCCGCGGTCGAGCGCGTCCTCGCCGCGAAGGCCGCCGGTGAGGCGCTCAGCGTGGGCGTCGTCGGCAACGCGGCATCCGTGTTCCCCGAACTGCTCGAGCGCGGGGTCGCGATCGACATCGTGACCGACCAGACCAGCGCGCACGACCCGCTGTCGTACCTGCCCGAGGGCGTGTCGGTCGCGGAGTGGCACGCGCTCGCGGCCTCCGACCCGGCCGAGTTCACGGAGCTGTCGCGGAAGTCCATGGCCACGCACGTCGAGGCGATGGTCGGCTTCCAGGCGCGCGGAGCCGAGGTGTTCGACTACGGCAACTCGATCCGCCGCGAGGCCGAGCTCGGCGGCTACGAGCACGCCTTCGACTTCCCCGGCTTCGTGCCGGCCTACATCCGGCCGCTGTTCGCCGAGGGCAAGGGCCCGTTCCGATGGGCGGCGCTCTCGGGCGACCCGGCCGACATCGCGGCGACCGACCGCGCCATCCTCGAGCTGTTCCCGGAAGACGCGCACCTGCGCCGCTGGATCGAGCAGGCCGGCGAGAAGGTCCACTTCGAGGGGCTTCCCGCACGCATCTGCTGGCTCGGCTACAAGGAGCGGCACCTCGCGGGCCTGAAGTTCAACGAGATGGTCGCCTCGGGCGAGCTGTCGGCGCCGATCGTGATCGGCCGCGACCACCTCGACTCGGGCTCCGTCGCCTCGCCGTACCGCGAGACCGAGGCCATGGCCGACGGCTCCGACGCGATCGCCGACTGGCCGCTGCTGAACGCGCTGCTCAACACCGCCTCCGGTGCGACGTGGGTCTCGATCCACCACGGCGGCGGCGTCGGCATCGGCCGCTCGATCCACGCCGGCCAGGTCGTGGTCGCCGACGGCACCGACCTCGCGGCCGAGAAGATCGCGCGCGTGCTGGTGAACGACCCCGGCACGGGTGTCATGCGGCACGTCGACGCGGGGTACGACCGCGCCGTCGAGGTGGCGCGCGAGCGCGGCCTCAACGTGCCCATGATGGACGCATGACGGACGGCCTTGCGGTGCGGCGTATGCTCCTGACGAACATCGGCGAGCTCGTCACGAACGACCCGGCCGACGGACGCTCGAGCGGACCGCTCGGCATCGTGCGCGACGCGGCGATCCTCGTCGAGGACGGCCGCGTCGCGTGGGTCGGACCGGCGGTCCACGCGCCCGTCGAGGCCGAGGTCGAGGTCGTCGACCTCGGTGGCCGGGCCGTGATCCCTGGCTTCGTCGACAGCCACACGCACCTGGTGTTCGGCGGCGACCGGGCCGAGGAGTTCGCCGCACGTATGGCCGGACGAGCATACGAAGCCGGGGGCATCCGCTCGACCGTCGCGGCGACGCGCGCCGCCACCGACGGCGAGCTGCGCGCCCGCCTGGCCGGATTCGTCGAGGAGCTGCACCGGCAGGGCACGACGACCTTCGAGATCAAGACCGGCTACGGGCTCAGCGCCGCCGATGAGGCGAGGCTCGCCCGGCTCGCAGCGGAGGTCACCGACGAGGTCACATTCCTCGGCGCGCATGTGGTGCCGTTCGAGTTCCGTGAACCCGACGGCCCGGGTGCCGACGCCTACGTCGACGTGGTCGTCGGCGAGATGCTCGAGGCGTGTGCGCCGCACTCGCGGTGGGTCGACGCGTTCTGCGAGCGGGGCGCGTTCACGGAGTCGCAGTCGCGGCGCGTGCTCGAGGCCGGGCGTGCTGCCGGGCTCGGAGTGCGTGTGCACGGGAACCAGCTCGGCGAGGGCCCGGGCGTCCGCCTCGCGGTCGAGCTCGGCGCGGCATCCGTCGACCATTGCACCTACCTGGCCGACGAAGACGTCGCGGCCCTCGCGGGCTCGTCGACCGTGGCGACGCTGCTGCCGGGCGTCGAGTTCTCGACGCGTCAGCCCTACCCCGACGCCCGCCGGCTCATCGACGCGGGCGTGACCGTCGCGCTCGCGAGCGACTGCAACCCCGGCTCGAGCTTCACGAGCTCGATGCCGTTCTGCATCGCCGTCGCGGTGCGCGACATGGGCATGACCCCGGCCGAGGCCGTGTGGGCCTCGACCGAGGGCGGTGCGGCCGCGCTGCGGCGGACGGACGTCGGTGCCCTCCGGCCGGGCATGCGCGCCGATCTGGCGGTGCTCGACGCCCCGAGCCACGTGCACCTCGCGTACCGACCCGGCGTGCCGATCGTCGCGGAGACCTGGAAGGACGGCGTGCACGTCGCCTGATCGGGACCCGGCGGCACGTCAGTCGTCGTCGCTGCGGCGAAGCCGCCGGTGCGCGGCGAGAAGCGTCACCTCGGGGCGAGCCGCCACGAGCCGCTCGGCACGGTCGAGCACCTCGGTGGCCCGGTCCGCCGAGGCCGCCGCGACCGCGACGCCGAGCTCGGCCCTGCGGAGCAGGTCGTGGGCACCGACCTCGGCGACGGAGGCCTCGGTCGCGCGCCGCAGCTCGGCGAGGATCGGCCGGACGACGGCGCGCTTCTCCTTCAGCGAGTGCACGTCGCCGAGCAGCAGGTCGAACTCGATCCACCCGATCCACATGCCGTCAGCCTTCCACGGGCCGCGGCGACCGGGACCGGCGACAGGCGATAGCTGACATCGTTCCCGAATCGGAGGACGATGGAGTCGAAGGACCCCTCCGGGAGGCGGGATGACGGACATCGCCATGGGCAGCGCGGCCGGAACCGAACAGGTGCGAATCTGGGCGGGACTGCAGGGGTTCGTCAGCCTCGCGGCCCTCGTCGCGCTCGTGCTGTTCTTCGCCCTCGCGGCGCCGTTCTCCACGCCTCAGCCGAGGTGGTCCTGGCTCGGCCCGGTCAACGACTGGCTCGCGGTCATCGGCGCCGTGCCGTGGATCGTCGCGATGGTGCTGCTCGCCCGCTACCTCACGGCCGGGCCGTGGCTGTGGGCGCTCACGGTGCTCGCCTGCATCGGCGCGGCGGCGATCGCGGTCGTGACGCTGCTCATGCTCGGCGGGCTCGCCGACCTGCAGGCCCAGACCATCGTGTCGGTCGTCGCGACCGTCGTGGCCTTCGCGTGGGCCGCGGTCGCGGCAGTCGTCGCCCGCGATGCCGGAGTGCTCCCCGCGTGGCTCGCCGCCCTCGCCATCGCGATCGCCGCCGCCCTGGTCGTCGCGGTGATCGCCGGGGGCATCGGGTTCCTCGCCGCCGACGGCTCAGCGCTCCGCTCCACGCTGTTCGGGGTCGCGGTCGTGCTCGGCGGGCTCGCCTGGATCGCGTTCCCGGTCTGGTGGCTCGCGATCGCATCGAACCTGCGGTGACCCGCCCGTCGTGACCGAGGCGGAACTCGCGCCCGGTGCAATCGCCTGGGCATCGCCCTCTCCCGTGACCGGCTCACGAAGAGTACGGGTCAGGTCTCGACCGAGTGCCTCGCAGCCGTGCGGATGTGGCTCGGCGACTTCCTCGACCTCTGACCGTGCGCAGCGGCCGCAACCAGCCATGTCCGGAAACCGCCGGATCCACGGCGCGCGCACCGCGATGCTGGAGTCCGCACCAGGAAGGCGGCCCATGGGAACCCTCACTTCGCTCGATTCGCACGTACGCGGCGCCCGGCACACGGCGATCTCGCCGGCCATCCTCTACTTCGGCACCCAGGTGTCCCTGCTCTCGACCGTCGACGAGACGGGGCATCCGAACCTCGCGCCGAATTCGTCGGTGTGGTGGCTCGGACAGACCGCCGTGCTCGGCGTCGCGGCTCGCAGCCAGACGGGTCGCAACCTGCTGGCGAACGGCGAGGCGGTCATCAACCTTCCCTCGGTCGAGGGTGTCGACGCGGTCGACCGGCTCGCCCTCACGACCGGTCGCGACCCGGTCTCCGAACGCAAGGCCGCCGCGGGCTACCGGCACGTGCGCGACAAGTTCGCCACCGCGGGCGTGCGACCGATCGCGTCCGAGACGGTCGCCCCGCCGCGAGTGGCCGAGTTCCCGGTCCACCTCGAGGGCCGGGTCGTCGCGATCCATCCCATGGGCGGCGCCGCGACGGCGGCCGACGCGAGCCTCCTCGCGGTCGAGCTCGGCATCACCCGGGTGCACGTCGTCGAGTCGCTCCGCATGGCGGGGCACGCGAACCGCATCGACCCCGACCGCTGGCGGCCGCTGATCATGAACTTCCAGCGCTTCTACGGACGCGGCGACGAGACGATGCCGTCGCGCCTCGCGAGCATCGACGAGGAGTGGTACCGCGGCTGACACCGACCTCGCCGGTCCCGCGACGCAACGTGCTCGATGCCGTCGAGCACGCTGCGTGGAGGGATGCCTACTGCCGGACTTCCTGTCGGCGGTCGGTCGTCGCGGCATCGAACGGGACGGCGGAGGTTCGGGGCCACGTCCAGGCGGAGCGCAGGATGAAGGCCAGGAGCACGACCTCGAGTCCGATGGACAGGGCGTAGAAGGGGGACCAGTCCCAGGTCTCGCCGACCGCGTTGAACGCCGTGACGGGGATGTACAGCACTGCCACGACGAGGTTCGTGGCGCGGTTCACCCGGGCGGGGAGCGTCATGGAGAGCATCACCATCAGGGCCGGGATCGAAATCAGCGCGAGGAACCCGGTCAGCAGCGCCGGGCTGACGTCGAACTCGAACACGACGCCGGCCAGGATGTCGTCGATCACCCCGGGCCTGTAGAGGTGGAGGTAGTCGACGTAGAGGTAGAGGAACATGAAGCTCGTCCATGCGGCGGCGAGCTTGGCCTGAACCGGGATCGGTGGGGTGTCGAGCCGGTTCGGGGTGTTCGTGCGGTTGGTCATCGGTGCGTCCTTTCGAGATGAGCGGTCCGTCCGCCGGAGTGGCGGCAGGTCAGGGTGTGCGGGTGCAGGGGGAGGTCCGTCGGGTCGGGTCGGGTCGGGTCGTCAGACGGTGACCACGACCTTGCCTCGGGTGTGGCCGGCTCCGACGTACCGGAGGGCGTCGGCGGCGTCGTCGAGGGCGTAGGTGCGGTCGATGACGGGCGTGACCTGCCCGGTCGTGAGCAACTGCCTGAGGGCGAGCAGGTCCCGGCGCTTCGCGAGCGACGTGAAGGGCTTCAAGCGCTGGGGGGTGAACCCGGAGAGGATGCGCGCCTTCGCGATTCGCGGGAGGGGGCCGAGCCAGCGGCCGCCGCGCCCGCTGTTGGGGATCAGGATGCCGGTGGGCGTCAGTGCCCGGCGGACGGCCGCCAGGGGCAGGGCTTCCACGTTGTCGAGGATGACGTCGTACCGCCTCCCGGTGCGGGTGAAGTCCGTCTCCGTGTAGTCGACGATGTGGTCGGCACCGAGTGAGCGGACCAGGTCGGCGTTGCGGGTGCTGCACACCCCCGTCACCTCGGCGCCCGATGCCTTCGCGATCTGCACGGCGAAGGTGCCGACGCCGCCCGACGCACCGGTGACCAGCACCGTCTGGCCCGGTCGGACGTTCGCGATGTCACGCAGTGCCTGCAAGGCCGTCATCGCCGAGGTGGGGACCGCTGCCACCTCCGCGATCGACAGGTTGCCGGGCACGGACACGAGGTTGTCCGCCGGGACGCACGCGTACTCCGCGAGGGCTCCATTGGCGCTCCATCCGAACACCTCGTCACCGGGGCGGAGTGCGGTGACGCCCTTCCCGACCGCGGCCACGACCCCGGCGAGGTCCATGCCCGGGATGCCATGGCGCGGCCGGCGGAGCCCGAACACGAGGCGAACCACGTACGGCTCACCGGTCATGACGAAGTAGTCGCCGGGATGCACCGAAGCCGCGCCCACCTCGACGAGCACGTCGGCCCGATCGGGCTGCGGGACACCGACTTCGGCCGACTCGAGCACCGAGGGCGGGCCGTAGCGCTGCTGCACCGCGGCCCGCATCGTCGCCGGCCCGGCGGGACTCGTCCCGCGCACCAGGTGCGCCTCGGCATCCGATCGCTGTTCGATTCCCACAGGGGCCTCCTCACGTCCGACCAGCGACTCCCGCTGGTTCGTACACCGTACGTCGTACGCTGTACTATGCCCGTACGCTGTACGATTGTCAAGCAGTCCGAGCAAGCGAGGAGACCGGTGACCGTGAGGGAACAACGCCAGGTCGCGTCAGACGCGGGGCTGAGCACGCAGCGGGTGGTGGCCGAGGCGATCCGACTCGCCGACCGCGAAGGCGTCGACGGGCTCAGCATGCGCCGCCTCGCCGTCGTGCTCGGCGCCGGCGCGATGTCGCTCTACCACTACGTGGCGAGCAAGGAGGAATTGCTCGACGCCATGATCGACGTCGTGTTCGACGAGATCGAGCTCCCGCCCGATGGGTCCGACTGGCAGCATGCGATGCGTGAACTGGCGGTGTCCACCCGACAGGTCCTCGCACGCCACCCGTGGGCGATCAGCCTCATGGAGTCGCGGACGTCGCCGGGGCCGGCGAACCTCCGCCATCGCGAGGCGTTCACCGCCTGCCTGCGCACGGCCGGCTTCTCGGTCGTGGCGGCGACGCACGCCAACTGGCTGCTCAACAGCTATGTCTACGGGCACGCGCTGCAGGAGGCCAGCCTGCCGTTCGACACCGCCGCGGAGCTCGCGGAGATGACCGAGGACGTCTACCTGCCCCAGCTGCCCCCCGACGAGTTCCCCTACCTCCGCGAGTCCGCCGCGACGCTCGTCGCTGCGGGCTACGACCCGGCGGAGGAGTTCACCTTCGGCCTCGACCTCGTCCTCGCCGCCCTCGAGCCCCTGCGGACCTCCGAGTAGCGACGCCCACGACCGCGGAGGCGAGCGTCACACCGCTACCGCCGCACCTCGATGGCGGTCACGCCGCCGAAGTCGATCCACGCGCGGTCGCCCGCGTCGACGAGGACGGCGAGCACATGGTCGCACGTCGCACACCGCACGACCGTGCCGGCGCCGCTGACGTAGACCATCGCCCGGGCGAGCTCGGCGACGGTGCCGCACGCGCGACAGCGCCCGGTCGCGGTCGTGATGTCGAACGAGAAGAAGTCGGCGAGCGGTCCGGCGATCGCGTTGCCGTCGACGTGCCCGGTCATCAGGTGCCTCCGAATCGCTCGGTGCGGATGTCGTGGGGGTCGTGCCCGAGTTCGATGAGCCACGACGCGACCCGCTCGACGAATCCGGTGGAGCCGCAGACGTACACGAGCGGGCGATCGGCGGCCGGGATGGCGGCATCCGCGAGCTGCGCCTTGGTGATGCGCCCCGCCGGGGTCGGCCAGCCCGCGGGAGTCCGTCGCGAGTACACGACGTCGAGTCGCAACGGCGAGCGCGCCGCGGCGAGCGTCGCGAGCTCATCGGCGAAGTACACGTCGTCGGGCGTGCGAACCGCGTACAGCAGTCGGAACGGCGTCGGATCGTCCGCGTCCGCATGCGCCTGCGCCATCGCGAAGAGCGGCACGACGCCCGATCCACCGGCGATGAGCTGCACCGGCCGTGAATCTCCGCCCATCGATCGCGGCCGCCACACGAAGAACGCCCCGAGCGGACCGTGCACCTCGAGCATGTCGCCGGCTCGCACGGCCTCCACGAGGAACGGCGACACCTCGCCGTCGGGCAGCTCGTCGACGGCGAGCACGACCCGCGAGCCGTCGCCCGCCGATGCGATGGAGTACGAGCGCGTCGCCGTGTAGCCGTCCTCGGCGGTCAGCCGCACGTCGAGGTGCTGCCCGGCCGCGTTGCCGGGCCATCCGTCGACGTCGAGTTCGAGCCGGGCCGCACTGGGGGTCTCGCGGCTGGTGCGCGCGACCGTCGCGACGTGCCAGCCCGCGCGCGGCACCGAGGGCGCCGTGGTCGCGTCGCTCACCAGTACCGCTCCTCCTTCCAGGGATCGCCCCGGAGGTGGTAGCCGTTCTGCTCCCAGAATCCGGGCCCGTCGTCCTCCATCATCTCGAGGCCGCGCACCCACTTCGCGCTCTTCCAGAAGTACAGGTGGGGCACGAGCAGCCGCGCGGGGCCGCCGTGCTCGGGATCGAGCGGCTCGCCGTCGAACTCGAATGCGATCCAGGCCTTGCCGTCGAGGAGGTCGTCGAGCGGCACGTTCGTCGTGTACCCGCCGTAGCTGTGCGCCATCGTGTAGGCGTAGTCGGTGTCGACGCCCTCGAACAGCGTGTCGAGGGCGACCCCGCGCCATCCGGTGCCGAGCTTCGACCAGTGCGTGACGCAGTGGATGTCGGTCGTGACGTCCTCGATCGGCAGCGCCATCAACTGATCCCAGTTCCACGAGTGCTGCGCACCGGACTCGGTGCGGATCGTGAACTCCCAGTCGGCGGTGTCGATGTCGGGCGTCGGCCCGGCCGACAGTACCGGGAAATCGCCCACGAGGGTCTGACCGGGCGGCAATCGATCGTCCCGTTCGCGGCTCCGACCGGTGAATCCCCTGGTGATGAACGACATGACGCCCCCTCCCCGACGGTCTCACCATAGTGACGGCCGGGGCGGATGTCACCGGCTGCGCCGAGTCGTCATCTTCACGAAACGTCCCACCGGCCCCGCGCGCCGGTCCGGTGCGTAGGGTTGGGACATGGCAGCCATCGCACTCGGCATCCCGGCCGTCCGCCGGGGCGGCGCCGACGTGCCCTCGATGGCCGGCCGACCGGACGTCGCGGGGCTCGTCGATCGCTTCGGGCGGGTTGCGCACGACCTCCGGATCTCCGTGACGTCGGCGTGCTCGCTGCGCTGCACGTACTGCATGCCGGCCGAGGGCCTGCCGGTGATCCCGCGCGACGAGCTCCTGTCGGCCGACGAGATCGGCAGGCTGGTCGGCATCGCCGTTCGCGACCTCGGCATCCGCGAGGTGCGCTTCACGGGTGGCGAGCCGCTGACCCGCGGGGACCTCGTCGAGATCGTTCGGCGCAGCGCCGAAGCGGCGCCGGGTACGCCGCTCGCGCTCACGACCAACGGCATCGGGCTCGACAAGCGCGCCGAGGCGCTGCGCGACGCGGGGCTCACGCGCGTCAACGTCTCGCTCGACACCCTCGACCGCGAGCACTTCGCGAGGCTCACGCGACGCGATCGGCTGCCCGCCGTGCTCGCCGGGATCGCGGGCGCGCACCGCGCCGGCCTCGGCCCGCTGAAGGTCAACGCCGTGCTGATGCGGCAGACCCTGCACGACGCCCCCGCGCTCCTCGCGTGGGCGATCGAGCACGGATGCCGACTCCGCTTCATCGAGCAGATGCCGCTCGACGCCGACGAGGCGTGGCGGCGCGAGCACATGGTCGACGCCGACGAACTGCTGGCGGTGCTCGCCGGCCGCTTCGCGCTGACGCCGGTGGGTCGCGAGGACCCCGCGGCGCCCGCCGAGGAGTGGCTCGTCGACGGCGGCCCGGCGACGGTCGGGATCATCGCCTCGGTGACCCGCCCCTTCTGCGGGGCGTGCGACCGCACCCGGCTCACTGCGGAGGGCTCGGTCCGCTCGTGCCTGTTCGGCGACGACGAGACCGACCTGCGCGCGCTGCTGCGGTCGGACGCGTCCGACGACGAGATCGCCGACCGGTGGCGCGCGGCGATGTGGGCGAAGAAGGCCGGCCACGGGATCGACGACGTCGACTTCGTGCGACCGGTCCGGACGATGGGAGGCATCGGTGGCTGAGGTGCTGGGCTCGACGGGCGTGCGGACCGTGCTCGTTCGGTACTTCGCCGCGGCGGCCGAGGCCGCCGGTGCGGAGGAGGAACGGGTCGAGCTCGCTGGCGGGCCCGCGACGGTCGGCGCGCTGCGCGACCTCCTTGTGGATCGGTACGGGCCGGCGATGGCGCGAGTGGTCGCCAACGGCTCCTTCCTCGTCGACGGCGTCGTGCGGCGCGACCCCGGGACGCCGCTCGGCGCGCAGGTCGACGTGCTGCCCCCCTTCGCCGGCGGCTGACCGGGGCGCACGGTCGCGAGCCCGAGCGCCGCGACCGCCGGAACGGTCAGAAGACGTGCGAGAACCGCGCCGACGTGCGCGCCTCGTCGCGCAGGCGCATCGCCTCGGACCGCAGCTCGTGGAGTTCGGCCCCTGACGGTTCGGCCGAGCGGCGGCGGTCGCGACGCGCGCCGATCGCGGCGACGAGCCGGCGCACGACCCGGGCGGCTCCGGTGTGGAAGGCCGGCGTGGTGCTGATCGCGGTGTTCATGGTGTCCCCCTCGGACCTGCTTCCCGCCCCTGCGGGAAGCTGATCCCAGTCCACCGCGCACGCCCGGCCCGGTCATCGGCGACGACTACCGAGATGTGCGCGGCGCGGTACCGAGATCATGCCGGCGGGCATCCCCGCATCACCGGGGCCCGGATGCACCGCCTACACGTCCGACACGTCCGACACGTCGGACGCGTCGGACGCGTCGACGAGCCCGAGGGCGCGTGCCTCGCGGACCGCGTCACGGCGTGACGACACGCCCAGCTTCGCGAGCACGGCCGCGACGTGGCTGTCCACCGTGCGCACCGAGACGACGAGGCGCTCCGCGATCTCGGCGTTGGTGAGGCCGTCGGCGAGCAGGCGGAGCACGTCGACCTGGCGGTCGGTGAGCCCCACGGGGTTGCGGCGCGTGCCGGTCGACGGCCCACGCGGTACGTTCCGCACGCCACGGTCGCGGAGGTCGGCCCGGACGATCCGCGCGAGCGGCCGCGCGTCGATGCGGTCGAGGATCGCGAGTGCCTCGAGCAGGTCGGCGTCGTCGGGACTCTCGGCCAGCGCGCGCGCCTCGTGGTACGGGCACCCCAGCTCGTGCCACAGGTCGGCGGCGCGCCGCCAGTCGCCGCGAGCCTGCACGGCGAACGGGTGCTCGTCGTCCGCCCGCGCCTCCACGGGCGCGCCCGACGCGCGCAGCAGGTAGGCGAGCTCCGCGTCGACGCCGTGGGCGCGGCGTCGGTGCGCCTCCGCGAACAGCGGCGCCGCGATCTCGCGCGCCCGCTCCGGGTCGCCGCGCAGGAGGGCGGCCTCGGCGAGCGCCGCCCCGGCGGGCCCGGTGCGCTGGATCTCGCCGATGCCCGCGGCGATCTCCCACGCCTCGTCGAGGAGCGGGTCGACGTCCCCGTCGCCGCGTCGAAGCCGGGCGAGTCCGCCGACGTAGAGGCCGACGCACCGCGAGTGCGGCACCGTCGCGGGCGTGTCGATCGTCGCCTGCGCGTCGTCCCATCGCGCGCGTGCCAGGTCGAGCCGCGCCTGCTCCACCCGGTGGTAGAGCGCCATGCCGATGAACTCCGCCTGTTCGGCCACGTCCAGCGCATGCGACAGCCGTTCCTCGGCGAGGTCGAGTCGGTACTCGTCCAGGAGGATCCAGATGAGGTTCGCGAGGGCGCGCGACGCGTTCTCCATGTCGCCGTCGGCGAGGGCGATCTCGGCCGACTCGGCGAGCTCCGCCATGCCCGCGTCGTCCCCGAGCTGCATGATCGCCGTGCCGTGGTTGTTCAGGGCGTGCGAGAGCACGGCCCGGTCGCCCGCCTCCCGGGCGATCGCGATCGCCTCCGCGGAGATGTCACGCGCCCGCTCGCAGTCGTGCACGAGCAGGGCGAGCTGCGACCGGTTGCTGAGTGCGAGCGCGAGCGTGCCGCGGTCGCCCGCAGCCGCCAGCACCTCGATCGCCTCCTCCGCCGCCGCCTCGGCGTCCGCGCGGTGGCCCGCCATCCACTGCAGTCGCGAGAGCCATCGCAGGCTGGCTCCGAGCCGGACGGCGTCGCCGAGCGGGCGCCGGAGCTCGACCGCGGTCGCCTGCACGTCGGCCGCCTCGACCGCCGCGCCCAGCGTGTACGACTCGACGGCGTACTGCTCGGTCAGCTCGGCGAGTTCGGCCGCCGCATACCGGTCGGCGTGCGCCAGGGCCGCCCGCAGGTGCGAGACGGCCTCGCGGTGCGCTCCCGAGGCGGCGGCGTCCTGCGCGGCGCGCGGCGCCCACTCGACGATCGCCTCGCCGTCGCCCGCCTCGATCGCGTGGTGCACGATCCGTGCGGCGTCGTCGCTGCCGGACGCGAGGAGTGCGGCGAGCGCGAGACGCTCGAGCTCGATGCGCCGCGACGCCGGCAGGCCATCGACGACGGCGCGCCGCGTGAGCTCGTGGCGGAACTGCACGCCCTCGGGGCGGACGGACAGCAGGCCGCGTTCCTCGGCGGCCCGCAGCGCGCCCGGGCCGCCGGAGACCAGTCGCGCCAGCAGGTCCGGGCCCACGAGCGCCGGCATGACGGCGAGCTGCTCCACGTCGTCCTGCTCGGCCGGGTCGAGCCTCCGTAGCCGGCCGGTCACCGCATCGACCACCGTCGGCGGCACGCCGTCGGCATCGGCCGAGGCCACCAGCTCGGTGACGAAGTAGGGGTTGCCGCGGGTGAGCTCGTACACGCGGCCTCCGGTGAGCCCGCTGCCCTCGGTGAGCGCGTCGACCGACGCGGGCGACAGCCGCCCGAGCGGCATCCGCTCGATGCGGTCGCCGTGCCCGAGGTCGCCGAGGAGCCGGTTCAGCGGATGGTCCCGGTCGAGCTCGTCGCGGTAGGTGAGCACGAGCACCGCCGGGAGCCGGTCGATCCGGCGGCCGAGGAAGCGCAGCGCGTCGAGCGTCGCCTCATCGGCCCAGTGCAGGTCCTCGATCACGAGGATCGTGCCGGGCGAGCCGGCCAGTTCGTCCTGGAGCGCGGCGAACACGTCCTCGCGCTCGCCGCCGCGCAGTGCGGAGCGGAGCGCCTCACCGACGTCCGGCGCGAGGTCGCGCAGCGGGCCGAGCGTGCGCGGCGTGGTCATCGCGTCGCACGCGCCGACGAGCACGCGCGTCCCGGCCGGCGGGTCGGCGCGCAGCGACTCCACGAGGCTCGTCTTGCCGATGCCCGCCTCGCCGTGGACGAGCACGACCCGGCCGCGCCCGCCCCGCGCCTCGAGCGCGGCCGCCCGCAGCGCGCTCCCCTCCGGCGCTCGCTCGAGCAGGCCCGTCGCCATGCCCCGATCGTGCCGTGCCGCCGTCAGGGGCGCAAGCGACGTGTCAGAGGTTCACCCACTCCGTCGCGCCGCCCGCGAGGTGCTGCCGCTTCCAGATCGGCGTGCGCTCCTTGATCCGGTCCACGAGGAGCGCGCACGCCGCGAACGCCTCGGCGCGGTGCGGAGCGGCGACGGATGCCACCAGGGCGACGTCCCCGATCCCGAGCGGGCCGACGCGGTGCGCCGCGGCGACGGAGAGGCCGGTCTCACGCGCGACCTCGGCGCACGTCTCGCGGAGGAACCGCTCGGCGTCGGGGTGCGCCGAGTAGTCGAGCGCCGAGACCGACTCGCCATGGTCGTGGTCGCGGATCACGCCCTCGAACGTCACGAGCGCGCCGTCGCGCCGCGAGAGCACGAAGGCCTCCACGGCCGCGCGGTCGAGCTCGCGCTCGGTGACGACGGCGTAGACCTCGGGCCCGGCGCCGGGCGTCGCGGCGCCGGGTGGCTGCCGGCCCTGCTCAGGCATGCGGTGCTCCCCCGTGCTCCATGCGCTCGGACTCCCCGACCGGCTCGTCGCCGACCGCGCCCGCGATCGGCCGCCCGGCGTGGTCGCCGCCCGCGACCTGGTCGACGAGGTGCGGGAGCAGTTCGTCGAGCACCGCGAGGCCGTCGGCCACGCCGCCGCGGGATCCGGGGAGGTTCACGACGATCGTCCGGCCGGCCACGCCCGCGATCGCGCGGCTCAGCGCCGCGGTCGGGGTCGCGGCGCGACCCGCGGTGCGGATCGCCTCGGCGACGCCGGGCAGTTCACGGTCGAGGACGGCGTGCGTCGCCTCGGGCGTCCGGTCCGTCGGGCTGACGCCCGTGCCGCCCGTGGTGAGGATCACGGCCGGCTGCTCGTCGACGGCGGCGCGGAGCGCGTCCGCGATGTCGGCGTCCGCGACCACGCGCGGCGCGGCGGCGTCGAATCCGCGCGAGCCGAGCCATCCGGCGATCACCGGCCCGGTCGTGTCGTCGGCGGTGCCGGCGGCGGCGCGCGTCGAGGCGACGAGCACGATCGCCCGGCGCGCGCCCGCGGCATCCGTCGCAGGGGGCTCGGCCGGGGTCTCGGGCGACGCCGCGGCATCCGCTCGCCAGACGCCGCGCTTGCCGCCGCGCTTCTCGACGAGCCGGATCCCGCCGAGCCGCGCCGCCGGGTCGACGGCCTTGGCCATGTCGTGCAGTGTGAGACCGGCAACGGCCACCGCGGTCAGTGCCTCCATCTCGACCCCCGTGCGGCCCGTCGTCGACGCGGTCGCGCGGATCGTGACGGCGGTCTCCTCGAAGCCGAAGTCGATCGAGACGGCGTCGAGCGGCACGATGTGCGCCAGGGGGATCAATTCGCTCGTGCGCTTGGCCGCCGAGATGCCGGCGATCCGCGCGGTCGGCAGCACGTCGGCCTTCTTCAGCCCGTCCGACCGCACGAGCGCGACGACCTCGGCGGTCGTGTCGAGTCGACCCTCGGCGATCGCGACGCGCCGCGTCACCGGCTTGCCGCCGACGTCGACCATACGCGCGCGGCCGTCGTCGTCGAGGTGCGTGAGCTCGCTCATAGGACCCTCGCTCATAGGTACACGGTATCGACCTCGTCGCCGGCCGCCAGCGCCTCGACCTCTTCGGGGATCACGATGAGCAACTCGGAGACGGCGAGCGCGGCGACGAGGTGCGACCCGGGACCACCGACCGGTCGTGCGCGCCCGTCCTCGGTCCGGTCCCCGCGGAGGAATTGCCGCTTCCCGGGGACCGAGCGGACGGCCTCCGCGAGCGGCATCCGCTCGGTGCGAGCCGGTGGTAGGCCCGCGACGGCCCGGAGCGACGGCGCGACGAACAGCGCGAACGAGAGCTGGGCGCTGACCGGGTTGCCCGGGAAGGCGATGAGCGGCACCCCCCGGTAGACCCCGGTCGCCTGGGGGCCGCCGGGCTGCATCGCGACCGAACCGACCCACGCGCCGAGCGGCTCGATGAGCTCGCGCACCACCTCGTAGGCGCCCTTCGAGATGCCGCCGCTCGTGAGGATGAGCTCGGCGCCCGCATCGACGGCGGCGTCGAGCTCGGCGCGCAGGCGGTCGACGTCGTCCCGGACGCGACCCGCGTGCACGACGACCGCGCCGCACGCGTCGACCGCGGAGCGCAGTGCGATGCCGTTCGCGTCGGGCAGCTCGCCGGGTCCGAGCGGCGTGCCCGGTTCGACCAGCTCGCTGCCGGTGCTCACG
Organism: Agromyces zhanjiangensis; assembly: GCF_040496055.1. Taxonomy (NCBI): domain Bacteria; kingdom Bacillati; phylum Actinomycetota; class Actinomycetes; order Micrococcales; family Microbacteriaceae; genus Agromyces; species Agromyces zhanjiangensis. The sequence continues at coordinate 315,328 of NZ_JBEPKB010000003.1, read as the reverse complement.
ACGGCGACGCGCACGCGCTCGCGCACGAGCATCTCCGTGAGCCCCGACGCGGCGGCGGCAGCGAGGTGGCGCGGTGCCAGGCGGATGCCGGCGGCCAGCACGTCGGCGCCCGCGAGGAGGTCGGAGCCGGCCTCGCGGACGTACTCGCCCGACGCGCGGGCACGGAGGACGCGCATCGACCGGGAGCCGTCGACGGCCTCGGTGTCCTCGACCGGCACGACCGCGTCCGCGCCGTCGGGCACGGGTGCGCCCGTCATGATCCGCACCGCGGTGCCGGCCGCGAGGGGCGCGACCTCGCCAGGCGCCGCCGCGGACTCGCCGACGACCGGGAGTTCGACGGGAGCGCCGGCGACGTCGGCCGCCCGCACCGCGAGGCCGTCCATCTGCGAGTTCCGGAACGGCGGCAGGTCGATCGGCGACTCGACGGGCGAGGCGGTGATGCGCCCGAGCGCGTCGCCCACCGCGATGCGCTCGGTCGGCCGGGCACCCAGCGGGGCCAGCAGGGACCGCACGAACCGGGCGTGCTCGTCGAACGGGATGCGCGTCATCAGTACCTCGTCAGTTCCGGGTCCACGGCGATCGACCACGCGTCGATGCCACCGGTCAGGTTCCGCACCTCGGCGAAGCCCGCGCCGATGAGGTGCTCGGCGGCGAGCCTCGAGCGCACGCCGAGGTGGCAGTACACGACCAGGGGTGCCGCGGGGTCGAGTTCGCCTGTGCGGGCACCGAGCTCGTGCAGCGGGATCAGGATCGAGCCCTCGATCGCGACGAGGTCTGCCTCCCACGGCTCGCGCACGTCGAGCAGCTGCGGGGGCGCGTCGGAGTCGAGCTCCGCGGCGAGGGCGATGGCGTCGACCTCGCCCGGCGTGGCGGACACGGTCGGCTCGTCGCGTGCTGCGGTGGCGGGGGGCGCGGTGGGCGCCGCCGACGCGACCGCCGCGCGTGACACGTCCTCCGCACGCGCGAAGGCGATCTCGCGCGTGCGGCCCGTGAGCGCGTCGTAGACCGCGACGCGTCCGAGCATCGGTTCCCCGATGCCCGCGAGCAGCTTCAGCACCTCGCCCGCCATCAGCCCGCCGGTCACGGTGCACACGGTGGGCAGGATGCCGTCGACCTCGCAGCTGAGGCCCGCGTCGGCCGGCGGCTCCGGGAACAGGTCGCGGTACGAGACGCCGCGCGCCTCCCACGACACCCCGACCTGTCCCGAGAACCTCGCGGCCGAGCCCCAGACGAGGGGGATCCCGGCGCGTGCGGCCGCGTCGTCGGCGACGTACCGGGTGAGGATGTCGTCGGTGCCGTCGACCACGAGGTCGGCGTCCGCCAGCAGGTCGTCGGCGTTCCGCGCATCGAACCGCGCGCGCACCGCCCGCACGGCGGCCCCGGGCCCGAGGAGCCGCGCGGCATCCGTCGCCGAGTCGACCTTGGCCCGGCCGACGTCGGCGTCGTGGTGGAGCGTCTGCCGGTGGAGGTTCGTGGGCTCGACGACGTCGTCGTCGACGAGCGTGAGGCGGCCGACGCCCGCTGCGGCGAGCGCGGGGATGACGGCGCTGCCGAGTCCGCCCGCGCCGAGGACGACGACGTGGGCTCCGGCGAGTCGGCGCTGTCCCGCCGCACCCATCCCCGGGAGGACGCGCTGCCGCGAGAACCGCGGCGCATCGGGATCGAGGGGCATGGCTCGATTCTCGCAGCAGGGTTAGGCCATCGGGGCGGCACAGGCAATCCCTGTCATCCTCACAGGAACGCCGCCTAGCGTCGGAGCCGGACCGTGTCGTCGGGGTGCCGCGGTCCCACCGCCGCGAGACGACCCGATCTCGGTCTTGCGCGGCGTGGACGGATGCGGGAGCGTGATGAGGGGGCCTCGATGAGCCGAACGACAGGAGCACCGCCCGGCGCCGGGCGGGACGGGTCGACCGACGTGGTCCGCCTGCTCCGCGACCTCGTCCCGCAGCGTCCGCGTTTCCTGCGCGGACCGCGAATCCCGGACGGCGTCCGCTCCCCTGTCCTCGTCACCGAACGCCTCACGCTCCGCCCGCATCGGCTGGCCGACGCCGCCGCCTGGTACCAACTGCAGTCCGATCCGGCCGTGGTCGAGCACCTCTCGTGGCCGCTGCGCACGCGGGCGGAGTCGTTCGTGCACCTGCTCAACCGCACGCACCACACGCGGCTGGAGCAGCAGGACGACTTCCTGGCCCTGGCCGTCGTCCTCGACGATCGGCTGATCGGCGACGCGTCGCTGCACCTGCGCACGCTCGAACCGGGGGCGCGCCGGCTCGACGTCGGCTGGGTGATCGGGCCGCGGTGGCAGGGCGAGGGGTACGCCGCCGAGGCGGGCCTCGCGATGCTCGGGTTGGCCTTCGACCGACTGCGGGCAACGGTGGCCGAGGCGCACATGACGATCGGCAATGCGGCGTCGAAGGCGCTCGCGGAACGGCTCGGCTTCGATGAGGCGCGGAACGACGGCACCGAGCGCGTGATGGCCATCGATGCGGAGCGGTACCGGACGCTGCACGGAGCGTGAGCCGCCGAGCGCGGCGCGACGGTCGGCGGGCGCGCTGGACCGCTTCCGCACCTGCGGGTAGTCTCGGAGAATGGTGACGCATCCGCGGAACGGATCATGAACTCCTTCCGCATCAGCGAGGCCGCGGCCCTGCTCGGCGTGAGCGACGACACCGTTCGGCGGTGGGCCGACGCGGGTCGCCTCGAACTCGAACGCGGCCCGAACGGCATGCGCATGGTCGCGGGGTCCGAGCTCGTCCGGCTGCTCGGCGACGAGCCCGACGGCGGCGCGCTCGCACAGGCCTTCCCGCTCGCGCGCGCCTCGACGCGCAACCGGTTCGTGGGCCTCGTCACGGCCGTCGAGCGCGATGGCGTGATGGCCCGGGTGGAGCTTCGCGCGGGTCCGTTCCGCATCGTCTCGCTCATGAGCCGGGAGGCCGCGGACGAGCTCGGGCTCGAGCCCGGCGTGCTCGCCGCGGCGAGCGCGAAAGCGACGATCGTCTCGATCGAGCTCCCGGGCGGGGTCGAGGCGTGAGCCCAGGCCCCCGAGCGGCACGGCGACGGATGCTCCGCCCCCGCGTCGCAGCCGGCGCCCTCGCCGCCGCGATGGCCGGCGTGCTCGTCGCGTGCTCGGGCGGAGCGGGCGGTCCCGCCGATCCCGGCCCCGGTGGGGCGGGTGCGTCGACCGCCGACGACGTCGAGCCCGGCGCGCTCACCGTGTTCGCGGCGGCGTCGCTCACCGAGGCGTTCGAGGACCTCGCCGACCGCTTCGAGGACCGGCATCCCGAGGTCGAGGTCGTGCTGAACCTCGGCGGCAGTGCGGCACTCGCGCAGCAGATCGTCGCGGGCGCTCCGGCCGACGTCTTCGCCGCCGCCGCCGAACCGCCGATGGCGGCGGTCGTCGACGCCTCGCGCGCCGACGACGCCACCGTCTTCGCGACGAACACCCTCGAACTCGCCGTGCCCGCGGGCAATCCGGCGGGGTTCACCGGACTGGCCGACCTCGCGCGCCCGGACCTCCGGATCGCGCTGTGCGACGAGAGCGTGCCCTGCGGCGCGGCCGCTGCGACGCTGCTCGACGAGGACGGCGTGACCGCGGCGCCCGACACGCTCGAATCCGACGTGAAGGCCGTGCTCACCAAGGTCGCGCTGGGCGAGGTCGACGCGGGGCTCGTGTACCGCACGGACGTGCACGCTGCGGCCGAGGCCGGCGAGGCGGTCGAGGGCGTCGAGGTGCCGTCCGCGGCATCCGTCGTCAACCGCTACCCGATCGCCGCGCTCGCCGACGCACCGCATCCGGCGGCCGCCGCCGCCTTCGCCGCCTTCGTGACCGGCCAGGAGGGCCGCGCCGCGCTCGACCGCCTCGGGTTCGGCGCGCCGTGACCGTGCGGCCGGCGGAACCGCACGCGCCGAAGGGTCGGCGAAGCACCCGCCCGTTCGGCGGTCTCGCCTGGCCCGTCGCCGTGCTCGCCGGCGTGGGGCTCGCCGTCCTCGTGCTGCCGCTCGTCGCGCTCGTGGCGCGCGCACCGTGGGGCGAGCTCGGCGGGCTGCTCGCCCGCGAGTCGGTGCTCGAGGCGCTCGTGCTCTCGTTCGGCACAGCGATCCTGGCGACCGGGGCCTGCCTCGTGCTCGGGGTGCCGCTCGCCGTCCTCGTCGCGCGCGCGGCGGCGTGGCCGACCCTCGCTCGCAGGCTGCTCCGGGCGGCCGTGACCGTGCCGCTCGTACTGCCGCCCGTGGTCGGCGGGATCGCCCTGCTCCTCCTGCTCGGCCGCCGGGGTGTCATCGGGAGCGCACTCGACGACCTGTTCGGGATCACCGTGCCGTTCACGACCGGTGCCGTCGTGCTCGCCCAGGTGTTCGTCGCGCTCCCGTTCCTCGTGTTCGCGGTCGAGGGCGCGCTCCGCTCGACCGACCGGCGCACGGAGCTGGCCGCGGCGACCCTCGGCGCGTCGCGGTGGCAGGTCTTCCGGCACGTCACGCTGCCCCTCGTCGCGCCCGGCGTGGCCGCGGGGGCCGTGCTTTGCTTCACGCGGGCGCTCGGCGAGTTCGGCGCGACCATCACCTTCGCCGGGTCGCTGCCGGGCGTCACGCGAACCCTCCCGATCGCGAGCTACCTCGCGATGCAGACCGATCCCGACGAGGCGATCGCGCTCGCGCTGCTGCTGCTCGCCGTGTCCGTCGGGGTGCTGCTGCTGCTGCGGGATCGCTGGCTGCCGGGGGTGCGCGGGTGAGCGCGGCGACGCCGACGCCGGAGCCACGGCCGGGCGCCGTGCGGCCCGCCCTGCACGCAGAGGTCGCCGTCACGCGCGGCGCGCATCGCGTCGTGGCGACGCTGGACGCGCGGCCCGGGCATCCGCTCGCCGTGGTGGGGCCGAACGGCGCCGGCAAGTCCACCCTGCTCGCCGCGATCGCGGGGCTCGTCCCGATCGACGCCGGACGCGTGCGGATCGGCTCCCGCGACGTCGACCGCCTCCCCCCTGAGCGGCGGCGCGTGGGCGTGCTGTTCCAGGACTACGTGCTCTTCCCCCACCTCACGGTGCGCGACAACGTCGCCTTCGCCGCCCGCATGCGCGGGTCGCGGCACGTCGCCCGGGCCGCCGCCGAGCCCTGGCTCGCCCGATACGGCCTCGACGCACTCGCCGATCGGCTGCCCGGCGAGCTGTCGGGCGGGCAGGCCCAGCGCGTGGCGCTCGCGAGGGCGCTCGCGGCCGAGCCCGAGGTGCTCCTCCTCGACGAGCCGATGTCGGCGCTCGACGTCGAGCTCCGGCACGACATGCGCGCCGAGCTGGCCCAGCACGTGCGCGAGTTCGGCGGCGCGACCGTCGTCGTCACGCACAGCAGGGCGGATGCCGCGACCCTCGCCGACCACGTCCTCGTGCTCGAGGCGGGGCGGGTGACGCAGCGGGGCACGCTCGAGGAACTCGCCGCGGCACCCGCGACGGCGTACGTGCGCAGAATGCTCGCGACGTCGGAGGACTAGGCCGCGGGCCGGGCCGTCGTCAGTGCGGCGTGTCGAGGTGCACCGCGACCGCGGCGGCGTCCGGGATCTCCGACCACGACCACACCGCGAACCGGAACTCCGCGACCGCGCAGGTGGGCATGTGCTCGATCTCGCCCGAGAGCCGGTAGGCGAGGTCGGACATGCCCGGGTCGTGCGCCACGACCATCGCGGTGCCGACCTCCTCGCCGAGCTCGGCGACCACGCCGAGGATCGTGTCCGGCCCGGCGCCGTAGAGGCGTTCGTCGAGCTCGAGCACGTCGGCGGGCAGCTCGAGCGCGGCGACCATCGCCTCCGCGGTGGTCCGGGCCCGCAGCGCGGTGCTGGAGCGGATCGCCTCGGGGACGACGCCGCGTTCGCGGAGCCGGCCCGCCATCTCGGGGGCGTCGCGCCGCCCCCGGTCGTTCAACGGTCGGTCGTGGTCGGCGAGCGCCGGATCGCCCCACGCCGACTTGGCGTGGCGCACGAGCACGAGGGTCTTCATGGGGCCGAGTCTGCCACTGCGGAGGGAGCGCGGCGAGAGGCGCCGCTACGCCGCGCCGACCCCGGTCGGCTCCTCGGGGCCGGGCGCCAGGCGGAGCGCGACGCCGGCCGCGAACTCGAGGACGCAGAGGGCCGCGAGGCGGACCGTGCGCCCGTCGGCGGAGTCGGCGGTCGCGTCGATCTCGACGAGGTCGGCGCTGCGCACCCGGGAGTCGGAGGCCGCGGCGCGCACGAGCGCGCGGAGCTCCCACGCCGCGAGGCCGCCGGGCACCGAGGCGGGGCACGCGGGCACCACCGACCGGTCGCACGCGTCCACGTCGACGTCGAGGTGGACCGGGCCGCCGGCGGCGCCGGCGATCTCGAGCGCCTCCGCCATGGCCAGGTGCGGGAGCCGATGGTGCAGCTCGTTGCGGTGCATCACCGTGATCCCGAGGTCGGCCGCGCGGCGCGCATAGGCGGCCGAGTTGGCGAAGTCCTGGATGCCGATCTGCACGATGCGGCTCGGGTCCAGCCCCGCCTCGATGAGGCGTCGCACGGGCGAGCCGTTGGAGACGCCGTCTCGCAGGTCGTAGTGCGCGTCGATGGTGACGAGCCCGGCCGTGTCGAGGTCGGCGCCCCACGCGCCGAGCGCCGTCGCGAACGTGACCGAGTTGTCGCCGCCGAGCGCCAGCAGCGCCTCCGACCGGGCGAGCGCCTCGCCGACGCGGGCGCGCGTGCGGGCCTCTCCCGCCTCCCCGTCGGGCTCGTCGATGTCGCCGGCGTCGACGAGGTCGAGCTCGCCGAGGTCGATCCCGCCGGCGAGCGGGGAGGTGAGCGAGTCCCGCGAGCGATCGGGCACGAGCGCCGGGCTGTAGCGCCGGAGCGCGGCGCGGATCGCGGCGGGCGTCGCGTGCGCCGCGGTGGGGGACAGCGAGGTCCGCCACGCGGGGACGCCGAGGATCGCGAGCGCGGCGCGCGCGCCATCCGCCATCGCGTCGATCGCCGGCCAGTCGCCCGCCCTCGGCCAGAGCGGATCGTGCGAGAGTGCGGCAGCCTCGGTCATGCTGCCGACGATAGCGACCACTGATGCCGCGGGCCCACGGGTCAACGCGGGCGGGTGTCTGCGATCCCGGACGCCCGTGCTCCGACACTCGCGTCCGCCGCCCCTGGGCCGGAGGCGCGCGCCGCGCGCCGACGCGCGATCGCTCGGATGCCGAGCTTGCGCAGCTCCTCGACCCAGAGCACCGACGACGCCATCGCGACGCAGACGGCCCAGTGCGCGGCATCCAACGACGCCGTGCCGAAGGCGACCTGCAGCGGCGCCCACGACACGACGGCGACCTGCAGCGCCACCGCGACCGCGACCGCGCCCCACAGCCAGCGGTTCGCGAACAGCGACCGGAACGCGCTCGACGTCGCCGACCTCGCGTTGAACGCCGTGAACAGCCCAGCGAACACGAGCGTCGTGAACCCGGCCGTGCGCGCGGTCTCGAACGTGTCGGTTCCGCCGGGGATCAACCCCTCCGGCAGGAACGCGTCCATCGTCAGCAGCGTCGCGACGGCGATCACGACGCCCGTGGTCGCGATGCCGATCCACATGCCGACGTCGATCGCGCGATCGTGCAGGCCGCGCGGCGGCCGCGCCATGACGTCGTCGACCTCGGGGTCGACGCCCATCGCGAGCGCGGGGCCCGAGTCGGTCACCAGGTTGATCCAGAGGATCTGCGTCGCGAGGAGCGGCAGCACGATCGCCTCGTCGGAGGCGCCCGCGAAGCCGAGCGCCCCGGCGAACACGACGCCGAGGAACACCGTGAGCACCTCGCCCATGTTCGAGTAGAGGAGGTAGCGCAGGAACTTGCGGATGTTGTCGAAGATCACCCGGCCCTCCCGGACCGCGTGCACGATGGTCGCGAAGTCGTCGTCGGCGAGCACCATCTTCGCCGCCTCCTTGGCGACCTCGGTGCCCGTGATGCCCATCGCGATCCCGATGTCGGCCGATTTCAGCGCGGGCGCGTCGTTCACGCCGTCGCCGGTCATCGCGACGACGAGACCCTCGGCCTGCAGCGCGTCGACGATGCGGAGCTTGTGCTCGGGCGCGACGCGGGCGAACACCGACACCGTCCGCACCGCGTCGCGGAGCTGCCGGTCGTCCATGCCGTCGAGGCGCGCACCGGGGAGGGCGATGCCGTCCTCGCCGATGATGCCGAGGTCGCGAGCGATGCGCGCCGCGGTCGCCGGATGGTCGCCGGTGATCATGACCACGCGGATGCCGGCGGCGCGCGCCTCCGCGATCGCGGGTCGCACCTCGGGCCGGGGCGGGTCGATGATGCCCACGACGCCCGCGTAGACGAGGTCCTCCTCGGCGATCTCGTCGGGCCCCGCGGCATCCGCCTGCGCCGTGTCGACCGCGAGCCCGGCCGCGAGCTCGGGCGCCGGCCGGTAGGCGACCGCGAGCGTGCGGAACGCCTCCTCCGAGAGCGTCTCGATCTCCGCCAGCGCGTGGGCGCGGCGCACCGGATCGAGCGGCACGATCCGGTCGCCGACCTGCAGGCGCGTGCAGTGCTGCAGCAGCACGTCGGGCGCGCCCTTGCTGAGCACGACGACGTCGCCGCCCTCGTGGCGGTGCGCGGTCGACATCATCTTGCGCTCCGAGCTGAACGGCACCTCGCCCACGCGACCGTATCGGGCCGCCTCCTCGGCCGTGCCCTCGATCTTCCGGGCTGCGACGAGGAATGCCGCCTCGGTCGGGTCGCCCTCGATCTCCCAGGCGCCGTCGCGCTCGGCGAGCTGGGCGTCGTTCGCGAGCGACCCCGCGCCGAGCACGAGCTGCGCCTCGGTGCGGAGCGGACCGTCGGCGAGCTCGCCCCCCCTGACGGTCGCGGCGCCCACCGGCGCGTAGCCGACGCCGCCGAGGTCGACGACGCCCGAGGCGGTGACGATGCGCTGGATCGTCATCTGGTTGGTGGTCAGCGTGCCCGTCTTGTCCGTGCAGATGACGGACGCCGACCCGAGCGTCTCGACGCTCGAGAGCTTCTTGACGACGGCGTTCCGGCGCGCCATCCGCTGCACGCCGAGTGCGAGCACGAGCGACATGATCGCCGGGAGGCCCTCGGGCACGGCCGCGACCGCGAGCGAGACGCCGAGCAGCAGCACGGTCACGAAGCCGGAGGGGGTGTCGACCCCCTGGACGATGGTCACGGTGAGCATCACGACGATCGCGATCGCGATGACGATCCGGCCGAGCAGGCGGCCGAGGTGCGCGACCTCGACCTGCAGCGGTGTCGGCTCCTCGACCGTCTCGTCGAGCATGGTCGCGATCGCGCCCATCTCGGTCGCCATGCCCGTCTCGGTCACGATCGCGCGGCCGGTGCCTCGGCTGACCGCGGTGCCGGCGAACACCATGTCGCGCCGGTCGCCGAGCGGCACTCGATGATCGAGCGTCGCCGGGTCCTTCTCGACGGGCTCGCTCTCGCCGGTGAGGGATGCCTCGGCGACGCGCAGCGCGTTGGCGCGCACCAGCCGCGCATCGGCGCCGACCCGGTCGCCTTCGGCGAGCGCGAGCACGTCGCCCGGCACGAGGGCGTCGCTCGTCACGGTCCGGAGCTCGCCGTCGCGGAGCACCGTCGAGTGGGCGCGCGTCATCACGGCGAGCGCCGCGACCGCGCGCTCGGCGCGGGACTCCTGCACGAGCCCGAGCACGGCGTTCAGCACGATGATCGCGAGGATCACGAGCGCGTCGATCGGCCAGCCGTGCGCCCCCTCGATGAGCCACGCCACGACCGACACGACGACCGCGGCGAGCAGCAGCAGGATCAGCGGGTCGGCGAGCTGCGCGACGACGCGGCGCCAGAACGGCACCCGACGGGCCTCCCGGAGCTCGTTGGGCCCGTGCGCGTGGAGCCGCTGCTCCGCCTCGCCCCCGTCGAGCCCGGTCTCCGGGTCGACCCCGAGGCGCCCGGCGACCTCGACCGGATCCTCGCACGCCGGGTCGAAGTCGCGGGGGGTCGCCATGCTCCATCGTGCGCACGCGCGCCGGCGGGGCGCAACGGCCGAACGACCCGCAGCCGCCTGCCGCGGTCGGTTGGCCGCGGTCGGAACGCAGGAGGATCGAGGCGTAGGCTCACGGGCATGGAAGCCGAGTCCATCGCCGTGCTCGTGACCGGAGCCGAACGCCGACTGCTCGAACCCGAGACCCGGCGGGACCCCGCGGCGCTCGAGGACCTGCTCCACGAGTCCTTCCGCGAGATCGGCCGGAGCGGGCGGCTGTGGACGCGGGACGAGCTCATCGACGTCATGACCGGGCCCGACGCGGTCGACGTGCAGTCGGCCGTGGTCACCGGCGAGCACGTCGAGCTCGTGGCACCCGACCTCGCGCTGCTGACCTACACGCTCGACGCCGACGGCATGCGGAGTCGTCGGAGCTCGCTCTGGCGGATCGCCGGCGACCGGCCGCGGATGCTCTTCCACCAGGGCACGCCGCTCGGACCGCACGTGGGCTGAGGCGGGACGCCCCCTCGATTCAGCGCGCCGGAGCCGCGGGAACCGCGAGTGCGACGAGGTCGTTGACGTCGGAGAGGATCGCGTCGTGCACCGCCGACGCGAGCTCCGGCCGACGGGCGGCGCCGCTCAGCACGCCGACGACCCACCCGGCCCCGGCCGAGCGCCCCGCCTCGAGCATCGCGATCGAGTCGCCGGCGACGAGCACCTGGCGCACGTCGAGCGTGCCGGCGAGCTCCATGGCGTGGTGCACCACGAACGGCGCGGGCGGAGCCGATGCCACGTCGTCGACCGCGACGACGGCGTCGACCGTCCGCGGCGCACGCAGGTCGCCGGACACCGACCAGCCGAGGCGCGCGAGCGCGTCGAGCGCCAACCGGTGCTCCCCCTCGCACGCGAGCACGACGCGCACGCCCCGCCGACGCAGCTCGGCGAGCGTCGACTCGACGCCCTTGACGAGCAGCGGCGGCGCCGCGGCATCCGTGGCCCGTCGGACCACCGCACCCTCGTATGCCAGCACGGCCAGCGTGATCATCGCACCGCCTCGGTGGGGTGCGATCGCGTGAGCGGCGTGCGGCGGTCGACCTCGTTCTCGATGGTGAAGGTCGCGAGTTCGGGGCGGTACCGGTCGTCGGCGTAGGCGAGCGGCCGGCGCGCGGAGTCGAAGGTGATCCGGCGCTCGCGGAGGAGCGGGCTGCCGGCGCCGACCTCGAGCGCCTCGGAGTCGAGCGGGTTGGCGGCGACCGCGTCGATCGTGTGCCGCGCCCGGCGCAGGTCGACCCCGCGCGACACGAGGTGCGCGTGCAGCGACCCGCGATCGCTGTCGAGGTCATCGAGCAGGTCGCCGATCTCGGGCGGGAACGAGCTGCGCTCGACCATCGTGGGCACGCCGTCGAGGAGGCGCACGCGCACGACCTGGGTGACCGTCGCGCCCTCGTCGAGCCCGAGGAAGCCGGCCACGGTCGAGGGAGCCGGCCGGGTTCCGGCCTCGAGGGTCCGCTGGCCGGGTTCGCGGCCGATCGCGCGAGCCCACTCGGTGAACGACGTGAACGTCGAGAACGGCTGCGTCGGCACGACGCGTCCGACGAGCGGCGGTCGCCCGCGACCCCCGACGACGTACCCCTCCTCGCGCAGCACGGCGAGCGCCCGGCGCACCGGACCACGGCTCGTCCCGAACTCGCGGCACAGCGCCGCCTCGCTCGGCAGCCGCATGCCCGCGGACCAGTCGCCGCGTCCGATGCGCTCGCGCAGGGTGTCGTGCACCCGCTCGTGGAGCGGCACCTCGGTGGACATGCAACGACCGTACGGAGTCGGCGCGTGCCGCGGGGTGGGCACGGTGCGACGGGAGGGTGAAGCTTCGGTGAACCGCGGACGAACCGCGCCGGCGGCCGCTCCGACCGGGCGTCACCGCACGTCGGGCGTGAGTTCCCTCGCTCGGCGGAGCACCCGGGTGAGCGCGTCGAGGTCGAGTCGATCGAGGCTCGGCACCGCGATCGCGGCAGAGCCGACCTTCACGCGCCCGAGCTCGGATGCGTGCCGTTGGACCAGGTAGCCACCGTCCTCGGCGGCGTTCACGTAGATGCTCAGGTGCTTCGCCTGGTCGGCGAGCCCGACGAGGAACCAGTCGACCGACCCGCCCCTCGGACGGGGCTGGGTGATCGCGCCGTAGCCGATGATGGACTGCTCGGTGCCGCCCCAGAACACGCCCTGCCAGAGCACGCGCTCGAGCCCGGCGAACTCGGCGGCGATGAGGCGATCGAGCTCGCGCATCGCGTCGGCCCGCTCGCCCTCGAGGGCCGCGAGGACGGCGTCGACGTCGCGATCGGTGCGCTCCATGTCCCGATCATCGCACCCGGCGCCGACACGGGGGCGCGCCGACGGAGCCGGGGCGCTCGCGTTCAACCGGACCAAGGCAGCGGCAGCGCCGGCACCGTTCCGCCGGCCGCGACGCCCTCCGGCGGCACGACGAGCACCACGTCCGCGGCCGCGAGGCCGCGCAGCATGCCCGAGCCGAGGTGGGCGACCGGCGTCGCCTCCCCGCCGGCGAGCGTCGCGGGAACGAGGCCCGTCGAGCGCGCACGGCCCGGCAGCGGGCTCGCGGCGACGACGGTGCGGCCCGCGACCTCCGTCCCCGTCCATGCGGAGAGCAGCGGCGCGCCGAGGGCCACGAGGCCGAGCAGCGCCGCGAGGGGGTTGCCGGGCAGGCCCAGCACGAGCCGATCCGGCATCCGCGCGAGCAGCGTCGGGCCGCCGGGCCGGATCGCCACGCCCCGCACGACCAGCTCCGCACCGGAGGCGGCGAGCGCCCCGCGCACGTGATCGGCGCTCGATCGCCCCGTGCCGCCCGTGGTCACGACGAGGTCGACGTCGTCGGCCGCGAGCGCCACCCGAGTCGCCTCCTCGTCGTCGCCGATGCGATGCACCGCGACGACGTCGCCCCCGAGTTCGCGGAGCGCGGCCGGGAGGGCGACGCGGAAGCTGTCGCGCACCCGCCCGGGCCCCGGCACCCCCGACTCGACGACCTCGTCGCCCGTGAGGACGAGCGCGACGCGGACCCGCGCCCGGACGGCGAGGTCGTCGGCCCCGGCCGCCGCGGCGAGTGCGATGCGCGGCGGCGTGAGCACCGTTCCGGCCACGAGGAGCCGATCCCCGATCTCCGCCTCCGCACCGGCCGGGCGCACGTGGCGTCGCGCCTCGACGTCGTGCCGACCCGTTTCGCCGACGGGTTCGAGGATGCCGCCGGCGACCCTGCCGGCCTCGACCCGGAGCACGGCCTCGGTGCCGTCGGGGACCGGGGCGCCCGTCACGATCTCCACGGCCTCGCTCCCGGCGAGCGCGGGCGGCCGGTCGAACGATGCCGCCTGATCCGTGCCGGTCACCCGGAGACGCCATGGCGCAGGCCCGCGCACCGCCCAGCCGTCCATCGCCGCCGACGCGAAGTGGGGCAACCGGATCGGGGTGTCGAGCGACTCGGCGAGCACGCGCCCGAGCGCGTCGCCGAGCGGCACGCGTTCGATCCCCGGCGCGGGCGCGGCCGACCGCGCGAGTTCGCGCGCGTCGTCCCAGGCGACGGGCGGGCTCACGAGCCGGCGAGCCGGCGCAGGCGCTCCAGCACGTCGGCGGCGGCCGACGCGGGATCGGCCCCGGCGGCCGCGGCGACGCCGGCGGCGTAGCCCGCGAGGTACGTCGTGACGGGCGCGGCGGGCCGGACCACCGCGTGCGCGGCGACGCCGGCCACGCCGAGCACCCCGTCGAGGTCGAGGGGTGCGTCCGCGATGTCCAGTTCCGCGCGCACCCGGTCGGCCCACTCGGCCAGCACCAGGTGCAGGTCGTCCCGGTCGCTCATGTCGTCGCTCCCTCCGTCGTGCGGCCCGTCGCGTCGTCACCGCCGGTCGCCCCGTCGCCGCCGCCCGCGCCGCCCGTCGCGCCGGCGGCGCGCGCATCGGCCCACGTGTCCACGTCCATCGTGGCCCGTGCCGGCAGTCGCACGCCGACCAGGCGCAACGCGGCGACCAATCCTCGCATCGACGCGCCCTCGAGCGGCCCTGCTGCGACGATCGCCGCCTCGAGCGCCGGGCGGCGGACGACGCTCGTCAGGTACTGCGCCCGCCCGCCCTCGTCGACCGCCTGCGCGCCGTCGACCGCGGCCGCATCCGCTCCCGCCAGCGCCGCGAGCAGCGGCGCGATCGCCTCGTCGACATGCGGCTGGTCGCCCGCGAGCAGCAGCACCGCGTCGTCGCCGTCCGTGCCGGGCGGCAGGGCCGCGACCCCGGCCGCCACCGCGGCGGCGGGCCCTGAGAACGCCGGTTCCTCCCGCACCACGACCACGCCGGACGGCAACTGCGAGGCACCGACCTCGCCCACCACGACGCGGCCGCGGGCCACCGCGGCGGCGTCGACCACGCGCTCGAGCAGCGTGCGCCCCTCGACCCGGAGGTCGCCCTTCGCGATGCCGCCGAGCCGCTCGGCGCGACCGCCCATGAGGATCACCGCATCGACCACGCCCACGGGTTCACCCTAGATCGCGCGGCGCACGGGGCGGCGTGGTAGGCAGGACGCATGGGCAGGATCACCGCGAGGACGCGGGTCGCACGCATCACCGTCGGGGGCGCGACCTCCCGGCGCGAGGACCACCTCGCGGTCGAGGAGCCGCTCGAGATCCGGGTCGGCGGGCGGCGGCTCGCGGTGACGATGCGCACGCCCGGGCATGACGTCGACCTCGCCACGGGCTTCCTCGTCTCCGAGGGCGTCGTCGCACGGGGCGACCAGGTCGCCGCCGCCATCCACTGCGGCGCGCCGGGCGAGAACACCTACAACGTGCTCGACCTCGGCCTCGCACCGGGCGTGCCCTCCCCGGACGCCTCGACCGAACGCAACTTCACGGTGACGAGCTCGTGCGGCGTCTGCGGCAAGGCGAGCATCGACGCCGTACGGACGCGCTCGGCCTACGACGTGGCCGGCGACGACCTGCGGCTCTCCCCGGAACGGCTCGCGGGCTTCCCCGACCGGATGCGCGCCGGGCAGGCCGTCTTCGAACGCACCGGGGGCCTGCACGCGGCCGCGCTGTTCGACGGGTGGACTGGCGAGTTGCTCGTGCTACGCGAGGACGTGGGGCGCCACAACGCCGTCGACAAGGTCGTCGGCTGGGCCGCCCGCGAGGGGCTGCTGCCGCTCCGCGGCACGGTCCTCCAGGTCTCGGGGCGCGCGAGCTTCGAGCTCGCGCAGAAGGCGACCATGGCCGGCATCCCGGTGCTCGCCGCCGTGTCGGCGCCGTCGTCGCTCGCCGTCGAGCACGCTGCGGCATCCGGTCTCACCCTGGTCGGCTTCCTTCGCGGCGAATCGATGGTCGTGTACGCGGGCGCGGAGCGCATCGACGAGTCGGCGGTCGTCGATCAGCGCTCCGCGGCATCCCCCAGGGCGGAGGCGAGCTGATGGTCGAGCCGGCGCCGGAGGCGTATCCCGACCTCGAGGTCGGCCACCCCAAGGACTGGGCCGTGGGCGTGCCGGGGATCCTGCACTCCATGGAGCCCGCGCTCGCGCGGATGGGGCTCTCGCGCACCGCGCGGCTCGCCCTCGCGATCAACCAGAAGGACGGCTTCGACTGCATGAGCTGCGCGTGGCCCGATCCCAGCCACCGCAACGTGCTCGAGTTCTGCGAGAACGGCATGAAGGCGACGACGTGGGAGGCGACGCCGCTCACCGTGCCCCGCGAGTTCTGGGCCGAGCACTCGCTGACGTCGCTGCAGGGCCGCGGCGAGTACTGGCTCGGCCAACAGGGCCGGCTCACCGAGCCCGTGCACAAGCCCGCGGGGTCCGACCACTACGAGCCGATCTCCTGGGAGGGCGCGTTCCGGATCATCGCCGACCGGTTGAACGCGCTCGACTCCCCCGACCGGGCGGCGTTCTACACGAGCGGGCGGACCTCGAACGAGACCGCGTTCCTCTACCAGCTGTTCGTGCGCGCCTTCGGCACGAACAACCTGCCAGACTGCTCGAACCTCTGCCACGAGTCGACGGGCACGGCCCTGATCTCCACGATCGGCATCGGCAAGTCGACCGTGCACTACGACGACTTCGCGAAGGCCGACCTCGTCATCGTCATGGGGCAGAACCCGGGCACGAACCATCCGCGCATGCTCACCGCCCTCGAGGAGACCAAACGGGCGGGCGGGCGCGTCGTGAGCGTGAACGTGCTGCCCGAGGCCGGACTCATCCGCTACCGGAACCCGCAGAAGGTGCGCGGCATCCTCGGGAAGGGCACGGCGATCGCCGACCGGTTCCTGCAGATCCGCTCGGGCGGCGACATGGCCCTGCTTCAGGCGGTCTCCAGGCGCGTGCTCGACGCCGAGGACGCCGCGCCCGGCACCGTGCTCGACCACGACTTCCTCGACGCGCACACGTCGGGGCTCGAGGCGTTCCGAGCGCACCTCGCCGACCTCGACGAGGCGGCCGTCGCCGCTGCGACCGGCCTCGCGGTCGACGAGATCGACGCGCTCGCGGCCGACTACCTCGCCGCCGACCGCGTCATCATCACGTGGGCGATGGGCCTCACGCAGCAGAAGAAGGCCGTGCCGACGATCCGCGAGATCGTGAACCTCCTGCTGCTGCGCGGCAACATCGGCAGGCCCGGCGCGGGCGCCTCCCCCATCCGCGGGCACAGCAACGTGCAGGGCGACCGCACGATGGGCATCTGGGAGAAGATGCCCGAGCGATTCCTCGCGGCGCTCGAGGCCGAGTTCGGCTTCCCCGTGCCGCGCAGGGAGGGCACCGACGCCGTGCAGGCCGTGCAGGGCCTGCAGCGCGGCGACATCGAGGTCTTCATCGCCATGGGCGGCAACTTCGTCGGCGCGATCTCCGACACGGATGCCGCGGAGCGCGCCATGCGCGGCGCGAGGCTCACGGTCCAGGTCTCGACCAAGCTCAACCGCTCGCACGTCGTCACGGGCGAGGAGGCGATCATCCTGCCGACCCTCGGCCGCACGGAGGTCGACCTGCAGGACGGCCGCCCGCAGTTCGTGTCGGTCGAGGACAGCGTGTGCGCGGTCCACGCGAGCCACGGCGCGATCCCGCCCGTCGCCCCGGGCCTGCTCTCCGAGGTCGCGATCGTGTGCCGGCTCGCCGAGGCGACGCTCGGTGACCGCCACGGCATCCCGTGGCGCGGGTTCGAGCGCGACTACGACCTGATCCGCGACCGCGTCGCGCGCGTGGTGCCCGGATTCGAGTCCTTCAACGACGACGTGCGCCGCGAGGGCGGCTTCATCCTGCCGAACCGCCCGCGCGACGAGCGCCGCTTCGACACGGCCACCGGCCGGGCGATGATCACGGTGAACGAACTCGAGCACCTCGAGCGGCCGCCGGGTCGGCTGATCCTGCAGACCCTTCGCTCGCACGACCAGTTCAACACGACCATCTACAGCCTGGACGACCGCTATCGCGGCATCCGGAAGGGGCGCGACGTGGTGTTCGTGCACCCCGACGACCTGGCCGAGCTCGGCCTCGCCGACGGGCAGCGCGTCGACGTCGTCAGCGAGTGGCCGGGCGAGCCCGACCGGCGCCTGGCGAACCAGCGCCTCGTGGCGTACCCGACGGCGCGCGGCTGCGCCGCCGCGTACTACCCGGAGGCGAACGTGCTGGTGCCGCTCGCCAGCGCCGCCGAGGAGAGCAACACCCCGGTCTCGAAGGCGGTCATCGTGCGGCTCGAGGCGGTGGAGCCGGTCAGCTGACGGGCTTCGGGCCGGCGTCGAGGTCGCCGCTGCCGTCAGGGTCGCCGCCGGCGTCCGGATCGGGACCGGCGTCCGACGCCGAGTCCGTCCGACCGGGGTCGCCGGACGACCCTCCGTCGGCCGGTCGCGCCGTGCCGGAGCCGTCGGCGCCGCGCTCCGGGCGCTCCGCGGCGACGGCCGGTGCACCCCCCGCCATCGCGGGCGCCGGAGTCGGCTCCTCAGTCGCGGCAGCCGCCCTCGCGGCCCGCTTCTCGCGCCGACGCTCGCGCCCGCCCTCGACGAGGTCGTACAGCGACGGCAGCACGAGCAGCGTCAGCACGGTCGACGACAGGAGGCCGCCGATCACGACGAGCGCCAGCGGTTGCGAGATGAAGCCGCCGCTGCCGGTGATGCCCAGCGCGAGCGGCAGGAGCGCGAAGATCGTCGCGAGCGCGGTCATGAGGATGGGTCGGAGACGCCTCGAGGCACCGTGCAGCAGCGCATCGCGCACGGTCATGCCCCGGTCGCGGTACTGGTTCACGAGGTCGATGAGCACGATCGCGTTGGTGACGACGATGCCGACGAGCATGAGCACGCCGACGAGCGACGCCACGCCGAGCGGGATGCCCGTGACGACCTGCAGCAGGATGGCGCCCGTCGCGGCGAACGGCACCGACACGAGCAGCAGCAGCGGCTGCAGCAGCGACCGGAACGTCGCGACCATCACCACGTAGACGATGAGGATCGCCGCGAGGAGCGCGAGCCCGAGCTGCGAGAACGACTCCTGCTGGTCGGCCGTGACGCCGCCGAGCGAGGCCGACGTGCCGTCGGGGAGGTCGACCGCGGCGACCGCGGACTGGACGTCGGCGCTCGCGGTGCCGAGGTCGTCGCCCGCGGGGGTCGCGGCCACGGTCGCGCTGCGCAGTCCCTGCACGGTGGTGACGGATGACGGTCCCTCGACCTGCTCGACCGTGGCGAGCTCGTCGAGGCGCACCGCGCCGGTCGGCGTGGGCACCTCGAGCGCGCGGAGGGCGTCGAGCGAGGACGGCGGCTCATCGGAGGCGAGGTAGATCGTCAGGGTCTGCTCGTCGATCACGATCGATCCGGCCGACTGCGGCTGCATGGCGGCCGACACGACCGTGCCGAGGGCGACCTCGGAGTAGCCCGCCTCGGCAGCCGCGGCGCGGTCGACCTCGATCGCCACGTACGGCTGCGACGCCTCGAGGTTCGACGTGACCTGCGTGAGCGAGTCGAGGCCCGACAGCTCCTCGACCACCGCGTCGGTCGCGGCGCGCAGGTCCGTCTCGTTCGCGGCCGTGATGTCGACATCGATGTCGCTCGACGCGCCGAATCCGCTCTGCGCGGCGAGCGTGATCTCGCCGACGTCGTCGAGGTCGTCGAGCTCGGCCCGCACCTCCTCCTGGAGCGCGAGCTGGTCGGCGTCCTCGTCGGTCGTGACGTTGTAGGCGACGGTGGTCCCGCCGCCGCCGAACGCGGCGAGTGCGCCGCCGCCGGTCGAGGTGCCGATCGAGGCCTGCACCGTCTCGACGCCCTCGACGCCGCGGATGGTCTCCTCGACCGGCTCGGACGCCGCCGCCATGTACTCCAGGCTCGAGCCGACGGGCAGCTCCTGCGTGACCCGGAACGTGTTCTGCCCGCTGTCGCCGAGGAAGTTCGTCTTCATGAACGGCGCGAGCGCGACCGTGCCGCCGAGGATGAGCACGGCGACGACGATGGTCACGGCGGAGTGCTTCAGCGTCCACGAGAGGATCGGCAGGAAGCCCTTCTGCAGGCGCGACGGATGCTCGAGCTCGTCCTGCGGTGGGACCGATCCCGTCGACCTCGCAGGTGCCGAGGAGACGCCGGCCGCCTCGGCGGGAGGAACGGCCGAGGCCGTCGACGGCGCCCGGCGCCCGGTCGGCCCGTCCACGTCGCGCAACTCGGGTGCGAGCCAGACGTCCTCGCTCGAGAGGGCGGACGGCGCACCGGTCGCGCCCGCGGCGGGCTCAGGCGCGACCCGCACCTCGTCGACGAACGCGGCCTCCGCCGCGGCATCCGCCTCGGTCTGGCCCTTGCGCGGCTTCGCGGGCTTCAGGAACCAGTACGCGAGCACCGGCACGATCGTGAGCGACACGAGGAGCGACGCGAGCAGTGCGATCGTCACGGTCAGCGAGAAGGGCCGGAACAGCTCGCCGGTGACGCCCTCGACGAGCGCGATCGGGAGGAACACCGCGACCGTTGTGATCGTGGACGCGGTGATCGCGCCGGCGACCTCGCGCACGGCGTGCACGATGGTCGCGGCCTTGTCGACGCCCGCGACGAGGTGGCGCTTGATGTTCTCGATGACGACGATCGAGTCGTCGACGACGCGGCCGACGGAGATCGTGAGCGCGCCCAGGGTGAGGATGTTCAGCGTGTAGTCGGCGGCCTGGAGGCCGATGAAGGTGATGAGCACCGAGGTCGGGATCGAGATCGCGGTCACGAGCGTCGCCCGCACCGACATCAGGAAGACGAGGATCACGAGCACGGCGAAGACGAGACCGAGCAGTCCCTCGACGGCGAGCGACTCGATCGAGTGCTCGATGTACGGCGCCTGGTCGAACACCACGGTGAACTCGGTGCCGGGGTTCGTCGTGTCGAGCGAGGCCTGCAGGTCGGGCAGCGCCGCGGCGACCGCGTTGGAGACCTCGACGGTGTTGGCCGACGGCAGCTTGGTGATGGAGATCGCGAGCGCCGACTCGCCGTTCACGCGCGAGATGCTCGTCTCGGGGTTCTCGGTGAGCTCGACGGATGCCACGTCGCCGATCGTGACGGCGACGGGCACGGCGACCGTGGCCGTCGTGCCGTCGGATCCGGGGAACCCGGTCGTGCCGTCCGTCGCGCCCGTGCCGTCGGTCCCGTCGGCGCCCGTGCCCGCTCCGGTCCCGTCGGGCACGGTGCCGTCGGGAAGTGCACCGTCCGGCGGCGTCGCGCCGGGCACCGGCTGCTGTTCGGTGGCGCCGACGAGGGGCAGCGCGCTCACGTCGTCGACGCTGCCGAGTCGGGTGCCGGCCTGCACCGCGAAGGTCGAGTCGCCCTCGGTGATCTGGCCCGCGGGGAGCAGCGCGCCGTTCTGCTGGAGCGCGTCGCGGATCGCTTGCGTCGTGAGCCCGTACCGGGCGAGCTCGGCGACGTCGGGCGTGATGACGACGCGCTGCCCCCGGTCGCCGACGAGGGCGGCGTCGCGCACGCCGTCGATGTCGCGCAGCTCGGGCAGGGTCGTCCTGGTGAGCTCGTCGGAGAGCGTGGACACGTCCTCGGCGCCGGTCACGGCGACCGCCAGGACCGGCAGGTCGTCGAAGCTGAACGCGATGACCTGCGGATCGACGTCGTCGGGCAGGGTCGGCGCGATCCGGTTCACCGACGACAGCAGCTTCTGCTCGGCGAACGCGAGGTCGGTGCCGAACGTGAAGCTCGCGACGACGCGCGACACGCCCGTGGAACTCGTGGTCGACGTGGACTCGAGCCCCGTGATGCCCTGGATCGCGGTCTCGATCGGGGTCGAGACATCCGCGTTCACGACGTCGGGCGACGCGCCCGGGTAGGCCGTGATGATCGACAGCTGGGGCAGCTGGATCGACGGCGCCAGCTCCTGCTTCAGCCCGTTCAGCGCGAGGCCGCCGAAGATCGCGACGACGACGGTGATGAGCGCGATGAGGGCGCGGTTGCGCATGCTGAGCTTCGCGAGGACGGACATGGGTTCGATTCTCGCAGCGGACGGCGGCGTCCGGATAACGGGAAGCTGTGAAGCGCGCCCCCAAGCGCGACCCGACGGGGCGGTGGGAACTCGTCCCACCGCCCCGTCGTCTCCTGCTGGGCGCTCGGCGCGTCGACTACGAGGTCGCGGCGATCGCGTACAGCGTCGTGGTGCCCGAGACCTCGTTCGCGACCGCGAGCATCGGCTCGCCGGTCGGGCTCGTCTCGGCGGGGATGAAGGTGAGGCCCTCAGGGCCGAGGTCGCCGGCCGCCGCGAGCAGGTCGACGCCGTCGCCATCGACCGAGACCGAGAAGTCCCTGTTGTTGAAGTAGGTGACGAACGTGGACGCCGCAGGGTCGGTGATGTCGTAGGCGATGACGCCGCCGACGCGCTCGAAGCCGATGAACGCGAAGGTGCGCCCGTCGACCTCGCCGATCGCCAGGCTCTCCGGCTCCGGGCCCTTGTCATCGCTCCGGCCCTCGAGGTTCGACTCGCCGTGGTTGGAGTTGAAGAAGCCCGGCGCGGCCTCGTGCGTGATCCGCTCGAAGTCCTCGCCCGAGTCGAAGACCTGCTCGCCGGCCGTCGTCCAGATCGAGAACGACCTCGACCCGAACGCGTAGAGCTCCTCGTAGCAGCTGCCGTCGGCGCTGAGGCCCATCGCGGTCGAGACGTTCAGCCGCCCGAGGTCGGCGTCGCCGGTGAACCCGGCTGCCGGGCTCGCATCGCAGATCGGGGCCAGGCCGTCGTCGCCGAGGTCCTTCACCCGGGCGTTCTCGACGTAGTCGCCCCACTCGCGGGCGTCGCCCTCGTTCGCCGAGACGAGGTAGGTCTCGCCGGCCGCCCGGTAGGCGACGAGGCCGTCGGGCAGGTACATGCCCTTCAGGCCCTCGAAGGTGCGGATGTCGAAGGTCGGGGCGCCCTGCGGGTCGCGGTCCGACGGGTCGATGCCGTGGCCCGGCTCGGAGTGGTCGACGAACCCGAGCGGCAGGATCTCCTCGACCGTCGCGGCCTCGAGGTCCACGACGGCGAACGCGTTCGCCTCCTGCAGCGCGACGTACGCGGTGTCGCCGTCGACGGCGACGTACTCCGGCTCCAGGTTGCGGGAGACCGGGCGGTCGGCCTCCGGCTGCGGGCCGAACACGCGCACGTCCTCCGGCAGGGTCTTCGAGCCGCCGGCCTCGAACTCGTGGAAGTCCGCGGTGCGGACGTCCGCCTGGGCGGCGGCCGACACCGTGGCCGGGAGTCCGATGACCGAGACCGACCCCTCCGGGTCGGTCGAGAAGTCGTCGGCCGGCTCGCCCTCGTTGGCGACGACCGCGCGCGTGCCGTCCGCAGTGAGGGCGACCATGTCGGGCAGCGAGCCGACCTCGACCGAACCGAGCACGCGGGGCTTCTTCTTCGTGGCGTCGAAGAAGACGACGTGCCCGGGGGCGGTCTTGTCGTCCGCGTCCTCGACCGCGGCGATGCCGAGGCCGTCGGCCCGGATCGCGACCGAGTTGGCGATGCCGCCGCTCGCGACCTCGCCCACCTTCTTCGGCTTCGACGGCTTCGTGACGTCGATGACGTCGATGAGCCCGGCCCGGGCGTTGACGACGTAGAGCCGGCCGTCGAAGGCGGCGACGATCTCCGCGGCCGACTCGTCGAACACCCCGGTCTCGTACGTGCCGACGGGCGAGATGGTCAGTGCGGCACCGTCGGCGACGACCTCGACGGGTGCGTCGACGATGGCGGTGCGGACGGGCAGTGCGGCGGCCGGGGCTGCGGCGAGGCAGCCCGCGACGACGGCGCCCACGAGGATCGGCGCGGCGGCGCGCCGCATGCGAGGTCGGGTGGAGAGCATGGATCACCTTCGGTCTGGGGACACGGGACGGCCCTCACTCTGGTCCCGCCCGGCGAACCTCGGATTGCCGCGAGGTGAACGTTCCGGGCGGGGCTACACGACCGCGGCGAGGACGCTCTGGTCCGGCACGGGCGTGCGCGCGAGCGACCCCCACGCACGGGAGAGCGCGTGCACCGCCGCATCCGTCGTCTCGGCGTCGTAGCAGATCGGCAGGCGGAGGAAGCGCTCGAAGGCGCCGTCGATGCCGAAGCGCGGTCCCGCGGCGACGATGAGGCCCTGCGTGCGTGCGGCGAGCGCGAGCTGCGAGCTGACGGGCGCGCCGAGCCCGACCCACGTCGCGATGCCGCCGTCGACGTGCGGCACGTGCCAGCCGGGGAACGCATCCGCGAGCCGGCGCTCGAGGTGGTCGCGGCCGGCGCGCAGCTGTTCGCGCCGCAGGTCGAGGATGTCGTCCATGCGGGCGAGCAGTCGCGCCACCATGAGCTGCTCGAGGATCGGCGTACCGAGGTCGCCGGGCGAGCGCACGGCCAGGAGCCGGCGTATGAGCGGCCGGTCGGCGCGGATCCAGCCGACCCGGACGCCGCCCCAGACGGTCTTGCCGACCGAGCCGACCATGACGGCCGGGCCGTACGCGGCGAGCGGCTTCAGGTCGAGCCCGCGGTCGATGTCGAGCTCGGCCGTCGTCTCGTCGGCGATGACGACGGTGCCCTGGCGGGCGGCCGCGTCGAGCACGCGTTCGCGCGCCTCGGCGCCGAGCGATCGGCCGGTCGGGTTGTGGAAATCGGGCATGAGGTAGGCCGCGACGGGGTTCGCGTGGCCCATGGCGCGCACGAGGTCGCCGGCCTCGTCGGCGGTGCCGAACCCGTCGGGTCCGACGTCGTGCGGCGCGGTCGCGACGGTGACGAGCCGTGCGCCCGCGGCGCGGAGGGCCTCGTAGGCGTGGGGGTAGGTGGGCGCCTCGATGAGCGCCCGGTCGCCCCGCCCGACGAGCGCGCGGGAGAGCAGCGCGATGGCGTGCTGGGCGCCGAGCGTGACCATGACCTGCTCGGGGTCGGTCGGCAGGCCCCGCGCGGTGTAGCGGTCGGCGATCGCGGCCCGCACGTGCGGGATCCCGATCGGGTCGAACCCGGAGTCGCCGAGGTGCGCAGGGAGGTCCTCGACCGCGTCGCGCGCGATGTCGGCCAGCCAGGGCAGCGCCGGCAGCGCGGCCTTGGAGAAGTCGACGTAGTCGGCGGCGGGCGGGATGGGCAGCACCGCGGGCGCGCCCGGCAGGCGGGCGACGCTTCCCGATCCGCGGATGCTGCGGAGCATCCGCTGGTCGCGGAGTTCGCGGTAGGCCGCGGTGACGGTCGTGCGGCTGAGCCCGAGTCGCTCGGCGAGGTCGCGCTCGGCGGGCAGGCGGGTGTCGACGGGAATGCGGCCGTCGAGGATCAGCAGGCGGATGCGGTCGGCGAGCGCCCGGTAGGCGCTGCCGCCGTCGCCGCGCCAGGCGCCGAGGAGGTTCTCGAGGGCGCGGGCGCTGAGGGTGGCTTCCATGATGCGGGCCACTTTAGGCGAATTGGCTTCTTGCCGAAAGGCCAATTCGAGGATTGGATTGCCATCATGCCGATTCGACTCCCTCGCACCGCCGACTCCGCGCCCGTCTTCGGACGCCGCCTCGTGCAGCTCTTCGGCGGCCTGTACCTCTACGGACTCGGCATCGCGCTCATCGTCCGCGGCGAGCTCGGCGTCGCCCCGTGGGACGTGCTCACGCAGGGCATCGCGAAGCAGACCGGGCTCGGCTTCGGCCTGATCACCGTCATCACGAGCGGCATCGTGCTGCTGCTGTGGATCCCGATCCGCCAGAAGCCCGGGTTCGGCACGCTGATGAACGCGCTGCTCGTCGGGCCGTTCGCCGACCTGTCGCTCTGGATGATCCCGACCGGGCTCGACCTCTGGCTCCGGATCGTCATGCTCTTCGGCGGCATCGTCGTGCTCGCCGCGGCCACCGGCCTCTACATCGGCGCCCACTTCGGCCCCGGCCCGCGCGACGGGCTCATGACGGGCCTGCATCGCCGCACCGGCTGGAAGATCTGGATCGTCCGCACCGGCATCGAGGTCACCGTGCTCGTCACCGGGTTCCTCCTCGGCGGCAACGTCGGCGTCGGCACGCTCGCGTTCGCGCTGCTCATCGGCCCGCTCTGCGGGTGGACGATCCCGCTCTTCGCGGTGCGACGCGGCCCGTCCGTCCGTCGCGGGGCCCGAGGCAGGGACATCCCGCACCCCGCGACGGGCGCGGCGCCCGCGCAGGCCTGACGCCGGTCGGGCCGGATGCCGCGGGGCGCGTGCCCCGCGGCATCCCTCGTCGTCGGCGGCGTCGCCGGAGTCGGAGCCGCGACCGCGCCTACAGGTTCGCCTCCGCGTACACCGCGAGCGCATCGCGCACGAACGTCGCGCCCTGCTCGCCGCCGTAGTTGGCCGCGAAGCGCGGGTCGGCGACGTACATCTCGCCGAGACCCAGCACGTACGCCCTGACGTCACCGCCGGGCGTGCCCGCCGGCGTGCCGGGGATGCCCGTCAGCCACTCCACGTGTCGCTTCGCGAGCGCCTGCGCCTCCGCGGAGTCCGGCGCGACGCCCGACTCCGCGGCCGCGGTCCAGTCGCGGCCAAGCTCGGCCGTCCGCGCCTTCCACGCGGCGCGGCCGTCGACGCCGAGTCCGTTCCACCAGCTGTCGCCTGCGGCGTACGCGTCGCGACCCCAGCGCCCCTCGACTTCCTCGCGGTACTGCGTGTGGTCGAAGCCGTCCAGCATGTCCTTCGCCATGATCTCCTCACCTCCTTCCAATGCCTCGATCGTCCGTTCGACCGACGCGACCTGGCGCGCCAGCCGGTCCTGCTCGTGCCGGAGCCACGCGAGGTGGCCCTCGAGCGCTCGGGCCTCGCCGGTCTGCCCGGCGAGCACGTCGGCGATCGCCGGGAGCCCGAGCCCGAGGTCGCGGAGCAGCAGGATCCGCTGCAGCCGCACGAGCGCGGGGCGGTCGTAGTACCGGTAGCCGTTCCCGCCGATGCGGCTCGGCGGCAGCAGCCCGACGTCGTCGTAGTGGCGGAGCGTTCGGCTCGTCGTGCCGGCGAGCTTCGCGATCTCCTGGATCGACCAGTCCATGGCGGCCTCCTCTCGTGTCTCCCGGATCGTCGTGGTTCCACGGTAGAACTTGACGCAGCGTCAAGGTCAAGCGGATGCTGCGATGCGGTCTCCAGCGCCCGAAACGCGATATATCTTGACTCGCCTCCAAACGCGATATATCGTGATCTCGAATCGACTGCAGAAGGAGCACGCACATGGCCATCGAGAAGTGGGTCGTGAACCCCGGGGAGAGTCGGGTCATCGACCTCGAGCTCGTCCGCAAGCTCAAGGTCAGCCTCATCGGCGGCAAGGTCGACGTCATCGCGCACGACGAACCCGGCGCCCGGGTCGAGGTCTCGAACGTCACCGGCAAGGACCTGATGATCCGGATCGACGGCGACTCGCTCGAGATCGACCACCCGCAGCTGCGGTGGGACAACTTCCTCGAGGTCTTCAAGGGCTTCACCGGCAGCGCCAAGGCCGAGGTGTCGATCCTCGCGCCGCGGCACGTCGCCATGAAGCTCGGCGTCGTCTCGGGCGACGCGCTCGTGTCGGGCTTCGACAACGACGGGAAGTTCAGCTCGGTGTCGGGCGACCTCGTCATCGACAACCACGCGGGCGACGTCGAGTGCTCGAGCGTCTCGGGCGAGGTCTCGGTCGGCGACCACACCGGCAAGGTCACGGCGCACACCGTCTCGGGCGACGTGACGGTCACCGGGGAGGTCGGCTCGTTCAACGTCGACACGGTCTCCGGCGACATGGTGCTCGACGCGAAGGGCACGCCCAGCCGGGTCGACACGAACAGCGTCTCGGGCGACCTCACGCTCCGCTTCGACTCCGGCAGCGGCGCCCGCTACCGCGTCAACACCGTGAGCGGCAAGCTGCTGCTCGACGACACGCAGATCAAGGGCACGCTGGGCAAGGGCTTCGAGCGCGTCACGGGCGAGCTCGAGGGCACGTGGCTCGACCTCGGCGCGAACAGCGTGTCGGGTGACATCTCGGTGATCCGTCGCCAGCCCGCGTCGGCCGGCGCTCCCGCCGACGAGGCATCCGCATGACCCCGCCGGTGTTCGCCCACGGCAACCTGCGCCTCTACCTGCTCGCCCTGCTCGAGGAGCAGCCCCGTCACGGGTACGAACTGATCCAGGCGCTGTCCGACCGCTTCGGCGGCACGTACTCGCCGAGCGCCGGCACGATCTACCCGCGACTCGCCAAGCTCGAGGAGGAGGGACTCGTGACCAAGCGCACCGACGGTCGCAAGTCGGTGTACGAGATCACCGACGCCGGCCGGGCCGAACTCGAGTCCCGTCGGCACGAGCTCGACGCCATCGAGGACGACGTGACCGACTCGATCCGACGTCTCGCCGAGGGCGTCCGCGCCGAGGTCGACTCGGCCATGCGCACGCTCCGGGCGGAGCTCGCGAGCGCGGCCCGCGATGCGCGCAAGGCCGCCACCACCGAGCCGGCGACCCCCCAGCCGACCGCGGAGTCGACGCGTGCGATGCACGAGGCGGACCTCGCCATCACCGAGTTCCGCCAGCAGATCCGGCTGGAGCTGCGCAACCAGGCCAACCGCGGCCGTGTGACCGCCGACACGGTGTCGCTGCTGCGCACCCGGCTCGCCGACGTCCGTACCGAGGTCCTGCAGGAGCTCGCGCAGCGGTGATGTCGGCGGCATCCGCTTGCATGGCGGCATGACGGATGTCGCGCTGCACCCGTGGTCCGAGGGCGACCTCGACCTGCTGAGGCGCAACAACGCGCCCGAGCTCATGGAGCACCTCGGCGGTCCCGAGACCGACGAGAAGGTCGTCTCGCGGCACGATCGGTACCTGCGCGGGTGGCACGACGGCTCGTCGCAGATGTACGCGATCGTGACGCCCGAGCACCCGGAGGGCGTCGGCGCGATCGGGTTCTGGCCGCGCGACGAAGGCGGGCGGGCGCTGTTCGAGCTCGGCTGGACGGTGCAGGCCGCGTTCCAGGGCCGCGGGTACGCGCGCGCCGCACTCGCGCTCGTGATCGACGAGGCGCGCACCGCCGACGCCGCCCGCCCGATCGCCGCCTACCCGCGCGTCGACAACGAACCGTCGAACGCACTCTGCCGGAGAGCCGGATTCGTGCTCGAGGGCGTCGAGGAGTTCGAGTTCCCGAAGGGCACGTGGCTGCCGTCCAACGTGTGGGTGCTGCCCGCCGTGGTGCCGGGCACGGCGTAGCCTCGACGGGTGCCCCCATCCCTTGCGGTCTTCGTCGGCGGCCTCGCCGGCACGGGCCTCCGCCTCGTGCTCGACACCGTGCTTCCGCACGCCGACGACGGCCTCCCCTGGTCGACCCTCATCGCGAACCTCGTGGGCACCTTCGTGCTCGGTTGGCTCGCGGGCGGGCTCTGGACCCGGCCGTCGACCCCGTCGTGGCTGAAGGCGGGCATCGGCTCCGGGCTCATCGGCTCGTTCACGACGCTCTCGGCCGTAATGGGCGCGGTCGCGATCCTCGACCGCGAGGAGGCGACCTCGCTGGCCGTGCTCTACCTCGGCCTGTCGCTGGTCGCGGGCCTCGCGCTCGCGGCCGCCGGCCTGAAGCTCGGCTCGGTGATCGCGCACCGGCCGATGCCGACCGAGGTCACCGACGACGGGGCGACGCTGTGAGCGCGCTCGCCGTCGCAGCCGTGCTCGTGGCCGGCGCCGTGGGCGCGGTCCTCCGCTACCTGCTCTCGAAGGCGTACCCGGTGCGCCCGGGACACCTGCCCGGCGGGATCCTCGTGGTGAACGTGGTCGGCTCCGGCCTCGCCGGCGCCGTCATCGCGCTCGCCGAGCTGGCCGCCGTCTCCGACGACGTGCGACTCGTGCTCGTCACCGGGTTCTGCGGCGGGCTGACCACGTTCAGCACGTGGTGCGTCGAGACCATCGAGCTCGCCGACGGCGGCCGCTGGCGCGCGGCCGTCCTCAACGTGCTCGTCACGCTGGCGCTCGGCATCGGCGCCGCGCTCGGCATGTACCTGCTGGTCCGCGGGTAGCCGCCCGGCTAGATCATCGCCATGATCTGGCGCGCGATCATGCGCCCCGCGCGGCTCGCGCCGACGGTCGACGCCTGCGGCCCGTACCCGGCGAGGAAGATCCGCGGGTCGTGCCAGGCCGCGCCCTGCCCGACGGTCACGCCGCCGGCCCGCTCGCGGAGCTTCAGCGGGGCGAGGTGGCGCAGCTCCGGTCGGAAGCCGGTGGCCCAGATGATGACGTCGGCCTTCGCCTCGCTGCCATCGGCCCACACGACGCGGTCGGCCTCGATCCGGTCGAACATCGGCTTCGCCGACAGCAGGCCGCGGTCGATCCCGGCCGCGATGCGCCGGCTCTTCGGCACGCCCGTCCCGCTCACGACCGAGGGCAGCGCTCGACCGGCGCGGGCCGCCTCGTCCTGCCGCGACACGGCGGCCGACGCGCCCTCGAGGTCGAGCTCCTGCCGGTCGAGCCAGTCGATCGGGCGGCGCGACACCCAGGTGAGGCCGGATGCCACGCCCTCGAGCTCGAGCATGAAGCCGATCGCCGAGGTGCCTCCGCCGACGACCACCACGTTCTCGTCGCGGAAGTCCTCGGCCGAGGTGAAGTCGGACGTGTGCAGGTGGCGTCCGCGGAAGTCGCCCATGCCCGGGTAGTACGGCACGAACGGCGACCCCCAGGTGCCCGTGGCATTGACGAGGTACTGCGCGCGCAGTTCCCCGCGGGGCGCGGGCGGCGGCGCCGCCGCCTCGAACGTCTTCCGCCGGCGGCCGAAGAACCCGCGGCTCTTCAGCTCCTCGATGGGTTGCGGGCTGAGGTCCTCGTACTCGATGCGCAGGTCGACGCCGTCGTTGCTGATGCGACGGACGTCGACCGGACGATGCACGTTCAGCCGGTAGTGCTCCTCGAACCTGCCGTAGTAGTCCGCGACGACCTCCTTGGCGGGAAGCGTGCGGTCGGCCGTCTCGAAGCTGATGCCGAGCTCCCCCATGCCCGGCAGGTCGTTCACCTTGTGCGCCGTGCCCAGGCGCAGGGACGACCAGCGATGCTGCCACGCGCCGCCCGGTCCGGGCGCGCGGTCGAGCATGACGAAGTCCTCGTCGGCGACGAGTTCGAAGCGTCGCAGGTAAAAGGCGACGGACAGCCCCGCCTGTCCAGCGCCGATCACCGCGACCTTCACGCGGTCGGGGATCGCATCCACCCCACCATCCCACCATGCCCGGAGGGGTGCTTCGGGCCACATCGGGGACTCCCCGGCGCCTCCACAGCGCCGCCGTGGCATCCATCCGGCCCCCGGGGCGGTGGTAAACTACCAGCCGGGATTGTTCATTATCAAAGAGCCGGGTGACGTCCATCCCATCCGGCCAGACGTCGTAAGGGGGTCACGCATGGGGCGCGGCCGTCAGAAAGCCAAGCACACCAAGGTCGCTCGGGAGCTGAAGTACTTCAGCCCGGCCACCGATTACAGCGCGCTCGAGCGCGAGCTCACGGCTTCGCATGACCACACCGACGAGGAGATGTCGAAGTGGGCGGAATACGCCGACGACGACTCCTACGTCCACGACGACGGGTCCCACCGCTCCTGATATCCCCCGGCTGAGCGGCGGTTCCGAGAGGTCGTCGCGCCGGGGTTTTCGCGTGTCCGCACGACCGCTCCGCGTCCCGGCGGCGCGGTCGTCGCCACGTGCGCGCGTCAACCGCGGAGCATCCGCCTGAGCCCGTGGCCGATCACGAGCGCCATCGTGACGGCCATGAGCACGCCGGATGCGGCGAACAGCGCGAACACGACCGGTGCGGGCGTGCCGACGTCGACGATCGGCGACGGCGCGAACGTGAAGGGCAGGCCCGCGAGCCAGCCGAGCATGCCGAGCGGCACCCACCGCCAGGCGCGGGGGATGCCGGTCGTCGCCAGCACGGGCCACTGCGCGAGCGGGATGCTCGCGAGCAGCACCAGTCCGCCGACACCGACGACCACCCACGTCGCGGGCCGGCCCCAGTCGATCGCGCTACCGGCATCCGCGAGGGTGGACGGCAGCATCCCGATGGCCCAGGCGGCGGCGGCCGCGGCCGCCGTCACGGCGATCCACCTGCCGACGGGCACCGAGGCCGGGCCCCCGCGCAGCCCGAGCGACTGGCCGAGGCCGAGCAGGGCGCCCTCCCCGGCACCGAAGGCGACCAGCAGCAGCGGGCGGGCCAGCCGACGAGGCCCGCGGCGTCGGCGAGGGCGAAGCCCGCGACCGGGATCAGGAACCCGACGCTCTCGCCGAGGACCGTGCCCGAGACCCAGCGGCCGATCCTGAAGGCACCCGACGCGGCCCGGCGGTCTGTTCGCATCGACGAGCGCTCACCCACACCGCGACGCTAGCCCCGCCCGGCGCGGCCGCTCACGGCCGATGGTCCCGCGGCGTCGGGCTCCTCGCGGTCTCGGGCGGCGTCCCGCCTCAGGCGTTCGACGTGCCCGCGCGCCACTCCGCCGTGGTCTCCGCGAACCGTTCGAGTTCCTCGAGCGTGCCGCCCGCCGTGATCGCCCGCAGGACGACCTCGTCGACGACGCCGTCGAAGGCGTGCAGGGCGGACTCGCGGTTGATCGTCGCGTCGATCGGCTGCACGCCGAGGCGGGCGAAGTTCGCCGCGTACGACACGTACGAGCCGTACCGGTCCGCCTCCTTCTGCAGCGCCGCGCGCGCCGCGCCGTCGGAGATCGTGCGGACGTAGAGGACGCCGCGCACGTCGCCGGAGCGGTCGCCCGCGTCGCGTCGGAGGTCGTCCATCGCGTCGGCCGCGGCAGCGGGTGTCAGCCAGTTCAGCACGACGGCGTCGGCGAGCTCGGCCGCGAGCCGTCGCATGCGCGGCCCGAGGGCGCCGACCGCGATGCGAGCATCGGTGCGACCGCGGAGCTCCGCGACGGCATCGGCCATCGCGCCGACGGGGTGGTGCGTGCCGCCGGAGCCGATGCCGAACGTCGTCCGCTCAGCCGGGATGCCGGCGAGGTCGAGGGTCGCGACGGGCCGGCGGTCGATCGGGATCACGCCCGTCGCGAGCCGGAGGTGCTGGGTCGCGTCCGCGACCTCGCGGAGCCCCGCGAGCGAGTCGCCGCCCGGCACGTCATTCAGCCACAGCCCGTCGAAGCCGAGCCGCTCGAGCCGCGGCGCGAGCGCGCGCAGCGTCTCCGGGGCCGTGGTTCCGGGGAGCCCGATCGAGACGGCGGCGCGCATGCGATCAGCTCGCGTAGCCGCCGACGAGGCGGACCGCCCCGCCGTCCACGCCCTTGGCGCCCTGCTCCCAGCCGGATGCCGCGGCATCGCGTTCGCCGGTGGAGACGGTGCCGACCTGCCAGGCCGGCAGGCCGAGCGCACCGAGCTCGGCGATGACGGATGCCGCCGCATCCGCTGCGACGACCGCGAAGAAGCCGATGCCGAGGTTCCAGGTGCCCTCGGTCGACTCGAGCGTCGTGCCGGCGAGGTCGTTCAGCACCCGGAACACGGGCTGCGGCGACCACGTCGAGCGGTCGACCTCGACCCACGACCCGCGCGGGAGCACGCGCGCGAGGTTCGCCGCGATGCCCCCGCCCGTGACGTGCGAGAGCGAGTGCACGGACGTGCCGAGGGCGTCGTGGGCGAGGAGGCGCACGAGCGGGCCGGAGTAGAGGCGCGTGGGCTCGAGGAGGGCCTCGCCCCAGGTCGTGCCGAGGTCGGCCGAGGCATCCGTGACCGAGAGCTTCGCGTTCGAGAGGATGTGCCGGACCAGGGAGTAGCCGTTGGAGTGCAGCCCCGACGACTCGATCGCGACGACGACGTCGCCGTCTCGGACGCGCTCGGCGCCGAGGGCGCGGTCGGCTTCGACGACGCCCACCGCGGCGCCGGCGACGTCGTAGTCGTCGACGCCCATGAGGCCCGGGTGCTCGGCGGTCTCGCCGCCGACGAGCGCCGTGCCGGTCTCGGCGCACGCGCGCGCGATGCCGGTCACGATCGCGGCGATGCGGTCGGGCACGACCTTGCCGCACGCGATGTAGTCGGTCATGAAGAGCGGCGTGGCGCCGACCACGACGATGTCGTCGACGACCATGCCGACGAGGTCCTGGCCGATCGTGTCGTGGATGTCGAGGGCCTGCGCGATCGCGATCTTCGTGCCGACGCCGTCGGTCGAGGTGGCGAGGAGGGGGCGCGCGTAGTCCTTGGCGAACGAGAGGTCGTACAGGCCGGCGAAGCCGCCGACGCCGCCGAGCACGTTCGGCCCGTGCGTCTTCGAGACCGCTTCCTTCATCAGTTCGACGGCGAGGTCGCCGGCGGCGGTGTCGACTCCGGCAGCGGCATAGGACGAGTTCGCGCTCACCCGTCAAGGGTACCCGCGCGGCGCGCGCCGCTCGGGCTCGCTGTCGGGGGCCGGCGGTAGAATCCGTGCATGCACGCGGGTGCCACGCCATCGTGGGTGATTCGCGAGAACGCGAGCACCGGAGCCCTCCTCGCCCTCTACCTGCGGGAGGTGCTCGGCGTCGCCTCGCCCGCCGAGCTCCCGCGGCTCCGCGACGTCGGCCGCATCGGCCCCGAGGGGTCCCGCGACGTCGACGCGCACGACACCCTCGAGAAGCAGTGGCGCGAGTGGTGGACCATGACCATCGAGCCCGAGACCCACCCGTCGCCGGTGCCGCTCGAACTCGTCGAGGAGTTCGGCACGGCCGTCGCGCTCCCGGTGACCGGGGCCGAGTCGCTCGCGGCCGCCATCCGGCCGCACGCCGAGGCCGCGCTGGCCTGGGCCGAGTGGGCGCACGAGCGCTACCGCACGGCGTCCGCCGCACGCTCGGGCGACACCTACCGTGCCTACGCGGGCTCGATCGCCGAGCACGAGCGGGAGGTGGGCCGTCGCGCACACTCGTTCGAGCTCAACGTCGAGGTGCTGCCGCTGGCGGCATCCGGCATCTGGTGGATCGGCCAGAAGACCGTGGCCGTCACCGACACGCTGCGGTCGGATGCCGCGGCGTTCGACGACGCGATCCATCCGATCATCGCCGAGCTCGCCTGACGTCGCGCGACCCCGGTGAGGCCGAAGCCGGCGGGCGTGCCCGGTCCAGCACGACGGCGGCCGCGAGCAGCACGGTCCCCGCGGCGGCCAGCGCGAGGTCGAGCCCGCGGAGGATCACCCCGAGGAGCGGGATGAGCGCGAGCACCGCGGCGACCACGATCGACGTCGCCGACGGCCGGCGGGACCCGGGACGGGCCGCCCGGGCGAACCGCTCGAATCGTGCGAGCGGGGACGAGATCAGCCACACCACGAGGAGCACGACGACGAAGACGGCGGGTCGCCCCACCCACCACGCGACCTGCGTCGGCGCGGGAGCGAGGGCCGGCAGGAGCAGCGACGCCGCCGAGATGACGACGATGACCGGCAGGTGCCAGAGGTACAGCGTCAGCGCCCGGCTCGCCACCAGTCCCACGACGACCCGAACGGGCCGTGACGCCATGAGCCGCCCGAGCGCGGTGTGGAAGAGCGTCAGCAGGCTGACCTGCGCGATGCCGAGCAGCATGAGCGAGACCGTCGGCGGGTCGAGGTTGGTCAGCATGTTCGGCGCATGCCATCCGGCGGCGACGCCGAGCCAGGCCAGCGCGTAGGCGGCGACCGCGATGGCAGCGAGCTGCACCCGCCGTCGACCCCCGAACCACCCGTCGGCGTACCAGAACCCGAGTTGCTGCACGAAGCCGCCGACGAAGAGCAGGTCGATCAGCCCGATCTCACGACTGCCCGTCGCGAACCGGGCGAGGTCGACGATCGCGGCGGCCCCGGCGAGCACGATGAGCGTGCCGCGCGGCGCGCGCTCGTGCAGCGCGAGGAGCCACGGGACCAGGCACTGCACGAGGAGGTATGCGGCGAGGAACCAGAGCGGCACGCCGATGCCCGCGGCGATCGTGTCGAGCAGTGCCGGGTCGACGCCGGCGAAGGCCGCGATCAGCAGCGCAGCGGTGAGGACGGCGAACAACGGGAGTGCCGGCGCCGCCAGACGCAGCGTGCGCGAGCGGACGAAGTCGGCGGCGGTGTCGCCCAGTGCCCGCCGACGACGCCACGAGGTCGCCGCGGTGAAGCCGCCCAGCGCGAAGAACAGCGGCATGATCTGCCCGACCCACGTCGCCGGGACGAACCACGGCTGCTCCTCGACGGGGCGGGAGAGCACGATGCGACCCGACGGATCGAGGCCGACCCCGACCATGAGCAGGTGCGCCACCACGACCAGGAGGATGCAGGCGACCCGCGCGAGGTCGACGACCGGATCGCGCGACGCCGACGACGCGGCCGGCACCGGACCCAGCACCGGTTCGTGCACCGGTTCGTGCAGTGCGCGGAGGTCCTCGTCGTCGCCCACGGCACCATCATGGCCGCCCGGCCGCCGCCGGCGCAGCATCGGCGCGTGGCAGACTCGATGCCCATGAGCATCTGGTTCGGCGAGCCCTCACTGGAGTGGGCGAACTCGCGCGGCGAGCACGCCCTGATCCGCGCCCTGGGCATCGAGATGACCGAGGTCACGGACGGGTCGTTGAAGGGGCGGATGCCCGTCGACCACCGCACCCGCCAGCCGGCGGGCGTGCTGCACGGCGGAGCATCCGTCGCCCTCGCCGAGACGCTCGCGAGCTGGGGCGCATCGTTCACGGTCGACCCGGCGCAGTTCTACTGCGTCGGCATGGAGATCAACGCGAACCACGTCCGCCCGGTCTCCGAGGGGTGGGTGTACGCGGAGGCGAGCCCGATCACCCGCGGCCGCACGACGCAGGTGTGGGACATCCGCATCACCGACGAGCAGGGGCGACTCGTGTGCGTGTCGCGCTGCACCATGGCCGTGCTGCCCACGCCCTCGCAGTACTGACACGAGGCGAGCGCCGCGCGTATCGTGGGGCCGTGAAGCCCTTCGTGCTCCTCGCCACCCGAGCAGAGGACCAGCCCGCCGACGAGGAGTACGCCCTCTTCCTCCGCGGCACCGGACTCGATGAGCGCGACCTCATCCGCGTCCGCCTCGAGGCCGAGCCGATGCCGCGGCTCGACCTCGACGCCCTGTCGGGGATCTTCGTCGGCGGCGGGCCGTTCAACGCCTCCGATCCCGCCGATCGGAAGTCGGCGGTCCAGCATCGGGTGGAGGCCGAGTTCGCGACCCTGCTCGACGAGGTCGTCGCCCGGGACTTCCCCTTCCTCGGCGCCTGCTACGGCGTCGGCACGCTCGGCGCGCACCAGGGCGCGCTCATCGACGACCGCTACGCCGAGAAGATCGGCGTGGTCCCCGTGACGATGACGGAGGCCGGCGCCGAGGACCCGCTGCTCGCCGGGCTGCCCGAGACCTTCAACGCGTTCGTCGGGCACAAGGAGGCGATCCGCGCACTGCCGTCGTCGGCGACGCTGCTCGGATCGTCGCCGACGTGCCCCGTGCAGGTCTTCCGCGTCGGCGCCAACGTCTACGCGACGCAGTTCCACCCCGAGCTCGACCTCGAGGGCATCCAGGTGCGCATCCGCGCCTACGCGAGCTACGGCTACTTCGCGGCCGACGAGCTCGAACTCACGCTGGCCGCGGCCGCCCGCGCGGTCGTGTCCGAGCCGAGCCGAATGCTGCGCACCTTCGTCGAGCTCTACGCGCGGTAGCGCGGTCCGCTCCGCGCGCGCCGCACCGCCGGTGCATGAGAATCCGGCGCACGAGTCGCCTCAGCCCCCGTCACCCGGATCCTCATGCGTACGGGTGGATTCGTCAGGACGACGCGAAGACGTCGCCCAGTGAGGGCCACGCCGTCGCCCGGACGAACACCGGAATCCGGTCGATCGGCACCTCGACGCGAACCAGCGCGTCGCCGGCGACCTCGTCGCCCGTCCACGCGTCGACCCACTCGCCGGGCGGCAGCGCGGCCTCGTGACGGACCTGCCCTTCGGAGAGCACGGGCGAGACGAACAGGTCGCGGCCGAGGAACCACTGGAGCGGATGCGTCCAGGCGCCATCCCACTCGGGGTGGTCGAAGTACACCGGGCGCATGAGGGGCGCCGAGGTGCGGATGCTCTCGGCGGCCTCGGCCGAGAGGTACGGCACGAGTCGCTCTCGCAGCTGCGCGAAGGCGCGGAACACGGGGAGCACGTTCTGGTCGCCGGTCTGCTCCGCGACGTTCCACGGCGTCCGGTCGCGCGACGGGGTGCGGTGGTGGTTGAACTCGGAGTGGTACTGCATGATCGGCACGAACGTCGAGGCCGCGGTCGCACGCAGGTACAGCTCGGCGCTCGGCAGTTCGCCGGAGAACCCCGCGAGGTCCCAGCCCCAGTAGAGGATGCCGCTCGCAGCCGCCGAGAGCCCGGCGAACATCGACCAGCGGAAGGCCTCCCAGGTCGAGTTCTCGTCGCCGGCCCAGAACGCGCCGTGCGCCTGCGAGCCGGTGAAGCCCGCCCGGCTGAACGTCACGGGCGCCTTGCCCGCCGACCGGAGCAGGTCGCCGTACGCCTTCGCGTACGCGACCGGGAAGCGGTTGTTCGCCTCGTCGCCGCGCGCGCCGTCGAGGTACGCGAGCTCCCGACCCCAGGCATGCTCGCCGCCGTCGGTCTTGAACCCGTCGATGCCGACCTCCTCGACGAGG
The DNA here is from genome assembly GCF_040496055.1 of Agromyces zhanjiangensis. Taxonomy (NCBI): domain Bacteria; kingdom Bacillati; phylum Actinomycetota; class Actinomycetes; order Micrococcales; family Microbacteriaceae; genus Agromyces; species Agromyces zhanjiangensis. The sequence goes on along the minus strand of NZ_JBEPKB010000003.1, from coordinate 277,425 downwards.
TACCGGCGCTTCTCGGTCCACCACCGCGCTGCGCGGCCGTCGGTGAGGTCGGGCATGGTCGACAGCGGGAACCACCAGCCCCGATTCCGGTACGCGCGCAGATCGCCGCGTGCGTTCGGCTCACGGATCAGCACGCCCTCGCGCTCGGCGGCGAGCGCGTCCGCACGCGCCTGCCCGGTCGGGTGCGGGCGGGCCTTCAGGAGCGGGATCTGCCACAGGTGCACCCGGATGCCGCGGGCGTGCAGGTCGTCGACCATGCCCTTCGGGTCGGGCCACGCCCCGTCCGCCGGGAACTCGAAGTCGGCGAGCCGGTGCGGGGCGCCGTCCTCCGTCACCTCGTATCGCGCGTCGCGGAACGCGGTGAAGGTGCGCTCGTCGCTCCACGCCTCGATGACGACCGAACCGACCGGCACGTCGTGCTCGCGGTGCAGGTCCATCTGACGCACGACCTCGGCCTGCGTGTTCCACTCGTTGCCGCTCGCCCAGAGCCGGAACACCCAGTCGGGCAGCTGCTCGGGACGGCCGACCTCGGCGAGGAAGGCGTCGAGGACGGCGCGCGGGTCGCCGTCGTAGAACGCGACCGCGACGGCCGGTTCGCCGGCCGCGGCATCCGCCTCGACCTCGACGACGAGCCGATCGGGCTCGCTCGCGCCGATGTCGAACCAGGCGCGGCGGGACGTTCGCACGTGGAATCCCCAGCCCTCGCCGCCTACGACGTGCGCGAACGGCATCGGCAGGTACGTCTTCCGCTCGGCGCCCTGGCTCTTGTACTGCTCGAACACGACCGAGTCGAGCTCGGCGCCGCGGTGGTCGAGCGCGTCGAAGCGCTCGCCGAAGCCGGTCACGTGCTCGCCGTCGGCGAGCGGCAGCGCGAAGCGCACGCGACGCACGCGCGCGCCGTCGGTCAGCACCCGCACGCTGCCCGGGACGACCCGGCTCGCGCCGGCGACCGCGACCAGGTCGTCGTGCGCGTCGGACCACCCCGACACGGTCGTCTCGAACCGGCGCGTGCGCTGATCGCGGCCGTCGGCCGCCCGCCCCACGAAGCGGTAGCGGATGGCGCTGCCCGCATCGGGCGCCGGGAACTCGACCGCCCAGCCGCCCGCGCTGCGGGCGAGCCGCGCCTGCGCGGACGCGAGGTGCCCGCCGTCGATCGTCTGGCCGCGCGAGGTCCGGGCGACCCGCGCGAGCGGAAGGCGCTCGGTGCGACGCTCGCCCGCGGCATCCGTCGTCTCGAGCTCGACCCCGACCGACTCGACGTCGGGCGTCGCGCGTACGCCGAGCCGCAGGGGCTCGCCAGCGACGGGGTCGAGCGGCCAGCGCTGCTCCGTGTCGATCGAGTACGGGTGGCCGGAGCCGAGCGGGCGGTGGCGGATCATGCGGGGAACTCCTGTGGTGCGGGGGCGGGTTCGGGGGCGGGTTCGGGTGCGCCGTCGAGCTCGACGGCGAGGCGGATGAGCATGGCGTGGCTCCAGAGCAGCGGGTCGGCCGACGTGCCCCAGCGCTCGACCCACTCCGCCACGCGCGCGGCGTCGAGGAGGTGTCGCTCGACCTGCTCGGGCATCGAACCGTCGGGCCCCGCCGTCGAGGCGGCCCATCCGAGCAGTTCGCGCGCCCGATCGGCGTCACCGGCCCGCGCGTGCGCGAGGCCGAGGAAGCACGAGAGCAGCGGCCACTGGCCGCCGCCGAAGTAGGTGTCGCCGAGGAAGCGGTGCACGCCGCCGTCGACGGCGAGGTCGCGCTCGATGGCGGCGATGGTGCCGGCGCCGAGCGCGGATGTCGCGGGCACGACGTCCATGACGCCGACGATCGCCGCGAGGCTCGCGTCCACGGCCGGCGAACCGATCCACTTGGAGAGGTGACCGTCGGCGACGCCGCGCGCCGCCATGAAGGCCTCGACCTCCGCGGCGGTCGACGTGGCGAGCGCGACCCGTTCGTCGTCGAGCACGCCGAGTGCGGCCGCGGCACGGAGACCGGCCGCGATGCAGCCGAGGGTCGAGACGTGCACGTGCTCGGCATGCTCCTCCCACCAGTCGAAGCAGGGTCGCTGCCACGACGTCGCGAGGTAGTCGACCGTGAGCGAGATCGCCGGCGCCCAGCGCCGTGCACCCGCGCCGTGGCGTCGCACGTGCTCGGCGACCGCCCAGACCCAGGTGCCGTACCCGTCGAGCTGGAAGTCCCACCATTCGTCGTCGCCGGCGCGGCCGTCGAAGGAGAACCGGGTCGGCAGCATCGCGGCATCCGCGACCGGCGCACCGGCGCGCGCCGCGGCCGCGATCGCGTCGATCTCGTCGCGGCGCGACTCGAGCACCCGGGCGCACCAGTCGAAGAACCGCTCGGCCGACCCGGTGCGTCCGTACGCCGACATCGCGTCGGCGATGAAGGCGCCGTCGCGGAACCAGCTGTACCCCGCGTACGCGGAGAACGTGGGGCTCGCCGGGTACGCTCCGCCGTCGTCCTGGAGCGACCCGACGAGGTCGGCGCTCGAGGCGACGAGTGCGGCGAGGCCCGCGCGTGCGGTCGTGGGAACGGTCATCGTGGAGCTGCCTTCGTGCGTCGTGGATGGGAGCGGGGCCGGGCGCGTGGACGCCCGGCCCCGAGGTGGTGCGAGCGGTCAGCCGCCGATCGCGGCGTTGATGCGCTCCTCGGCGGAGTCGAGCGCCTCCTGCACGGTCTTGCGTCCGGCCTGCGCCTCGACGAGCTCCTCGGTCATGATGTCCTGCATCTCCTGCTGGCCCTCGGCGACCACGGGCGGGAGCGCGACGTCCTCGAGCGAGTCGAAGACGGCCTGGCGGTTCTCCGGGTCGCCGAGCGTCAGGTAGCTGTCGAGCGCGGCCTCGTCGGAGGTCGCCGGCAGCTCCCAGCCCGCGTCGAGGCGGGTCTGGACCATGACGTCGCCCGAGGTGAGGTACTCGGCGAACGCCGCCGCGGCCTCCTGGTGCTCCGAGCCGGCGGAGACGCCGACCGCGTTCGAGAAGAGCGCGCTCGCCTGCTGCGTGTTGCCCGGCTCGACCGCGATGTCCCAGCCGAACGGCACGTCGGCGAAGGCGCCGAACATCCAGATGCCGGTGTGCAGCATGGCGAGCTCGCCGTCGAGGAACAGGTTGGTGTCGAAGTCGGGCGTTCCCTGGCCGTCCTCGATGCTCGGCATCGTCGTGCCGCTCTTGCCGACGAGCCACTCGGCGGCCTCGACGCCCTCGGGCGTGTTGAACGCGACCGCGGTGCCGTCCCCGTTCAGGAACTCGCCGCCGTTCTGCGCGAGCACCTTGTAGTACTCGTAGAAGCTGACGGGCTGGTGGTCGCCCCAGACGCCGGCGGCCTCGTCGGTGAGCTCCTCGGCCGCGGCCTGCTCGTCGGCCCAGGTCCACTCCGAGGTCGGCGTCTCGACGCCCGCGGCCTCGAAGAGGTCGGCGTTGTAGAAGAGGACGACGGTCGAGAACGAGCTGGGCAGCGCGTACTGCGTGCCATCCGCCTGGTATGCCTCGAGAACGCTCGCGCGATAGGCGGACGGGTCCTCGGGATCGAGCTCGGCGAGCACGCCGTTCGCCTGGTACTGCGCGAAGTTCGCGTACTCGATGTCGAAGACGTCCGACACCGTTCCCGCGGCGAGGTCGGTCTGCAGCGCCGTGCCGTAGTCGGCGTAGGGCAGCGTCGTGACCTCGACCGTGACGTCGGGGTTCTCCTCCTCGAAGGCATCGACGATGGCCTGGAGGTTCTCCTCGTTGCCGCCGTTCGAGATGAAGTTCGTATACGTGATCGTGACGGGGCCGTCGGCCTCGCCGGACGAGTCGCCGGCCGAGCAGCCGGTCAGGGCGAGGGCGGTGGCGGCGACGATGCCGACGCCGGCCAGTGCTGTGGTCCTCATGGTGCGTATCTCCTTCGATAGGGGTGAGGCGTGGGTCGGTGATGGATGGATGGGTGGATGGAGCGGGTGTTCGGGACGCGGGCGCGGCTCGCGACCTCACTTGAGGCCGGTGTTCGCGACCCCCTGGATGACGTACTTCTGGGCGAACAGGTAGATGGCGAGCATCGGCAGGATGCTCACGACGGAGCCGGCCATGACGATGTCCCACTGCGTCGTGTACTGGCCCTGGAGGCCGGCGAGGGCGACCGGCAGCGTCTGCAGCTCGGGCGAGCGCAGGACGACGAGCGGCCACAGGAAGCTGTTCCAGCTGCCCATGAACGCGAACACCGCGAGCGTCGCGAGCGCCGGACGGATGTTCGGCAGGATCACGGTCCAGAAGATCCGGAAGTGACCGGCCCCGTCGAGCGCCGCGGCCTCGTCGAGCTCGAACGGCACCTGGTTCATCGCCTGGCGCAGGAGGAATACTCCGAACGCGGCGGCGAGCGTCGGCAGCAGCGCGCCGAGGTAGGTGTCCACGAGGCCCCAGGCCCGCAGCTCGGCGAACAGCGGCACGACGAGCACCTGCAGCGGGATCATCATCGTCGCGAGGTAGATGCCGAAGAGCACCGTGCGGCCCCGGAACGGCAGTCGGCTGAACGCGTACGCCGCCGTCGCGCTCGTGAAGAGCTGCGCAAGCGTCGTGATGGTCGCGAGCAGCAGGCTGTTGCCGACGACCCGGGCGAAGGGCAGGTCGGCGAAGAGCCGCTGGTACGCGTCGAGGCTCGCGTCCGCCGGGATGAGCGAGGGGGACGAGCTCAGTCCGCTGCCCGGGGTCAGGGACGTGACGACCGTCCAGTAGAACGGGAAGAACATCGCCAGGGCGCCGAGCACCATGATCACGTGCAGCACCACGCTGCGGGCGAGCGCCGCACGCGCGGCGTCCGTGCGACGGCGGATGCCGCCGGCCCGAGCCGTCGTGGGGGCGAGCGTCGTCTCAGCCATAGTTCACCCACTTGCGCTGACCGCGGATCTGGATGACCGTGACGGCGAGGATCACGACGAACAGCAGCCACGAGAGCGCGGACGCCTCGCCCGCCTTCCCGTACCGGAAGGTCAGGTCGTAGATCTGCTGCACGACGACCTGGGTCGCACCGCCCGGTCCTCCGCCGGTCATCGCGTACACCTGGTCGAAGACCTGGAAGCCGTTGATGAGCGAGATCACGATGACGAAGAAGGTCGCGGGCGAGAGCAGCGGCAGCGTCACGGAGAAGAGCCGGCGCCACCATCCCGCCCCGTCGACGCGTGCGGCGTCGAGCAGTTCGGGATCGATCGCCTGGAGGCCGGCGAGCAGGATGACCATCACGAAGCCGAGGTCCTTCCACGCCGACGCGAGGATGATCGACGGCATCGCCCAGGCCGGGTCGGTCCACCACCCGGGGCCGTCGATGCCGAACCAGGCGAGCACGGTGTTGACGACGCCGTTCGACGGGTTGAGCAACCACCGCCAGACGAGGGCGACGACGATCCAGCTCGTGATGACGGGGAGGAAGTACACGCCGCGGAGGACCGTCCGGCCGCGCAACGCGGTGTTCAGCGCGAGCGCGATCGCGAGCCCGCCGACGTACACGAGCGGCAGGTAGCCGACGATGTAGGTCAGCGTGTGGAGGAACACGTCGGCCGTCTCGGGATCGGTCAGCAGGTTCGCGTAGTTCTCGAGGCCGACCCACTGCGCGGGTGCGAGCAGGTTCCACTCGGTGAGGCTGATCCACGCCGCGGCGACCATCGGACCGAGGACGAACAGGAGGAGCGGCACTGCGCTCGGCAGCAGGAAGGCGAGCACCGTGAGCGCGTACCGGAGCCGGCGAGCGCGGCGGCCGGGGGTCCGCGGCGCGCGGTCGCGCGACGCGGTCGGACGCGGATCGGCGCCGACGTCGGCGGCGGCCTCGCCGATGAGCGCGGTCATCGGCGCACCACCTGGCCGACGAGGCGTTCGCGGATGAGTCGCCCCTGGTCGCCGGCCGACCCGGCGGAGTCGAACGGCATCGCGAGCACGAGGGCGGCGGCGCCCTGCGCCCAGCTCTCGTCCTGCCAGGTCTCGATCTCGACGGGGAGGCTCCTGCGGTGGCGGAGGAGGTGCGATCGGAACGCCGGCTCGAACCCGGGCGACCAATGGCGCCAGCCGGTCGTGCCCTCGCCGAGGACGACGACGAGGGCCGGGTCCACGGTGTGCACGACGCCGGCGAGGGTGCGCCCGAGCAGTCGGCCGGCCTCGCGGTAGATGGCCGCCGCGCCGTGGTCGCCGGCGTCGGCCGCGGCGAGCAGGTCGTCGATGCCGCCGTCCGGCATGATCACGCCGAGCTCGCGGGCGTCGCGGACGAGCGCTCCCTCGCCGATGTGCGCCTCGAGGCATCCGTCGTTGCCGCATCCGCACCGGGGGCCGTCGTCGGCGACGGGGAAGTGACCGATCTCGCCCGCGCCGCCGGAGGCGCCGCGCAGCACGTTGCCGTCGAGCACGACCCCGGCGCCGACGCCCGTGCCGATCGTGACGACGAGGAAGTTGTCGTGCGAGCGGCCGAGGCCGAAGAGGCGCTCCGCCACCGCGAGGGCGTTCACGTTGTTCTCGACGACGACGGGAAGGCCGGTCGCACGGCGGAGGGCGTCTCCGAGCTCGACGCCGCTCCAGCCGAGCTGGGCCGAGTCCACGACCCCGTTGCCGAGGCGGTCGACGCTGCCCGGCACGCCGACTCCGAGGCCGAGCACCGTGGTGCCGTCTCCCGAGGCGATGAAGCCGCGGATGCGCTCGACGAGTCCGGCGATGAACGTGCTGGCCGTCGCGTCGAACGGCTCGCTCGCCGAGCGGACCACGCGGCCGTCGACGCCGACCTCCACGAAGGCCACGTGGTCGGCGACCACCTTGACGCCGATGGCGTGCCCGGCCGAGGTCGCGAGGCCCAGCATGCGCGCCGGGCGCCCGCCGTTGGAGGGCGCCTGCTCGAGCTCGACGAGCAGGCCGTCGGCGAGCAGCTCCTTCACGAGCTGCGTGATGAGCGCGGGCGAGAGCGCCAGGACCCGGGCGAGCTCGGCACGCGAGGCGGGGCCGTCGGCGCCGAGCCGGGCGAGGATCGCCGAGCGGTTGACGTCGGTTCGGTTGCTGGAGTGGATCGCCATCGATGCCTCTGTGTCCGTGGAGCAGGTCGTCCTGCGGGGTCGAGGCTTAATTTAGAACTAAACAAAGTCGGAAAGCAACCCCCGATCGTCGCCGGCACGACGAAGCGCCCCGACCGGTCCCTCGGTGCGGGGCGCTCCGCGCTCCGGCGGCCGCGCTCAGCGGCCTCGACGTGCGATCAGGATGCCGCCGCCGTGGCGTAGGTCGACTGGGCGACCGAGCCGTAGTACGGCCCGAACATGACGTTCGGGATGTTGTTGTATCCGAAGCTGTTCACCGAGTTCTGCGACCCGTTGCCGAGGAACCAGGGGCCGCCGGACGAACCGCCGGTCATGTCGCACGGGATGCCCTGCGACTGCGTCTGGCCGTACGGGTCGGCGGTCGCGGTGCCCGCGCAGGACTTCAGCGTCTGCCCGTTGAACGGCGCCGCCGCCGGGTACCCGAACGCCTCGTACGAGAGTCCGCGCGCCTGGTTGAACGAGATCGCCGTGCCCCCGACGGTCGCCTGCAGCGTCTTCCCCGCGACCTGTCCGACCGTCGCGAAGGCCGTGTCGTACGTGATGTCGCCGCCCTTCGTCCACTGGCGGGGCGCCGTGAGGGACGTCGCGACCCACTGCCCGTACGGCGCGGCGCCGTTCTCGTAGGCCGGCACGAACGTCCAGTTCGTGGCGTACTTGCCCTTGCCCGAGTGCACGCAGTGCGCGGCCGTCGCGACGACGCTGCCGTTCGCCGCGCTCACCGAGTTGCCCGAGCACACGTAGTTGCGGCCGTTCAGCGTGAAGAACACCTTGCCGATGTTCGGCACCGGCGACTCGTTCGCGGCCATCGGCGTGATCTCCTGGGCCGGGGCCGGCTTGCCGTAGGTGACCGGCGCGCCGGCGGCGACCTCCGCGGCCGGCGTCGATGCCGACTTGCCGGCCAGCAACACGTCGGCCGGCGCCGCCGTGCGCATGCGCTCCGCGGTCCAGTACCCGGCGGCCGCAGCCCGTTCGGCGGCGGGCACGGCCCGCTGGTCGACGCCCGGCGGCACCGCGGGCGGCGCGGCCGACGCGGCGGTCGGCGCGGCGAGGAGCCCGCAGGCGACGAGGGCGGCGCCGGCGAGTGCCGCGCGCATTGAGGTGAGCTTCATGGAGTGAGCCCTTTCTGAGCAGGCGGCGGCGGTCCCCCCAAAGGTCGCCGCGCCGCAGTTGTGCGAATGCGGGAGAGCGTGGCACACGTCCCCCGTTCGGGGGGAGGGCCCGAGGCATCCTTCGCGGAAATCGAGAACCCGCCGGAGGGATCCGAAAACCTCCCCCGCGTGCACCGCCCGCGATGTATGTTCATCGTTTGGCCGCAGGGCGCCGCTCGGCCGGCAGGCGGCCCCGCCGAGCAGGGCCGCGCTCACGTGAGCAGCGGCGTCCGTTCAGCCGGCTCACACGCGCGCGTGTGCGAGGATGTATCGTCCAGCTCGGACGCATCACCACACCTCCCGAGGAGCCATCGCTCGCATGTGCGGCATCGTCGGCATCGTCTCCACCGAGCCCGTCAACCAGCAGATCTACGACAGCCTCCTCCTCCTGCAGCACCGCGGCCAGGACTCGACGGGCATCGCGACGGCCGACGGACCCGTCTTCCACATGTCGAAGGCCCGCGGCCAGGTGCGCGAGGCGTTCCGCACGCGCGACATGCGTTCGCTGCTCGGCACGATGGGCCTCGGCCACGTCCGGTACACGACGAAGGGCGCCGCCGAGCGCGAGGAGGAGGCCCAGCCGTTCTACGTGAACGCGCCGTACGGCATCATCCTCGTCCACAACGGCAACCTCACGAACACGCGCGAACTCTCGGAGGACCTCTTCCGCATCGACCGCCGCCACGTGAACTCCACGAGCGACACCGAGATGCTGCTCAACGTGCTGGCGACCGAGCTGCAGGGCCGGATCACCGGCCTCGACCTCGACCCCGACCAGGTCTTCCAGGCCGTGTCGCACGTGCACGAGCGCGTCGAGGGTTCGTACGCGGTCATCGCGATGATCGCCGGCTACGGCCTGCTCGCGTTCCGCGACCCGTTCGGCATCCGGCCGCTCATCCTCGGCCGGCGCACGACTGATGCCGGCAAGGAGGAGTGGATCGTCGCGTCCGAGTCGCTCGTGCTCGAGAACGGCGACTACGAGATCGTGCGCGACGTCGAGCCGGGCGAGGCCGTCTTCATCACGCTCGACGGCCAGATGATCTCGCGCCAGTGCGCCGCGAACCCGCGCCTCGTGCCGTGCTCGTTCGAGTACGTCTACCTCGCGCGCCCCGACTCGATCATGAACGGCATCTCGGTCTACGAGGCGCGCCTGCGCATGGGCGACCGGCTCGCGAACACGATCGCGACCCACATGGACCAGGGCGACATCGACGTGGTCATGCCCATCCCCGACTCCTCGCGCCCGGCCGCCATGCAGGTCGCGCAGAAGCTCGGCATCGAGTACCGCGAGGGCTTCTACAAGAACCGCTACGTCGGCCGGACGTTCATCATGCCCGGGCAGGCCGCGCGCAAGCGCTCGGTCCGGCAGAAGCTCAACGCCATGGGCACCGAGTTCCGGGGCAAGAACGTGCTCATCGTCGACGACTCCATCGTCCGCGGCACGACCTCCAAGCAGATCGTCGAGATGGCCCGCGCCGCCGGCGCGAACAAGGTCACGTTCACCTCGGCCGCGCCGCCCGTGCGATTCCCGCACGTCTACGGCATCAACATGCCGAGCCGCGCCGAACTCGTCGCCCACGACCGGAAGATCCCCGAGATCGCCCGCGAGCTCGGCGCCGACCACATGATCTACCAGGAGGTCGAGGACCTCCAGGCCGCGATCACCGAGGGCACCCCGATCGATCGCCTCGACCTGTCGTGCTTCACGGGCGAGTACGTGACCGGCACGGTCACGCCCGAGTACCTCGACTGGGTCGAGCGCACCCAGCTCAGCTGACGCGGGCTCCGGCGCTCACAGGCGGCCTCCGGTCGACCCTGCGAAGCTGACCCCATGGTCGAGCATGTCGAGTACCTCGGGGTCTACGACGCCGACGGCGGCGTCCGCGGCGAGCTCGCCTACCTCGTCGGGCACTTCCTGGGCAGCGCGGAGTGCGCGCTGTGCGACATCACGCACACCTGGCGTCGCAAGCCCGAGTGGGACGACATGGTGCGCCGGCTCGGAGCGCCGTTCGCGCTCCGACATCGCAACGAGGTGACGGATGCCGCGGCGTCGGCCGTCGTCCGGGCCGTGGGCCTGCCCGTCGTGCTCGGCCGCGATGCGTCTGGCGAGTGGCATCCCGTGCTCGGACGCATCGACCTGGAACGCGCCGAGGGCAGCGTGGGGACGTTCGAGCGGCTGCTGCTCGCCGCCCGCACGGATCAGGCCTCGGGCTCGTCGCCCACGTAGTGCGTCGACTCGTGCTCGGCGACGGCCGTGCCGCGGCGCCTCGAGAGCACCCGGTCGATGACCAGTGCGGCGGCGCCGCCGAGGGCGAGCCCGCCCGCGCCGCACCACAGCAGCAGGAACCCGAACACCTGGCCCCGGTCGAACTGCTCGTTCTCGGGGAACGCGAACGTGAGGATCAGTGCGACCAGCACGCCGAGCGCGGCGCCGAGCAGCAGGAAGCTGCCGTAGCGGGGCGACCGGCGCACGGTCACGGCGTCGCTCGTCACGTCGGTCTCGAGGTGCTCGCCCGTCTCGGGGTCGACGTCCATGCGCTCGACCTTCGGTCGGGTGCCGTCATCCGTCATCCCCGGGTCGACGGGAGCGACCGAGGCGTCGGGCGCCGCGCCCGGCTCGGCGGACTCGGCGGGCTCGGGACGGTTCGCATCGCTCACCCGTCCATTCTCCCGCATGCGGCCGGTGCCCCGATCAGCGCATGCGAATCCGCTTCACACCGCCACGCGGCGGCCCATCACGCGAATTCCCATGCGGAATGAAGCCGGAAGGACCGCGAGCGGCACCGGACGACCCACGCGGCGGAGGGCGGCGAGCGGGTCAGCCGAGGCGCGCGGCGTCGATCACGGGCACGACGTCCTCAAGGTCGGCTCGCTGCCCCGAGGCGTGGACGGCGCCGGAGGATCGCGCCTCCGCCCACGCGAGCGAGCCCGTCGCGAGGCCGAGCCAGGTCGCGGCATCCGTCTCGACGACGTTCGGCGGCGTGCCGCGCGTGTGCCTCGGCCCCTCGATGCACTGCACCGCCCCGAAGGGCGGCACGCGCACCTCGACCGTGCCGCCCGGTGCGCCCTCCGCGAGCAGTTGCAGCGTGTAGCGCACGGCGAGCGCGAGCGTGCTGCGGTCGACGGATGCCGCGGCATCCGCTCGCACGAACGCGGCGACCGCGTCGCGCCCCTCGACGTCTCCGATCCTGCGCGGCATCCCACCATCCTCCCCCACGGAGGCGACCGTCGTCGGGCCGGCCCGGGAGGGCGTCACGCGCCCGGTCCGGCGCGAGGGGGTCCGGTAGCCTGAGCGGGTGAGAATCCTCGTCCTCGGTTCGGGCGCGCGCGAGCACGCCATCATCCTCGCCCTGCTCGACGAGGAGGCCGGCCACGAGATCGTCGCGGCGCCCGGCAACGCGGGGATCGCGGCATCCCCCACGTCGTCGTCGCGCGGCAGCGTCGAGACCATCGCGCTCGACCCGACCGACCCGGTGATCGTCGCCGACTACGCGATGGACAACGACATCGAGCTCGTCGTCGTCGGCCCCGAGGCGCCGCTCGTCGCGGGCGTCGCCGACGCGCTGCGGACGAGGGGGATCGCCGTGTTCGGCCCGGGCAAGGCGGCCGCCGCGCTCGAGGGATCGAAGACCTTCGCGAAGCGCATCATGGAGTCGGCGGGCGTGCCGACCGGCCGCGCGAGCCTCGTCGACTCGCTGCCGAAGGTGACCGAGGTGCTCGACGAGTTCGGCGCCCCCTACGTCGTGAAGGCCGACGGCCTCGCCGCGGGCAAGGGCGTGCTCGTCACCGAGGACCGCGAGGCGGCGCTGGCGCACGCCGCGCACTACCTCCAGCAGGGCCCGGTGCTCGTCGAGGAGTTCCTCGACGGCCAGGAGGTCTCGCTCTTCCTGCTCTCCGACGGCACGAACGTGCTGCCGCTCTCGCCCGCACAGGACTACAAGCGACTCCGCGACGGCGACGAGGGCCCGAACACCGGCGGCATGGGCGCGTACTCGCCGCTGCCGTGGCTCGACGACCGCTTCGGCGGTGAAGACGCCTTCGTCGACGAGGTCATCGAGACCATCGCGCTGCCGACCGTGAAGCAGCTGGCCGAGGAGCAGACGCCGTTCATCGGCCTGCTCTACGCGGGGCTGATCCTGACGAGCCGCGGCATCCGCGTCATCGAGTTCAACGCGCGCTTCGGCGATCCGGAGACGCAGGTCGTGCTGCCGAGGCTCGCGACGCCGCTCTCCGGGCTGCTCTACGCGGCCGCCACCGGCGGGCTCGGCGAGCTGCCTCGCCCCGAGTTCCGCACCGACGCGGCCGTCACGGTCGTGCTCGCGAGCGAGGGCTACCCCGAGTCCCCCGAGACCGGGCGCCGGATCGACGGGTTGGACGCCGCGGCATCCGTGCCGGGCGTGCACCTCGCGCACGCGGCCACGGCGGTCGGCTCGACCGAGGACGACGCGGAGCCGCACCTCATCGCGACGGGCGGCCGCGTGCTCAACGTGGTCGCGCTGGGCGACGACTTCGCCGAGGCGCGCCGCCGAGCGTACGAGGCGATCGGACAGCTCCGCCTCGACGGCGGGCAGTACCGCACCGACATCGCCGCGCGGGTCGCGGACTGAGCAGGCGCGCACCCGGGCGGGCTGCGGCATCCGCGACGCGAAGGAGACGGACATGACCCACGTGAACGACCTCACCGGCTGGACCCTCGTCTACTCGGGCAAGGTGCGCGACCTGTACGTGCCCACCGCCCTGATGACCGACGACGACACCTGGACCGGCGACCCCCTGAAGCTCTCGCCCGTCGTCCTCGTCGTCGCGAGCGACCGGGTGAGCGCGTTCGACGAGGTCCTCGAGCCCGAGATCCCCGGCAAGGGCGCGCTGCTCACCTCGCTCACGCGCTGGTGGTTCGACCGGCTGCCCGAGGTGCCGAACCACCTCGCGTACGCGGAGGACGATCGGTACCACGACCTGCCGGAGATCCCGGCCGCGGTCGCCGACCGCGCGATGCTCTGCCGGACGCTGGACATGTTCCCGATCGAGTGCGTCGTGCGCGGCTACCTCACCGGCAGCGGCTACACGGAGTACGTCGCGACGGGTGCGATCGGCGGGCTGCCGCTCCCCGAGGGGCTGCAGGACGGCGACCGGCTCCCCGAGCCCGTCTACACCCCCGCGTGGAAGGCCCCGCTGGGCCAGCACGACGAGAACATCTCCTACGAGCGCACGGTCGAACTCGTGGGCGAGACCGTCGCCGAGCAGCTCCGCGCGATCTCGCTCTCGGTCTTCCAGCACGCGTCCGAGGTCGCGGAGGAGCGCGGCCTGATCCTCGCGGACACGAAGTTCGAGTTCGGCGCCGACCGGGAGCTCGGCATCGTGACGCTCGCCGACGAGGTGCTGACGAGCGACTCGAGTCGCTACTGGGACCTCGAGGCGTACCTGACCGGCGCGACGCCCGAGATCCGCATGGCGAGCTTCGACAAGCAGATCGTGCGCGACTGGCTCGCGGCGAACTGGGACCGGTCCGCGCAGTCGGCGCCGCCGACGCTGCCGACGGAGATCGTCGAGCAGACGGCCGAACGCTATCGGGCGCTCGTGGAGCGGCTGACGCTCGGGCTCTAGGCCGGATCGATGGGGGGTCCGGTGCGGCGGGAGTAGCCGCCGGGAGGACGTGGTTGAAATGGTTGTGCCTACAACTGATTCGGGTGCCGCATCCGGTGCCGCCCCCGACCGCCTCGCCGCCGACACCGCGATGGGCCCGGTGACCCTCCGCGTCGCCGACCTCGACGCCATGATCCGGTACTACCGCGACGGCGTCACGCTCGAGCTCCTGAGCCACGACGGCCCCGTCGCCGTTCTCGGCCGCGGCGGGGTGCCCGCCGTCATCCTCCAGCACGCGCCCGAACTGAAGCACGCGTCGCCCCGCAGCGCCGGGCTGTTCCACACCGCCATCCTGTTCGACACCCGCGAGGCGCTCGCCACCGCGCTCCTCTCGGTCGCGTCGAAGCACCCGGGCACCTTCACCGGCAGCGCCGACCACCTGGTGAGCGAGGCGTTCTACTTCGACGACCCCGAGGGCAACGGCGTCGAGCTCTACTTCGACCGCGACCGGTCGACGTGGAGCTGGACGCACGGCACGGTCGAGATGGCCACGATCTTCCTCGACCCCAACGGCTACCTCCGCGAGCACCTGACCGAGCGAGGGGCGGATGCCGCAGCCGCCGGCCGCGGACTCGGCAGCGCCGGCGTCGGACACGTCCACCTGTCGGTGGGCGACGTCGCGAGCGCGCGCGAGTTCTACGTCGACCGCCTGGGCTTCGACCAGACCGCGACGTACGGCGACCAGGCGCTCTTCGTCAGCGCCGGCGGCTACCACCACCACATGGCGATGAACACGTGGAAGAGCCTCGGCGCCGGGCGCCGGCAGCTCGCGCTCGGCCTCGGCAAGGTCGAGATCCTGGTCCCGACGGCCGACGACCTCGGCGAGCTGGGCGAGCGGATGGCGCACTTCCGCGTCCCGACGCGCGACGACGGTCGCACGGTCGCGTTCGACGACCCGTGGGCGAACGTCGTCGAGGTGCGCTCCGCGCAGTAGCGCGGCGTCGGCGTCAGTCCTCGGGGCGCTTCCGGTGCGACATGTCGTGGAACTCGCCGAAGTCGAGCGCCGCGCCCGGCAGCTCGCGCGCGTCGGGCCGAGCGCGCAGCCCGTCGAGGACGACGGCCAGCTGGCGCCGCCAGAACGGGAGGTAGGTTCCGCCGTACTGGCCGAGCGATCCCAGCATGTCGACGAGCACGCTGATGTCGACCGACGTGACGTCGGGACGCAACGCCCCCTCGGCCTGGGCGCGCGCGACGATGCCGTCGGCGACCGCCTGCAGCTCGGTACCGGGGCGGTGGTCGGGGTCGAGCTCGGCCACGCGGCGCATGACGGCCGGCAGGTACGGGCGCTCGATGAGCCAGGCCGACAGGGTCTCGAGCCAGATCTCGATCGCGTGCCATCCGCTCTCGGCCTCGACGACCTTCGCCGTGAAGGCGCGGAGGTCGTCGACTCCCGTGTCGTAGAGCTCGCGGATCAGGGCGTCGCGGGTCGGGAAGTGACGATACACCGTGCCGGCGCCGACCTCGGCGCGGTTCGCGAGCTCGTCGAGCGGGGCCTCGATCCCGCGCTCGGCGAAGAGGCGCCTGGCCTCGACGAGCAGGCGCTCATGGTTGCGACGGGCATCCCGACGCGACGACACGGTCGTGGTCACGCCTCCAGCGTACGCCCGCGGAACCGGTCGGCGTCGGGCCGGAAGTCATCATGACGCGGCCGCTGTCCGGATCGGCTAGTATTCGGAGCGTCGACTCCGCTTTCCCTAGGGCGGGAGACACGCGCCCACTCGGGGGAGGGGCGTTCGGTGCGGCGGGCCGGGGTGGGTTCCGCTCCAGGGAGCCCGCCGCACCCACTCCACCGGGCCGAGACCGCTCGATCGCCCCGGACCCGTCCGGTTGCTACTCGAGCGTCTCGAGGTGCACGTCGACCGGTTCGCCGGGCTCGATGCCCTCGGCATCGCGCACGGCGCGCTTGAGCGGGAGCGCGTAGCGCTCCGTTCCGGGGAAGATCGAGGTCCGCCACGTCGTGCCGCCGATCGTCGCCGCCACCCGCACCGATCCGAAGCCGCGCGGCATGCGCGGACGGTCCCTGATCTCGTCGGAGAGCTCCTCGGGCACGTCGACGAAGAACCACGAGTCGGCGGCACGCTCGTTCCAGCGATAGACCACCCCCGTGAACCGGTACTCCTCGCGCATGCGACCGACCCTACGCCGGGCCTGCGACGCCGATCACGGCGCCGCGCCATCCGTCCGGGCACCCGGACGCATGCATGCTCGACGACACTGACGAACGTACGCGCCCGATGGCTAGGCTGGCCGCGTGGCAGCACCGAACGACGACCGAGCGGTCGAGGCGGACGAACCAGGCGTCGAGGCGAACACCAGGCGCATCGAGGCATCCGTCGTCACCGACTTCAGCGACCGCATGAGCTACGGCGGCTACCTCGACCTCGACACGCTGCTCGCCGCGCAGCGGCCGATCTCCAGGCCCGAGCACCACGACGAGCTGCTGTTCATCATCCAGCACCAGACCACGGAGCTGTGGTTGAAGCTCGTGCTGCACGAGCTCGAGTCCGCGTGCGAGTTCATGCGCGCCGACGACCTCGCCCCCGCCCTGAAGTGCATCGCGCGCGTGAAGCACATCCAGAAGACGCTCACCGAGCAGTGGTCGGTGCTCGCGACGCTCACGCCGAGCGAGTACGCGCAGTTCCGCGGCGTGCTCGGCAACGCCTCGGGGTTCCAGTCGTACCAGTACCGCGCGGTCGAGTTCACGCTGGGCAACAAGAACGCCAGGATGCTGCAGGTCTTCGAGGCGGATGCCGCGGCGAGCGCGGTCGTGCGCCGCGCCCTCGAGGCGCCGAGCCTGTACGACGAATTCCTGCGGCTGCTCGCCCGGGCCGGGTACGACATCCCCGCCGAGGTGCTCGAGCGCGACGTCACGAAGGCCTGGACCTTCCACTCCGACCTCGTCCCGGTGTTCGCGGCGATCTACGCCGACCCCGAGCACAACTGGGCGGCGTACGAGACCTGCGAGGAGCTCGTCGACCTCGAGGACAACTTCCAGCTCTGGCGGTTCCGGCACCTGAAGACCGTCGAGCGCATCATCGGATCGAAGACGGGCACCGGCGGGTCGAGCGGCGCGCCGTTCCTCAGGCGAGCGCTCGAGCTCACCTTCTTCCCAGAGCTCTACGCGGTCCGCACCGAGATCCCCGGGTGACCGAGATGACGGATGCCGCGCACTCGCCCGCCTCGACCGGTCCCCTCGAGCCGCTCGGCCCGCTCGCGCGGCACGTGCGCCGCTCCCTGAACGGCGACCACCCCGGGGAGACCGGGGTGATGCTGCCACCACTCATCGATCACCACGTGCACCTGCAGCTGGCCGACGCCGCGCCCGCGGTCGCCAACGGCATCGCCGCGGTCGTCGACCTCGGCGCCGACCCCGGCGCGATCGCGACGATCGCCGGCGCCGACGGGCTGCCGCACGTGCGCTACGCGGGTGCGTTCCTCACGGCACGCGGCGGGTACCCGTCGGGTCGTCCGTGGGCGCCGTCCGGGAGCGTGCGCGAACTCGACGCCGTCTCCGGGGATGCGGACGACGTGCGGGAGCGCCGGCACCACGCCCTGAGCGGCCCCGTCGAGGCGGCGGTCGACGAGCAGCGGCGGTTCGGGGCGTCCGTCGTCAAGGTGGCCCTGAACTCGACCTCGGGCCCGGTCTTCGACCGGGCGACGCTCGACGCGATCGTCGGCGCCGCCCACGCGGCCGGGCTGCCCGTCGCGGTGCACGCCGAGGGCGCGGGGATGGCGGAACTCGCGATCGACGCCCGCGCCGACGTGCTCGTGCACGCGCCCTTCACCGAGCGGCTCGACGACGAGGTGGTCGCGCGCGCCGCGGCCGCGGGCCAGGCGTGGATCTCGACGCTCGCGATCCACGTGCGCGACGACGCATCCGTCGCCGAGACCGCGATCGACAACCTGCGCCGCTTCCACGCCGCCGGCGGGCGCGTGCTCTTCGGCACCGACGCCGGGAACGGCGAGCTCGAGCCGGGCGTGAACGCCGTCGAGGTGGCCGGCCTGGTGCGCGCGGGGCTCGCCGCATCCGACGTCGTCGCCGCCCTCGCCGACCCGTGGCCCGAACGGTCGCCCGGCTGGGCCGACGCGGGCGTCGCGACCTTCGTCCCCGACCCCGCACCCGCCGACGACGACCTCGTCGACCCCGACGCCGTCGCACGATGGCTCGCCACCGCGCGCCTCGTGCCCACGGAGGAACTGGAGCCCCGCTGAACATGGACTCGCTGCTCGCCTATGCCCGACGCCAGGACCGCGCCGACGGCCTCGCGCACCTGCGCACGCGCTTCGTCGGCGCCGACACCGACCTCGTCTACTTCGACGGCAACTCGCTCGGCCGCCCGCCGGTCTCGGCGATCGAGCGCGTCGAGCGGTTCATGCGCGAGGAATGGGGCGGGCGGCTCATCCGCGGCTGGGACGAGTCCTGGCTCCAGCTGCCGTACGAGATCGGGGACCGCATCGGCCGCGCCGTGATCGAGGCCAAGGCCGGGCAGACCGTGATCGGCGACTCGACGACGGTGCTCCTCTACAAGCTCGCGCGGGCCGCCGTCGACGCGCAGATCGCACGCGACCCGCAGCGCCGCGAGATCGTCGTCGACCGCGACAACTTCCCCACGGACCGCTACGTGCTCGAGGGCATCGCGCACGAGACCGGCTGCCGCCTGCGCTGGATCGACGTCGACCTCGAGCGCGGCGTCACCCCCGAGCAGCTGGCCGAGGTCGCCGGCCCGCACACCGCGCTCGTCGTGGTCAACCACGTCTCGTACCGCTCGGCGTACCTCGCCGACGCCCCGGAGCTCACGCGCATCGCGCACGACGCCGGCGCGCTGATCCTCTGGGACCTCTGCCACTCGGCGGGGTCGGTGCCGGTGCACGCCGATCGGTGGGAGTTCGACCTCGCCGTCGGCTGCACCTACAAGTACCTCAACGGCGGCCCCGGGTCCCCCGCGTTCGCGTACGTGCGGGACGACCTGCAGCAGGTGCTCCGGCAGCCGATCCAGGGCTGGTTCGGCACGGCCGACCTGTTCGCCATGGGCCCGGAGTACGTGCCCGCATCCGGCATCCGCCGCTTCGTCAGCGGCACGTCGCCGATCACCGCGATGATCGCGATGCAGGAGACGCTCGCGATGATCGAGGACGTCGGGATGGCGGCGATCCGCGCGAAGTCGATCGCGCTGACCGCCTACGCCATCGACCTGGCCGACGAATGGCTCGCGCCGCTCGGGGTGACCGTCGGATCGCCGCGCGACGCCGAAGAACGCGGCGGACACGTGATCCTCCAGCACGACGCCATGCGCGAGGTCACCGCCCGCCTCTGGCAGCGCGACGTGATCCCCGACTACCGCGACGTCGGTGGGCTCCGGGTCGGCCTCGCGCCGCTGTCGACGAGCTTCGAGGAGGTCCACCGGGGCCTCGAGGCCACCCGCGAGGTGCTCCGCGAGGTGCTCGCGGAGCGGGCCGGGCTCGGTTAGGCGCCGGCCGGGCTCTCTGTCGTCGGTCGCCTCGCGGCCGGCCGATGGCCGAGCAGCACGGCCAGGATCACGGCGAGCGCGAGCCCCGCCTCGAAGATCGCCGAGAGCCACAGCTCGGGCGCCGTGATCACGAGCGAGACGCCGAGCACGACGTGCATCGCGCTGATCGCGAGCACGAGCGCGCGCCCGGCCTCGACGCGCGTTCCGCGCGCCAGCAGCACGCCGACGACGACGGTCACGCCCATGAGCATGTTGTAGACCCCGACGTTGCGGGTCCAGAGGGCGACCGCGTCGTACTCGCCCGGCTCGATGAGGAAGATCGCGTACAACGCGGGCTCCCGGAAGAAGAACGTCTCCAGCGCGCCGACCACGAGGAGCGTGAGCGCCTCGAGCGCCGCCAGGACCTGTGCGACTCTGGTCATGGCCGCATTCTCCTCCCGGCCCCAGCCGAGTTCCAGCCTCGAGGGCGTGCCGACCGCTGCACGCGGGTACCACGCGATCCGGGGTCGGGCAATCCCCGGTGGGACTTCACCTGCCCGGAACATGGCGCGCGTAGCATGGCCGCACACGTGACACCGATGGAAGGGATGTTCCATGACGGATGCGACGGACAAGAAGATCGACGACCTCGACGAGCAGGTCGAGGAGGCCGTCGAGAACGCGATGGCCGCGGCGGATGCGGCCGCCGACGAGGCCTCCGACCGGATCGAGGACCTCGCCGGCGCGGCGAGCGACGCGCTCGGCAAGGCGACCGCCGCGGCGACCGAGGTCGCGAGCAAGGCGACCGCCGCGGCGACCGACGCGGCGAGCAAGGCGACGGCCGCGGCCTCCGACGCCGCGAGCCAGGCCAAGGCGCTCGCCGCGGACGCCATGGACGACGCCGGCGAGTTCATCGACGACGCCAGCGACTGGATCCAGGAGAAGTACCGCGAGAACCCGGCACTGGTCCTCGGCCTCGCCGCCGCCGCCGGCGTGGCGCTGATCGTGGGCGTCGGCGCGATCGTCCGCGCCATCGCACGCAGCTGACGGCCGCGCGGCGCGGCGACCCGGTGGCCGTCGCGCCGCCGGGCCGCCGGGCCGCCGGGCGGCGGCTCACACGAGCGCGGCGATCCGGACGAACTCCCGGCAGAGGCCGTCCGACACGACCTCCGCGTCGACGCCCGCGGCGTCGCAGTGCACCGCGCAGCGGAGTGCACCGTCGTACGAGATCGCCGCGATCCCGAGGCGGACGTTCCCCTCGATGGCGGTCACGGGCCACGCGTGCTCGAGCCGTGCACCGGCCAGGTCGAGCGGATGCCGCGGACCCGGCACGTTCGTCACGAACATGACGACCAGCCGCTGACGACGCGCGAGTCGGAGGAACAGCCGCGCGCCGAGGCGCGTGCGGGTGAGCTCGAAGGTCCCGCGCCGGCGCGCGTCGGGCTTCGCCTCGCGGGTGAGCGCGGCGATCCGGCCGAGGCGGCGGGCGAGGTCGACCTCGCCCGTGGGGAGCCGGACGAGCATCACGCCGACCGCGTTGCCGGACCGGCCGCGAGCGCCGAGCGCGACGGGCACGCTCGCGGGGAGGACGTCCGGCACGGGGTCGCCCTGCGCGCGCAGCGCGCCCTCGACCGCGGCGACCGCGGCGGCGAGCAGTGCGTCGTTGAGCGTCGCGCCGACGGTCGCGGCGCCCGCCGCGAGCGCGTCGAGGGGCGCCTCGGCGAACGCGACGCCGCGGCGCGAGCCGATGGGGCCGAGGAGGACGGTGTCGGGCACCGCCTCCCGGAGCATGCCGACCGTGCGCTGGACGCCGGACAGGACGGCGCGCACACCGGTGACGAGTCGCCGCCGCCCGCCGCGGCCGGGCGAGGCGGTCGCCGGCTCGACGGCGATGACGTCGTCGGGGTGCGCGGGTTCCGCGGCATCCGTCGCGTCCTCCGAGTCGCCGCCGTCGACGGTCTCGGGAGCCAGGAGCCGCTCGACGAGCCGTACGGAGGCGATGCCGTCGGCGAGCGCGTGGTGGATCCGCAGCACCACGCCGATCCCGCCGGGCTCGACGCCCGGGACGACCAGCAGCTCCCAGAGCGGACGGTCGAGCGGCATCGGCGTGACCATCAGCCGCGCGCACAGCGCCTCGAGTCCCGCGCGGCCGTCGACCGGGTCCATCGCCCTCACCTGTCGCGAGAGGTCGACCGCCACGGGCTCCCAGACGAGCGTGCGCCCGGCGCGCGCCACCCGCTGGGAGAGGCGCGGGATGCGCGTCATGCGCGCAGCCAGGCTCGCTCGGACGCGGTCCAGGTCGACCGAGCCGTCAGCGCCGAGCGCTCCGCCCGGGCGGAGCACGCCGGCCATCAGGAACGCGTTCACCTGGTCGGGAACGTCCATCACGATGTTCGCCGCGTCGGCCCTCGAGAGCCGCTCGCGATCGGCCGTGCGCGCCGCCACGGCGGCAGTCTACGGCGGGCGACGATCCGCCTCCGGGCGGCGGATAGAATCGACGCATCCACACCCTCGCCACCGAACGGAGAACCGCGGTGCCCACCATCGTCGTCGAAGTGATGCCCAAGGCCGAACTGCTCGACCCGCAGGGGAAGGCCGTCGTCGGCGCGCTCTCCCGCACGGGGCACGGCTCGATCAGCGGGGTCCGGGTCGGCAAGCGCTTCGAGCTGACCGTCGACGGCCCCGTCGACGAGGCGCTCCGGGCCGAGGTGGCCGCGCTCGCCGAGAACGTGCTGTCGAACTCGGTCATCGAGGACGTCGTGGGGATCCACTACGAGCAGTCGAACGCCGAGGCCGCCGCCGAGGCCGCCGAGCACCACGACGGCTACGACGCCCCCGCCGGCGAGACCCACTGAGGCCGGGGATCGACCCATGCGCATCGGCGTCATCACCTTCCCCGGCTCGCTCGACGACCGCGACGCGCAGCGCGCGGTCCGCCTCGCGGGCGGCGAGCCCGTCGCGCTCTGGCACGGGTCGCACGACCTCGAGGGCGTCGACGCCCTGATCCTCCCCGGGGGCTTCAGCTACGGCGACTACCTGCGATGCGGCGCGATCGCCTCGCTCAGCCCGATCATGGCCGAGGTCGTCGACGCGGCGAATGCGGGGATGCCGGTCCTGGGCATCTGCAACGGCTTCCAGATGCTCGCCGAGGCGCACCTGCTCGAGGGCGGCCTGATCCGCAACGACCACGGCTCGTTCATCTGCCGCGACCAGGTCCTGCGCGTCGAGAACGCGTCGACCGCCTGGACCGGCGACTTCGAGGCGGGCCAGGAGATCGTCATCCCGCTGAAGAACGGCGAGGGCGGGTTCATCGCGTCCGAGGAGACGCTCGACCGCCTCGAGGGAGAGGGGCGCGTGGCCTTCCGCTACGTGGGCGTGAACCCGAACGGGTCGCTGCGCGACATCGCCGGCATCACGAACGCCGCCGGGAACGTGGTCGGGCTCATGCCTCACCCCGAGCACGCGGTCGAGCCCGGCTTCGGCCCCGACACCGCCGCCGCGATGCGATCGGGCGTCGACGGCCTCGGCTTCTTCACGAGCGTCATCCGCCGCACCCTCGTCGAGGCGTAGCCGCGGCCTGATCGCCTCACGTCAAGGCCTCTCGCCGCGCCGCGGCCCTCCCCTAGGCTGATCGGCGGGAGGTGCCGATGCCGACGTCCGACGGGACCCGCCGCTGGTGGGCCACGCTGTCCGAGTCCATCTCCTCCCGGATCTGGCCGCTCCCCGTGGCCGCGATCGTCGCGGCGGTCGTCGCGGGCATCCTCCTGCCGATCCTCGACGCCGCGGTCGACGAGCACCTCCCCGCCCTGCTCGAGGCGATCCTCTTCAGCGGCGGCACCGACGCGGCGCGGGCCGTGCTCACGACGATCGCCGGATCACTCATCACCGCAACCTCGCTCACGTTCTCCCTCACGGTCGTCGCGTTGCAGCTGGCGAGCAACCAGGCGTCGCCGAGGCTCCTGCGGACCTTCTCGTCGGACCGCATGGTGCACGCGACGCTCGCGACGTTCCTCGCCACCTTCGCCTACGCGCTCACCGTGCTGCGCACGGTGTCGGACACCGGCGAGTCCGTGCCCCGCCTCGCGGTGACCGTCGCGTTCGTGCTGACGCTCGCCAGCGTCCTCATGCTCGTCCTGTTCCTCGCCCACCTCGCGAGCCGGCTCCGCGTCGAGACGATGCTCCGCGACGTCCACCGCGAGACGACGCGGACGATCGCGCTCGTCGGCGCCGACGACCGTCCGACGGCCGCCGCGCCCGAGCGCCCTGCGGATGCCCGCGCGGTCCTGGCGCAGCGATCGGGATTCGTGACCGGGATCGATCGCGACGCGCTGGTCGGCGCCGCGCGCGACCACGACGTCGTCGTGCGCGAACTGCGCCAGGTGGGTGCGAGCGTGATCGACGGGACGCCCGTCGCGGAGTGGTGGCCCGCATCGCCGCTGGCGGACGCCCCGACGAACCGGGCGACGCGCGCCGATCGGTCGGCGCTGGAGTCCGCCGTCGTCGATGCCTATCAGCTCGGCTACGAGCGGACGTCGCCCCAGGACATCGGCTTCGGCCTGCGCCAGCTCGCGGACATCGCCGCCAAGGCGCTCTCGCCCGGGGTCAACGACCCGACCACGGCGGTGCACGCGCTGAGCCACATCGCCGCCGTGCTCGGCGACCTCGCCGACCTGCCGGAGGCGCCGCAGGCGTACGCGGACGACCACGGGACCGCGCGCGTCGTCCCCGTGCGCCACGACTTCGCCGAACTCGTGGAGGTCGGCGTGCAGCAGGTCCGCCGCTACGGCGCCGCGGACCCCGACGTCGCCGCCCGGCTGTTCGAGCTGATCGAGGACGTCGGGCACCACGCCACGCGGCCGGAACACCGGCGGGTGCTCGAGGGGCAACTCGACCGCCTGGTGTCGAGCGTCGCCGCCGCGGACTACGACGCGCACGAGCGCGCGGTGTTCGCCCGGCTCGCGGACCGCGCCCGCGACGTGCTCGCTCAGGCGGACGCGACGTCGGCGTAGCCGGCGGCCGAGTTCGCAGGATGACACGCACGGTGCCGGCCGCAGCAGGGCTCCGCCTCGGCGCATCCTGCGAACTCGCCTGTTCACGCATCGCGTCGACGGTTGGCGCGTCGTGCGGGACCGCTCAGGCCGTCGCGACGTCGGTGTAGCGACCGGGCGCCCCGACCGCATCGCCGGTGTACGAGCCGAGCGCACCCGCGACGGCGTGGCCCACGTATCGGCCCGGCAGGGCCGGCTCGGCGAGCGGCACGTACTGGCCGCCGAGCGGGTGGGGCGCTGCGGAGGGCGCCGGCGCGTCCACTGCCGCGGCCGCCGCGACGGTCGGGCGCTCGGCGCGGGCGGCGTAGGCTTGCAGGGATCCGTGGTTCATCGTTCGTCCTTCAACGGGTTCGTGGACATGGGTCCTGCGATGCCGGGGCTGCCACCCCGGCATCGCGCTTCTACCCGGATCGCGCGGATGCGCGGCGGGTTCGGTGGCGTCCGAGCCGCGCTGCCACGCGACCCGGACGGCCCGCCGATGCTCAGTACCGCCGACTCAGGCGGCGGCCTCGTCGGCCTCGTCGGCCTCCGGCTGCTGCGGCGCGTCGGCGTTCACGCCGGCCGCGAACGCCTCGCGGAGCGAGGCGCCGAGCCCCGCGTCGACGTTCGTCCAGTACTGGAAGAAGCGCTCGCGGATGTCGTCGACGGTGATCGCGTTCGCCTGGCCCGAGAGCGTCTCGAGGAAGCGAGCCTTCGCCTCGGCCGAGTACACGTCGCGGTAGAGCGATCCCGCCTGGCCGAAGTCGGAGTCGTCGGCTCGCAGGGTGTAGGCCGTGCGGACGAGCGCGCCGTCGGCCTCCCAGCCTCCCTCGCCCGCGGCATCCGCCGACGCCACCGGACCGCCGACCGAGTTCGGCGCGTAGACCGGCGCGCTCGGCGCGTTGAAGCGGTAGCGGGCGGCGCCGTCCTGCGAGTAGTCGTGCACGGGCGCCGCGTGCGGCGCGTTCACGGGCAGCTGGTTGTAGTTCGTGCCGACGCGGTAGCGCTGCGCGTCCGGGTAGCTGAAGACGCGCGCCATGAGCATCTTGTCGGGGCTGATGGCGATGCCGGGCACCGTGTTCGCGGGCGAGAACGCGGCCTGCTCGATCTCCGCGAAGAAGTTCTGCGGGTTCCGGTCGAGCGTGAGCGTGCCGACCGGGATCAGCGGGTAGTCGGCGTGCGGCCACACCTTCGTCAGGTCGAACGGGTTGAGGCGGTAGCTCTTGGCGTCCTCGTACGGCATGACCTGCACGAAGAGGTCCCACTTCGGGTGGTCGCCGCGCTCGATCGCCTCGTACAGGTCGCGGCGGTAGAAGTCGGCGTCGGCGCCGGCGATCGCCTCGGCGGTCTCGGCGTCGAGGTGCAGGTCGCCCTGCTGCGAGCGGAAGTGGTACTTGACCCAGAACCGCTCGCCCTCGGCGTTGGTCCACTGGTACGTGTGCGAGCCGTACCCCTGCATCTCGCGCCAGGACTTCGGCAGGCCGCGGTCGCCCATGAGGTAAGTCACCTGATGCGCCGACTCGGGCGAGAGCGTCCAGAAGTCCCACTGCATGTCGGCGTCGCGGAGACCCGATCCGGGCAGGCGCTTCTGCGAGTGGATGAAGTCGGGGAACTTGATGGCGTCGCGGATGAAGAACACCGGGGTGTTGTTGCCGACGATGTCGTAGTTGCCCTCGGTCGTGTAGAACTTCAGCGAGAAGCCGCGCACGTCGCGCCACGTGTCGGGCGAGCCCTGCTCACCGGCGACCGACGAGAAGCGCAGGAGCGTCTCGGACTCGGTGCCGGGCTGGAACACGGCCGCGCGGGTGTAGGCCGAGACGTCCGCCGTGACCTCGAAGCGGCCGAACGCGCCGCCGCCCTTGGCGTGGACGATGCGCTCGGGGATGCGCTCGCGGTTGAACTGGGCGAGCTTCTCGACGAGGTACCGGTCGTGCAGCACCGTGGCGCCGTCGGCGCCGACCGTGAGCGAGTGCGCGTCGCTGGCCACCGGCGTGCCGGTCTGGGTGGTCGTCACGGGCGGGGTCGTGGGGTTCGACATGTCGTCCTTCTCTTCTCGGTGGGTGGATGCCTCGGCGCGGCGGTGCACGGCGTGCGGGCACGACGAGCACCGCCCCGGTCGGGCGGTCGGCGCGCAGGGCGCGCCTGGGCGAGCGGATGCGGCCGGGCTAGCCGGCGAGCTCCCGCTGGCAGTCGGCGCAGAGGCCCCAGAAGGTGACCTCGGCGGTGTGGATGGCGAAGCCCGCGGCGTCGGACGGCGCGAGGCAGGGCGGCTCGCCCACCACGCAGTCGACGTCGGCCACGGCATGGCACCTCGTGCAGACGACGTGGTGGTGGTTGTCTCCCGTGCGGCTCTCGTAGAGCGCGGGCGACTCGGCGGGTTCGATTCGGCGGAGCAGGCCGGCGTCGGTGAGGGCGCCGAGCACGTTGTAGACCGACTGGAGCGAGGTGCCGGGGAGCGTGCCGGTGACGCGTGCGAGCACGGCATCGGCGTCGAGGTGCCCGTGGCCGCTGACGGCGTCGAGCACCGCGAGGCGCGGCGCGGTCACCTTGAGGCCCGCGGCGCGGAGGCGCGCAGCGGCGTCGTCGCGGTGGGTCTCGGTCGGCATGCCTCCACGGTAGCAGTTGTTTTGAGTGATTCAAAACAACTTGGAATCGGGCCGATGCTTCGTGGCGCGCACCGGGCTGCGCCAAAGCCCGCGCATAGCCTCGGGGCGGACTATCCGGGGGAGGGCCGGAGCATCCGCACCGGCCGAGCCACCCCGAAGGACCGATCATGACCTCGCAGACCACGACGACGGACGCGGACGAGTCGGCGACGACGCCGGACACTCCCGCCACCGCCCCGACGGAGCCGCTGCCGCCCGCCGCCCGCACACCTCCCCCGTTCCAGCCGGCCTCGCCGTCCGGGCCCGCGACGACCGCGCCGCCCGTGCGCCGCGGACCGGCCGCCGACGTCGAACCCACGCCGTGGTACCGCCGCGTCTGGGTCGTCGTCGTCGGCGCCGTCGTCGCGGCGCTCGTGTTCTTCGGCGCGGGCTTCGTCGCCGGCAACGCCGCCGCGCTGTTCAACGGCGTGGTCGGCGGCCAGACCGGCGTCCCCACGGGGCCCGGGTTCGGCGGCGACCGGGACGGCGACGGCTTCGCCCCGGGCGGCGGCCGGCCCGGCTTCGGCGAACCCGGCGAGCGCCCCGGATTCGAGGACGAGGACGGCGACGGCGACGGCGACGCCGGCACGGCCCAGTCCTTCTGACCTCACGCCCGGCAATGGTGAAGGCCGGGTCGCACGCGGCGACCCGGCATTCATCGAGGCGACCTACGGAACGGGCACGACCCCGCTGTCGGTCTGATAGCCGGTCACCGGCGCGTGCGGGATCTCCTCCCAGCGAGCCGGGTCCTCCTGCTGCACCTCACCGGTGGCCATGCCGGTCAGGAGCTCCTGCAGCGCGAGCACGTTCTGCTTGATCGACTTGCCGCGGGCCTTCTGCCCGAGGCTGCCGTCGCTGGTGTTGCCGCTCGTCTCGAAGAAGATCGCCGGGTTGCTGTGCCCCTCGGGGTTCAGTCCGTCGTGGTCGAGGCCGAGCATCATCGCAGAGACGACCCCGCCCTTGATGTCGATCTCGAGGCTGCCGCCCACCTGGTAGCGATCCATGTTCACGTACCCGTACTTCGCGAGCTCGTCGTACACGTGCACGTGCATCTGGCGCGTGAGCACGTCGTACGCGCCACCCTCGATGCCCGGCAGGGTCGGCCCGCCGGGGGCGAGCGAGATGCCGAGCGACAGGGTGACGTCGTCGCCCGTGCCGTACTCCCGCTTCAGGCCCTGGTGGTGGATGTCGACCGCGAAGGCCGGGTCGACCATCGTCCAGTACTCGTAGAACGCCTCGGACTCGGCGGCGACGAACTTGCCCTCGCCCCAGTCGCGGTTGAGGTCGATCCGCGTGTTCGAGCCGTCCTGCAGGATCGTGTGGCGGATGTTGAGCTCCGACCCGTCGGGGTTGTACATCGGGATCACGTGGAACGTGTACGTGTCGCGGAGCAGCGTCCAGTCGGGCGAGCCGTTGGTGCCGAGCTCCTTGAGGACGGCGAGCAGCGACTCGGTTCCGTAGGGCTCGTTCCCGTGGATGCGTCCCTGCAGCCAGACGGCCTCGGGGCCGTCGCCGACGGTCGCGACATGGAGGTCGCGACCCGTCTCGGAGGTCGAGACCGCGGTGCCGACCTCGGCGAGCGTCTGGACGTCGACGCCGAAGCGCGCGGTGTCCTCCAGCCGCTGGAGTTCGGCCACGAGGTCGTCGTACGTGGCGATGCTCGAGGTGTTCGTCTCCCCCTCGGTCGAGGGGAAGTTCGGGTCGGCCACCGCTGGTGCGGCGGCGATGAGCGGGGCCGCCACGGCCAGCGCTGCGGCGGCGGCGAAGGTTGCGGTTCGGGATCGGTGGTGCGTCGGCGTCGGGCCTGTGGACATCGAGATCTCCCCTGCGAGTGCGACGTGCCGGTGAAGGCGGCACGAGCTCCGGGGATCACCCGGAAGGGGCTTTCCCATGAGCGTGCTGTGAGCCTACGGAGGATCGACTCCGTTCCTCAAGGGACACCCGTCCGCGGTTCCCCGCCGGTCCGCACCGTTCGTCCGGCGCGTCGGTCCGGCCGAGCCGAACGCGTCAGCGCGCCGGATCGACCGGCGAGTGGTCGTCGCCGCGGTCCGCGTCGCTCCCGGACCGTGCGTCGTCGGCCTCGTCCGCGCGCTGCACGGGGATCGCCTGCGTGAACTCCGAGGCACGCTGCTCGCCGTCGGCCGTCCCGGAGAAGAGCCCGGCGCGCGGCATGGAGCCCGTCGACGTCCGTGGCTCCGACGCCTCGCGCGGTTGCCGGCCGGGCTCGGCCGCGCCATCCGTCGCCGGGCTCCGGTCCTCGTTCTCGGGCGCATCGGTGCGCGCGGCCGGCTCCGCGCCGACGAGGACGCGCTGCTGCGGCAGCCCCGCGGCATCCTGCTCCCGGATCCACTCGACGAGGTCCTCGCGGACGAGGCAGCGCAGGTCCCACAGGGCCGCCGAATCGGCCGCGCTCACGAGCACCCGGACCCGCACCAGGCCGCCGGTCGCCTCCGTGACCTGCAGCACCTTCGTGCGGCCGTCGAAGAGCTCCTCGCCCTCGAGGATGCGGTCGAGCTCCTCGCGCATCGCATCGGTCGAGATGCGCCAGTCGACGTCGAGCTCGACGGACCCGATCAGCGCGCTGCCGTACTTCGTCCAGTTCTGGAACGGCTTCGTCGTGAAGTAGGTGCAGGGCAGCACCACGGTCCGCTCGTCCCACGTGACGACCACGACGTACGTGAGCGTGATCTCGCGGATCCGGCCCCACTCGCCCTCGACGACCACCACGTCGTCGACGCGGATCGCCTCGCTGAACGCGATCTGGATGCCGGCGAACATGTTCGCCAGCACGGACTGCGCGGCGAGACCGGCGACGATCGACGCGATACCGGCCGACGCGAGCACGCTCGCTCCGACCGCTCGCACGCCGGGGAAGGTCAGCAGGATGGCGCCGACCGCGAGGATCACGATGACGACGACCACGAGGCGGCGCACGATCTGGAACTGCGTGTGCACGCGTCGGGCGACCCGGTTGTCGGCGACGTCCATCCGGTACCGACTCACGCCCAGGTCGGCGAGGAACAGGAACACCTGCGCGACGAGCCACGCACCCGCGGCGATCATCGCGATGAGGAACGCGTGGTCGACGGGAGGCCGCCAATTCGCACCGGGGAACGCGAGCGCGATCGAGATCCAGGCACCGGCGATGAAGAGCACCGTGCGGAACGGCCACCTCGCCCGACGGATCAGGATGCCCGCCCAGTCGCGGCGGCGCGCCACGGCGCGCACGATGATCGAGGCGATGGCCGAGACGACGAAGGTCGCGACGACCGCGGTGACGAGCGCGATCGCGAAGACCAGCATGGTCTCCCAGGTCGTTGCGTCGGGCACGGGGGCTCCCTCCGGTCGGGCTCCCCAGCGTAGGCGGGGCCCCCGTGGCGCATGCAAGCCGAGCGACGAGCTCTCGGGTCATGCCCAGCCCCTGCCGGGGCGACGGCCAGCCGGGCACCGCCCGACCGGGCGGGGAACGGGCGGCACGCTCAGGTCGCGTCGCGGGCCGCGATCCAGGCTCGGACGAGCGCCTGCAGCGCGCCGCGCTTCCGCTCGAGGTCGGCCGGGTCGGCGAACTTCGCGACCCGCGAGACCTCGCCCTCGCCCTCGAGGAGCCCGTCGGGATCGGGCAGTTCCGCCCCGCGGTGGAACATCAGGCTGGCATGCGACTTCGCCTTCGGGTAGAACGACGCGATGTTGCCGCGATACGCGAAGGTCGGCGCCTGCCACTTGATCGACTCGGTCACCCGGTCATCCGCGTCGAGCACGGCGTCGCGCACCGCCATCACGAGGTCGCGCTGCGGGTTGTCGTAGCGTTCGAACCAGGCGTCCACCGTCGGATCGTGCCGTACCATGCCCGCAGTATCGCACCGCGGCGGGACCGCGGCCAGCGCGCGGCGGCGGATGCGCCGTCCTGCGCGGGTAGCCTGAACGGATGGCGCTGACCGAGCTCGTCTCCCTCCCCGGCGGCACGTTCCGCATGGGCAGCGACGTCCACTACCCCGAGGAGGCGCCGCAGCACGAGCGGCTCATCGCGCCGTTCGCCATCGAGCGCCACCCGGTCACGAACGCGCAGTTCGCCGAGTTCGTCGCCGCGACCGGGTACGTCACGACCGCCGAACGGCCCCTCGACCCCGTCGAGTTCGCCGATGTCCCCGAGGCCGACCGCGCGCCGGGGTCCCTCGTGTTCACGCCGACCGACGGCCCGGTCGACCTCCGGGACTGGCGCCGGTGGTGGCGCTGGGTGCCGGGCGCCGACTGGCGGCATCCGTTCGGACCCGACTCCGGGATCGACGACCGCGCCGACCACCCGGTCGTGCACGTCGCCTTCGCGGACGCCGCGGCGTACGCCGAGTGGGCGGGACGCCGC
The DNA here is from genome assembly GCF_040496055.1 of Agromyces zhanjiangensis. Taxonomy (NCBI): domain Bacteria; kingdom Bacillati; phylum Actinomycetota; class Actinomycetes; order Micrococcales; family Microbacteriaceae; genus Agromyces; species Agromyces zhanjiangensis. The sequence goes on along the minus strand of NZ_JBEPKB010000003.1, from coordinate 246,125 downwards.
CTGCCCACCGAGGCCGAGTGGGAGTACGCGGCCCGCGGCGGGCTGGACGGCGCCGAGTTCGCGTGGGGCGACGAGCGGATGCCGGGCGGTGCCGTCATGGCGAACACCTGGCAGGGTTCGTTCCCCTACCGCAACGAGGGCTGGGGCGGCACCTCGCCCGTCGGCTCGTTCGCGCCCAACGGGTTCGGCCTCGTCGACGTCGTCGGCAACGTCTGGGAGTGGACCTCCGACCCGTTCACGCCGCGCCACGTGCCTCCCGGCGCGTCATCCGTCGACCGCGGCGAGCGCACCGACCTGCTCGCCGGGCTCGCCCCGTCGCGCGCGCTGCACGTCACGAAGGGCGGCTCGCACCTGTGCGCGCCCGAGTACTGCCGGCGCTACCGCCCGGCCGCGCGTTCGTCGCAGGCCGAGGACTCGTCGACGACGCACCTGGGCTTCCGCTGCGCGGCGGACCTCGCCTGACGCCCCGTCGGCGCGGGGCTCAGCGGTACTCGGGGTTCGGGTGGTCCGGCGTGGGCCGGTAGCCCCAGCGCTCGCCCGAGCCCCACTCGTCGCGGAGGTTGCCGATCGCGGGGATCCCGCCGGCATCCTTCAGCAGCTTCGCGAGGTGCATGAGGTTGTACGTCATGAACGTCGTGTTCCGGTTCGTGAAGTCGTTCTCGGGTCCGCCGGAGCCCGCGTCGAGGTAGCTCGGGCCCGGCCCGGCCTCGCCGATCCACCCGGCGTCGGCGGCGGGCGGGATCGTGTATCCGATGTGCTGCATGGAGTACAGCAGGTCCATCGCGCAGTGCTTGATGCCGTCCTCGTTGCCGGTGATGACCACGCCGCCGACCTTGCCGTAGAAGGCGTACTGGCCCTTGGCGTTCCGCTCGCCGCTCATCGCGTAGAGGCGCTCGATGAGCCGCTTGGTCACCGACGAGTTGTCGCCGAGCCAGATCGGGCCGCCGATGACGAGGATGTCGGCGTCGCGGACGCTCGGCCAGATCTCATCGGGCCAGGCGTCCGTCGCCCAGCCGTGCTCGCGCATGTCGGGGAACACTCCCGTGGCGACGTCGTGGTCGACGAAGCGGAACGTCTCGACCGCGACGCCGTGCTGCCGCATCAGGGCGATGCTCGCGTCCATGAGCCCCTGGGTGTTGCTCACCTCGGGCGACCGCTTGAGCGTGCAGTTGACGTACACCGCACTGAGGTCGCTGAAATCCGGTGCTGCTGCCATGGCGCCGACGGTACTCCGGCGAGCCCGGGATCAGTACCGGAGAAGGCTGTGGATCTCCACCCGATCGCCGAGACGCGCGCGCCCGCCGAGCGCAGGGAGCTCGATCGCGACCGAGACGCCGGCGACGTGCCATCCGGCCCGCTCGATGAGGGCCGTCGCGGCCGCGACGGTGCCGCCCGTCGCGAGCACGTCGTCGATGACGAGGACGCGCGAGCCGGGCGGCAACTCGTCCTCGTGCACCTCGAGCGCGGCCGTGCCGTACTCGAGCTCGTACTCCTCGCGGAGCACCGTGCGCGGCAGCTTGCCCGCCTTGCGGATGGGGAGCACGCCCGCCCCGCACAGCGCCGACGCCGCACCGGCGAGCAGGAAGCCGCGGGCCTCGAGGGCCGCGAGGTGATCGAACCGCCCGGCGAACGGGGCGATGAGCGCCTCCGAGAGGGCGCGGAACGCGGGTCCGTCGGCGAAGACCGGAGTCAGGTCGCGGAAGACGACGCCGGGTTCCGGGAAGTCGGGGATCGTCGCGAGCTTCGACTCGACGAGGTCGCGGACCTGCGCTTCGTTCACCGGAACACCCTACTCCGGCGCCTCGTCCATCCTTCGGTCGATGCGGGCGGCCGCTGCGATTGCGAGGATGGGAGCGTGAGCTCCCCCGATCCGAACCCCACGCCCGCCACGATCTCCAACACGCTTCACCTCCCGCCCGTCACGACGCCCGTGACGTCCGTCGCCCCCGGCCTCACGCCGAAGCGACTGTTCCGCCTCCTCGCGGTCGCCGAGGCGATCACCTGGACCGTCCTGATCACCGCGCTCATCATGCGCGCAGCGCTCGACCTCGACTGGGCGGTGCTCGTCGGCGGGTCCATCCACGGCTTCGTGTTCCTGGCGTACGCCTTCACGGCGGCGCTCGTCGGCGTGAACCAACGGTGGCCGTTCGGCCTCATCGTGCTCGGCGTCGTGTTCGCGATCGTGCCGTACGCGACGATCCCGTTCGAGGTCTGGCTGCTGCGTCGCGACAAGCTCGACGGCCCGTGGCGACGTGAGCCGACCGACCACCCCGCCGACGGCAACGTGATCAACCGGATGCTGCACTGGTTCCTCGCTCGCCCGCTGCTGCTGACCGTGGCCGCCGTGCTCGGCATCGCCGCGGTGTTCGTGGTCCTGCTGCTCATCGGCCCGCCCGGCGGGCGCGACTGACCACTCGCCGCGACCCGCACGACGAAGGGCGGGGCGGATGCCGCGGCATCCGCCCCGCCCTCGTGCGCGGGCTACGTCGCCCGGGTCACTCGACCGTCACGCGGTCGATCGAGTGCGTGCCCTTGCCCGAGAACGTGAGGGAGTACCCCTGCACGTCCGTGAGCGTGAGCCCGTCGTCGGGCGCACCCGCCGGCTGCTCGTCGGCCCGCTTGAAGGCGTCGAACGGGATCGTCACCTCGTGCCATCCGACCGTGCGGTCGACGATGCCCGCCGTGAACCGCTCGGCCGTGTCGGGCGCCTGGTAGACGCGGAGGTAGTCCACCGTGAGCGACTGCGGGAACTCGAGGTCGTCGCCGAGGGCGCCGCCGAAGTTGCCGCCGACCGCGATGTTGGTGATGAGCGAGAACGGGTGGTCGAAGACCCACTCGTTCGGCGAGACATCCGCCGGCACGGCCTCGTGGTACTCGATGCCGTCGACCGACCAGACGATCTCCTCCGGGGTCCACTCGACGGCGAACTCGTGCCAGCCCTCGGGCACCGGCTGACCGAAGTCGTAGATGCCGCCGTACGACTGGCCGCCCGAGTAGCCGGGGCCGTGGATGGTGCCGAAGATCTCGTTCGGCAGGCGACCGACGTACTCCATGATGTCGATCTCGCCGGTCTGCGGCCAGCCGACCTCGCGGAAGTCGGTGCCGAGCGACCAGACCGCCGGCCAGATGCCGCTGCCCTCGGGCAGCTGCACGCGCGACTCGATGCGGCCGTACTCGAACTCCTGCTTCTGCTCGGTGATCAGGCGAGCCGACGTGTACTCGCACGGGCCGTACCAGCACTCGAGGCCTTCCGCCTCGCCGTCGACCTCGCGGGCCGTGATGACGAGGTTGCCGTCGCCGTCGAGCGCCGCGTTGTCGGTGCTGTCGGTGTAGTACTGCAGCTCGTCGTTGCCCCAGCCCCAGCCGCCGGTCTCGTAGGTCCAGTTCTCGGGGTTCGCCGGCGCGCCGGCGGGTCCGTCGAACTCGTCGCTCCATGCCAGCTCCCACGTGTCCGGGCCGCCGTCGGGCGCCGGGTCGTCCTGGATGCCGACCGTGATGCGGGTCGGCGTCCCGGTGCCGTTCACCATGAGGCTGATGCCGTCGGCGTCCGACCAGTCCTGGCCGCCGGCGAACTCGCGCGTCATCGTCGCGGTGCCCGTGTGCGCGAAGTCGGCGACGCCCTCGTAGGCGGCCTGGCCGTCGTAGGCGTCGGCGTCGCCCACCGCGATCTCGCGCGTCGTGAGCTCGGCGGTGCCGGTGACGTCGTACAGCCACGGCGCCGTCTCGAAGTCCTCGACGAGCGAGGCGTCGATCGGGTCGTCGTCCTGGATGCTGACGGTGGCGGTCCGCACGAAGCCGAACTCGGCGCCCTGCGGGTTCGAGAGCCGCACGATGAACGTCTCGTCGACCTCGTGCTTGCCGTCCTCGATGGTCGGCAGCTCGATGGTCGCCTCGCGCTCGCCCGCCGGGATCGTGACCTGCCCGCTCGCGGGGGTGAAGTCGCGGTCGGCGGTCGCCGAGAGGTCCTCGGTCGCGGTGCGCGCCTCGGTGGCCTCCGACGCCCAGTCGACGGTCACGTCGGTCTCGGCCACGCGGTTCAGGCGGATGACGCCGGTGACCGCGTCGCCCTCGTCGACCTCGTAGCCCGAACGGTCGAACCCGACCGCGAGCGCCGGCGGCTCGGCCTCGCCGTAGACGAGCACGTCGTCGTACAGGAAGACCTGCGGCGTGGTCGTGCGCAGCGATCCGAACGCGTAGCCGTGCATGTCGGTGAGTGTCAGCCCGTCGTTCGGCGCGCCGTTGCCGATGTTCTTGCGCGAGAACTCGTCGAAGTCGAAGGTGAGGAACTTCCAGCCGCGCCAGTCGTCGGAGAACGAGACGACGAAGCGCTCGGCGTCGTCGGTCGTCGAACCCGGGTTGCGGTTGTCGAGCAGGTCGAGGAACAGGTCGGTGCCGGAGCCGTTGCCGTGCATCCAGAACCCGATGCCCTCGTAGGTCGACCAGTCCTCGGTCGTCCACGCGTCGGCGGCCTCGTTCGTGAAGTTGCGCACGACGACGCCGAAGCTCGTCACGTCGAAGTCGGCGCGCAGCACGTCGTTGCCCTCGGGGGCTCCGGGCACCGGTGCCGGCGGGGTGTCCGTCCGCTCGAACGCCACGGTGCTGCTCGGGTCCTGCGCCTCGAACCAGCCGACGGGGATGCCGCCGGCGTCGCCGCGCACGAGCGGCGACTCGTGGTCGTCGACGATCGTCGTCCGGCCGCTCGGCGGGCCGACGACCTCGCCGTCGTCGTCGAGGATCGTGACCTCGAGCGCGGTGAGCGAGCCCAGCTGGGCGCCGGAGGGAGCGGCGAGCTCGAGCGTGAAGGTCTCGTCGCCCTCGTCGAGGTCGTCAGCGGTCGTCGCGACCTGGATGACGCGGCTGGTCTCGCCGGGCGCGAACTCGACGGTCGTGCTCGGGTCGGCGTAGTCGCCGTCGGCGAGCGTCGCGCTGCCGTCGACCGCGCTGAGCTCGACGGTCACGGGCGAGTCCGACGCGAGGTCGAGCCGAACCTCGACGTCGAACGCATCGCCCTCGATCGCGGATGCGGCGGCGGCCGAGAACGAGATCGACGGGGTGAGGTCGGAGTCGGAGTAGACGGCGATGTCGTCGACCCGGATCGTGTCGGCGCCGTTCACGGCGGGGATGGCGTAGCCCCAGAGCGTCGTGAGCCCGAGGCCGTCGTCAGGTGCGCCGCCGGGCTGGTAGTCGGTCGCGCGCGTGAAGGCCGACCAGGGCAGGCGCACCTCCTTCCAGCCGTCGGTGTCGTCGACGAGGTCGACGTCGAACCGCTCGGAGGCGTCGGCGTTCGGGCCGCCGTCGAACAGCTCGACCTGGTAGACGGCACCGTTGCCCGAGCCGTCGACCATGAGGGTCACGCCGTCGAAGGCGCTGACGTCGCGGGCGCCGGCGAAGGTCTGCCCGACGCCTCCGAACGAGCCGGGGGCGGTGACGTCCCAGCCGTACGAGACGACCTTCGTCGGGTCGGTCTGCCCCGGCTTGGCGTCGGCCGAGCCGGCGGCGATGTCGACGATGCCGAAGCCGGCCGCACCGTAGGAGAAGAACCCGTCCGGTGCACCGCCCTCGAAGTCGGCGAGGACGGAGATGCTGCCGGCCGCTGAGGCCGGGGCGGCTGCGGCGAGCGGCGCGACGACCACGGCCGCAGCCGCCACCGTCGCCGCCGCTCGCCGTGAGAGCGCTCTCTTCTTCGAGTCCATTCGTGCTCCATTGCAGTGTGTGAAGGGAACGACCGAGGTGGTCCCCGACAGGGTAGGCAGGCCCCGGCGGTTCCCGCAAGCCCCTTGCGGATACAGGGATCCACGACCCGGCTGTCCGGTTCCGCCCGCTCGGCCACGGGAAACCGTTCACCAGGGACCGAGTGAAGAGAGCGCTCTCACAACATATCCATGGCACGGCGACGAGGAGAATGGCGGCATGCCGATCCTCAACAAGGACATGCAGGTCTGCATCTCGCTCTCCGGTCGCCCGTCGAACCTCGGCACGCGCTTCCACAACTTCCTCTACGACGAGCTCGGCCTGAACTTCCTCTACAAGGCGTTCACGACCGACGACCTCGGGGGTGCGATCCGCGGCATGCGCGCACTCGGCTTCCGCGGCTGCTCGGTGTCGATGCCGTTCAAGGAGGCCGTGATCCCGCTGGTCGACGTGATGGAGGACTCGGCCGCGGCGATCGAGTCGGTGAACACGATCGTGAACGACGACGGCCGGCTCGCGGCATCCAACACCGACTACGAGGCGGTCGCCCAGCTCATCGCCGAGCACGGCCTCGACCCCGCGGCCCGCGTCGTCGTACGCGGGTCCGGCGGCATGGCGAAGGCCGTGGTCGCGGCGTTCCGCGGCGCCGGCTTCGGCGACCTCACCGTGCTCGCCCGCAACGCGGAGGCCGGACCGGTGCTCGCGGCGAAGTACGGCTACGCGTGGGTCGCCGACGAGCCGGAGGCATCCTTCGACGTCATCGTGAACGTCACGCCGCTCGGCATGCAGGGCGCGGATGCCGCGGCGCTCGCCTTCGGCGAACGGTTCATCGAACGCGCCTCGACGGTCTTCGACGTGGTGGCGTTCCCCGCCGAGACGCCGCTCATCGCGGCGGCCCGCGCCGCGGGCACCCCCGTGATCACGGGGGCCGAGGTCGTCGCACTCCAGGCCGCCCGCCAGTTCGAGCGGTACACGGGCGTCGCGCTCACGCGCGACCAGGTCGAGCGGGCCGCCGCGTTCTCGCGCGCCAAGTGATGCCCTCGAAGTGAGGTTTCTGCGCCAAAGTCGAGTTTCGAGGTCTGCTCCACCGCAAGAACCTCACTTCGGGCGGCCGGCAGCGCGAGCGGAGCAGGCGCGGCCGGCAGCGCGAGCGGAGCAGGCGCGGGCGGGGAGCGCGGGCGGGGAGCGCGGGCGGCGGGCGCGGATGCGGGTGCGGGCACGCGCGCTGCTCACGTGAGCGCGACGGGTAGACTCGGGGGGTCCGGCATCCGCCCGCGGCATCCGTCTCGCCGCCGTTTCCAGGAGCTCGCCACACCGTGACTGACGCACCCGCCACGACCGCTGCCCACGACGGGGCCGCGGCCCGCACGACGCCGGTGCTCGACACCGTCGAGGTCGCGAAGGCGACGCCCGAGAAGGAGCAGCCGTACGCGGCGCTCGGGGTCAAGCCCGACGAGTACGAGCGGATCCGCAACATCCTCGGCCGTCGCCCCACGAGCGCCGAGCTCGCCATGTACTCCGTGATGTGGAGCGAGCACGCCTCCTACAAGTCGAGCAAGGTGCACCTGCGCCAGTTCGGCAAGAAGGTCACGCCCGAGATGAAGCAGCACCTCATGGTGGGCATCGGCGAGAACGCCGGCGTGCTCGACATCGGCGAGGGCTGGGCGGTCACGTTCAAGATCGAGTCGCACAACCACCCGAGCTTCATCGAGCCGTTCCAGGGCGCCGCGACCGGCGTCGGCGGCATCGTGCGCGACATCATCTCGATGGGCGCCCGCCCGGTCGCCGTCATGGACGCACTGCGCTTCGGCCGCATCGACGACCCCGACACCGCGCGAGTCGTGCACGGCGTCGTCGCCGGCATCAGCTTCTACGGCAACTGCCTCGGGCTGCCGAACATCGGCGGCGAGACGTGGTTCGACCCGGTGTACCAGAAGAACCCGCTCGTGAACGCCCTCGCCGTGGGCGTGCTGCGGCACGAGGACCTGCACCTCGCGAACGCCAAGGGCGTCGGCAACAAGGTCGTGCTCTTCGGCGCCCGCACGGGCGGCGACGGCATCGGCGGCACGTCGATCCTCGCGTCCGACACGTTCGCCGAGGGCGGCCCGACCAAGCGCCCCGCAGTGCAGGTCGGCGACCCGTTCGCCGAGAAGGTGCTCATCGAGTGCTGCCTCGAGCTCTTCGCGGGCGACCTCGTCGAGGGCATCCAGGACCTCGGTGCGGCCGGCATCTCGTGCGCGACCAGCGAGCTCGCGGCGAACGGCGACGGCGGCATGGCGATCGTGCTCGACGACGTGCTGCTGCGCGACCCCTCGCTCACGCCCGAGGAGATCCTCATGAGCGAGAGCCAGGAGCGCATGATGGCGATCGTGAAGCCCGAGAAGCTCGCCGGCTTCATGGAGGTCGTGCAGAAGTGGGACGTCGAGACGAGCGTGCTCGGCGAGGTGACCGACTCCGGACGCCTCTCGATCACCTGGCGCGGCCAGGAGATCGTGAACGTCGACCCGCGCACGGTCGCGGTCGACGGGCCCGTCTACGAGCGGCCGATGACCGTCCCGTCGTACCTGGAGGCCCTGCAGGCCGATACGGCCGCGTCGCTCGCCCGCCCCGCCGACGACGCCGGCGACGAGCTGCGCGCCCAGTTCCTGCAGCTCGTGGGCTCGGCGAACCAGGCGGATGCCGCGTGGATCACGAACCAGTACGACCACTACGTGCTCGGCAACACCGCGCTCGCCGCGCCCGACGACGCGGGCATGATCCGCGTCGACGAGGAGTCGGGGCTCGGCGTCTCGGTCGCCACCGACGCGAATGGGCGCTACTGCCAGCTCGACCCGCGCCGCGGCGCGCAGCTCGCGCTCGCCGAGGCGTACCGCAACGTCGCCGTGACCGGCGCGACCCCGATGGGCATCTCGGACTGCCTGAACTTCGGCAGCCCCGAGAACCCCGAGGTCATGTGGCAGTTCGCCGAGGCGGTCACGGGCCTCGCCGACGGATGCCTCGAGCTCGGCATCCCCGTCACGGGCGGCAACGTCAGCTTCTACAACCAGACCGGCGACGTGCCGATCCACCCGACGCCCGTCGTCGCGGTGCTCGGCGTGATCGACGACGTCGCACGCCGCATCCCGTCGGGCTGGCAGGACGAGGGCCACAACATCTACCTGCTCGGCGAGACCTACGCCGAGCTCGACGGCTCCGCGTGGGCCGGCGTCGTGCACGACCACCTCGGCGGCATTCCCCCGTTCGTCGACCTCGGTCGCGAGAAGCAGCTCGCCGAGCTGCTCCGGGCGGCGGCGGTCGAAGGCCTGATCGACTCGGCGCACGACCTCTCCGACGGCGGGCTCGCGATCGCGCTGGCCGAGGGCGTCGCCCGCTTCGGCGTGGGCGCTCGCGTGTTCCTCGGCGAGGTCGCGGAGGACGCCGGCATCGACCTCGCGACGGCGCTCTTCTCCGAGTCGTCGGGTCGCGTCATCGTGACCGTGCCGCGCGAGGACGACGTGAAGTTCCGCGGCCTCTGCGAGGGTCGCGGCTACCCGGTGCGCCGCATCGGCGTGACGGATGCCGCGTCGGGCTCGCTCGAGGTGCAGGGCGCGTTCACGGTGTCGATCGACGAGCTCCGCGGTGTCAACCGCGCCCCGCTCGCCGACGCGTTCGGCCCCGTCGTCGGGTACTGAGCGGGCGGATCGGCGGCCGATGTCGGACGAGCCGCGGCAGTCGTACCCGGCGGCGTACGCCGCCGAGCACGGCACGTTCGCGCTGATCCCCGCGGCCTACGTGTTCCTCGTCGACGGCGAGCGCGTGCTCCTGCAGATGCGAGCGGGCACCGGCTACTACGACGGGTGGTGGGCCGCGTCGGCGGCCGGGCACGTCGATCCGGGCGAGACGCTCATGGCCGGCGCGGTGCGCGAGACGCTCGAGGAGATCGGGGTCGAGGTCGCCGAGTCCGACCTCGAGCCGATCACCGCGATGCACCGCACCGCACCCACCGGGCTGCCGATCGACCAGCGGCTCGACGTGTTCTTCGAAGCCCGCCGCTGGCGCGGCGAGCCGGTGCTCGCGGAGCCCGACAAGGCGAGTGCGCTCGAGTGGTTCGCGCTCGACGACCTGCCCGAGCGGCTGGTGCACCACGAGCGGTTCGCGCTCGAGGGATGGCGCGACGGCGGCCTGCCGGCCGTCACGGCGTTCGGGTTCTGATGGAGGCTGTGGTCTTCGCCCTCGCCGCGCTGTTCGGCGCGGCGCTCGTGGTCGGCATGACGGTGCGCGCCATCCGGGCGCCCCGGGGACGACGCGCCCACGCGGCGTTCGGCCCGCTCATGAGCGCCGGCGAGACCTACCAGGAACTGCACACCGGGCAGCGCGGACTGCAGGACTCGGTCATCGAGTCGATCGCCGAGCAGGAGCAGCGCCCGAGCCGGACGGACGCCCCGCCCACCGAGTCCGACCCGGGAGCCCGGCCGGCCCGACCCACGCCCGCCGAGATGCCACCTCCGGTCGTGAAGCGGGCGGGATTCCCTCGGCAGGCGGCAACTCGACGCATAGCGGGGAGGCCGGGTCACGCGCCCTGCGGAGGATGCGCGAGCAGGTCGACCCGCTCGGCGAGGTAGGACCCGAGCGGCAGCACCGCGTCGGCGGATGCCGGATTCCAGCGGACGCCGACGACGGCCGCGCCGTCGACGCCCGCGGTGAGCACGAGCGGGCCGGCGTCGGCGAGCGCGAGCACGTCGGCGTCGAGGTCGAGCGGTACGGCGTCGAACACCACGCTCGCCCCCTCGGCGATCCCGCCGCGGATCGCGGCCGCGCGGTACGCCCGCTGCTCGGCGACGGACTCGGCGAGCACGCTCCTGCGCACCGCGCGCTCGGCTCGCACGACGCGTCCGGTCGAGTAGAGCCGCCCGTCTGCGTCGAGCAGCAGCACGCCCAGCCGCCAGACCGGCCCGATCACCCGCATGCGCGGCGCCCGCGGAATGCCGAGCACACGTCGGCCAGGGACGAACTCCGCGAGCGTCTCGGTCCGCGCGGCCGCCTCGCGCAGCGCGAGCACCGCCCGCCCGACGGCGTCACGCGCCTGCTCGATCGCGCCCGCGGCATCCGCTTCGCCCATGTGTCCGAGCCTACGCAGGCGCGTCCCCGCAGCGCCCGGCGGGCGTGCACGAACCCGTCGACCGGGCCCGAACGCGCATCGGGTGGGCTCGGACCCCGGCCGGCGGGGACGCGTGCGGCTCAGCGCGTGCGCTCGATCAGCGCGAGGAGCGCCATGCCGTAGGCCTCGGCGGCGTCGGGGTGCTCGAACGCGAGCGGCTCGCCCGAGACCTCGATCGACACCTCGAACGCGTCGGACAGTCGGCGCAGGCTCCGGAACGTGGCGCGGAGCAGGTCGCGCAGCTGGTCCTCGCGAGGCAGCCAGACCGCGTCGGCCAGCGCGACGGAGTCGAGCGCCCACTCGGTCGTCCCGTTGAAGGCGAGGATCGTGCCCGTCGGGTAGCGACGCGTCTCGATCGTCATCTCGCTCACGGTGAACGTGTCGGCCTCGACCTCGGCCTCGACGTCGCTCGGCAGGTCGAGTTGGAACCGGTCGCCGGAGTCGGGATGCCAGACCAGGCCGGCGTCGCGCAACTGCAGGGCGAGGTCGCGGCTGATCATGCGGACACGTTACGCGCTCGGGTCGGGCGGAACCTACTCGCGCCGCTTCCGGATACGGGCCGGCCCGAGCCCCGCACCGAGCCCGACGACGATGATCCCGGCGAAGAGGAAGCCGTATCGCCCGCTGAGGACCCCGAACAGGCCGAGCACGACGCCGATCACGACGACCACGCGGGCGATGCGCAGCCGGACTCCCGGCTGCGACCACCAGCGCGAGACCATCCCCCGGATCACGAGCCCGCTCCGACGTCGAAGGCGCGGCCGACGGCATCCTCGGCGAACGCCCAGACCTTGGCGCCGATGCGGGCGTCGCGGCTCGTGCGGGTCGGGGTGGCGAGCCGGGGCGCGCCCTTGACCATCCACTTCGGGCCCCAGAACTGGCCGCCCTCCACGTCGTCGGCGGTGAGCGCGTGCACGATCGCCTCCGCACCCCGATGCTTGCCCTGGGCCCACACCGCCTGCAGGGCGTCGGCGAACCGGTCGGCGGTCGGCGGCTGGTTCACGCCGGGCACGCGCGGCGTGCGCCCCGAGATCGAGTAGCCCGGGTGGGCGACGATGCTGTGCACGCGGGGTGTGACGGATGCCGCGCCGACCGCCTCCGCCGCATCCGTCGCCGCGCGGCGCAGCCGCCGGTCGAGCTCGAACGCGAGCGCGGCGCCCGCGATCTTCGACTGCGCGTACGCGCGCCACGAGTCGTACGACCGGGTCGACTGCAGGTCGTCGACGCGGAACGTCGACAGCCTCGTCGAGAGCGAACTGACCGTGACGACGCGCGCGCCCCGCGAGAGGTGGGGGACGACCTCGGCGAGCAGCGCGAAGTGGCCGAGGACGTTCGTCGCGAGCACCAGTTCGTCGCCGTCGACCGACTCCTGCCGACGCGTCGGGGTGTGCACCATGCCGGCGTTCAGGACCACCGCGTCGAGCGGCGCGCGATCGAGCAGCCGGTCGGCACCCGCGCGCACGGACTGGAGCGATGACGTGTCGATCACGAGCGTGTCGAGGGACGCACCCGGGATCCGCCCGCGGATCGCTGCGACCGCCGCGGCGAGCCGCTCGGGGCTGCGCCCCGAGAGCGTGACGTGCGCGCCGGCCCGAGCCAGGCGTGCGGAGGTGAAGAACCCGAGCCCGGCGTTCGCACCCGTGACGAGCACCTGCCGCCCGGCCTGCGGCGGCACCCGCGTCGGGTACCAGTTCACGCGCGGTCCGACCCGGAGCCGTCGGCGATCTCCTCGTGGTGGCGGATCACCTCGGCGACGACGAAGTTGAACCACTTCTCGGCGAACGCGGGGTCGAGGTGGGCGTCCTCCGCGAGCGAGCGGAGCCGCTCGATCTGCCGCTTCTCGCGGTCGGGATCGCTCGGCGGGAGGCCGTGCTCGGCCTTCAGGCGGCCGACCTGCTGCGTGAACTTGAACCGCTCCGCGAGCAGGTGGATGAGCGCCGCGTCGATGTTGTCGATGCTCGAACGGATGCCGAGCAGCATGCTGATCGCAGCGTCGCGTTCGTCGACCGCGCCGTCGCCCCGGGTCTGGCTGGGGTCGGCGGCGCGGTCGGGAGTCTCGGCGGTCATGCTTCGACCCTAGGCGGTCGGGACCGCCGATCGGAACGCGCGGAGGCGCAGGCTGTTGCCGACGACGAACACGCTCGAGAACGCCATCGCCGCACCCGCGAGCATCGGGTTGAGGAGTCCGAGCGCCGCGAGCGGGATCGCGGCCACGTTGTACGCGAACGCCCAGAACAGGTTCCCCCGGATCACCCCGAGCGTGCGCCGCGACAGCCGGATGGCGGCGACGGCGGCGAGCAGGTCGCCGCGCACGAGCGTCAGGTCGGCGGCCTCGATCGCGACGTCGCTGCCCGTGCCCATCGCGATGCCGAGGTCGGCCTGCGCGAGCGCCGCGGCGTCGTTCACGCCGTCGCCGACCATCGCGACCACGCGACCCTCGCCCTGCAGGCGCGCGACCACCGACGCCTTGTCGGCCGGCAGCACCTCGGCGACGACGCGCTCGATGCCGACCTCGGCGGCGACCTGCCGCGCGACGGCCTGGTTGTCGCCCGTGAGCAGGATCGGTTCGAGGCCGAGCTTCCGCAGCCGCGCGATCGCATCGGCGCTCGTCGGCTTCACGGCGTCGGCCACGGTGAGCGCGCCGCGCACGTGACCGTCCCAGGCGACGACGACGGCCGTGCGGCCCTCGGCCTCGACGACGGCGACGGATGCCGCGACCCGCGCGTCGGGCTCGACCGCCCACTCGGCGAGCAGTGCGGGCCGGCCGACGAGCACGAGGTGCCCGTCGACGACGCCGTGCACGCCGAGCCCCGGATCGTTCTCGAACGACTCGGGCGTCGGCAGGGCGCCGACGCGCGCCGCCGCGCCATCCGCGATCGCCTTCGCGACGGGGTGCTCGGAGGCGTTCTCGAGCGCGCCCGCGAGGCGCAGCAGGTCGGCCTCGTCGACGCCGTCGGCCGCGTGCACGCTCGCGAGCGACATCCGCCCGCTCGTCACGGTGCCGGTCTTGTCGAGCACGACGGTGTCGACTCGACGGGTCGATTCCAACACCTCCGGGCCCTTGATGAGCACGCCGAGCTGGGCGCCGCGCCCGGTGCCGACGAGCAGTGCCGTCGGGGTCGCGAGGCCGAGCGCGCATGGGCAGGCGATGATGAGGACCGCGACGGCCGCGGTGAGCGCCGCGGCGGGCGGGAACCCGATGGCGAGCCACGTGCCGAGCGTCGCGACCGCGATGAGGATCACGATCGGCACGAACACGCCCGCGACGCGGTCGGCGAGCCGCTGCACCTGCGCCTTGCCTGCCTGGGCGTCCTCGACGAGTCTCGCCATCTGCGCGAGTCGCGTGTCGGCCCCGACGCGGGTGGCGCGGACGACGAGGCGTCCGCCCGCGATCACGGTGGCGCCGATGACGGCATCGCCGACCTCGACCTCGACCGGCACCGACTCGCCGGTCACGAGCGACGCATCGATGGCGCTGCGACCCTCGATCACGACGCCGTCGGTCGCGATCTTCTCGCCGGGGCGGACGACGAAGGCGTCGCCGACCGCGAGTCGCTCGACGGGGATTCGCGCCTCGACGCCGTCGCGGAGGACCGCGACGTCCTTCGCTCCGAGCTCGAGCAGGGCGCGGAGCGCCGCGCCGGCGGCGCGCTTGGATCGCTTCTCGAGGTACCGGCCGAGCAGCACGAACATCGTCACGCCCGCGGCGACCTCGAGGTAGAGGTTCGACGCGCCGTCGCTCGGGGCGACCGTGACCTCGAAGCCGTGGACCATGCCCGGCATGCCCGCGGTGCCGAGGAAGAGCGCGTAGAGCGACCAGAGGAACGCCGCCGTCACGCCGATGGAGACGAGCGTGTCCATGGTCGCGGCGCCGTGCCGCAGGTTGACGAGCGCCGCGCGGTGGAACGGCCAGGCCGCCCACGTCACGACGGGCGCCGCGAGCGCGAGCGAGGCCCACTGCCAGTACGTGAACTGCAGGGCCGGGACCATCGCGAGGAGGATCACAGGCACCGAGAGCACGACGGAGGCGACGAGGCGCCGGCGGAGCGATCGGAGCTCGGAGTCGGCGCGGGTCTCGGCGGGGCCGGCGGCGTCACCGGCCGGAGCCGGAGGCGGCGGGAGTTCGGCGCGGTAGCCCGCCGCCTCGACCGTCGCGATGAGCTCGGCCGTATCCACACCGTCGGGCACCGCGACGCGGGCCTTCTCGGTCGCGTAGTTCACCGTCGCGGTGACGCCGTCGAGCCGGTTGAGCTTCTTCTCGATGCGCATCGCGCACGAGGCGCAGGTCATACCGGCGATCTCGAGTTCCACGACCTGCCGGTCGGCGGATCCGGTTTCGAGGTCCGTCACGGGTGACCCCCACCGCGCGCGCCGGCGCCGTGCGCAGCGTGGCCGTGCGCGCCGGCGCCCTGCGCGGCGCGGCCCGTGGCCTCCGTCGCCTGTTCGCCCGCCGGCCCCGTCGCCGTGACGACGAACGGGATCGACCGCACGACCCCGCCCTCCTGCACGTCGAGGTAGAGCAGGTAGCGGCCGGCCGTCGGCGCGATCGCCATGAACACGATCTCGGGCCCGGGCTCGGTCACGCCGTCGCCCGGCTCGCCCAGGGGGTGCACGTGCAGGTAGGCGAGGTCGCCCTGCCGGAGCGCGATGAGGTGCCCGTACGCGCCGAGGTACGGCTCGAGCGCGGTCACGGGTTCGCCGTCGCGCGTGACGGTGAAGACGAGCTCGCTCACCCTGCCGGCGACGAGCGCTCCCACGACCTCGACGGCGAGGCCGGCGACGGTCGACGTCCTGACGTCGGCGACGCGCGGTTCGGGGCGGAACTCGCCCGCCACCTCGATCGTGCTCGTCAGCGTGATCGCCTCGCCGAGCTCGGATGGCGTGACGTCGGCGAACACGCGGTGGGTGCCAGCAGCGTCGAACGCGAACGGGATGCGCCACGTGCCGTCGTCGTCGAGCTCGGGGTGGACGTGCCGGAAGTGCGCGCCGTCGGTCCGCACCACGATGAGGTGGAGCGGTCGGTCGTGCGAGATCTCGACCGCGGTGACGGCAGCCCCTGAGGCATCCGTCAGGGTGAAGGAGATCTCGCCCGCCTCGCCGGCGCGGGCGGGCGCGGCGAGATCGGAGAGCGTGATGCCCCGGTGCGAGACCGCGAGGCCGCGCAGGTCGTCGGCTGATGCCTCGGCGGCGGCGTGGCCGCCGCGTCCGGTGTGCTGGTGATCCATCGGATCCTCCTCGTTCGAGGTCCAGGCGGCCGACGCATCGGCCGGAGTTCGGTGGTGCGACGGCGGAGGGGCCGCCGTCGCGCTCGCCGCGGTCCGCGCAGGTCGGACGGGCGTGCGAGTGCTCAGACGCGCACGGCCGAGTAGCCGGCCTCCTCGACCGCGGCGATCACGCCGGCGTCGTCGAGGTCGGCCGGGGCCGAGAGGGTCAGGGTGCCGGCGCCGGCCGAGACCCGGATGCCGGTCACGCCGACCACCTGCTCGACCTCTTCGCGCACCGACAGCTCGCAGTGCCCGCACGTCATTCCGGTCACCTGGTACTCGCGCTCGATCATCGGGTTCTCCTCATCTGGATCGGATCGTGTTCGAAGATACCCCGATGGGGTACCTATGCCAAGTCGAACGTGATACCCCTAGGCGGTATTCCGACCCGATTGCGGTGGCGCGTCCGGGATGGACGGCACCGCCGCATCCGCGGGACGCTCGCGCTCCCACCACGCGGCCAGCGCGAGCACGCGGAGGTCCGCGAAACGCGCACCCGCGACCTGCAGCGCGATCGCACGCCCGTCCGTCGTCGTCCCGGCGTTGATGCTCACGGCCGGCTGGCCCGACATGTTGTACGGGAGCGTGAACGCGATGTGCGCCATCCCGAGGTCCTCCTCACCCCACGGCATCGGCCGCTCGGCGGGGAACGCGGCCATGGGCGCGACCGGCGAGAGCACCGCGTCGAACGGCGCCGTCGCGAGCACCGTGCGGTGCCGGAGCACCCCGATGTCGTCGTAGGCGGCGAGCGCACCGACACCGGAGACCTCCGCGCCGGGAGCGACCCACCGGGCGATGTACGGCAGCACCCGTTCGCGCGCCTCCGGCGGGAGCTCGTCATAGGTGCGCCGGAACCGCACCCGCCAGAACCGGTCGACCTGCCCGAGCAGCCCGTCGTCGAGGAAGGGCGCGACCTCGACGACCTCGGCCCCGGCCGCGGCGAACCGCTCCGCCGCCGACCGGACCGCGGCGGCGATCTCGGGCTCGACGGGCAGCCCGGCCCCGGCGTCGGTGTGCACGGCGATGCGGAGCCCGCGCACGTCGAGCCCTGGATCGGCCCAGTCGAGTTCCTCGTACGGCAGCGACGTGTGGTCGCGCACGTCGGGCCGCGTGACGACCGCCATCGCCGCGGCGAGGTCGGCGACGCGGCGCCCGATCGGTCCGGCGGCGCGCCCCAGGTATGGCGGATCGATCGGCACGCGACCAGCGCTCGGCTTCAGCCCGACGAGGCCGAGCCACGCCGCGGGGAATCGGACCGACCCGCCGATGTCGGTGCCCATGTGGATCGGCCCGATGCCCGCCGCGGCGACGGCGCCGGCCCCCGCGCTCGACCCGCCGACCGTGAGCGTCGGGTCGAGCGGGCTCCGCGTGATGCCGTGCAGGCTCGAGACACCCGACGAGAGCATGCCCCAGTCGGGCATCGTCGTCGACCCCAGAATGACGGCGCCCGCCTCGCGGAGCCGGGCCACGATCGGCGAGTCTGCGTCGGGCACGACCGGCGCGGATGCCGCGGACCCCGACCGCGCCGGGACGCCGGCGCGCAGCATGTTCTCCTTCACCGTCACGGGCACGCCGTCGAGCGGGCCGAGCGGGGAACCGCGCCGGTGGCGCTCGGCGCTGGCTGCGGCATCCGCTCGCACCAGGCTCGGATCGTGGTCGGAGAACGCGTTCACGACCGGCTCGAAGCGCGCGATGCGGGCGAGCGCATCCTCGGCGACCTCGACGGGCGTCGTCACCCCCGCGCGGAACGCCGCGGCGAGGCCCGCCGCGGAGGCGGTCGCATCGGCGGCGGGGTCGGGGGCGGGCTGCGAGGCGCTCGTCACCTGCTCACCTCATCACATCGCGCCGCGGCTGCACAGGGTCCCGCCGATGATCGGCGGCGTCGCGGCACGATCGTCGTGCCGATGCACGCGAGCGGGCGTCGGCCGGCCGTCGCGAGCGTGCGTCAGCCGGCGGTCGCCGAATGGCGCGCGAACGGCATCCGCACCCGGCCCTGCGCCAGCAGGATGCCGAGCATGACGACGAGGGCGCCGACCGGCTCGTTCCACGACAGCGGCTCGCTGAGCACCAGCACGCCCAGCACGACGCCCACCACGGGCGTGACGTAGGTGACGGTCGACGCGTTCGTCGGGCCCCAGTCGCGGATGACGCCGATGTTCCAGACGTATGCGAGCCCCGTGCCGAGGATGCCGAGGATCGCGAGGCACACGATGATCGCGGCGTCGAGGCGCACCGGGCCGACCGCGAGCAGCGGTGTGAGGATCAGCATCACGGCGGCGCCCATGCCGACCTGCAGGAACGCGAACGTGGTCTGCGCGATCGGCCGGCCGCTCAGGAACTTGCGCGTGTAGCCGAACATGGCGCCGTAGCAGGCGGTCGCACCGAGGCACGCGAGCTGGCCCGCGAGGCTCCCCGCGAGCTCCGAGCGCCACGGCGCGATGATCACGACGACGCCCGCGATGCCGACGAGCACGCCCAGCCACCGCGACGCGTCGAGCCGCTCGACGCGGAACGCGAGCGTCGCGATGAGCGCCGTCATGATCGGCGTCGTCGCGTTGAGGATCGACGCGAGGCTCGAGGTCACGCTCTGCTGCGCCCACGAGAAGAGCAGGAAGGGGATGACGCAGCCGAGCACGCCGATCACGAGGAAATGCAGCCACACCACGGGCTGCCTCGGCAGCACGGGGCCGCCCTCGACGCGGGGCCGCGCCACCAGCACGACCAGGCCGAGCGTGAGGCCGCCGAGCACGGTGCGCGTCCACGCGACCTGGGTGAACGAGATTCCCGTGAGCGCGACCGCCATGAAGAGGAAGCTCGCACCCCACACGAGTCCCGCCGCGAGGAACTGGGCCCAGGTGCGAAGGCCGCCCGCACGCGGTGCGCGGTCGGTCGCGGACGGGGTGCCGGGGACGGTGCCGGTGGTGGTGCTCCTGCTCACCCGTTCACGGTACGACCGGCGACCGGCCTCCGCGAGGGCTGCCGGATGCGATGTCCGGAACCCGCCGAACGTTGGCAGGCAGGAGTCCGAGCGGGGCACCTGGCACCGTGCCCCCGGCTTGGGCCCGACCCGTGCCGATCGTGCGCGGCCCGCCTAGGCTTGGCGCCATGACCAGCCATTTCGACGTCATCGTCCTGGGCGCGGGTCCGGGCGGCTACGTGGCCGCCATCCGCGCCGCCCAGCTCGGCCGGAAGGTCGCCGTCATCGAGGAGAAGTACTGGGGCGGGGTCTGCCTCAACGTCGGCTGCATCCCCTCGAAGGCGCTGCTGCGCAACGCCGAGCTCGCGCACATCTTCCACGCGCAGGCCTCGACCTTCGGCATCTCGGGCGACGTGCACTTCGACTTCGGCGCGGCGTACGACCGCAGCCGCCAGGTGTCGGAGAAGCACGTCAAGGGCGTGCACTTCCTCATGAAGAAGAACGGCATCACCGAGTTCGACGGCCGCGGCTCGTTCACCGGCCCGAACGGCATCGACGTCGCCAAGGGCGACGGATCGGTCGAGTCGCTGACCTTCGACCACGCGATCATCGCGACGGGCTCGAGGGTGCGCCTCCTCCCGGGCGTCGAGCTCTCCGACAACGTGGTGACGTACGAGACCCAGATCCTCACGCGCGACCTGCCGCGCTCGATCGCCATCGTCGGCGCGGGTGCGATCGGCATGGAGTTCGCCTACATCCTGCGCAACTACGGCGTCGAGGTGACGGTCGTCGAGTTCCTCGACCGCGCGCTCCCGAACGAGGACGCCGAGGTCTCCAAGGAGATCACTCGGCAGTACCGCAACCTCGGCATCCCGATCCTGACCTCCACGAAGGTCGAGACGGTCACCGACCAGGGCACGCAGGTCACGGTGACCTACACGGGTGCCGACGGCCAGCCAGGCTCGCTCGTCGTCGACAGGGTGCTCATGGCGGTGGGCTTCGCACCGAACGTCGAGGGCTTCGGCCTCGACGCCACGGGCGTGCAGCTCACCGAGCACGGCGCCATCGCGATCGACGGGCGCATGCGCACCAACGTGCCGCACATCTACGCCATCGGCGACGCGACCGCGAAGCTCATGCTCGCGCACGTCGCCGAGGCGCAGGGCGTCGTCGCGGCCGAGACCATCGCCGACGCCGAGACGATGGAGCTCGGCGACTACCGGATGATGCCCCGCGCCACGTTCTGCTCGCCGCAGGTCGCCTCGTTCGGCCTCACCGAGCAGCAGGCGCGCGACGAGGGCTACGACGTGATCACCGCCAAGTTCCCGTTCACCGCGAACGGCAAGGCGAACGGCCTCGGCGACCCGGTCGGCTTCGTGAAGCTCGTGGCCGACAAGACCCACTACGAGCTGCTCGGCGGCCACCTCATCGGCCCCGACGCCTCGGAGCTGCTGCCCGAGCTCACGCTCGCGCAGAAGTGGGACCTCGGCGCGCTCGAGCTCGCCCGCAACGTGCACACCCACCCGACGCTCTCGGAGGCGCTCCAGGAGGCGTTCCACGGGCTCACGGGGCACATGATCAACATGTAGACGGAGGGCCGCGCGCCCTGCGGCAGCACGCTCGCGGCCGCGCGCTCGCACGTACGGGAGGAGTTTCCGGGCGACACGCCGCCCGAGCGGATGGCGCGGGCGGCGTGTCGCCCGGATCCTCCTCCCATACCGTGCTCGAGTGGGGATCGGGTGCCCCGCACCCCGTGGAAAGGACCGTCTGATGAACCTGCTCCTGATCGTCGTCGGCGCCGTGCTCGCCCTCGCGGGCACCGTCTGGACCCTCCAGGGCGTCGGGATCCTTCCCGGCTCGGTGATGTCCGGGGTCACGATGTGGGCCGTGATCGGCCCGATCATCGCGATCGGCGGGCTCGCGCTGCTCTGGGTCGGCTTCGCACGTCGTCGCCGCTCGCGCTGAGCGCCGCGGGCACCTGCTGCGCTCGCTCGGGAGGAACTTCCCGCCGACACGCCGACAACTCCGGGTGCAGAGCCCGCGTGGCACCGACCTCGGCGGCCGGCGGTCGGCGGCGGCCGGCGCCGGTGGCGTCGGCGCAGCGCAACGGGGGCGGATGCCGGGCGCTGGGCCCGAGGCATCCGCCCCCGTCGTGCCGGCGACGAGGTCGTGGGCAGGCGGTCCCACCCCGTCGCAGTCGTGTCCGGCGGCCGCCCGCACCCCATCCCGGAGCGGCCGCCGGAGTCTCTAGTGGCTCACCGCCTTCTCGGCGCCGAGCCCGGTGAGCGATCGGACCTCCATCTCGGCCTGCTTCTCCGCGCTCTCGACCGTCTTGTCGAACTTGCTCACGATCCATCCGAGGAGGAAGGCGAGCGGGATCGAGACGATGCCCGGGTTCGACAGCGGGAAGATCGCGAAGTCGATCGCCTCGGTCTTCAGCATCGACGTCTCGGAGCCCGAGACCACCGGCGAGAAGACGATGAGCACGATCGCCGAGATCAGGCCGCCGTACATGCTCCAGAGGGCGCCCTTGGTGGTGAACCCCTTCCAGAACAGCGAGTAGACGATCGTCGGCAGGTTCGCCGACGCGGCCACCGCGAACGCGAGCGCCACGAGGAACGCGACGTTCTGGCCGTTCGCCCCGATGCCGCCGATGATCGCGACGACGCCGATGATGACGACCGTGCGGCGCGCCACCTTCACCTCGGCGCCCGGCTCGGGCTTGCCCTTCTTCACGACCGACGCGTAGATGTCGTGCGCGAACGAGGCCGCCGCGGTGATCGTGAGGCCGGCGACGACCGCGAGGATCGTCGCGAACGCGATCGCGGAGATCAGGCCGAGGAGGACCGGACCGCCGAGCGCGAACGCGAGCAGCGGGGCCGCCGAGTTCGGGCCACCGGGAGCCGCCGCGATGACCGACGGGCCGACGAGGGCCGCCGCACCGTAGCCGAGGACGAGCGTGAACACGTAGAAGATGCCGATGAGCCAGATCGCCCAGACGACCGACTTGCGCGCCTCCTTCGCGGTCGGGACCGTGTAGAAGCGCATGAGCACGTGCGGGAGGGCCGCGGTGCCGAGCACCAGCGCGAGGCCGAGCGAGATGAAGTCGATCTTGCTGAGCTCCGAGACGCCGTACTTCAGGCCCGGGTCGAGGATCGCCGGGTTCTCCGCCACGGCCACCGCCTTGTCGAGGAGCGCCGAGAAGTCGAAGCCGTTGAGCGCGAGCACCCAGACCGTCATGACGCCGGCGCCCGCGATGAGCAGCACGGCCTTGATGATCTGGACCCAGGTGGTGCCCTTCATGCCGCCGACGAGCACGTAGAGGATCATGAGCGCGCCGACGACGGTGATGACGACGGCCTGGCCGACCTGGTCGCCCACGCCGAGCAGCAGCGACACGAGCCCGCCGGCGCCCGCCATCTGCGCGAGCAGGTAGAAGAAGCACACCACGAGGGTCGTCGTCGCCGCCGCGATTCGGACGGGCCGCTGCTTCAGGCGGAAGGAGAGCACGTCGGCCATCGTGAACTTGCCCGTGTTGCGGAGGAGCTCCGCGACGAGCAGGAGCGCGACGAGCCAGGCGACGAGGAAGCCGATCGAGTACAGGAATCCGTCGTACCCGTTCAGGGCGATCGCGCCGACGATGCCGAGGAACGATGCCGCCGAGAGGTAGTCGCCCGCGATGGCCGAGCCGTTCTGGCCGCCCGTGAACGAACGGCCTGCCGCGTAGTAGTCGGCCGCGGTCTTGTTGTTCCGGCTGGCGCGGAACACGATGACCATCGTCACCGCGACGAACGCACCGAAGATGCCGATGTTGAGCCAGGGGTTGCCGGGCGAGCTCGTCGCCGCTTCGAACGCGAACATCAGCGCACCGCCCCCTCGGTCTCGAAGTCACCGGACTCGATCTCGGTGCGGATCTTCTCGGACTGCGGGTCGAGCCGCTTGTTCGCGTAGTGGACGTACCACATCGTCACGGCGAAGGTGGTGACCACCTGCGCGAGGCCCAGGACCATCGCGACGTTCACGCTGCCGACGACGCGCGTCGACATGAAGTCGACCGCGTAGACGGCGAGGAGCACGTACGCGAAGTACCAGACGAGGCACGCCGAGAGGACGGGGAAGACGAAACTGCGGTGGGTCTTGCGGAGCTCCTGGAACTCCGCGGATTGCTGCACGGCGGGGTAGTCGACGTGACTCAGGTCGACATCCGCTCTCAGGGCCTCATTGCCCATGGCGTCTCTCCTTCGAGGGGGTGCGGCCGGGGCAGGCCCCGCGCCGCTGCGGTCGCAATGCGTCCATGCTGAACCTGCGGATACCGCGCCGGGGGGTCCGACCGCTCGTCGTCGGTGAACGGCGCCGACCGTGCGACGAACGGCGCGAGGCGGCGACGAACGACGGCTACAGTCACATGCATGCCCGAGTCGATGCTGCTCGCCACCGCTGCCGGCGTCGTCGCGGGCGCGCTCGCCGTGGGCGTCGTGGTGCTGCTGCGGCGCCTCGCGGTGCAGTCGAAGGACCTGGGCACCGACGCCGAGCGGGCCACCTACGAGACCCTCCACCTGGCGTCGCGGGCGGCGAAGCACCTGCGCGGCGACATGACCGAGACGGATGCCGCGCGCGCGGCGCGGCACCTCAAGGCGATGCTCGGCGCCGACACGCTCGCGCTCGTGATGACGGGCGGCCCCGTCGCGGTCGACGGCGACGAGACGCTCGTCTCCGCCGCGGAGCGGCTGGCCGAGGAGGCCGTCGGCACCGGGCGGCCGCAGGTCGATCGGCGGGTCCCGACCCCGTCGGGCGAGACGGATGCCGCGGCCGCGCCGATCCTCGCCGACGGCGTCCCCGTTGGCGCGGTCGTCGCCTTCGCGGGGCGGGTCCGCGCCGGGCTCGTGCGCGCGACGGGCGAGGTCGCCGAGTGGGTGGCCGCCCAGGTCGAGCTCGGCGAGCTCGACGCGTCGCGCGCGGCGCTCGCGGAGCTCGAGGTGCGCGCGCTGCGCGCGCAGATCAGCCCGCACTTCATCTACAACTCGCTGAACGCGATCGCGTCGTTCATCAACACCGACCCCGCGAAGGCCCGTGAGCTCGTGCTCGAGTTCGCCGACTTCACGCGCTACTCGTTCCGCCGCCACGGCGACTTCACGACCGTCGCCGAGGAACTGCGATCGATCGACTCCTACCTGAAGCTCGAGCGCGCGCGCTTCGGCGACCGCCTCCGGGTGACGCTGCAGGTCGCGCCCGAGGTGCTCTCGACCGTCATCCCGTTCCTGTCGATGCAGCCGCTCGTCGAGAACGCCGTGCGGCACGGCCTCGAGGCGAAGGAGGGCGGCGGGCGCATCACGATCACCGCGGAGGATCGCGGCGCGTTCGCCGAGATCACGGTGGAGGACGACGGCGTCGGCATCGACCCGGAGGTCGCCGCGCAGGTGCTCGCCGGGGGCACGCCGGGCGAGCACGTGGGCCTCCGCAACGTCGACGCGCGCCTGCGGCAGGTCTACGGCGACGAGCACGGCCTCGTCGTCGAGACGAACGTCGGCGCGGGCACGCTGGTGCGGATGCGCGTGCCGAAGTCGCAGCCCGGTCGCTCCGCGGCATCCGTCGACGCCCCGGCGGGCCGGCCCGCCGAGCCGGATGGGAGACTGGTGCCGTGATCTCGGTCCTCATCGCCGACGACGAGCAGCCCGCCGTGGACGAGCTCGCGTTCCTGCTCGGCCAGGACCCGCGGATCGGCACGATCCACCGCGCCACGTCCGGCGCGGAGGCGATCCGGATCCTCACGCGCGAGCCCGTCGACGCGGCGTTCCTCGATATCCACATGCCCGGCCTGTCGGGCTTCGACCTCGCGCGGGCCCTGCAGCGGTTCGAGCACAGGCCGGCGTTCGTCTTCGTCACCGCTGACGAGGAGGGCGCCCTCGAGGCCTTCGACCTGGCCGCCGTCGACTACCTGCTGAAGCCCGTCCGCACCGAGCGGCTGCACCGGTCGATCACCCGCGTCGTCGAGTCGATGGGGCAGGGGCAGGCGACGGATGCCGCGGCCGCACGCCACGAGATGATCGCCGTGACCCTCGGCGGCACGACCCGCATGATCCGTCGGGACGACGTGCGGTACGTGCAGGCGCAGGGCGACTACGCGCGACTGCACACCGACGAGGCGAGCTACCTCGTGCGCGTGCCCATGTCCGACCTCGAGCGGCAGTGGGCGGACGCGGGCTTCGTCCGCGTGCACCGGTCCTACCTCGTCGCGCTCCCCCACGTGACGCGGGTCCGGCTGGGCGGCGACCGTCCGACGATCGTGGTCGGGCAGGCCGAGCTGCCGGTGAGCCGGCGGCTGCTGCCGGGCCTCCGCGAACGACTCGAGGCGGCGACGCCGCGGGCGAGGCCGTGAGCGGGGGCGCGCCGGGCGGCGACGAGCACGGACCGACGGCACCGCCGCCCAGGGTTCGGGTGACCGCTCCGCGGAACGGCGGCCCCGCGGCATCCGACCGCCGACCCGCGGCGCGCGTGCGCAGGCCCGGGACAGACACGGGCCCCACCGACATCCACTCGGTCTACGTGCGCTCGCTGATCCGGTCGCAGCTCCGCCTCGCGCTGATCTGCGCCGGCGGGTTCGTGCTCGCCACCGTCGTGTTCGTCCTCGCCGTCGTCGCACCCGCGCTCGACGGCGTGTTCGTCGCGGGCGTGCCCGTCTCGTGGCTGCTCCTCGGCTTCGGCGTGTACCCGCTCGCGATCACCGTCGCGGCGCTGTACGTGCGGGTCGCGTCCCGCAACGAGGCCCGGTACCGCTCCCTCGCGGAGGAGGAGTGAGCCCCGCGGTGGGCTACACGGCGATCGCCGCCGTGGCCCTCGTGTCGGTGCTCATCGGCTTCTACGGGCTGCGGATCTCGCGCACGACGAGCGACTTCTACGTCGCGAGCCGCACCGTGCGGCCGTGGTGGAACGCGTCCGCGATCGGCGGCGAGTACCTGTCGGCGGCGTCGTTCCTCGGCATCGCGGGGCTGATACTGCTGACCGGCGCCGGCGGCATGTGGTTCCCGATCGGCTACACGGCCGGGTACCTGATGCTGCTGCTCTTCGTCGCCGCGCCGCTCCGGCGGTCGGGCGCGTACACGATCCCCGACTTCACGGAGGCCCGGCTCGAATCCGTCGCCGTGCGGCGGGTCACGAGCCTGCTCGTCGTCGTGATCGGGTGGCTCTACATCGTGCCGCAGCTCCAGGGCGCCGCGCTCACGGTGCGGATCACCACCGGCCTACCGAGCTGGGTCGGCTCGGTCGCGGTGGCGGCGCTCGTCGCGATCGTCGTCGCATCGGGCGGCATGCGGTCGATCACGTTCGTCCAGGCGTTCCAGTTCTGGCTGAAGCTCGCGGCGATCGCGGTGCCCGTCATCGCGCTGCTCATCGTCACGGGCGCCGTCGACCCCGAGCTCGCGCCGGCGGAGGCCTTCCCCGCCGCCGCCGGCCCGGGCGCCCTCGACGTCTACCGCACGGTGTCGCTCATGGTCGCGCTACTGCTCGGCACCCTCGGACTCCCCCACGTGCTCGTGCGGTTCTACACGAACCCCGACGGGCCCGCGGCACGCCGTACCACCGTCATCGTGCTCGTGCTGCTCTCGGTGTTCTACGCCTTCCCGACCCTCTTCGGGCTGCTCGGCCGGGCGTTCGCGCCCGACCTCGCGACGCCGGGCGAGGCCGACGCCCTCGTGCTCGTGCTGCCCGACCGCCTGCTGCCGGGCGTGTGGGGCGACCTGCTGACCGCGCTCGTCATCGGCGGCGCGTTCGCCGCATTCCTCTCGACGTCGTCGGGCCTCGTCGTCTCGGTCGCGGGTGTCATCTCGCAGGACCTCCTCGGCGGCAGCGTGCGGGGCTTCCGGATCGCCGCGTTCGCCTCCACGGCGGTGCCGCTCGTCGTCGCCTTCGCCACCGAACCCGCGGGGCTCGCGGGCAGCGTCGGGCTCGTGTTCGCCTTCACCGCGTCGACGCTCTGCCCGGTGCTGATCCTCGGCATCTGGTGGCGCGGGCTGACCGCGCGCGGGGCCATCGCGGGCATGGCGACCGGTGCGACGCTCTCGGGCGCGGCGATCCTCGGCGGCGCCGTCCTCGCGGCCGCGGCGCCCGCCATCCGCCCCCTCATCGAGCAGCCGGCCGCCTGGACCGTGCCGCTCGCGGTGCTCGTGACCGTGCTCGTCTCGCGGGGCGACCGGCGACGGATGCCGAGCGGCGCCGACGCGTTCCTCGCCCGGCTGCACCTCCCGGAGCGGGATCGAGGCTGAGCCGCCGACCACGCCGGACGTGCGGACGACCGGGCACGTTCCTGCCCGGTGGCATGCCTCGGCCCCGCACCACCACGGGCGCGGGGCCGGGCACCCCGTCTACTTGTGGACCGTGATGTTGCCCTTGAGCAGGTCGACCGCCGGGTCGAGGCCCCAGACGACCGCACCCGTGTCATCGGTGATGACGATCGAGACGGTGTCGGGCGCGCCCTTCTTGGCGGAGTTGCCGTTGCGGTTGTCGACGACCGTCACCTCGAACGAGTAGCCGTCCTCGCCGTTGAGGCGCCCGTCACCCGACCAGGTCGCCTCGTTGCCGCTCTGCGAGAACGCGAGTACGTCGTAGCCGTGGAACCGGTCGCCCGTGCGGTGGTCGTTGACCTGCAGGTTGCCGCGGAGCCCCTGCTCGTCGCGGATCACCGTGGTGCCGAACGTCACCGCGCCGTCGGCGAGGTCGACGCGACCGCCGCCCGTGACCTTGCCACTGCCGGCCGGTGGCGTGATCGAGAGCGAACCGGCCTCGATGAAGACCGCACTGTCGAGGTTCGGGTCGCTGGCGTCGGCGATCGCGAGCTTCATGTGGTTCGTGATGTTCGGGTCGACCGGGGCCATGCACGTGAGCGGGATCGTGAGCCCGTCGAGTTCGGTCGGCAACGGGTTCGGGCTCGCCGTGTTGTCCCGGTACAAGGCCGGGTTCGTCGGCGTCGGATCGCCGAAGGGATTGCCGTTGTTGACCGAGTTCACCGTCACCGGGAGGGTGCCTCCCGGGATCGCGGGATCCGGCACGACCGCGCAGTTCACGCCGTTCACGTAGAACGCGAACGTGTCGTTGAACCTGGTATTGACGTACTCGTTGTACTCCTCGGAGCCGAAGGCGTACTGGAAGTAGATCGTGGTCGCCCCTGCGGGAACGGTGAAGTCGAACTCCATCACGGCTGCGTCCAACGTCGGGAAGCCTGAGAGCGCCGTGAGGTCCGCGTCGCCGGCGGTGCCGACGGCGGTCGTCGTCGCCGGATCGTCGTTCGTCGGCCCGACGGTGTCGGCGATGTCGCCGCTGCCGAGCGTCACCCCGGCGTCGAACCCGACCGATGCCGCACCGCCGCTGAACGACCCCGCGCTGACCGGGTCGCCGACGTAGGTGACGTTCGAGATGCCCACGCCGGGCCCGACGAGCGTCTGCGCGAGCGCCGCCGGGTCGACGGGGTCGATGTACGTGGTCGCTCCGATCGCGACCGCGGGCGTCGCGCTCCCGACGAGCGCGGCGAGCGAGATGCCGGCGACCGCGATGGCCGCCGCTCGGGTCCGTTGCATGTTCGTGCCCTTTCGACGTCGAACGGGCGTGCGGATGCCGTCGGCATCCCCACCGCGGGCGTTCCCCCGAGCGCCCGCTCCCCGTGTCCGATGCCAGAGAGTCCCCCCTGACACGGTCTGTGTACTCCGGGCGCTGAGGGGCGGCAAGCCGGGAACGGAGCATTTCCCCCGTTCTGGGGGCGCATGCCGAATGGCAGCGTGCGACGGATGACGGCGCATGCCGCGTCGCCGGACGCCGTCAGTCGGCCAGCGTCACGGGCCGATCACCCCACGCCGCGAGTCGCGCCAGGAGCCCGTCTCGCACGGCGGGCCAGTCGTCGACGAGGATCGCGTAGACCGCCGTGTCGCGCCACGTGCCGTCGGGCCGGCGCATCGCGCGCCGATGGACGCCCTCGAAGCTCGCGCCGAGCTTCGCGATCGCGGCGCGGGAGCGCGCGTTGACGGCATCCGCCTGCAGCTTCACCCGGCCGAAGCCGTGATCGAACGCGAGGCCGAGCATGAGCAGCTTCACCTCGGGGTTCACGGCCGTACCCCACACGCGCGGGTCGAAGCCCGTCCAGCCGATGTGGGCGGACTCGTTCGGCAGGTCGAGGTCGCCGAGCTTCGTCGCCCCGACGAGCGCGCCGTCGTCGGGGCCGCCGCGGAGGCGCACGGCGAACGGGATCGCGTCGAGCGCGGGCGTGTACGAGGCGTGCGCGAATGCCGCGAACGCCGCGTCGTCCGACGGCAGCGCGGACGGCCCACCCGCGAAGCCGCCGGCGAACACCTCGGGTCGCCCGATCGCCTCCCGCAGCGCCGGGAAGTCGCCCTCGACGAGTGGCGTCAGCGCGACGCGACGACCTTCGAGCGTGTGGATGAGCGGACGACTGGCGGGCACTCGGCAAGTCTGGCACGCGCCGCGGCGCGGACCCTCACGTGCGTCGGGAGGGGGAACTCCCCGACGCGCCGCCGCGAACGGATGCCGCGCCGGCGTGTCGTGCGGAAGTTCCTCCCGTGCGGGCGGCCAGGCGAGCCGGTCGAGCCAGGCGAGCGCGTCGCGCTAGTCGAGCAGGTCGTTCAGCTGCACGATCTCGTCGCGGCCGGGGCCGACGCCGATCGCCGAGAAGCGGGCGCCCGACATCGCCTCGAGTTCGCGCACGTAGCTCTGCGCGTTCGCCGGCAGGTCGTCGAACGAGCGCGCACCCGAGATGTCCTCGGTCCAGCCGGGGAACTCCTCGTAGACGGGCTTCGCATGGTGGAAGTCGGACTGCGAGACCGGGACCTCCTCCATGATCACGCCGTCGACGTCGTACGCGACCGCGACCGGGATGCGGTCGATGCCGGTGAGCACGTCGAGCTTCGTGAGCACGAAGTCGGTCACGCCGTTCACCCGGGCGGTGTACCGCGCGATGGGCGCGTCGTACCATCCGGTGCGGCGACGACGACCCGTGGTGGTGCCGAACTCGTGGCCCTTCTCGGCGAGGAACTCGCCCCAGTCGTCGAAGAGCTCCGTCGGGAACGGGCCCGAGCCGACCCGGGTCGTGTACGCCTTCACGATGCCGATGACGCGATCGATGCGGTTGGGGGCGATGCCCGAGCCCGTGACCGCGCCGCCCGACGTCGCGTTCGACGACGTGACGAACGGGTACGTGCCGTGGTCGACGTCGAGCATGGTGGCCTGTCCGCCCTCGAAGAGCACCGTCTCGCCGGCCTCGAGCGCGCGGTGCAGCAGCAGCGACGTGTCGGTGACCATCGGGCGGAGCCGGTCGACGTAGCCGAGCAGGTCGTCGACGATCTCGTCGACCTCGATCGCGCGGCGGTTGTAGACCTTCAGCAGCAGGTGGTTCTTCTGGTCGAGCGCGCCCTCGACCTTCTGCCGCAGGATGTTCTCGTCGAAGAGGTCCTGCATCCGGATGCCGACCCGGTTGATCTTGTCCGCGTACGCCGGTCCGATGCCACGGCCGGTCGTGCCGATCTGGCGCTTGCCGAGGAATCGCTCGGTGACCTTGTCGAGCGTGCGGTGGTACTGCGTGATCACGTGCGCGTTCGCCGAGATCTTCAGCTGCGACGTGTCGACGCCGCGCGACTCGAGCCCCTCGATCTCCTCGAAGAGCACCTCGATGTCGACCACCACGCCGTTCGCGATCACGGGCGTGACGCCGGGCGTGAGGATGCCGGAGGGCAGCAGGTGCAGGGCGTACTTCTCGTCGCCGACGACGACCGTGTGCCCGGCGTTGTTGCCGCCGTTGAACTTCACGACGTAGTCCAGGCGCGAGGAGAGCAGGTCGGTCGCCTTGCCCTTGCCCTCGTCGCCCCACTGTGCTCCGATCAGCACGACCGCGGGCATGTCAGTCCTCTCGTGCCGCACCCGGCGCGGCGGATTCGTCGGACGGGTCGCCGTCCGTCGCCTCGGGCGACGGCAGGGGCGGCAGGGGATCCGTGATGACGCTGATGACCTGCGTGGGCGTGAACTCGGAGGCGATGCGCGCGGGCGCCTCGGCGTCGGCGGCCTCGAGGTCGGATGCGGCGCGCGCGGCGCGCTCGTCGAGCCCGAGCCGAGCGGCCGCCCGGCGCTCCGCGTCGAGCGCGCGAAGGTAGGCCCGGTTCGACTCCTCCGACCACGGCACCGGGGCACCGGGCTCCCAGCCCGATGCCTCGAGGGAGCGACGCGAGAGGTCGACGGCCACGACGGCGTACGCGAACGCGTCGATCGCGCGACCCTCGGAGTCGGCGAGGTCGGCGAGCCCGACCCAGGCGAGGGGCGACGACGGGTGGTCGGCGACGACTCCGGCGACCGACGACCGTCCGGCTTCGCGCAGCGCACGCCTGACCTCGGGTTCGTCGGCGAGCACCGCCTCGGCCTCCGGTGGGGTCTGTTCCTGAGTCACACTCAACCGTAACCTATGGGGTTCCGGCGGCTACGGAGGGCGCCGTCGGGTTCACGGCAGGTCGTGCCGCGATCCACCCGTCACGACCGGCCGGAGCCCCGCGAGCGCCGGACCGAGCCCCAGGTCGACGAGCACGATGCGACCGGCGAACTCGACCGCAGGGCCGAACAGGAGCCCGACCTTCACTGCGCCCATCGTCACGGTCACGTCGGCCGGCAGCACCGTCGGGTCGGGCACGCTCCCGTCGTCCGGCGAGATCCCGCTCGGCAGGTCCACGGCGACGACGAGCGGATGCCGCGTGCCGCGCCCCGCGCGAGCGACCCAGTCGGGCCCGAGCACCGCGCGCACGCGCGACACGACCTCGCGCGCCGTGCCCCGCAATGCGGGGCTCGCGGCCGCGCCGATGCCGAGGATCCCGTCGACCAGCACGTCGGCGGCCCGGATCGCGTCGTCGAACGCGCTCGAATCGACGCCGTGCCCGAGGTCGAGGTCGCGTGCCCCCGCGGCGCGCGCCGCGTCCGCACCGGCCTCGTGCAGGTGCGAGCCCACCGCGACGATCCGCACGTCGGCGCCGCGCGCAGCGAGGTGTGCGCCCGCGAAGAGCGCGTCGCCGCCGTTGTCGCCCGAGCCGGCGAGCACGAGGACGAGCGGTCGGCCCGCGGCATCCGTCGCCTCATCACCCGCGTGCGGGGCGCGCTCGGCGAGCAGCCGCGACACCTCGTCGGCGAGCGCCGACGCAGCCCGCTGCATGAGCGGTTCGCCCGCCGCGAGGAGCGGGCGCTCGGCCGCGCGGACCTGCTCGGCCGTGTAGCCGTCGCGTGGTGACGGCACGGCGGGCCGGGCGGTGGCGTGCATGTGCCGAGCCTACGCCGCGGCATCCGCGCCGGCACCGGCGCCCGGGACCGGTTCCGGAACGATCCGCGGGGACACGCGAGAGGGGCCGGGCCCGAAGGCCCGACCCCTCGGGATCGATCGTTCAGCGCGTCACTGGACGACGTTGAGCGCGTTGACGTTGCCGGCTCCGTAGAAGCCGTTGCGCTCGCCACCGGTGCACGTCGCGGGGTACCCCGGACGCGGCTCGTAGACGCCCTCCGGGCACTCCAGCGCGGTCGCCGTGCGCTCGAGGAACGACGCCAGCTGCCCCACCTTCATGTCGGGGTGCGCCGACAGCGCGAGCGCCGCGACGCCGGCCGCGTGCGGGCCCGCCATCGAGGTGCCCTGCGACCAGCCCCAGCCGCCCGGGACGGTCGAGAGCACGGCGTCGGTGATGGTCGACGACGCGCCGCCGGTGCGGAAGCGCGTGTCGCCGCCGGGAGCCGTGACGTCGACGACGCCCTGGCCGTAGGAGGAGTAGTAGCTCTTCTGCTCGGTCGGCCCGACGGCCGAGACCGTCACGACGCCCGGCGCCTCCGCGGGCAGGTCACGGCACGCGCCGTTGATCTCGCGCGTCTCGACCTCGCCGCTGCCGTCGTTCGGGCTCCCGTCGTCGATGAACTTGTGCTGCAGGTCGACGTTGCTGTTGCCGGCCGACGCGATGGTCAGCGTGCCCTTCGACTGCGAGTAGTTCAGCGCGCGCTGCACGGCCTGCCAGACCGGACGCTGGCGCGGGTCGTTCACGCAGTTGAACTCCCACGGGTCGATGTAGTAGCTGTTGTTCGTGATCGGCATGCCGTGGTCGGCGGCCCAGAGGTAGGCGCAGATCGCGGCCTCGGGGTAGATGAAGCCCTCGTCGCTCACGACCTTGACCGAAGCCACCTTCACCCCGGGCGCGACGCCCGCGATGCCCACGCCGTTGATCGCCGCGGCGATCGTGCCGGCGACGTGCGTGCCGTGCGAGGAGGTCGTGTTCTTCCACGCGGCCGGGTCGGTCTCGACGACGCCGCCGAGGCACGAGGCGCTCTGGTCGAACGCGACCTGCGACGCGAGGTCGGGGTGGGTGTAGTCGATGCCCGAGTCGAGCACGCCGACGACGACCGACGGATCGCCCGTCGTGATGGCGTGGGCCTCGGGAACGTCGATCTGCTCCATGTCCCACTGGTAGCTCCAGTAGGGCTCGGCCGTGGGGTCGCCGGTCGCCTCGAGGGCGGACTCGTCGAGCACCTCGATGGTCTCGTCGTCGATCAGCGTCGTGCCGAGACCGTCGGTCGTCGCGACGGACTGCACGCCGGCGCCGACGACCTTGCTCTCGAACGTGGTGCTCGTCGACGTCGCGACGAGCACGCCGATCTGGTCGTAGCTGGCGACGACCGTGCCGCCGGCGGCCGCGACGCGCTTGGTCGCGGCCTTCGTGCTCGCGCCCTGCGGCGCGAGCACGAGGTAGGTGCTCTCCGGGCCGACCGCGGCGGCGGGGACGGCGGCTGCCGTCCCGACCAGGCCCACGGCCAGGGCGACGGCGGATGCCGCGCCGATCACCTTGTGGTTCCTCATCCTGTCTCCGTTCGATGTGCGTGGAGTGGTGCACCGACGGCAGCATGGGCCGTCGGACCGGCGTGTCCAGTGGATGCGACGATCGGCGGCGTCGGTGTAGGGCCGCGCGGCCGGTCCGGCGAGCCTATCGGCGACCCCCGTCCGGGGGATAGCCCTTGCCCGATCGGCGCGTCGCCCGCGACGGCGGCGCCTCGCCGGGGCGTCGTCTCGCGCGCACGCGCGCAAGTAGGCTTGTCGGCATGTCGAAAGTCCTCTCGAGCCTTCCCGTCGGCGAGCGCGTCGGCATCGCCTTCTCCGGGGGTCTCGACACCTCCGTGGCGGTCGCCTGGATGCGCGAGAAGGGTGCCGTGCCGTGCACCTACACGGCCGACCTCGGCCAGCCCGACGAGCCCGACGTCGAGGCCGTGCCCGGCCGTGCCGTCGAGTACGGCGCCGAGATCAGCCGACTCGTCGACGTGAAGACGGCGCTCGTCGAGGAGGGCCTCGTCGCCCTCCAGTGCGGCGCGTTCCACATCCGCTCCGGCGGGAAGACGTACTTCAACACCACGCCGCTCGGCCGCGCGGTCACGGGCACGATGCTCGTGCGCGCGATGATGGAGGACGGCGTCGACATCTGGGGCGACGGCTCGACCTACAAGGGCAACGACATCGAGCGGTTCTACCGCTACGGCCTCATGGCCAACCCGCGCCTGCGCATCTACAAGCCGTGGCTCGACAGCGCGTTCGTCACCGAGCTCGGTGGTCGCAAGGAGATGAGCGAGTGGATGCAGGCGCGCGACCTGCCCTACCGCGCCAGCGTCGAGAAGGCGTACTCGACCGATGCGAACATCTGGGGCGCGACGCACGAGGCCAAGAAGCTCGAGGACCTCGACGCGGGCGTCACGATCGTCGAGCCGATCATGGGCGTCCGGTTCTGGGACGAGTCGGTGGCGATCGCCGCCGAGGACGTCTCGGTGCGCTACGACCGGGGCCGCCCCGTGGCCCTCAACGGCGTCGAGTTCGACGATCCGGTCGAGCTGGTGCTCGAGGCGAACCGCATCGGCGGACGGCACGGCCTCGGCATGAGCGACCAGATCGAGAACCGCATCATCGAGGCGAAGTCTCGCGGCATCTACGAGGCGCCGGGCATGGCGCTCCTGCACATCACGTACGAGCGGCTCCTCAACGCCGTCCACAACGAGGACACCGTCGCGAACTACCACAACGAGGGTCGCCGCCTCGGGCGCCTGATGTACGAGGGCCGCTGGCTCGACCCGCAGTCCCTCATGCTGCGCGAGTCCATCCAGCGCTGGGTCGGCTCGGCGGTGACCGGCGAGGTGACGCTGCGCCTCCGCCGCGGCGACGACTACACGATCCTGAACACCGAGGGCCCCGCGCTCAGCTACCACCCCGACAAGCTCTCGATGGAGCGCGTGGGCGACCAGGCGTTCGGTCCCGAGGACCGCATCGGGCAGCTCACGATGCGCAACCTCGACATCGCCGACTCGCGGGCGCGCCTCGAGCAGTACGCCTCCCTCGGCATCGTCGGCGGCGCGACCGCGCAGCTCGTGGGGGAGATCGCGTCGGGCCAGGCCGCGCAGATCGCGGCCGGAGAGGCCGAGACCGCGCTCGACGCCGCGACGGATGCCGCGAACGAGGCGGCCGCGTTCGACCTCGGCACCGACTGACCCGTCGCGCACGACGACTCCCGCACCGTTCCACGATGCGGGAGTCGCGTCGTTCCGGCCGCGCCCGACGCCGTCACGGCGTGCCCTCCGCCTCTCGCGCGCGTGACCGGGTCGGTGCCATACTCTGCGACATCCGCGCGCCGCGTGTCGCTGCGCGCCTCGCGACCGCTCGGGGAGGCTGCGATGGACGAACGATTCGACCGACGGGGTGGGCGGGCGTGAGCGGCGGGGAGTGGTCCGCGCTCATCGGCGGCATCGTGATCGCCGCCGACTGGGCGATCCGCATCGCCGCCCTCATCATCATCCCCAGGGAGCGGAAGCCGACGGCTGCGATGGCGTGGCTGCTCGCGATCTTCCTCATTCCGTTCGTGGGCATCCTGCTCTACCTGCTCATCGGCAACATCCGGCTGCCGAAGCGGCGGATGGCACGGCAGGATGAGGCCGACCGGATGATCGCGGAGCGGACCGCCGGGGTCGACCTGGTCGCCGACCATGACTCCTGGCCCGCGTGGTTCGACTCGGCCGTCGCGCAGAACACGCGGTTGACGGGCCTGCCCGCCACGAGCGGCAACCGCGCGACCCTCATCGACGACTACCGGGGGTCGATCGACGCGATGGCGGCGGACATCGCGACCGCTGAGCGCTTCGTGCACGTCGAGTTCTTCATCGTCGCGCTCGACGACACGACGCGGGGCTTCTTCGCGGCGATGGAGGACGCGGTCGGCCGAGGCGTGCACGTCCGGCTGCTGATGGACCACATCGCGTCGTCGAAGGTCCCGGTCCACAAGGCCACGGTCGAGGAGCTCGACCGGATCGGGGTCGAGTGGCACTACCTGCTCCCCGTGCGACCGCTGAAGGGCGAGTGGCAGCGACCCGACCTGCGCAACCACCGCAAGATCGTGGTCGTCGACGGCCTGGTCGGGCACATGGGGTCGCAGAACCTCATCGACCGCAGCTACGACTCGCCGAAGAACCTCAAGCGCGGCCTCAAGTGGCAGGAGCTGGTCGCGCGGGTCACCGGTCCGGCCGTGGTCGAGCTCAACGCGGTGTTCCGCTCCGACTGGTTCGCCGAGACGGGCGTGGCGCTCGGCGACGAGGCGACCACCCCGGTGGGCGAGGTGCCGATCGACACGTCGGCCGAGGCGCTCGACTGCCAGGTCGTGCCGAGCGGCCCGGCGTTCGAGAGCGAGAACAACCTCCGCCAGTTCCTCACGCTGGTCAACTCGGCCCAGGAGCGGGTCATCATCACGAGCCCGTACTTCGTCCCGGACGAGGCGATGGTCTACGCGATCACGTCGGCCAAGCTCCGCGGACTCGACGTGCAGCTCTTCGTCTCCGAGATCGGCGACCAGGGCGGCGTCTGGCACGCCCAGCGCTCGTACTATCGCGCGCTCCTGACGGCGGGCGTGCGGATCTGGCTCTACCCGGGCCCGTACATCCTGCACGCCAAGCACCTCTCGATCGACGACGACGTCGCGGTGATCGGCTCGAGCAACATGGACATCCGCTCCTTCGCGCTGAACTTCGAGGTCACGATGCTCGTGCGGGGCGCCTCCTTCGTGGCGGACATGCGCGCGGTCGAGGCGAAGTACCGGGAACTCGGGCGCGAGCTGACCCTGGAGGAGTGGAACCGGGAGCCGGCGTCGGCGACGTTCCTCGACGGCATCGCGCGGCTCACGTCGGCGCTGCAGTAGACGACGGATGCCGCGTGCGCGGGTCGCACGCGGCATCATCCAGCAGCCTCGGCAGCGGCTCGGCTGGGCGTTCGCTGCGCATCCGCACTAACTTGCACACCGGTGTGCAGTTTCGTCGTAGACTGGCCGCATGCCGTCCGACACCGACGCGGGCCGTCGCACTCCCCGTCGGGACGCGACGGAGAACCGCGAAGCCCTCCTGAACGCCGCCGTCGCGACCCTCGCGACCGACCCGGAGGCCTCGCTCGAGGCCATCGCGGCCGCCGCGGGCCTCAGCCGCCGCGCCCTCTACGGCCACTTCGCCGGCCGCGACGAGCTCATCGTGGCGCTCATCGAGCGCGGGTCCGAGCGCCTCGTCGCCGCCGCCTCGACCATCGACCACCCCGACGCGACCGTCGCGATCGCGCTGCTCGGCGCCCGCCTCTGGGACGCGGTCGAGCACGTGCGCCTGCTCGCGCAGGTCGCCCTGCGGCAGCCGTACGTCGAACGCTCCGCCTCGGCGCTCGCGCCCGTGCGCGAGCGCCTCGCCGCGCTCGTCGAGCGCGGGGTCGCCGACGGCACCGTGCGCACCGACATCCGCCCTGCCGTGCTCGCGCGCCTCGTCGAGGAGTCGGCGCTCGCCGTGCTCGCCGAGGCCGCGCGCGTCGGCCTCCCCCACTCCGAGGGCCGGCGGCTCGTCATGCTCTCCGCGCTGGGCACCGCCGGGCTCTCGTGGCGCGAGGCGGGCGCGCTCATCACCGACACTCCGGAACTGACCGAGGAACCATGAGGATCGACCTCCACGGCGTCGCCAAGGGACGCCAGGGCCGGGCGCTGCCCGCCACCACCATCGGCTACGAGTCGGGGCGCGCCACGCTCGCGCGCGCCGAGACCGAGCAGCGACCGACCGTCCTCGGACTGCTCGCGTCCGGTCGCATGCGACCCGACGCCGGCACCGTCACCATCGACGGCCGAGCGGATGCCGCGAGCATCCGCCGCCGGATCGCCCTGGTCGACGCCCCCGACGTCTCCGACCCCGCACCGAACGTGACCGTCGCCGGCGTCGCCGCCGAGGAGCTCATGTTCGCCGGCATCCCGTCGAACCCCGTCTCCGTCTCGCGGTGGCTCGCCGACCTCGGCCTCGACGGGCTCGCGCGCACCCCGATCGCGAACGTCGACCCGCTCGACCGCCTGCGGCTGCTCACCGAGCTCGCGCTGCTGCGCGACGGCGTCGAGGGCCTCGTGCTCGTCTCGCCCGACCGACACGGCGGCGACCCCGCCGAGTGGTGGTCGCTCGCGCGCCGCCTGGCCGACCGCGGCTACGCGGTGCTCGTGATCGCGGGCGACGCGGCCGCGGCCGCCATCGCCGCCGCCGACCTGCTCGGGCGCCTGCACGGTGCCGACGAGGGCGACGACGAGTTCGCCCTCGCCGAAGGGGGGCTCGCGTGAAGGTCCCCCAGATGATCGCCGCCGAGCTGCGGCGGCTGACCTCGACCCGCATGTCGGTGCTGGCGCTCCTCGCGCTCGTCGCCGTGCCCGTGCTCTACGGCGGGCTCTACCTGTGGGCGAACCAGGACCCGTACGCGAGGTTCCCCGACGTGCCGGTCGCGCTCGTCGTCGAGGACGAGGGCGCGCCCGCCACCGACGACGCGCCCGCGCGCAACGTGGGCGACGAGGTCGCCGACGAGCTCATCGCCGACGGCGCGTTCGACTGGCACCGCGTCCCGGCCGAGGAGGCCGCGACGGGACTCGACGACTCCACGTACGACTTCGCGATCACCCTGCCCGCCGACTTCTCCGACGCGCTCGCCTCGCTCGGCACCGACGAGCCCCGGCAGGCCGAGATCCGGCTCTCCACGAACGACGCCAACAGCTACCTGGCCGGGACCATCGGCGCGCAGGCGGTCGAGCGGATCCGCGCGGCCGTCGCCGAGCAGGTCGGGCAGGAGGCCGCGTCGCTGCTGCTCGACTCCATCGCCGACATCCGCACCGGCATCGTCGACGCCGCAGACGGGGCGGCGCAGCTGGCGGACGGCGCCGGCACCGCGGTGGACGGCGCGGAGCAGCTCGGCGCCGGGGCTTCGCAGCTGGCCGACGGCGCGGCCCGGGCCGCCGACGGCTCGGCGCAGCTCGCCGACGGCACCGCCCGGCTCGCCGACGGGTCGGCCGAGCTCGCGAGCGGTGCGGCGCAGGTCGCCGACGGCAACGCGCAGCTCGCGGCATCCGCCGACCGGGTCGGCAGCACCGTCGGCGAGGCCGCCTCGGCCGTCCCCGAGGCGCGACAGGCGATCGCCGACGAGCTCGCCGCACGCGGCGTGGACCAGGCCACCATCGATGCCGCGCTCGCGAAGCTCGACCCCGTGGGCGACCGCATCGCGACCGGCAACGAGCGCGTGCAGGGTGTCGTCGCCGACATCGACCGCCTCGCCGAGGGCAGCCGGCAGGTCGCCGATGGCAGCGCGCAGCTCGCCGCGGGCGCGAGCGACGCCGCCTCCGGCGCCGCGCAGCTCGCCGACGGCACGGCGCAGCTGGCGGACGGCTCCGCCCAGCTGTCGGACGGGCTCGGTGCGCTCGAGGACGGGCTCGGCGAGCTCGCCTCCGGCGCGGGGACGCTCCGCGACGGACTCGACGACGGCGCGGCCGAGATCCCCGACACCGACCAGGCCACGCGCGACGCGCAGGCCGAGACGATCGCCGACCCCATCGCGCTCGAGACCGACTCGGTCACGCACGCCGAGAACTACGGCGCCGGGCTCGCCCCGTTCTTCGCGGCGCTCGCGGGCTGGATCGGCATCTACGCGCTGTTCCTCATCGTCAAGCCGATCTCGCGTCGCGCCGTGACCGCCCTCCACTCGCCGGTGCGGATCACGCTCGCGGGCTGGCTGACGCCCGGGCTGCTCGGGGCGGTGCAGATGGCGGCGCTCTACCTCGTGCTCGCGTTCACGCTCGGCTTCCCGATGAGCAACCCGGTCGGCACGCTCGGCGTGATGGTGCTCGCGTCGGCGACCTACGCGGCGATCATCCTCGCGTTGAACGTCTGGCTCGGCTCCGTCGGGCAGTTCCTGGGCCTCGTGCTCATGGTGCTCCAGCTCGTGACGGCGGGCGGCACGTTCCCGTGGCAGACGCTCCCCGCACCGCTCGCGGCGCTGCACCAGGTGCTGCCGATGGGCTACGTCGTCGACGCCATGCGCCAGGCCATGTACGGAGGCGACCTCGCCCGGGCGGGCGCCGACGCGCTCGTGCTGGCGGCGTGGCTCGTCGGGGCGTTCGTGCTCGCCGCGATCGGCGTGACGCGGATGACGCACTTCCGCACGCTCCGCGACCTGCAGCCGAGCCTGATCGGCTGAGGCGCGGAGTCGGAGCCGCTAGGCCGGCGTCTGCTGGTGCGCGGCCACGTGCCACGCACCGTCGTCGTAGAGGTACGTGGTCGACATCCGCAGGTCGGCGACGTCGTCGCCGCGCCGCGCGACCGCGCGGTACGCGAGGATCCCGGCCCGGTCCCCGAGCCTGACGATGGCCGGCTCGTGGATCTCGTACGCGTCCCACGGCGGAGCGGAGCGGAAGGCCGCGATCACGTCGTCACGGCCGAGCACGGCCCCCTCGACGATCATGACCGCGTCGCGGGTCATCGCGCGGGCGTAGTGCTCGCCTCCGTGTCCGTCGAGGATGGCGCGCCATCCGGCGTGCTCCTCGTGCAGGAGCCGGGCGGGAAGATCGTCGGTGATCTCGGTCATGCGGACACGCTACGCCACCATCGGACGCGGTGCTCGGGAATCGCGGGCTCGCGGCGGCGACGGCACGATCGGCCGACGGGCTCGACGCCCGATCAGTGCGTGACGGCCCAGCGGCTGCGCTCGGGCGTGGCGCGCGAACGGACGAGCACGCCGGGCTCGAGCCCGAGCCGCGCCTCGGCCGTGCGGAACGCGATCCGGTCGGCCTCCGCCTCGTCGATGAGGCCGAGGGCATGGTGCTGCACGGCGACGCCGTCGATCAGCGCGGTGAGCGTGCGCGCGTCGGCCGCGGGGTCGGCGCTCGTGCCGTCGCCCGCGTCGACGATGCGGCGGATGATGCCGGCGAGGCGGGCGTCGGACTCGCGGTGGTGGCGCGTGAGCGAAGCGTGCAGCTCCGGGTTGCGCGGCGCCTCGCTCCACGCGTCGATCCAGACGAAGTAGTGATCGCGCGGCGTGGTCGAGAGCCAGTCGGCGAGCGCGGGAATGGGTTCCAGCCGCGTCGCGAGTTCCTCGTCCTCCTTCGCCTCAGCGAGCACGGCCGCGTCGAACGCGGCGGCGACGAGCTGCTCGCGGGTGGCGAAGTAGTGACGGATCAGGCCGTGGACGACGCCCACCTCGGCGGCGACGTCGCGCAGCGTGACGCGCGCGAAGCCGTCGCGGGCGACGAGGCGCAGCGTCGCGGCGATGATCTGCTCGCGTCGCTCGGCGGGGTCCAGTCGGGTGGCCATCCTCCGATGGTAGGCCGCTCTTGTCCGCGCGGCCAACCGGTTTCGCGTCAGGGCCGCCTCAGGTTCGGGCGTGCCGCCGCGCCCACTCGTGCATGACGATCGCCGCCGCCGCGCTGGCGTTGATCGAGCGGGTCGAGCCGTACTGCGTGATCTCGACCACCCGGTCGGCGGCTGCCAGCGCCTCGGCACTCAGGCCGGGCCCCTCCTGCCCGAACAGCAGCACGCACCGCTCGGGCAGCTCGACGAGGTCGACGGGCCGCGAGCCCTCGACGTTGTCGACGGCGACGACCGGGAGTTCCTGGCCCGCCGCCCAAGCGGTGAAGTCGGAGACGTCGGGATGGTGCATGAGGTGCTGGTAGCGGTCGGTGACCATCGCGCCACGGCGATTCCACCGGCGCCGGCCGATGATGTGCACCGTCTCGGCGGCGAAGGCGTTCGCGGTGCGCACGATGGAGCCGATGTTGAGGTCGTGCTGCCAGTTCTCGATCGCGACGTGGAACGGATGCCGCCGCGTGTCGAGGTCGGCGACGATCGCCTCGAGCGACCAGTAGCGGTAGCGGTCCACGACGTTCCGGCGATCTCCGTGCTCGAGCAGGTCGGGGTCGAACCGCGGATCGTCGGGCCACTCCGCCCGGCCGCCCGGCCATGGCCCGACGCCGTGGAGCGGGAGCTGGGGCTCGCCTCGCTCGTCGCCATCGGCGGTCGGCTCCTGCGCGGAGCCGCGGCCGGCATCCGTTCGATCGTCGCTCACCCGACCACGCTAGCCCCGGTCGCGCACGAGGGGCCCGGCGTCCGGCCGGGCCCCTCGTGGTCGTGTCGGATCGCTCACTCCTCGAACGAGGCGTTGCCGCGACAGGCGATGCCGGGGCTCGGGACGTGGGGATCGCCCTTCAGGCCGGCGCGGACGTACATGCCGTAGCTCTGCACGTGGCCCCCGGTGACGAAGTCGTCGTCGAACCCGGGCGGGTTGCCCTCGATCGAATCGGGCAGGTCCTGCCCGGAGAAGGCGCAGGCCGAGTGGGCCTTGTGCGCTCCCGGGATCTCCTCGCCCTTGCCGTTGGTCTCGCCCGCGAACGCCGCTCCCGCGCCGCCGCCGACCACGAGCCCGAGTGCGACGACGCACCCGATGATCGCTCGCTTCATGTGCCACCTCCGTGTGACGT
Organism: Agromyces zhanjiangensis; assembly: GCF_040496055.1. Taxonomy (NCBI): domain Bacteria; kingdom Bacillati; phylum Actinomycetota; class Actinomycetes; order Micrococcales; family Microbacteriaceae; genus Agromyces; species Agromyces zhanjiangensis. The sequence goes on along the minus strand of NZ_JBEPKB010000003.1, from coordinate 203,294 downwards.
GACGGCCGCGGTCGCTGGGTCGCGCGCTCGGGCGTGGGTGATCCGGTCGTCGGTTCCGACTGGGAACGTACTCCTCCGTCTCGCCGCGGCAACGCCCCCGAGCGGGGGTCGCTTTCGGCATGCCGAAAAGCGGCTACGATTTCGGTATGCCGAAACGTGTCGCCGTCGCCACGACCCTCACCGCAGCCGCCCTCGTGCTGAGCGGCTGCTCCGGCCTGCCGGCGAACGGCGAGGACGACGGGCGACCCGTCGTCCTCACCACGTTCACGGTGCTCGCCGACATCGCCGACGAAGTCGCTGGCGACCACCTCCGCGTCGAGTCCATCACCAAGGTCGGCGCCGAGATCCACGGCTACGAGCCGACGCCGGGCGACCTGCGACGCGCGTCCCAGGCAGACCTCATCCTCGACAACGGGCTGAACCTCGAGGCGTGGTTCGAACGGTTCGTCGCCGACCTCGACGTGCCGCACGTCGTCGTCAGCGACGGCGTCGAGGTCATGTCGATCGCCGACGGCGAGGCGGAGGGACTGCCGAACCCGCACGCGTGGATGTCGGCGCTCAACACGCAGGTCTACGTCGACAACATGGTCGACGCGTTCTCCGAGCTCGATCCCGCGCACGCCGACGACTACGCCGCCAACGGCGAGGCGTACCGGGCCGAGCTCCAGGCCGTCCACGACGAGCTCACCGCCGAACTGTCGGCGCTGCCGGCCAACGAGCGGGCGCTCGTGACCTGCGAGGGCGCCTTCTCCTACCTCGCGCGAGACGCGGGCCTCACCGAGCAGTACCTCTGGGCGGTGAACGCCGAGCAGCAGGCGACCCCGCAGCAGGTCGCCGGGACCATCGAGTTCGTCGACGCGCAGCAGGTCCCCGCCGTGTTCTGCGAGTCGACCGTCTCGGACGAGGCGATGCAGCAGGTCGTCGAGGCGACGGATGCCGCGTTCGGCGGCGTGCTGTACGTGGACTCGCTCTCGGAGCCCGACGGACCGGTGCCCACGTACCTCGACCTGCTGCGCCACGACGCCGACGTCATCACCGAGGCGCTCACCGGCGGCGCGCGATGAGCCGCGCCGCGAGCTCCGCTCGCCGGCCGACGACGGGCGGGACCGCCCTCGACGTGCACGGCATCACCGTGCACTACGGCGACGTGCTCGCACTCGACGACGTGAGCCTCACGCTCGGGCGCGGCACGATCTGCGGCCTCATCGGCATGAACGGGTCGGGCAAGTCGACGCTGTTCAAGGCGATCATGGGGAACGTGCGCCCCGATCGCGGGTCGGTCTCGATCGCCGGGATGTCGCCGCGACAGGCCCGGCGGGCGGGCCTCGTCGGCTACGTGCCCCAGAGCGAGGAGGTCGACTGGTCGTTCCCGCTCAGCGTGCACGACGTGGTGATGATGGGCCGGTACGGCTATCAGGGATTCACCCGCCGGCCGCGCCGCGCCGATCGCGAGGCCGTCGCCGAGGCGCTCGATCGCGTCGAGCTCGCAGACCTCGCGGACCGGCGTATCGGCGCGCTCTCCGGGGGGCAGCGCAAGCGCGCGTTCGTCGCCCGCGGCCTCGCGCAGGGCGCCGACCTCCTCCTGCTCGACGAGCCGTTCGCCGGCGTCGACAAGCGCAGCGAGGCGACGATCACCGACCTGCTGCGCGAGCTCTCCGCCGACGGCGCGACCGTGCTCGTGTCGTCCCACGACCTCGAGGCGCTGCCCCGGCTCGCCGACGAGGCCATCCTGCTCCTGCGTCGCGTCCTGCTGCACGGCACGCCGACCGAGGCACTGCAGCCCGAGCAGCTCGCCCGGGCCTTCGGGCTCGACCTCGCGACGCGACGATCGACCGACGGAGGCGACTGAGATGCCGGTGCTCGACCTGCTGCTCGAGCCGCTCGGCTACGACTTCATGCAGCGTGCCTTCCTCGTGACCGTGACCGCCGCGATCGTCTGCGGCGTGCTCAGCTGCTGGCTCGTGCTCATCGGCTGGTCGCTCATGGGCGACGCGGTCTCGCACGCCGTGCTGCCCGGCGTCGTGATCGCCTACCTGCTCGGCACGCCCTTCGCGGTCGGCGCGCTCGTGTTCGGGCTCGGCGCGGTCGCGCTGATCTTCCTCGTCAGGTCGACGAGCCGCGTGAAGGAGGACGCTGCCATCGGCGTGGTCTTCACGACCCTCTTCGCCCTCGGCCTGGTGCTCATCTCGGTCGTGCCCAGCCAGACCGACCTCGGGCACATCCTGTTCGGCAACCTGCTCGGCGTGAGCGCGGCCGACCTGGTGCAGGTGCTCGTGCTCGGGGCGTTCACGCTCGTCGTCCTCGTGCTCAAGCGCCGCGACCTCACGCTGTACGCGTTCGACCCGACGCACGCGCACGCGATCGGACTGAATCCGAAGGTCCTCGGCGCGTTGCTGCTCGGGCTCCTCGCGCTCACGGTCGTGGTGGCGCTGCAGGCCGTCGGCGTCGTGCTCGTCGTCGCCATGGTCATCATCCCCGGCGCGACGGCGTACCTGCTCACCGACCGGTTCGCGCGGATGCTCGTGATCTCCCCCGCGATCGCCGCGGGCTGCGCGATCGTCGGCATCTACGCGAGCTACTACCTCGACGCGGCGTCGGGCGGCATGGTCGTGCTGACGATGGGGGTCGTGTTCGCGCTCGTGTACCTGTTCGCGCCGCGGCACGGCGTCATCGGCCGGAGCCTGGCCGCCGCCCGCCGCCGCCGAGCAGGTGCGGCGCAGTCGGCCGAGGCCGAACGGCAGCCCGCCTGACGGGGAACCGCCTCGGGGGCGCGGCACGGATCGCGCCCCCGAGGCGGGGTCGTGGGCGGTGGCGGATGCCGCGGCGCGCGGCACGCGGCATCCGTCACCTCGGTTCGGGGTCAGCCGTCGAAGGCGACCGTCCACTCGGCGTCGGCGCCCTCGGCGATCGAGACCCAGGCCTTGGGCACGGCGACGACCGTGACCTCGCCGTCGGCCGCGACCTTGCCCTTGGCTGCGAGCTCGCCGTCGACGTGGTAGGCGAACGCCGGGTCGTGCGGGATCTGCACCTCGTCGTGGTCGGTGCCGGGGCGGTCCTTGAACGTCGGGCCGACCGGCGTCGACGAGGTCGTCAGCACGGGCACGTCCGCGAAGTCCATGTCGCTCGCCAGCCGGAACGACGTGTACGACGGCTGGTTGTAGGTCGTGTTCTGACGAGCGACCTCGGCGCGGTATTGCGGGTCGTGCATCAGGGTCGTGAGCTTGTGCCCGGTGACCTCGGTGCTCGTGAAGATGCGCAGCGCGTTCGAGTCGACGGTGCGGACGAGGAGCTCCTCGCGCCAGTCGCCGATCACGTCGGCGACGAGCGACGGGGTGCCCTTCGTGCCGTTGTTCGTGCGCGTGCCATCCGCGGTGAGCAGCGTGCCGCGCGTCCAGTCGTCGATCCTCGGCGTCGCGTCGCCGCTGCCGTTGACGATCTGCGTCGTGAGGTCGGCCGCCCATCGGATCGACATGTTGGTGCCGGGCGTCGCCGCCGACAGGATGTCGCCCTCGGTCGAGAGCAGGCCGCTCGCGTCGGTGCCGCCGGGCATGCTCGCCCACACCTCCGTGCCCGGGACATCCGCCCGGACGTCGCCGATCATGCCGCGGCCCGTGTCGCGACCCGAGTAGGCCCCGAACAGGATCTCGCCGGTGGCCGCGTCGCGCATGACCGAGCCGTACGGCGCCCAGGCGCCCCCCTCGTGCACCGTCCAGATCTCGAGGCCCGGGCGGTTCGGGTCGATGTCGGTCACGTGCATGGCATCTCCGTGGCCGAGGCGCGCGAGCTCGCCCGGCGCGGCGCTGCCCTCGGGCAGCACGTCGTACGAGCTGTAGAGCACGCTGCCGTCGTCGTCGATGGTGGCGGCGCCGTAGACGATCTCGTGCTTCCCGTCGCCGTCGACGTCGGCCGCGCTCAGCGAGTGGAAGCCCTGCGTCGTGATGCCGCCGTACTCGGGGTCGGTGCCGTCGACGCGCGCGGTAGTCATCGGCGCTCATGCGGTAGTCGTCGTCGTGCGAGTAACCGGCCACGACATCCGCCTGCGGCATCGTGACGAACGCCTCGGCGGCGACCGAGCCGTCGGCGTCGTAGGTGATCGACTTCGTCCCGGGCGCGGTCTTCAGCATCGTCTCCGCGCGGCCGTCGCCGTCGAAGTCGTAGGTCATGAACTGCGTGTAGTGCGCGCCGGCGCGGATGTTGACGCCGAGGTCGATCCGGTTCAGCAGCGTGCCGTCGAGCTCGTAGGTATCGAGGTAGACGGTGCCCGTGTAGCCCTTCTGGGAGACGTCCTTGGAGTTCGATGGGTCCCACTTGACCTGGAACTCGTAGGCGCCGTCGCCGTCGACGTCGGCGACCGTGGCGTCGTTGGCCGAGTAGGTGAACGCCTCGCCGACCGGCGTCACGCCGTCGGCGGGCTTCTGCAGCGGCAGGTCGTGGTAGCCGTCGGCCCACGCGGATGCCACGGCGCTCGCCTCGAGCTCGACGCCGTTCACGATCGGTGCGACGGCGTACTCGGCCGTGGCCGACCCGTCCTCGTCGAGGAGGTTCGTGCTGTCGGAGACGGTCGCGATCCGCTCGCCGTCGCGGTAGACGGCGAAGTCGGGGCCGGCCATGCCGGTGTCGGTGGATCCCGTGGCCTCGGAGCCGAGCAGGCGCCACGAGAGGAACACGCCCCCATCGGTCGAGACGGCCACGAGGCCGCGGTCGAGCGACTCGACCTGCGGGGTGCCCGCGGGCGGGCGGGCGTCGGGCGGTGCGGCGTTCGCGGCCTGCGCGACGCCGGCGATCAGGCACCCGGCGGCGGCGACCGCCAGGGCTGCGCGGAACGGATGGTGTCCGAGATTCATCGTCGAATCCTTTGCTGGGCGTAGGGCCCGTCGTGGGATTGAGCCATCCCGATCGGGATAGCGCTTTCCGTGCTCGAGCGACGCTACCCCCCGAACGGGGGAGCGGTCAACCCCGCGCCATCCGCCCCCACCCGCCCCCGCACGCGAGCCCGTCCATTCCGGCGGATATACGATCGGACGCGCCACCGAACGCCCGGGATCCACGGCGCGCCGGATCGTCTATCCGCCGGAATGGACGCCGGTAGTCTGGGGCCGATGCCGACGACCAGCAGCCCCGCCGTCGAGGACTACCTCAAGACGATCTACGGCCACACCGAGTGGCAGCCCGAGGCGATCACGCCGTCCGGGCTCGCGGCCGCGCTCGGCGTCGCGCCGTCGTCGGTCACCGAGATGGTGAAGAAGATGGCCGCGCAGGGGCTCGTGCAGCACGTGCCGTACGGCGCCATCCGCCTCACCGACGACGGCTGCGCCCGCGCCCTCTCCGTCGTGCGCCGCCACCGGCTGATCGAGACCTGGCTCGTCCGCGAGATGGGCTACGCGTGGGACGAGGTGCACGACGAGGCCGAGGTGCTCGAGCACGCGCTCTCCGACCGGCTGCTCGAGGCGATCGACGCGCGGCTCGGCCGCCCCGAGCGCGATCCGCACGGCGACGCGATCCCCCGCGCCGACGGCACGCTCGTGAGCGAGCCCGCCGTGCGCCTCGACGAGGCCCCGACGGGGCACGTGGGCCGCGTCATCCGGATCAGCGATCGCGACCCCGCGGTGCTGCGCGAACTCGAGACGGCCGGGGTCGGCCCGGGCCGCGAACTGCGGGTCACGGATGCCGCCGCGCCCGCCGCCGTCGGCGTCGCGCTCGACGGGTCCGACCATGCGATCCCGCGCTCCGCCGCCGCCGGGATCTGGATCACGGCCTGAGCAGTCGCTGAACCCCCTCCCGCAAGCGCGTTCCGTCCGCGAGGATGGGGGGATGGGCGGTGCCGTCGAGAAGACCATCCCGGAACTCACTGACGCGCAGTGGTCGCGACTCAGGCGCTACGGCGTGCCGCAGGACGTCGCCGCGGGCGACGTCGTGTTCAAGGCCGGCGACCGCTGGTACGACCTGATCCTCGTCGAGACCGGCGAGGTCGAGGTCGTGCGAGAGGCGCTGTGGTGGACCGAGGAGACGCAGCTGGCCAGGCTCGGGCCGCGCACATTCGTGGGCGAGCTGGGCCTGCTCAACGGGCAGCGCGCCTTCCTCACCGCACGGGTCACCGTGCCGGGGCGGGTGCTCCGGATCGACCACGACGCGCTCCAGAAGATGATGGCCGACGACGACGAGCTCTGCGACCTCATGCTGCGCACGCTCTGGGCGCGCCGCGAGCTGCTCCGCCACGGCCCGGCGGCATGGACCCTGAAGCTCGTCGGCTCGCAGAGCCCCGAGTCGCAGGCGCTGCGGCGCTACGCCGAACGGCTCGAGCTCGTGCACACCTGGATCGACGTCGACGACCCGGAACTCTCGCACGACATCTGGTCCCACGGCTACACGCGCGACGACCTCCCGGTGGCCATCGTGCAGGGTGAGATCGTCCGGAACGCGACGCCCGGCCAGATCGCCGAGATGCTCGGTCTCGCGTACGCAGCCGAGGACGACACCGAGTTCGACCTCGCGGTCGTCGGCGCGGGGCCCGCCGGACTCGCCGCGGCGATCTACGGCGCCTCGGAGGGACTCGGCACCGTGCTGCTCGACGCCGTCGCCCCCGGCGGGCAGTCGGCGACGACCTCGCGCATCGAGAACTACCTCGGCTTCCCGTTCGGCGTGAGCGGCGACGCCCTGACCTCCCAGGCCTCGCTGCAGGCATTCAAGTTCGGCGTGCGCATCGCTGCGCCGTGCCCGGTCGTGAGGCTCGACCCCGAGAGCGGCGTCCACCGCCTGCTCCTCGCCGACGGCGCGATCGTGCGCGCCCGCGCGGTCATCGTCACGACCGGCGTCGCCTATCGCGGGCTGCCGATCGCGCGCTGGGACGAGTTCGAGGGCGCCGGCATCCACCACGCCGCGACCGCACTCGAGGTCCGCCAGGCGTCCGGATCGGACGTGGTCGTCATCGGCGGCGCGAACTCGGCCGGGCAGGCCGCGCTGGCGCTGGCCCAGGGCGGATGCCGCGTGCGGCTCGTCGTGCGATCGGGCGACCTCGCCGACCGGATGTCGAGCTACCTCGTCGACCGGATCCGCGAGGACTCGCGCATCGACGTGCACACCGGCACGCAGGTCACAGCGCTGCACGGCGACGGCACGCTCGAGCGAGTGACACTCACCGGCGCCGTCGACGAGACCGTCGACTGCCGGGCGCTGTTCTGCTTCATCGGCGCGGTGCCCGCGACCGACTGGCTCGCCGACCTCGAGCGTGACGACGACGGGTTCGTCCACACCGGCGCCGACGTGCTCGCCCTCGGTGAGGCGTGGCGCGAGGCAGGGCGGATGCCGCTCCCCTTCGAGACCTCGGTGCCGCGCGTGTTCGCCGCGGGCGACGTGCGTCGCGGCTCGATGAAACGCGTCGCCGCCGCAGTCGGCGAGGGTTCGAGCGCGGTGGCCTCCGTCCATCGGGCGCTCGCAGCGGCGGAGGTGTACGCATGAGCCCGGCCGTGCCGGCCACGCCGGAGCCGGGCGCGACGCCGGGGGCCGACCCGTCGCCCGAGAACGACGAGCAGCCCGTGCTCGCGCCCGCGCCGTCGGGCACCGGCTGCACGGAGTGCCTCGACCTCGGCGGCTGGTGGTGGCACCTGCGCCGCTGCGCCGAGTGCGGGCACATCGGATGCTGCGACGCGTCGCCCGGCCAGCACGCCCGCCGGCACGCCGAGGAGACCGGCCACACGGTCGCGGCGTCGTTCGAACCCGGCGAGGAGTGGTTCTGGGACTACGCCGAGGAGCGCGGGGCGCGTCACATCCCGCTCGCACCTCCGCGGTGGCGCCCGGAGGAGCAGGCGTGCCCCGGACCGGCCGGCAGCGTCCCCGAGAACTGGCAGGAGCTGCTGCACCCGTGACACGTGGGCGCACGTCGCGGTCGCCCGGCATCGCGCCCGCCGCGCGTCGCGCGCGCGGCATCCGCCGTTCATCGCGCTGTGACGCGCGCGGCCTAGGCTGTGCGCATGGCGAAACGTGAAGAGGTCGAAGCCTGGCTCACCGACATGGACGGCGTGCTGGTGCATGAGAACCACGCCCTCCCCGGCGCATCCGAACTGCTGCAGCAGTGGGAGGACTCCGGCACGCCCTACCTCGTGCTCACCAACAACTCCATCTTCACCGCCCGCGACCTGTCGGCCCGGCTCCGCGCCTCAGGCCTCAACGTGCCCGAGGAGCGCATCTGGACCTCCGCGCTCGCGACCGCCGACTTCCTCAAGCAGCAGGTGCCCGGCGGATCGGCGTTCGTCATCGGCGAGGCCGGCATCCTCACCGCGCTGCACGAGGCCGGCTTCATCATGACCGAGACCGACCCCGACTTCGTGGTCGTCGGCGAGACCCGCAACTACTCGTTCGACGCGATCACGAAGGCGATCCGGCTGATCGGGGCGGGTGCGCGCTTCATCGTCACGAACCCGGATGCCACGGGGCCGAGCGCCGACGGGCCGCTGCCCGCGACGGGCGCGATCGCGGCGCTCATCACGAAGGCCACGGGCCGCGAACCCTACGTCGTCGGCAAGCCGAACCCGATGATGTTCCGGTCGGCGCTGAACAAGATCGGCGCGCACTCCGAGCACACCGCGATGATCGGCGACCGCATGGACACCGACATCGTGGCGGGCATCGAGGCCGGGCTGCACACCGTCCTCGTGCTCACGGGCATCAGCGACACGCGCGAGATCGAGAAGTACCCCTTTCGCCCCGACGAGATCCTCTCCGGCGTCTCCGAACTCGTCGCGAGCGAGCCCGTCGAGTCCGACCTCTAGCCGCTCAGGCCAGGTCGATCTCGCGGCCGCGGTCCCACGGCTCCGTCCAGGCGAGCGCGTCGAACATCACGTCGAGCACCATCGCGGTGAAGCCCCAGACCAGGCGGTCGGCGCCGCCCGACGTGACGAGGAATCCTGGCCCGCGCCACTCCTCGCCATCGCGCCGGAGGACGGTGGTCCGCCGGTTCCCCGGGTCGAGCAGGTCGGCGACGGGCGTCCGGAACACCGCCGACGACTCGGCCACGTCGACCGCGCGCACGGGGCTCGGCTGCGCCCACCAGCCGAGCACCGGCGTCACCAGGTGCCGCGAGTAGGCGAGCGGGATCGGATCGAGTTCGCCGAGCACCTCGACCCCGCTCGGGTCGAGTCCGGTCTCCTCGCGAGCCTCGCGGAGCGCCGCATCGACGACGCCGGCGTCACCCGGCTCGACGCGACCGCCCGGGAACGCGATCTGGCCCGCGTGGGAGCGCAACGTGTCGGCTCGCGCGAGCAGCAGGACATCGAGGTCGCGCGAGACCGCCGCCGCCTGCGCCTCGTGGTCGCTCGGCAGGCCGTCGAGCACGCCGAAGAGCACGAGCACTGCGGCGGCGCGCGACGCCTCGGGGTCGATCGGCGGACGGGCGGCCCGCCAGAGGCCGCGCAGCTCGTCGTCGCCGACGAGCGCGGTCAGCTGCGTGCGCGCCGATCGGATCGCGCCGTCGCGTGGGGTCACCCGACGAGCGTAGCCCGCATCGAATGCGTCGGTGGCCGGACTAGCGGCCCGGCTCGCCGGGCTCGCGGTCGTCGGCTCCGGTGCCGTCGTCCCGACGGGACTCGACGTCGGCGTCGGAGCCGCCGGACTCGGACCCGGCGTCACGGTCTGCGTCGGTCGGCCGCTCCTCCTCACGCGGCCGGCGCGACCACCGGCTCTCGTGGAGGAAGACCTGCGTCACGACCACGAGGCCCACGATGACGATGCCGGCCACCCAGAAGGTCCAGTCCATGCGCGCCCCCTCAGCCCAACCGTGCCACGGCGGCCTCGACGCCCGCCCAGAACCGCTCGACGTCGATGCCGACGGCGACGAAGGCGTTGGGTTCGCGCCCGAGCATGCCGTCGAGGTCGACGCTCGTCGCACCGACCGTCTCCGACCCGACCAGTTCGACGTCGAGCCGGGTGCGCACGACCTCGACCGAGCCGGGGTCGGCGAGCACGGCGACCGCGACCGGGTCGTGCAGCGGCCCGTCGGGCATCCCGAACACGTCGTCGTTCGTCCGGCAGAAGAACTCGAGCAGCTCGTCGCCGAAGCGGGACGTGCGATTGCCGATCGCGGCGAGACGAGCACGGACCTCGGTCGTGACGAGCGCCCGGTGCGTGACGTTCAGCCCGACCATCGTGAACCGGATCCCGCTCCGCAGCACGAGGTCGAGCGCCTCGGGGTCGACCCAGGCGTTGAACTCGGCGTAGGGCGTGGCGTTGCCGCGCTCGGTCGAACCGCCCATCCACACGACCTCGCGGATGCGCGACGCGAGGTCGGGCCGTTCGCGGAGCAGCACGGCCACGTTCGTGATCGGTCCGGTGGCGATGATCGCGACGGGCTCGGATGCCGCGGCGAGGGTGTCGGCGATGAGGTCGGTCGCACCGCGCGGGTCGAGCGGGACCGGCGACGGGCCTGCATCCGGGTCGGGCAGCTCCGGACCGCCGAGGCCGTTCTCGCCGTGGATCCACTCGGCCGTCGACAGCTCGCGCGCCAGGGGGCCGGGCGCGCCGGCCGCAACGGGGACGCCCGTCACGCCCGCGACCGACAGCGCGATGCGCGCGTTGCGGCTCGTGTGCTCGAGCGGCACGTTGCCGCCCACGGTGGTCACCGCGAGCAGGTCGAGCGAGGGGTGCCCCGCGGCGAGCCAGAGCGCGAGCACGTCGTCGTGGCCCGGGTCGCAATCGACGATCACGGGGAGGGTCATCCGATCTCCATCCGGTCCGCGAGCGCGAGCACGTCGGCTCGAGCGGCGTACGAGTCCACCGTGCCCCGCGCCTGCACGGCGATCGCCCCGGCGGCCACGGCGATGCGCACGGCCTCCGGCAGGGCACGCCCTTCGGCCAGCATCGCGGCCAGTGCGCCCGTGGCAGCATCCCCTGCCCCCGTCGTGTCGACGGCGTCGACCCTCGGCGCCGGCACGACCCACGCGCCGTCACGGTCCGCGGCGACCGCGCCCCGCGCACCGAGCGTCACGACGACCGAGCAGGCGAGGTCGCCGACGACGGATGCCGCGGCGTCGCGCCAGGCCCCGGCGGGCGCATCGTCGGCCAGGTCCGCGCCGATGCCGACCGCGCGCGCCTCGTGGACGTTGACGACGAGCGGGTCCGCCGTCGCGACGACGGCGGCGTCGATGTCCACGGGCGGGGCGAGGTTCAGCACGAACCGGGTGCCGGCCCCGTCGCAGGCGCGGGCCACCGCCTCGATGGCGGGAACGGGCAGCTCGCCCTGGGTGAGCACGAGGCCCGCGGCGGCGATGCGGTCGCGCTCGGCGGCGACGACGTCGGCACCGACCGCGGCGTTCGCCCCGGCGGTGACCACGATCGTGTTCTCGCCCGACGCGGCGACGGTGATCTGGGCGACGCCGGTCGGCGTGCCGGCGATGGTCGCCACGGACGCCGTCGAGAGCCCGAACCGGGCGAACGCCGCGCGCGCGACCTCGGCCGCGGCGTCGTCGCCGAGTCGGGCGACGAGCTCGACGTCGGCGGCGCAGAGGTGGGCCGCGATCGCCTGGTTCGCACCCTTGCCGCCGAGTGCGACCCGGTGGTCGCGCGAGTGGATCGTCTCGCCGGGCCTGGGGAAGGCGTCGACGTAGCTCGTCGCGTCGACGTTCACCGACCCGAGGACGACCAGCCGGCTCACTGCGCGGCGGGCCCGGCCCCGGCGAGGCTGACCGCCAGCGGCTCCCCGCTCACCTGCTCGACGAAGCAGTAGTAGCTGCGCTGGCCGGCGTCCCACTGCTCGGCGGTGACCGGGAACGCGGTCAGCATCTGCAGCTCGCCGACCTCGCCGGCCGCGGTCGGATCGATGACGCCCTCGGCGGCGCAGAGTTCCTGCGACTGCGTGGCCAGGGCCTCCTCGCCGGGGAACTCGGTCGCCTCGTCGCCCGCGAAGGTGCCGCGGTAGGCGAGCTGCGCCGTGTGCGGGCTCGCGCAGTCGACGACCGTGAACTCCTCGGCCCACGCCGACTCGAAGGGCTCGAGGCACTCCGTGCCGAACAGCGCCTGCCACGAGTGCACGCCGGCGGGCTGCGGCGCCGTCGGCGCCGCGACGGGCTCCTCGGTCGCCACGGGCGCAGCCGTGTCGGCGTCGCCCGGCGCGAGGAATCGCGTGCCGAACGCCACGACGGCGACGATGAGCACGACGAGCGCGAGCCCGCCGGCCGCCCAGGTCAGGATCTTCATCGGCGAACGGCCGTTCGCGTCGTCGTCGGCCCGCGTCGCGGACGCCGCCCGGTATCCGCCCCGATCGTCGTCGCCGGGGCGCGACTGGACCGGTCGCGCGCTCCGGTGGCCGTCGTCCCATCCGCCTCGCTCGTCGCGTCCGAACGGATCATCGGCGGCGGACCCGTGGCCGTAGCCCGTCTCACGCGCCTGCGGCCGATCGAGGTCGGACGCGTCGACCACCGACATCGGGCCGGTCGCCCCGAAGCCCGCACCGCCGAACAGCGCCGCGAGGCCGTCGTCGCCGCCACCGCTCGCCGCCGCTTCCGGTCGCCCGGGCCGTTCGGCCGTCCGGTCGTCCGCGGCCCACGGGTCGTCGAGGCCTCGACGTTCGTCGTACGCCGGCTGGTCGTCATACGCGCGCTGGTCGTCGAAGGCCCGGTCGACGTCGGCGGGTCGCTCCTCGCGCGCGCCGAAGTCGAAGGGGTCGTCGTCGGCGACAGCCGGCGCGGCCGCCCCGCGCCGGGGACCCGGCGTCGGGTCCTCGTCGCCCGCGTCCTCGACCGGCACCTTCGGATCGCGGCCGCCGGGGTCCGGGGTCAGGTTCCAGAGGTACCCCGACTGCGCGAACTCGCGCGCCCGGGGCGAATCGTCGGCGTTCCACGGGTCGTCCGCCGACCCCGCCTCCGGGGAGGGCCGGTCGGACCCGGGGGTGCGTCGCGGGTCGGCGAGGTCGTCGGCGTACCACCGCACGTCGTCGGCCGGGTCGGCGGCCGGCTGCCCGACGTCCTCGCGCCAGTCCGACGGCTCGTCGGACCACGCGCCCTGCGGCTGCGTGCCGGCGTCGCCGTGACGCCACAGCTCGCGCAGGTCGTATCCGTCCTCGTGCACGGCCGCCTCGTCGTGCGCGCCGAACGGTTCGTCGCCGTAGGCTCCGGTGTCGGCGTAGGCGTCGGGGCCGAACCCGTCGGGGTCGGCATCTCCGTCCGCCGGGGCGCCGAACCCGTCGGAGGCGAACGCCGCGCCGTCGAAGGCCCCGCGCGGGTCCTCGCCCTCGTCGTAGCCGTAGGCCCCGCCGCCCCGACCGTAGGTCGGGGCGTCGTCGGCCGGCCGGGCGTACCCCTGCCGGTCGTACCCGTCGCGGTCGTAGCCGTCCCGGTCGTACCCGTCGCGGTCGTAGCCCTGGTGGTCGAACCCGTCGCCGCGACCGGAGCCGCCGACACCGTCGTAGGAGCCCCCGCGCGCGGCGAAGTCCTGCGCGTATCCGGCCGCTCCGGCGTCGACCGCGCCGGCGCCCACGGGATCGCCCGGCCCGGCCGGGTCGGCGTAGCCGGTGTCATCCGCCCAGCCCTGCTCGTAGCCGCCCTGGTCGTAGGCCGGCCGATCGTAGGCTCCTGCGCGGTCGTACGCGGGTTGCTCGGCGTAGGCGCCCTGCTCGGCGTACGCGCCGCGCTCGGCGTAGTCCGGCTGCGCGCCCCAGGCGTCCGGCTCGCGCCGGTCGGCGTCCTGCCCGACCTCCGAGGGCTGCTCGTCCTCGTGCAGCGCGGACCAGAGCTCGTCGGCGAAGTCGTCGGGCGACCCGGGCGAGGTCGGCGCGACCGGGGTGAACGAGCGACGCGCGACCGGCGGCGCTGAGAATCCGGCGAACGGCGACTGCTCCCCGGCCTGCTCCGCCCCGGGGTCGACGTCCGGCTCGGGATGCCGGATGACCGGGGGCGTGCTCGACGGCTCGGCGAGCTGACGGAAGGCGGCACGCAGCCCCTCCTCGGTGTCGAGCGCCTGGCCCTCCGGCCGCTCTCCCCAGGTCAGTGCGAAGTTCGCGGGCGGGGTGACCGGCCCGGGCGGAGCCTGCGGGGGCTCGGGCTGCCGCGTGAACGCGGGCGGCACGATGCCGCCCACGGGAGGCTCCACCGACGTGAGCCGGTCGTCGACGGGCGGCTCGGCGATGCGCGGCGGCTCCGGCGGAGCGGTGCTCCACGCCGGTGCGTTCCACGACGGCTGGTTCCAGGCGGGCGGAGCTGGCGCGTCGGCGGGGGCCGGCGCGGTGCGCTCGATGGGCTCGCCCACGACGGGCAGCGCACGGGTCGGCGCGTCGTCGGCCGGTGCGGGTTCCGCGACGGAGAACCAGTCCAGCGACTCCTCGCTGCGACGACGGGGCCGCGACGGCGGTGCAGGCTCCGCGCGCGGCGGCTCGGGAGCGGGTGCGACGGGATGCTGCGGGCCGTTGCGGCCCTCGAGATCGGGTCGACGACCGCTGCCGAGCTGGCTCATCAGCCAGTCGGTGTCGTCGTCGAATCCGTTCGCGTCGTGGCGTCCGTCGCGTTCCGTCATGACAATCCCAGATCCTTCAAGCCGATGGCCGCGAGGTAGGGGACCCCCGCGGCTTCGATGACCTCGCGTGCGCCGGTGTCGCGGTCGACGACGACCGCGACGGCCGCGATCTCGGCACCGACGGCGCGGAGCGCCTCGATGGCCTTGAGCGGCGAACCGCCGGTGGTCGACGTGTCCTCGAGCACGATGACGCGCTTGCCCGCGACATCCGGCCCCTCGACCTGCTTTCCGCGACCGTGGTCCTTCGGCTCCTTGCGGACGACGAACGCGTCGTAGGCCAGTCCGCGCGCGGCGCCCTGGTGCAGCACGGCGGTCGCGATCGGGTCGGCGCCCATCGTCATGCCGCCGACGGCGACGACATCCGGAACCTCGGCGATGAGGTCGATCATCACCTGGCCGATGAGCGGAGCCACGCGGTGGTCGAGGCTCACCTTGCGGAGGTCGACGTAGTACGACGCCTTCTTGCCGCTGGTCAGCGTGAAGTCGCCGTGGAACACCGCCTCGTTCGAGATGTGCTCGATGAGCTGTCGGCGGGCCTCGGCGGACTGGGGATTCCGGGAA
Organism: Agromyces zhanjiangensis; assembly: GCF_040496055.1. NCBI lineage: Bacteria > Bacillati > Actinomycetota > Actinomycetes > Micrococcales > Microbacteriaceae > Agromyces > Agromyces zhanjiangensis. The sequence continues at coordinate 188,240 of NZ_JBEPKB010000003.1, read as the reverse complement.
GTCACCCGAATACTCTAAGTCTCCACCGCCTGAGAGGAACGTGCGGATGTTCCGGGCGTCGCTCCGACGGCCTCGACCGGCCGCCCTCGCCGCCGACGCCCACCGCCCCAGAACGATCGCGGCGTGCCCGGCACGAGGCGCGCCCACAGCGGCGCATCCTCGTCCTGGAGCACCGCGGGCATGTCCACGTGGAACTGCGCGATCTCCTCGGCGCCGTGGTGCACCACGCGGTACAGCGCCGTGCCGATGAGGACGCCGAGCGCGATCGACATGACCGCGGTCAGCGCGGTCGCGAAGTCCTCGAACCCGGCCGCCGTGCCGACGGCCTCCGTCAGTCCCACCAGCCCGGCCGCACCGGGCACGAGGATCCAGAACGCGGGGAGGAAGGTGAGCTGCGACGGGGCGCCGCGCCGCAGGCTCGCGATCCAGAGGACCACGGGGGTCATCGCCAGCGCGCCGATGAAGCCGCTCACCGTGGCCCCCACGAGCACGGTGCCCGCGACCTGGCCCGCGTAGGCGACCGCGATCGCCAGCAGGACCCAGCCGAACGTCGACGGGGGCGAGGAGAAGTGCAGGTAGTTCCCGATCGCGAACAGCACGACGCCGAGCGGGGCGACCCACCACGACAGGCCCGACGACGGCTCGAGCGGCACGTACGTCGAGCTCGAGACGCCGACGACCGTGCCGGCAGCGAGGATCCCGAACGAGAGCAGCGCGAGCTGGACCACGCCGAAGACCAGGCGCGCGGCGCCGGCGATCATCTGCCCGGCGGCCAGCTCCATGGTCGCCGTGGTCAGGACGCCGCCGGGGAGGAAGGTGGCGAGCGGGGCGATGAGGAGCCGGATCGGATCGCCGATCTCGATGACCTCCGCCAGGAGGAAGACGCACAGCGCGCAGGCGAACGCCGCGAACACCGGGAACACGAGCTGGAGCGTCGGCGACCGGACGAGCTTGGCGAGCCCGACGAAGGCGCCCAGCGCGAACGCGACGATCGCGCCCTCGACCGTCGGCGCGAGGAGGAGGGCGAGCCCGGTGGTGAGGATCGCGTGCCCGAGCGTCCTGATGAGCCATCCGTGCCGGGGGCGCATCGCACCGATCTCGTTCAGGCGGCGGATGCCCTCAGCCGGGGCGACCGTCGCACGCCGAGCCGCTTCGATCAGCCGGTACAGCTCGGCGATCTGGTCGAACCGGAACGTCGCCCGCACCGAGCGGATCGCGACGCGACCCTCCTCGGCGCCGCCGACCTGGACGATGATGACCGTGGGCAGCACGACGAAATCGGTGTCGTCCTGCCCGTAGGCGCGCGCGACGGCGTCCACGGTGTCGCCGATCCGGTCGACCGCCTCTCCCGCCGCGTTCATCCCCTCGGCGAGGCCGAGCAGGAACCGGCGCAGGACGGCGCGCTCGTCGACGTCCGACATCCGTCCCCCTCGCGTCGCTGGCCCTGCGCACACCGTACGACGGGCCACGCGCCCCCGAGTGGTGCGACGCGCGATCGGCCGGCTCCGGCCGGATGACGGCGGGGGCGGACGACCTCAGGCGTCGGGTTCGGTGCGCTCCGGCTTCGGGTTCGCCTCGGGCTCGCGGTCGCGCTCCGCCCCCGGGCCGACGTCTCCGACGCCGGCCCGCAACGATCGGTCCACCGTTCCCAGCATCGCGGGCAGGTCCACGTGGAAGTCCGCGATCTCGGCCGCACTGCGCCGGAGGAAGCGGTAGAGCGCCGATCCGATGAAGACGCCGAGCGCGATCGACATGACGGCGACGAAGGCACTCGTGACGTCGTCGATGCCGGCCGACTGCTCGATCGCGCCCTCGGTGACCCCGACGAGGCTCGCGGCGCCCGGTACGAGGATCCAGAACGCCGGGGTGAACGTGAGCTGCGACGGGACCGCGCCCCGCCGGAGGTCCTCGATCCACAGCACGAGCGGCGTGGCGGCGAGCGCACCGACGAACCCGCTGGTCGGCGCGCTGAGGACCAGCGCGCCCAACTGCTGGGCGGCGTACGCGACGACGAGCGCGAGCAGCACCCACCCGAATGAGCGGCCGGGCGCCGCATAGTGCAGGTAGACGCCGACCCCGTAGAGCACGAGGCCGATCCCGGCGACCCACCAGGGCAGCGTCTGCTGGACCTCTCGGGGCACGTACTGGTCCTCGCCGATGCCGATGACGGTGCCCGCGGCGAGGATGCCGAGGGCGAGCAGCGCCAGTTGGACGACGCCCGCTCCGAGCCGCGAGGAGCCCGCCACCATCTGACCGGCGGCCAGTTCGCGGACGCCGGTCGTGAGCATGGCTCCGGGCAGGAAGGTCGCGAGCGGCGCGATGAGCAGCCGGAGCGGGTCGCCGATCGCGACGACCGGTGCGAGGAGGAAGACGATGAGCGCGCACACGAACGACGCGGCGACCGGGAGGATGAGCGCGAGCGTCTGCGACCGGGTCAGCTTGGCGATCCCGACGATCGCGCCGAGGCCGAAGCCGACGATCACCGCCTGCCAACTCGGGGCGAGCAGCAGCGCGAGGCCCGCGACGAGGAGCGCGTGCCCGAGGGTCCGCATGAACCAGTGCCGGGACGGCGGCATCGCGCCGATCTCGTTCAGGCGACGGATGCCCTCGGCCGGGTCGATCCCGGCGGACTTCGCCGAGCGGATCAGGCGGGACATCGCCGTGATCTGGTCGAAGCGGAACGACGCTCGGACCGAGGTGAGCGCGAGCCGGGCGGACTCGGCGCGACCGGTCTGGACGATGGCGATGGTCGGCAGCACCACGACGTCGACGTCGTGGAGGCCGTACGCGTGGGCGACCTCGACGACCTCGGCTCGGATCCGGTCCGTGGTCTCGTCGGAGGCGGTGAGGCCCTCCGCGATGCCCAGCAGGAACGCCCTGAGCAGTGCCGGGTCCTCCGACGTCGATGGGGCGGCCTCTGCTGAAGGCGGTGGCGTGGGGGTGGTGGGCATCCGCTCGTTCCTCCGGTCGTGCCGGGGCGTCATGCGGGCCGGCGTCCGGGCCCCGGTGGTGCGGTCACGGTAGTCCCGGCGGGGAGTGCATGTCGAGGGGGTCGAACCCGCACCCGGGTATGCGAAGGGCCGCCCAGCGGGGTGTCCCTCCCCCGCACGGCGGCCCTGCTCGGAGCCTGGCGGCCCCGCGACGCGCGACCTAGACGGTGCGCGCGAAGGTCTCGCGCGGCTGGCGACGGTATCCGTCGCGCGCGGTGACGACGATGGAGCTGACGATGCCGGCGATCGAGGCGGCGGCGAGCATGGCGAAGACGGTGAACACGGCGGTTCCTTTCGAGGAGTTCGTTGGAATGTCGGGCGACTGGGTGCGCCCTTGCACGTGTCCGACATGAACTATTGTGCACCTCGAAACCGTTCAGCACAATCTCACGGAACTACAGTGATGATGTAGCATCACTACATGGATGTTCGACGCCTCGACCTGCTCCGCGAACTCGCCGAGCGCGGTAGCGTGACCGCCGTCGCGGAGGCGACCGGCCGCACCCCGTCGGCGGTGTCGCAGCAGCTCAAGGTGCTCGAGCGCGAGGCCGGCATGCCGCTCACCGAGCGCAGCGGTCGCGGGGTCGTCCTGACGAGCGCCGGCCACGCGCTCGCGCGCAGCGCGACCGAGGTGGCGGTCGCGCTGGAACGCGCCTCCTCGCTGTGGGACCAGTTCCGCAACCACCCGAGCGGCGAGGTCACGCTGCTGACGTTCCCCACCGTCGGCGCCACGCTCCTGCCCCAGGTGCTCGCCGACCTCCGCTCGGTCGCGGGCCTCGTGGTGCGGGCGACCGACCTCGACCCCGAGCTCGCCGAGTTCCCAGACCTGACGAACGAGTACGACATCGTGCTCGCCCACACCATGCCGGGCGAACTCCCCTGGGGCGGTCGCGGCCTGCGCGCGTTCCCCCTCCTCACCGAACCCCTCGACATCGGCCTGCCGGCCGACCATCGGCTCGCGGGGCGTGCGCACGTCACGCCGGCCGACCTCGTCGAGGAGACCTGGCTCGGCGTGCCGCCCGGGTTCCCGTTCGAGCGCATCCTGCACGCGATCGAGCAGGCCGGCGGCCGACGCGTCGAGGTGGGCCAGCGCTTCAGCGACATGCGCATCGTCGAGGCGTTCATCGCGGCCGGCCTCGGCATCGCGTTCGTGCCGCGCTACACCTCGGGCGCGGTCCCCGAGGGGATCGTGTTGAAGCCCCTGCGGGGCGTCGCGTCGGTGAGACAGATCTTCGCGCTGGTGCGGCCGGACGTCGCGGAGCGGCTCGCCGTGCGGACGGTGCTCGAGGTCCTCGTTGACCGGGCCGCGCGACTCGAGCAGTCCTACGGTCACCCCTCGCGCGGCGCGATCGCCCCTGCGGAGGCATCCGACTGACCGTGTCACGGGCGGAGCCGTCGGCTGCACCGCCGTCACCCGTGGGCGGAACGCAGCCGGGGTAGCATCCGATCATGCCCGACGACGTGATCCTGTTCGACGTGCGCGACGGCCTCGCGCACGTGACGCTGAACCGCCCGGCCCGGTTGAACGCGGTCGACCCCGAGGCGATCGCGCGATGGCAGGAGCTGGCGCACGAGATCGCCGGCCGCGACGACATCGGCGCCGTGCTCTTCGACGCGGCGGGGCGTGCATTCTGCGCGGGGGGCGACGTGGTGGCGATGTCGGAACTCGCCGCGTCGAGCACCGAGGGCGACCGACCCGCCGAGGTGGTCCGTCGCCTCGCGGACCGCATCCACGACGGGCACCGGGTGCTGCGCGAGAGCACGAAGCCCATCGTCGCGGCGGTGCAGGGCCCCGTCGCGGGCGGCGGCCTCGGCTTCATGCTGGTCGCCGACGTGATCGTCGCGTCGGAGCGGGCGACGTTCGCGAGCCGCTACAGCGACGTCGGGCTCACGCCCGACTGCGGCGTGTCGACGCTCCTGCCCGAGGCGATCGGGGTGCGACGCGCGCTCGAGCTCACGCTCACCTCGCGCACGCTCTCGGCGGAGGAGGCGCTCGACTGGGGCCTGGTGGCCGAGGCCGTCGCGCCCGAGGCGCTCGACGCCCGTGCCCGCGAGATCGCCGACGGATGGCTCGCCGGCGCGACGCACGCGTTCGGCCAGGCGAAGCGCCTCGTGCACGCCGGGCAGGCCCGCTCGTTCCAGGCGTCGCTCGACGACGAGGCCGCGACGATCGGTGCGGCGATCGAGACCCCCGACGCCCGGCGCGCGATCGCCGCCTTCACCGCGCGCTGACCCGCCTGACGCCCTCCGGCTGCACGTCCGAGTGCGGTTTCTGCGGTGGAGTGCGGTACGAAACCGACCTTCGACGCAGAAACCGCACTTGGACGCGGGCGCGAATCGCGGGGAGCCGCCGCCCGGTCAGCCGGCGGCCGCCGCCGGGAGCTCCCCGAACCCGTCGGCGAGCAGGCGGCGCAGCGCGTCGACCGCCGTGGCGGCATCCGGTCCGCTGCCGTCGAACCGCACGGCGTGACCCTGCTTCGCCCCAAGCGACATCAGCCCGATCATGCTCCTCGCCGGCACCGGCCCGGTCCCCGTCGTGAGGTTCGTGACGTCGACGACGGCGTCGAACGCGCCCACGGCCTGGACGAGGAGCGCCGCGGGCCGGGCGTGCAGCCCCTCGGGATTGACGACCACCTCGTCCACCGACCGGGGATCGGCCGGCTCGACGGGCGCCACGTCCGCCGGGCCGACCGGCTCGACCGGCTCGCCCGCCGCCGCCGTCGCGCGAATCGGATCGACCTGCTCCCGCTTCGCGTCCAGCGCCGCGGCGGACTCGCGAGCGACCTCGTCGAGCGCCGCGCCCGTCGCCGCCAGCACGAGTCCGGCGGTGATGCCCTCCACGAACGGCCCCGCACCGACCACGACCTCCGTCGTGGACTCACGGAGCTCGAGCGCGAGTCCGGCGCTCAGCACCGCGGAGCCGAGGTCGGTGACGATGAGCACGCCCGGGACGCCCTCGTCGGCGAGCTCGTCGATCGCGGCGGCGACCGCCGTCGCATCCGTGCCGAACCGGCCGTCGGACCCCGCGGCGATGCGCACCGGCGGCGCATCGCCGTGCACCATCTGCATGCCGAGCTCCACCGCGGCCTCGGCGAGGCCGGGACTGTGCGAGACGACGACGAGCCCGATCATCCGACGCGCCCCGATCGTGCGTCGGCGAGGGCCTGCACGAGGATCGCTGCCGAGGTCGCCCCGGGATCGAGGTGGTCCGCGCTCCGCTCGCCCAGGTAGCTCGCCCGTCCCTTGCGGGCGACGAGCGGGATGGTCGCGTCCCGTCCGACGGCTGCGGCGGCGGCCGCCTCGCGGAGCGACTCGACGATCGGGCGGCCGCCGTCGGCCGCCGCGCTCAGCGCCTCGGCTGCCGGCTGGAGCGCGTCGACCATCGTCTTGTCGCCCGGCTCGGCCCGACCCCGGGCGACGACCCCGGCGACGCCGGCGCGGAACGCGTCGGCGAGCCCGGCGGTGTCGAGCTCCGGCGCCGGGCCGGCCGACTTGGCCATCTCGAGGAACAGCGTGCCGTACAGCGACCCGCTCGCACCCCCGACCGTCGACACGAGCGCCATCCCCGAGGACTTCAGCAGCGCCCCGGCGTCGTCCGGCGGCACGTCCGCGAGTCGCTTCCGCACCGCACCGGTGCCGCGCGCGATGTTGGTGCCGTGGTCGGCGTCCCCGATGGCCGAATCGAGCGCGGTCAGCCGCTCGGCCTCGGCGGCGATCTCCTCGTCGAAGCGCAGCATCCACGCCACGAGGTCGTCCACCGTCACCCGTCCGTCGTCGGATCCCGTCACGCCTACACCCCCCACCTGAGCGCCGCGGTGCTGACGGGCGCGTCCCAGAGGCGCAGCATCTCGTCGTCGGCACGCAGCAGGGTGAGCGAGCACCCGGCCATGTCGAGGCTCGTGATGTAGTCGCCGACGAGCACTCGTGCGACGGTGATGCCGCGCTGCTCCAGCAGGGAGGCGACGGCGCCGTACATCAGGTACAGCTCGATGAGCGGCGTGCCGCCGAGTCCGCTGAGCATCGCGATCACCGGCGCCCCGGTGAAGTCGTGGTCGGCCAGGATCGCCGACACCAGCGTCTCGGCGATCTCCGACGCGGGGACCAGCGGGGCGCGGGTGCGTCCCGGCTCGCCGTGGATGCCGACGCCCATCTCGATCTCGTCCTCGGGGAGGTCGAAGCTCGGCTTGCCCACCGACGGCAGCGTCGCGCTGGTGAGGGCCACGCCCATCGACCGGCCGTTCTCGGAGACGCGAGTCGCGACGGCGTGAACGGCGTCGAGGTCTGCGCCCTCCTCCGCCGCGGCCCCGGCGATCTTCTCGACGAGCACGGTCGTGCCGACCCCGCGACGCCCGGCGGTCCACGTCGAGTCCTCGACGGCGACGTCGTCGGCGACGAGCACGGTCTTCACCGCGATGCCCTCCGCCTCGGCGAGCTCGGCGGCCATCTCGAAGTTGAGCACGTCCCCCGTGTAGTTCTTCACGATGAAGAGCGCTCCGGCGCCGGTGCTCACGGCCTGCGCCGCAGCGAGCATCTGGTCCGGCGTCGGCGAGGTGAAGACCTCGCCGGCGCACGCGGCGTCGAGCATGCCGGGGCCGACGAAACCGCTGTGCAAGGGTTCGTGCCCCGACCCTCCGCCGGAGATCAGCGCGACCTTGCCGGGCTTCGGGGTCGCCCGGGAGACGACCCGGGCTGCGAAGTCGACGGCGAGCTCGGGGTGGGCCGCCGCGACGCCCTTCAGCGCGTCGGCGAGCACCTCCGACGGTGCATCGATGAGCTTCTTCATGCGCGTGCCTCCTCTTCGACGAGTGCTTCGGTCAGGGTGGTGCGGTCGGCCCGGGTGCGGGAGACCAGGCCGAACGCGAGGCCGGCGAGGACGCCGCCCGCGAGTTCGGCGATGACGTAGACCGGCCACTGCTCCCACTGCACGGTGCCCCCGAGGAGCTGCTGCACGAGCATCGGGCCGGTGGTGCGGGCCGGGTTGATGGATGCGCCGGTGGCGGGAGCCACCGGGATGATCGCGGCGAAGACCACGAGGCCGATGACGAGCCCGGCGAATCCGGGGGCCGCCTTGCGGTGGATCACGCCGAAGACGGTGAAGACCAGCAGGAACGTGCCGAGGAACTCGGCCGTGAACGCCTGCCAGACCGGGATGTCGCCGTAGGAGGCGACGCCGAGTCCGAGTTCGCTCGCCTGCGGGCCGAGGGCGCCGACGATCGCGAACGCGCCCACGGTCGCACCGAGGAGCTGTGCGACCACGTACCCGGGCACGTCGCGCCAGGCGAACTTGCCGGTCACCGCGAGGGCGAGCGTCACCGCGGGGTTGATGTGGTTGCCCGAGATGTAGCCGAACACGTACACCGTCGCGACGACGATCGTGCCGAAGGCGAGCGAGATGAAGCCGAGGTCGGCGGGGGCGAAGGGCGCGTCGCCCCTCACCAGTGCGAAGGCGGGCACGGAGCCGACGCCGACGAACACGAGGAAGGCGGTACCGAGGAACTCGGCGGCGAGCCGCTGCCAAGTCCGGTTGTCATCCATGATCTGCGTTCTCCCTTGAACGAGGTTGGCCAGTCGATTCGGTATTGTCGAATGGCTTTCGGTAATACTGAATGTTGGACCTCTCGTCCCTCGCTGTCAAGAACCAGACAGAATGGGATGCACGACGCGGGCGACGACGGAGGGGGAGCGGTGATCCAGTCGATCGACCGTGCGGCGAAGATCCTCGCGCTGCTGCAGGGCTCGCGCCGCATGGGCATCTCGGAGCTCGCCGCTGCGCTCGACCTGCCGCCGTCGACCGTGCACGGCATCGTGAAGTCGCTCCAGGCGCACGGGCTCGTGGCGCAGCAGCCGAGCGGGAACCGCTACGTGCTGGGACCGGCGCTGCTGAAGCTGTCGAGCGTCTACCTCGACACGCTCGACGTGCGGGCGCGCGCGATGCGCTGGATGCACGAACTCTCCAGCCGCACCGGCCTCGCGACCCGGCTGGGTGCCGAGCTCTTCGGCGAGGTCATCGTCATCCACCACGACCGGCGCCCCGACGGCACGGAGCAGATGCCGGAGACCGGCCTGACGATCCCGAGCCACGCGTCGGCGCTCGGCAAGGTGCTGCTCGCGTACGACGCCGCGCACGCGGCGGACGCGCTCTCGCGCCCGCTGGCAGCGCTGACCGCGGACACCGTCACCGACCCGGACCGTGTGCGCGAGCAGCTCGAGCAGGTCCGGAGGGACGCACTCGGCTTCGAGAACGAGGAGGCCGTCATCGGCGAGTCATCCGTCGCCGCGCCGATCTGCTCCGAGGACGGCGACGTGATCGCCGCCGTCGCGGTCGTCATGCCGGCGAGCGAATGGCCGCCCTCCGACTCCGTCCTGGCCGGCCTCCGCGACGCCGCGCGCAGCATCTCGCGCGACCTCGGCGCACCGGCGTGGCCGCCGCGCCCGCCCGCGACGGCGAGGTGACGCGGCGACCAGACCGCCGGGCGCGCGGGCGCCCCGCTAGTCGTGCTGCGGGAAGCCCAGGTTCAGCCCGCCGTGGTTCGGATCGAGCCAGCGCGACGTGATCGCCTTCTCCTGCGTGAAGAAGTCGAAGCCGCGCGGGCCGTACGCCTTGGCGTCGCCGAACAGCGAGTCCTTCCAGCCGCCGAACGAGTGATAGGCCACGGGCACGGGGATCGGCACGTTGATGCCGACCATGCCGACCGTCACCTCACGCTGGAAGCGCCGCGCGGCGCCACCGTCGTTCGTGAAGATCGCGGTGCCGTTGCCGTAGCGCGAGGAGTTGATCAGCTCGAGGCCGTCCTCGTAGCCGTCGACGCGCACGACCGAGAGCACCGGGCCGAAGATCTCGTCGCGGTAGACGGCCGACGACGTCGGCACCTTGTCGATGAGGGTCGGCCCCATCCAGAACCCATCGGGTTCGCCGTTCACCTCGGGGTCGCGGCCGTCCACGACGACGGATGCCCCGTCCGCGCCGGCCACGTCGAGGTAGCCGGCGACCTTGTCGCGGTGCTCGCGCGTGATGAGGGGACCCATGTCGCAGCCGCGGGTGCCGTCGCCGGTGACGAGCCGGCCCATCCGCTCGCTGATCTTCGCGACGAGCTCGTCGGCGATCGAGTCGACCGCGACGACCGCGGAGATCGCCATGCAGCGCTCGCCCGCCGACCCGAAGCCGGCGTTCACGGCGGCGTCGGCGGCGAGGTCGAGGTCGGCGTCGGGCAGCACGAGCATGTGGTTCTTCGCTCCGCCGAGCGCCTGCACGCGCTTGCCGTTCGCCGTCGCCGTCGCGTAGATGTACTGCGCGATCGGGGTCGAGCCGACGAACGAGATCGACCGCACGGTCGGGTGCTCGAGCAGTGCGTCGACCGCGACCTTGTCGCCGTGCACGACGTTGAAGACCCCGTCGGGCAGCCCGGCCTCCTGGAAGAGCCGCGCGAGCCAGACCGAGGCCGACGGGTCCTTCTCCGATGGCTTCAGGACGACCGTGTTGCCCGTCGCGATCGCGAGCGGGAAGAACCACAGCGGCACCATCGCCGGGAAGTTGAACGGGCTGATGATCCCGACCACGCCGAGCGGCTGGCGCAGCGAGTAGACGTCGATGCCGGTCGAGACGTTCTCGGAGTACTCGCCCTTCGTGTAGGCGGGCATCGCACAGGCCAGCTCGACGACCTCGAGGCCGCGCGCGATCTCGCCGAGCGCGTCGGCGGTCACCTTGCCGTGCTCGCTCGTGAGGATCGCCGCGAGCTCGTCGGTCCGCGACGCGAGCAGCTCGCGGAAGCGGAACATGACCTGCTGGCGCTTCGCGATCGAGGCGTCGCGCCAGGCGGGGAACGCGCGGGCCGCAGCCTCGACGGCGGCATCCACGTCCTCCGTCGACGCGAAGCGCACGCGCCGCTGCACGATGCCGTGCGCGGGGTTGTAGACGGGGCCGGTGCGCTCCGAGTCGCCCGACGCGGGCGCGCCGTCGATCCAGTGCTCCACCAGCTCGGCGGTCGCGGTGCCCTCGGCGCTGGGGGCGGTCTGGGTGTCGGTCATGGTCTCGTTCCTTCCGAATCGAGGTGTCCGGGTCGTTCCGTAGGGTGGTGGGTGCCGCGGCGCCCCGGACGGATGCCGCGGCAGCCGTCTCACACGGCGACGGTGCCGAGCACCTCGTCGTAGATCGCGGTGGCCTGCTCGACCTCCTCGGCCGTGACCACGCAGGGCGGCACGACGTGGATGCGGTTCTCGGCGACGAACGGGAGCAGCCCGCGCTCGACGAGCGCAGCCTTGATGCGGCCCACCTCGGCGGCGGGCAGCGGCTCGCGCGTCTCGGGGTCGGCGACGAGGTCGAGCGCCCAGAAGACGCCCTCGCCGCGCACCTCGCCGATGGCGGCGTGCTTCTCGGCGAGCTCGGTGAGGGCGGGGGCGATCGACTCCGCGCCGACGCGGCGGGCGTGGTCGACGATGCCCTCGGACTCCATCGCGTCGAGCGCGCCGACGATCGAGGCCATCGCGAGCGGATGCCCCGAATAGGTGAGCCCGCCGGGGAAGACCTTCTCGTCGAAGTCGGCGGCGATCTCGTCGGAGATGACGACGCCGCCCACGGGCACGTAGCCCGAGTTCACGCCCTTGGCGAAGCTGATGAGGTCGGGGCGCACGTCGTAGCCGTCGAACGCGAACCACCGGCCGGTCCGTCCGAAGCCGCACATGACCTCGTCGAGGATGAGCAGGATGCCGTGCCGGTCGCACAGCTCGCGCACGCCGGCGAGGTAGCCGGGAGGCGGCACGAGCACGCCGGCGGTGCCGGGCACGGTCTCGAGGAGGACCGCCGCGATCGTCGCCGGGCCCTCGGCCTCGATCACGCGACGCAGGTGCCGCAGGGCTCGCTCCGACTCCTCCTCGGGCGTCGTCGCCCAGAACTCGGAGCGGTAGAGGAACGGCCCGAAGAAGTGGACGTGCCCGCGTGCGAACTCGTTCGGGATGCGGCGCCAGTCGCCCGTCGACACGATCGCGGCGCCGGTGTTGCCGTGGTACGAGCGGTAGGTCGAGAGGACCTTGTCGCGACCGGTGTGCAGGCGCGCCATCCGGATCGCGTTCTCGTTCGCGTCGGCACCGCCGTTGGTGAAGAACACCTTCGACATGCCGTCGGGCGCGCGATCGGTGATGCGCTTCGCGGCCTCGCCGCGCGCGAGGTTCACGGTGGGCGGACCGATCGTGGCCAGGAGCTCGGCCTGCTCGCGGATCGCCGAGACGACCGCCGGGTGCTGGTGGCCGATGTTGACGTTGACGAGCTGGCTCGAGAAGTCGAGGTACTCGCGGCCCGAGTGGTCCCAGACCGTCGTGCCGCGGCCGCTCGCGATCACGAGCTGGGGCGGACTGCCCTGCGCCGACCAGGAGTGGAAGACGTGTGCGGCGTCGAGCTCGCGCGCGAGCGCGTCGAGGTCGGCGGTGAGGTTCTCGGTCATCAGCGTCGTCGCCTTTCGTGGGGTGGATGCCGCGGGGCCCGCCGTGCGGGGCCGGCCCCGCGGCATCCGTCTGCTAGTTGCCGCCCTCGTTGAGGGTGACCTCGATGGGTTCGTACGAGTCGCCGGTCAGGTCGACGCCGTCGGCCTCGAGGTTCGCGATGGCCTCGTCGACGTACTCGTTGGTGTAGGACCCCTCCGGCGGGTCGGTCGTGATGACCTGCGCGCCGTCCTGGTTCTTCGTGGCGAGGGCCATCTCGACGGTGGCGTCCCACTGGTCCTCGTTGATGTGCCCGATGCCGCTCGTCGACGGCCAGATCAGCTTGTTGATCTCGTTGGCCATCCAGAGCTGGTGGCTCGTGCCGAGCGTCGACCCGGCGGCGGTGACCGCGTCGGCTGCGGCCTGCGGGTCGTCGCGCTGGTCGATCCAGCCCAGGATCGCGCCCTGGATGAGCTTGACCGCGGTCTCGGCGTACTCCGGGTCGGACTCGAGCCGCTCGGTGTTGGCCCAGATCGCGTCCTGGAGCATGGCCGTGCCGACCTCGTTCCAGTCGATGACCGAGAAGTCCTCGGGCTGGTAGAGCTCGCCCGTCTCGGGGTTCGTCGCCTCGAGCAGCTGCGCGTACTCGTTGTAGGTCATCGCCTGCGCGGCGTCGATCTCCTTGTTGAGCAGCGCGTTCATGTCGAAGTTCTGCTGCACGATCGTGTAGTCCGACGCGTCGGCCTCGGTGAGGCCCGCGAAGAGCTCCCACTCGTTGCCGAAGCCCCAGCTGCCGATCTGCTTGCCCGAGAGGTCCTCCGGCCCCTCGATGCCGCTGTCGGCCCACGCGACCTGCAGGGTTGCCGAGCGCTCGAAGATCTGGGCGATGTCGGTGATGCCCGCGCCGGCCTCGATGGAGGCGAGCGCCTTCGGCACCCACGCGATCGCGAAGTCGACGTCGCCGGCGGCCAGCACGTCTTGGGGCACGATGTCGACCGCGCCCGGGATGATCTCGACGTCGAGGCCGAGCTCCTCCCAGTAGCCGTTCGCCTCGGCGAGGTAGTACCCGCCGAACTGGGCCTGCGTGAGCCACTGCAGCTGCAGGGTCACGGGCGTGAGCTCGCCGTCGGCGGTGTCGCCGCCGTCGCCCGAGTCGCTGCCCCCGCCGGAGCAGCCGGCGAGCACGAGCGCGGTCGCGGCTGCTGCCGCCGCGCCCGCGAGGATCCGGTTGCGCTTCATGTGCATTCCTCTCTTGGTGGTGGTGCTCGTGGTGCGGGATCCGACCGGCGGTGCCGGTGGCTGGGGCCGGACGGCGTCGGCCGGCGAGGCGTTGGCGGGTTCCCGGGTTCGGGCCGGGGCCGGGGTCATCGGTGGCGGGAGGCGATCCTCTCGATGAGGCTGGTGAGGACGAAGAAGACGAGGCCGAGGAGGATGGCCCCGATCACGAACGCCCACGCCCGGGCGTACGCGCTCGACGCGGCGGCGGTCGTGATCGCGGAGCCGAGGCCCTGCCGCGGGCCGCCGAAGTACTCGGCGACGAGTGCGGAGATGACGGCGAGCGACGAGGCGATGCGCAGGCCGGTGAAGAAGTGGGGCAGCGCCGACGGGATGGTGACGAGCCGAGTGAGCTGCGACGGGGTCGCGGCGTAGGAGCGCATGAGGTCGCGGTGCACGGGCCGCACCTGGCGGAGGCCGCGCAGCGTGTTGAGGAAGACGGGCACGAACGCGGCGATCGAGGCGATGAGGATGCGCGCGACCTCGGAGGTCGAGCCGAACATCGTGTAGAACACCGGCGCGAGGGCGACGATCGGCACCACCGCGACGGCGGCGACCACGGGTGCGAGCATGCCGTCGACGGGCCTGCCGACGGATGCCGCGATGGCGAGCAGCACGCCGATGACCGCGCCGATCACGAGGCCGATGAGCGCGTTCAGGCCGGTCGCGAGCGTCGCCGCGAGCACCTGCGGGGCGTACTGCACCAGCTGGTCGAGGATCGCGGAGGGGCTCGCGAGCACGAACGGCGGGATGCCGGCGGAGACCACGACGAGCTCGACGAGGAGCACGAGCACGATGAAGAGCGCGACGGGCGGCAGCACGAGCGCGGCGAAGCGCGCGAGACGGCCTCCAGCCCGAGGCCGCCGGCCACCGGGGGCACCGGATGCCGCGAGCCCTGGCATCGCGATCGCCGGGTCCGCCGTGGGCGGCGGCAGGCTCTCGACGCGCTCGGGCGCTGCGCTCGTCATCGCACGTCCACCCCCCTCGCGGCGCCGGCGGCAGGTGCGGTCTCGGGGCCGTGGAGGGCCTCGCGCACGGCGGTCACGCCGGCGAAGAACGCGGCGTCCTCGCGCAGGTCCTCGCCGCGATCGGCGGCGTCGCCGAGGCGCACGTCGATCTCGTCGGTGATCCGGCCGGGTCGGGGCGACATCACGACGACGCGATCGGAGAGGTACACGGCCTCGGGGATCGAGTGGGTCACGAACACGACCGCGGCGCCGGTCTCGGCGCGGATGCGGAGGAGCTCGGTCTGCATGCGCTCGCGGGTCATCTCGTCGAGCGCGCCGAACGGCTCGTCCATGAGCAGCAGCCGGGGCTGCTCGGCGAGCGACCGGGCGATCGCCACGCGCTGCTGCATGCCGCCCGAGAGCTGGTCGGGGTAGTGCTTCGCGAAGTCGGCGAGGCCCACCAGGTCGAGCAGCTCCGCCACGCGTGCGCGGCGGGTCGCGGCATCCGCCCCGTGCAGTTGGAGCGGGAGCTCGATGTTCGCGGCGACCGTCCGCCAGGGCAGGAGCCCGGCCTGTTGGAACGCGATGCCGTACGACTGGTCGATGCGGGCCTGCTTCGCAGTCTTGCCGAAGACCCGGATCTCGCCGGCCGTCGGCTCGTCGAGGTCGGCGATGAGGCGGAGCAGCGTCGACTTGCCGCACCCCGACGGCCCGATGAGCGAGACGAACTCGCCGGCGTGCACGGTGAGCTCGATGCCCGTGAGCGCGGTGACCTCGGCACCCTTGGCGCCCGCGAAGACGCGCTCGACCCCGCTGGCGACGACGGCTTCCGCCGGCGCGTCGGCGACGGCGGTCCTGGCGGGCGTCGGCTCGGTGGCGGGCGTGCTCGGGGTCGGGCTGCTCATGCGACGGTCTCCTGTCGGCGGAACGGGCTGAGGAAGGCGGCGAGGAGGGCGACGAAGCCGGCGGCGACGAGGCCGAGCAGCACTGCGCCGAGGATCGGCGCCCAGGGCTTCGCCGGGTCGCTCGATGCGGCGACCGCGGTCTCGAGGATCAGTCGGCCGATTCCGCCGGTGAAGCCGACGGAGATCTCGGCGACCACGGTGCCGACGACGGCGTTCGCCGCGGCGAGGCGCAGCGCCGGGATCAGGAACGGCACGCTCGCGGGCAGCCGCAGGCGGAACAGCGTGGTCCACCACCCCGCCGCATAGCTGCGCATGAGGTCGAGGTGCGCGGCATCCGGCGACTGCAGACCCCGCAGGGCGCCGACCGCGACCGGGAAGAACGCGAGGTAGCTCGCGATGATCACGACCGACATCCAGCTCTCCCACGAGAACGTGCCGAACTCCAGGCGCGAGCCCCAGTTCCGGATGAGCGGTGCGAGCGCGATGAGCGGCACCGTCTGGCTGAGGATCACGAACGGGAGCACGGCGCGTTCCGCGATCCGGAAGCCGAGCATGAGGAGCGCGAGCGCGAAGCCCACGACGACGCCCACGAGCCATCCGAGCGCCGCGACCCCGAGGCTCGTGAGCGCGGCGAGGAGGACCACGACACCGAGCGGCAGCGCGCCCTGCGCGCGCGTCACCGGTTCGATGACCCTCGCGACCATCTCCCACGTGTGCGGCATCGCCTGGTCGCTCGTGCGCGGGAGCAGGCGGATGCCGCTGCCCGTGACGCCCTCCTGCGCGCCGACCAGCCATCCGTCGGCGGGGCCGACGAGCTTGTACAGCTCCCACAGCGCGGCGAGCGCGAGGACGCCGACGACGCCCCAGACCACGGCGCGCCAGCGGTGCGCGCGCCTGGCCCGGGGCGTTGCCGCGGTCGTCGTCATGCCTTCGCCGTGAGGTGCTCGGTCATGGCGGGGATCACGGTCTCGCCGTACACCCGCATGGTCTCCTCCTTGTTGTCGTGCTGGAGGTAGCCGGCGAACTGGTCCACGCCGAGCTCGGCGAGCTGCTTCAGCTTCTCGATGTGCTCCTCGGCGGTGCCGAGCACGCAGAAGCGCTCGACGATCTCGTCGGGCACGAAGTCGACGTGGTCGTTGTCGGCCTTGCCGTGCGTGTTGTAGTCGTAGCCCTCGCGACCGCGGATGTACTCGGTGAGCGCGTCGGGCACGCTGCCGTGCTCGCCGTACTTGGCCACGATGTCGGCGACGTGGTTGCCGACCATGCCGCCGAACCAGCGGGACTGCTCGATCATGTGCGCGCGGTCCTCGCCGATGTAGAAGGGCGCGGCCACGCAGAACTTGATCGACATCGGGTCGCGGCCGACGGCCTCGGCGGCATCCCGCACGGTCTTGATCATCCACGCCGCGATGTCGACGTCGGCGAGCTGCAGGATGAAGCCGTCGCCGACCTCGCCCGTCAGCTTCAGGGCCATCGGGCCGTACGCCGCGACCCAGACCTCGAGCTCGGAGCCCGTGGACCAGGGGAAGCGCAGCGTCGAGCCCTTGTACTCGACGGCCCGCGAGTTCGCGAGCTCGCGGATGACGTGGATCGACTCGCGCAGCTCGCGCATCGTCACCGGCTTGCCGTTGGTGACGCGCACGGCCGAGTCGCCGCGGCCGATACCGCAGACGGTGCGGTTGCCGTACATCTCGTTGAGCGTCGCGAACGTCGAGGCGGTGACGGTCCAGTCGCGCGTGGCCGGATTGGTCACGAACGGGCCGACGGTCACGCGTCGCGTCTCGGCGAGGATCTGCGAGTGGATGACGTACGGCTCCTCCCAGAGCAGGTGCGAGTCGAAGGTCCAGACGTGGCTGAACCCGAACTGCTCCGCGAGCTTGGCGAGGTGGACCGCCCGCGAGGCGGGCGGGTTGGTCTGGAGGACGACTCCGAAGTCCATGGCGGGGTTCCTCTCCCGATCAGATGAGGTACTGGCTCAGGCCGCGCTTGAGGTAGCGCCCGTCGCCCTTGGCGCCGACGTAGGCGTCGCCATCGACGACGACCTTGCCCCGGCTCATGACGGTGTCGACCTTTCCGTCGATCTCGTAGCCCTCCCACGCCGAGTAGTCCATGTTCATGTGGTGGGTCTTGTCGAGCCCGATCGACGTGTGGCCGTTGGGGTCGTAGACGACGATGTCGGCGTCGGCGCCGGGCTGGATGACGCCCTTGGTGCCGTACAGCCCGAACATGCGCGCCGGCGTCGTGCTCGTGAGCTCGACCCAGCGCTCGAGCGTGATCTCCCCCGTCACGACGCCCTGGTACATGAGGTCCATCCGGTGCTCGATCGAGCCGATGCCGTTCGGGATCTTCCGGAAGTCGCCGAGGCCGAGCTCCTTCTGGTCCTTCATGCAGAACGGGCAGTGGTCGGTCGAGACCATCTGCAGGTCGTTCGTGCGGAGGGCCTGCCACATCGAGTCCTGGTGGCCCTCGGCGCGGCTGCGGAGCGGCGTGGAGCACACCCACTTCGCGCCCTCGAACGCGCCCCACTCGTCGCTCCGCGCGCCGAGCTGGTCTTCGAGCGAGAGGTAGAGGTACTGGGGGCAGGTCTCGCCGTAGACGTTCTGGCCCTTGTCGCGCGCCCAGGCGAGCTGCTCGACGGCCTGCTTGGCCGACACGTGCACGACGTAGAGCGGCGCGCCGGTGAGCTTCGCGAGCATGATCGCGCGGTGCGTCGCCTCCTCCTCCATCTCCCAGGCGCGGGCGATGCCGTGGTAGTACGGGTCGGTCTTGCCCTGGTCCACCAGCTGCTGGGCGAGCACGTCGATCGCCGGGCCGTTCTCGGCGTGCATCATCGTGAGCATCCCGGTGTCGCGCGAGACCTGCATGGCCTTCAGGATCTGCGCGTCGTCGGAGTAGAAGACGCCCGGGTAGGCCATGAAGAGCTTGAAGCTCGAGACGCCCTCGTCGGGCAGCCGCTTCATCGCCTCGATCGAGGCCTCGTTGACGTCGCCGACGATCTGGTGGAAGCCGTAGTCGATCGCGCAGTTGCCGCCGGCCTTCTCGTGCCAGGCGGCCAGCCCGTCCTCGATGCGCTGGCCGTAGGTCTGCACGGCGAAGTCGATGATCGAGGTCGTACCGCCGTGGGCGGCGGCGATGGTGCCCGACTCGAACGTGTCGGACGCCTCGGTGCCGCCGAACGGCAGCTGCATGTGGGTGTGGGCGTCGATGCCGCCGGGGATGACGTACTTGCCGGTGGCGTCGACGACGCGGTCGACGGATGCCGCGACATCCGTACCCAGCAGCTCGCTGCCGGGCTGCAGGACGGCGACGATCTTCTCGCCGTCGACGAGCACGTCGGCCGCGGCGCGGCCGGTGGCGCTGACGACGGTTCCGCCGGAGATGAGGGTGGTGGCCATGCGCTTGGCTCCTTCGCGTCTCGTCGGGTTACGGCTTCGGGATGGACGTGTACGACTCCGGCCGGCGGTCGCGGTAGAACTGCCAGGCGTTGCGGACCTGGCGGATCATGTCCATGTCGAGGTCGCGGACCACGACCTCCTCGTCGCTCTCCGAGCCGTAGTCGCCGACGATGTTGCCCTGCGGGTCGACGAACTGGCTCTTGCCGTAGAAGTTGACGGCGAGGTCGCCGTACTCGTTGTCCTCGAGGCCGACGCGGTTCGCGGCGCCGATGAAGTAGCCGTTCGCGGCCGCTGCCGCGGGCTGCTCGATCTCCCACAGGCGGTTGGAGAGGCCGGGCTTGGTCGCGTTGGGGTTGAAGACGATCTGCGCGCCGTTGAGGCCGAGCTCGCGCCACCCCTCGGGGAAGTGCCGGTCGTAGCAGATGTACACGCCGATCGGGCCGACGGCGGTCTGGAAGACGGGGTAGCCGAGGTTGCCGGGGCGGAAGTAGAACTTCTCCCAGAACTTGTCGAGGTTGGGGATGTGGTGCTTGCGGTACGAGCCGAGGATCGTGCCGTCGGCGTCGACGACGACCGCGGTGTTGTAGTAGACGCCGGGCTGCTCCTCCTCGTAGATGGGGAGCACCATGACCATCTCGAGCTCCTTCGCGAGCGCCGCGAAGCGCTGCACGATGGGCCCGTCGGCCGGCTCGGCGTAGTCGTAGTACTTCACGTCCTCCGTGATGCCGAAGTAGGGCCCGTAGAAGAGCTCCTGGAAGCAGATCACCTGGGCGCCCTGCTCCTTGGCCTGGCGTGCGAACTGCTCGTGCTTGTCGAGCATCGACTCCTTGTCACCCGTCCACGTGGTCTGGGTGATGGCCGCTCGAACGATCGTCATGGTGCCTCCTGAGTCGGTCGGCGTCGTTGCCGTCCGCTGGCGGGTACTGGGCGCGCGGTGCGTGGTGCGCTAGTGCCTGCCGTGCGTGCGGTGACGCCGAGCAGTGGTGCCGAGAATCGACGCCGGCTGGGGACCGGCGGCGGATGCCAGATCGGGGTTGCGACCCGTTCTGTTATTCTTCGGCGTGAACATTTCCCTTGTGTTTCACTCTGTGACGTGGTGGTTAAACATCCTGTCCCTTGCTTCGTGAGGAGGCAATGGTGCGATCAGGTATTCGAGTGGATGTCTCCGAGCTGACGTCGCTCGCGCCCTTCGCCGACACGACCCCCCGCGGCATCGCGGCCGACCTCGCGCGGCTCGTGAACAGCGGCGACCTCGAGGCCGGCGTGCGCCTGCCCACCGTGCGGGAACTGGCCGCCTCGCTCGGCGTGAGCCCCGCCACCATCAGCCAGGCGTGGCAGGCGCTCGCACGTGCCGGGCTCATCGAGTCCCGCGGCCGTGCCGGGAGCTTCGTGCGCCGGGATGCCGCGGCCGGCCCCGCCGTGCGGATGCGCGGGATGGCGGCGCCCGACGACCCGGTCCGACTCGACCTCTCGCGCGGGACGCCCGATCCGCTGCTGCTGCCGCCGCTCGGCCCCGCGCTCTCGCGCGTGTCCGCCCGCGCGGACGTCGGCAGCTACCAGGCGGAGCCCGTCATCCCGGCGCTCGCGACGGTGCTCAGGGACTCGTGGCCCAGCGAAGCCGAATCGATCGTCGTCGTCGACGGCGCACTCGACGCGATCTCACGCGCGCTCGAGCAGGTCGTCCGCTTCGGCGACCGGGTCGTCGTGGAGCATCCGGGTTTCCCGCCGTTCCTCGACCTCCTCGACCTGCTCGGCGCCGAGGCCGTGCCCGTCGCCATCGACGAGCACGGGATGTCGCCCGACGGGCTCGCCACCGCCCTGCGGCGCCGCCCGGCCGCCATCCTGCTGCAGCCCCGCGCCCAGAACCCGACGGGAGCGTCGATGACGCCCTCGCGCGCCGCGGCGCTGGCGGGAGTCATCCGCTCGGCCGTCGACGAGCACGGCGTCGACCTCGTCGTCGTCGAGGACGACCACTCGGGACTCATCTCGACCGAGGGCGACGTCACGCTCGGCACCCGCCTGCCCGACCGCGTCGTGCACGTGCGGAGCTTCTCGAAGTCGCACGGACCGGACCTGCGGATCGCCGCCGTCGGCGGGCCGCGCGACCTCGTCGACCGGATCATGGCGCGCCGCATGCTCGGACCAGGATGGACGTCGCGCATGCTGCAGTCGATCCTCCTCGACCTGCTGACGGACGGCGCGGCCATCGACGCCGTCGCCGAGGCGCGCCGCGCGTACTACACGCGGCAGCGCGCGCTCGGCGACGCGCTGCGTGCCCGGGGCGTGCCCGTGATGCGCGCCGACGGGATCAACCTCTGGATGCCGGTCGAGTCGGAGCGTTCGACGCTCGTGCAGCTCGCGGCGGCAGGGATCCGGGTCGCGGGCGGCACGCCGTTCCTGGCCGCGGCGAACGGGTCGCCGGTGGCGGGGGCCGCGGCGGTGCGCGGCGCGGTGGCCGCCCGGGGCTCCGCCCGAGAGCAGGAGTACGTGCGGGTCACCGTGGGCGCGGTGCGGGAGGGGGTGTCGTCGCTGGCGGATGCGCTCGCGGTGGCGGCGCAGCATCTCGCTGCGGGCGGGTACTGAGGGGCGCTGCGGTCGTCGGCTCGTCGGCTCGTCGGCTCGTCGGCTCGTCGGCTCGTCGGCTCGTCGGCTGCGCGATCATCCGCCATAGAACGCACCCTCGAGCACGCCACCGCCCCCGCGTGCATTCCACCGCCCCCACAACCCGCGCACTCCGACCGCACGCTCATCCCGCTCCAAGCCGCGTCGTGGCGACACCGACTCGTCCTCCACAGCCCGCGACAGACTCGATCCATCCACCGAAAAACACCCGGTCTGAGGCATAATCCATGCATCTTTGTATGTCGGAGGGTGCGTGCAGGATCGAAGCATGGACGAACCCCTGGCGACGCTCGAGCGCGAGCTCGGTGCGCTGCGCGACACGTGGGGTGAGGCGATGCCGGCGTTCGGGTCGATCCCGGGCGACGCGCAGGGCGAACTCGAGCAGATGAGCGACCCCGGGCTCGTCCGGGTGACCGACGGGCTGGCCTCGCTGCGTCGCGGGGTCGATGCGCTGCTCGCGCGCGCCGCCGCAGAGGTCGCGCGACGATCCGGGCCCGAACTCGGCGAACTCGGGCTCGCAAAGGCGCAGGGGTTCCACAATGGGGGTCGGCTCATCGCCGTCGGTTCAGCGACCGCCACGCGTGAATCCTTCGTCGGCGCGCGGATGCCGCCACGACGGCCGCACGTCGCCGGCGCCCTCGACCGGTCGGCGATCAGTCTCGAGGCCGCGTCCGCGATCACGACGATGCTCGACCGCGTGGCGCTGCGAGCCGATCCCGAACTGGTGGAGGTGGCCGAAGCGGCCCTCGCCGAGCTCGCCGAGCGTGCGCCGCTCGAGCTGCTCATGCGCGGCATCCGCGAGGCCGAGGCCCGACTCGACGCCGAAGGGGTGGAACCGCGCGAAGAGCAACTGCGCGAGCAGCGCTCGCTCACGATGCGCGAAGACCGCCACGGCGTCGTGCACCTGCACGCCAGGCTCCACCCCGAGGCGGCCGCTCCCGTGAAGGCGGCCGTCGAAGCGCTGGTCGGCGACGCGCTCCGGCGACGCGACCCACGACTCGGCGATCCGCGTCCCGTCGTCGACGGCCGCCGCTCGATTCCGCAGATGCAGGCCGACGCGCTCGCGGCGATCGCGCGCCACGCGCTCGGCTGCGAGACGACCCTGACGCCGCTCGCGAAGCCCACCGTCGTGGTGCGCGTCGACCTCGACGCGCTCGTCACCGGACTCGGCGACGCCCGCATCGACGGACTCGACCAGCCGATCTCCGCGGCCACCGCCCGGCGGCTCGCCGCCGACGCCGAACTGATCCCCGCGGTGCTCGGCGGTCCGAGCCTGCCACTCGATCTTGGCCGACGTGCCCGTCTCTTCACCCGCGCCCAGCGACTCGCCCTCGGCGAGCGCGACGGCGGCTGCGCGTGCTGCAGCCAGAACGTCGGCGACGTGGAGGCGCACCATGTCCGCTGGTGGGAGCGAGATGCGGGCCCGACGGACCTCTCGAACGGCGTGCTCCTCTGCAGTTTCTGCCACCACCTGATCCACCGTGAAGGGTGGGAGATCCGCGCCGAATCCGGTGCGATCTGGTTCATCCCTCCACCGCACGTCGATCCCGACCGCGTGCCCCGGCTCGGTGGGCGCGCGCGATTCGAACTGCAGATGACGGATGCCGCGTGAGCGGGTGCTCGCGCGAGCGTGCGCGGGAGCGTGTGCATGCGAATGCGCGAGCGACGGAACCAGGGCGAGCTCGAAGAGCGGTGGCCCCGCAGCCGCCAACGGGAGTCGCCGGGTGCGAGGATCCAGAGCGCGGGCCGGCGAGCTCGCGCTCAGGCGCGCGCCGTGCTCGGCGCCTTCGCGTAGTGGTCGGGCGTGATCGTGAGCTCGGCCTGGCCGGCGGTGATCGAGCGCAGGTCGAGGACGTACCGCGTGAGCTCCGACTCCGGCACGTGCGCCACCACCCGCGCCCGGCCGTCGCTCGCGGCCTCGGTCGCGCTCACGCGACCGCGCCGCCCCGACAGGTCGGTGAGCACCGCGCCCTGCAGGTCGTTCGGCACGGTCACGGTCACGCTCGACACGGGCTCGAGCAGCACCGTCCCGGCCTCGGCGAGCGCCGCCTTCACGCCGATCGACGCGGCCGTGCGGAAGGCCATGTCCGACGAGTCGACCGAGTGCGTCTTGCCGTCGGTGAGCTCGACGCGCACGTCGACCACGGGGTGCCCCTGCGGCCCGCCCGACGCGAGCGCGTCACGGGCCCCCTTCTCGACGGCGGTGATGTACTGGCGCGGCACCGCGCCGCCGGTGACCGAGTCCACGAACTCGAACCCGTCGCCCGGCTGCAGCGGCGAGACCGTGAGCTGCACGACCGCGAACTGGCCGTGCCCGCCCGACTGCTTCTTCAGCTTGCCCTCGACCGACGCCGTGCCCGCGATCGTCTCGCGGTACGCCACCGGTGCAGGGCCCGTCTCCACCTTGACGCCGAAGATGCGCGCGAGCCGCTCGACCGCGACCGCGACGTGCGTGTCGCCGAGCCCCCGCAGCACCGTGTGCTCCCCCGCGCGGTCGACCACGAGCGTCGGGTCCTCGGCGGTCAGTCGCGCGAGCGCCACGGGCATCTTCTCGTCGTCCGACTGCGACGCGGGCTCGAGCGAGACCGCGTACACAGGTGGTCGGGGCGGCGTCGCCGCCGGCCGAGCGGTGCCGGAGGGTCGCGACCACAGCAGTGAACCCGACGGAGACCCGGTGAGCTTCGCCACCGCGCCGACCTCGCCCGCGGCGAGCGTCCCGGCGGTGACGTGCTCGGACCCCCGCAACCGGAACAGCCCGTGGATCCGCTCGTCGGTGCCGGTCGTCGCGTTCCGCAGCTTGTCGCCCGTCCGCAGCGTGCCGGAGAGCACCTTGAGCATCGAGACCTGGCCGACGAACGGGTCGGCCACCGTGCGGAAGACGTGCACGAGCGTGTCCCCGTCCTCGTTCGGCGCGACCTTCAACTCCGTGCCGCCCGACCCCTCCCCGACGAGGATGCGCCCGTCGCGTTCGGTCGCGGCGGGCGTCAGTTCGCAGACGAGGTCCGCGACCCGGTCGACGCCCGTCCCGTTCACCCCCGAGCACACGAGCACGGGCACGGCCTCGCCATCGGCGACCTCGCGCGCGAACGTGCGCTCGAGCTCCGCGGCCGACGGCTCGTCCCCGTCGAGGTAGGCCTCGAGCTGCGCGTCGTCGTGCGACACGATGTCCTCGGTCACCTCGACGTGCATCGCGTGCTCCTCGGCCTCCGCCTCGGGCGGCAGCGGCTCGTCGTGGTGCGTCCCGTCGCCGTCGTAGACGTGCGCCTCCTCGCTCAGCACGTCCGCGATCGCCCGGAACGCGGCCTCCTCGCCGATCGGCAGCTCGAGGGCCCACAGGTGCTCGCCGAACTCCGACCGCAGCTCCGCCAGCACGCGACGGAAGTCCGCCCTCGCCTTGTCCTCCTGCGTGACCACGACCACGCGCGGCACCCCTGCGGCCTCGGCGGCGTCCCACGCCGCGCGCGTCCCGGCGACGACGCCGTCCACCGCGCTGACGGCGATGAGCGCGACATCCGCCACCGCGAGCGCCGCGTCGACGGCGCCCACGAAGTCCGGATGCCCCGGGGTGTCGGCGAGCGTCACCGTGTACGCCGTGCCGTCGGGTCCGCTCCAATCGAGGTGGGCGAGCGAGAGCCCGAGGCTCGTGTGCCGGGCGATCTCCTCGGGCTCGTGGTCGCAGACGGTGTTCCCCTGCTCGACGGATCCCGTCCGCGGGATCGCGCCGGCGCGATACAGGAGCGCCTCCGCGAGTGTGGTCTTCCCCGAGCCCGAAGCGCCCACGAGGGCGACAGTCCGGTGGGTCTGGGGCGATGCCGAGTTCATGGGGCCTCCCGCGCCGGTGCGGTTCCGTGCGTCCATCGTCGCGCGCCGAGGCCGCGAGGTCCAGAGGGCGGAGGTCCCGATCTGCGCGATCCCCGCCCCGGACGACGGCGGCCCGCCCGGGTTCAGCCGGTCGCGGCGCGGCGTTCGGCGACGAGCGCCCGCGTCTCCGGAGCGATGCGCGCCCCGAGTTCCGCGATCATCGCCGCGTCGTCGCCGGCGACGATGAACGTGTCGACGCCGTGCCGCGTGGCGAGGTCGGCGAGCGACTCCGGGTCGGAGTGCCGCGGCCCGACGTTCAGCAGGCGACGGATGCTCCGCGGCTCGCGCCCCGCGCCCCGCGCCGCCGCGTCGATGATCTCGTGCCCGGCGTCGAGCGAGTCGGCGCCGTGCTCGAGCCGCCCGAGCGACGGCAGCCACCCGTCCGCAGCGCTGCCGAGGAGCCGGAGCCCCTTGGGCCGCAGCACGCCGAGCCAGATGGGCATCGGCCGTTGCACGGGCGCGGGCCCGCGCTTGGCGCCGCGGATCGGGTAGTGCGCGTTGTGCAGGAACACGCCGCCCTCGGCATCCGTGTCCTGCAACTCGCGGATGACAGTGATCGCCTCGCCCAGGGCGCCGACCTGCTCGGCGGGCGTCCGGCTCGGGGCCCCCATCGCGACGGCGGCGGGGGCGAACCCGCCGGCGCCGAGGCCGAGCATCACGCGGCCGCCGGTCAGCAGGTCGAGGGATGCCGCCGAGCGCGCGAGCACGGCCGGCGGGCGGAGCAGCAGGTTGTGCACATTCGCCGAGATTCGGATGCGGCTCGTGCGCGCACCGACCCAGCTCATCAGCGTCCACGTGTCGAGGAACCGCGGCTGGTAGGGGTGGTCCTGGAAGGTGACGAACTCGAGCCCGGCACGCTCGCTGGCGAGCGCGAGCTCGACGGTGTGCTCGGGATCGAGCGCCGACGGCGTGATGAACGTTCCGAACTCGATCGGGCGGCCGTAGTCGGGCATGCGGCCACGCTACGCGCTCTCGCGCCGCATGGCGCAGAATCGAGGCGGCTCGCGTCGCGCATGGACGACTCTACGCCCGTGATGGAGTTCCTCATCGCGTCGTCGGCGCTCGCGTTCCGCGATGAGGGGCACGGTTCCTGTCGCTGTCAGGTGCCCCGCTCGCGCGCTCGATCCCGGGGGACCCCGACGAGTTCACGCCCGTCGATGCCATCCTCGATCGGCTCGGCGGCATGCTCGAGCCCGCCTACGGCTTCCGCTCGCTGCACCGCTTCAAGCAGAAGTTCCGGCCGCGCGCCGAACCCATGTACCTGCTCTACCGCGACGGCGGCGACCTCGCGAGGATCGGCCTGGCGCTCACGCGCGCATACCTGCCGGATGCCTCGGTGGCCGACCTCGTGCGGGCGGGGGCGTCACTCGGTCGGTGAGCCGGTCTCGGGCACGGTGCCGCTGCGAGGGGACCCGCTCGTCTCGGCCGGCGACGACGCGCGCGACCTCCTCGCCCGCGCGGCGTCGAGGAGCGCCACGACCTCCTCGTCGGTCGTCTGTCGGAAGTCCGCGTACGCCTGCCCGACCGCCATGAACCAGTCCGGCACGTCGACGGCGACGAGTGCGTCGGCCGAGGGCACGCGGGACGCGGCATCCTTCGGCGCCACCGGGACCGCGAGCACGACGCGTCGTGCGCCACGTGCCCGGGCCACCTCGCACGCGGCCTCGGCGGTCGCACCTGTGGCGAGCCCGTCGTCGACGACGAGCGCCGTGCGGCCCGCGAGGGGCTCGGGCGCGCGGTCGCCGCGCAGCTGCGCGACGCGACGATCGAGGGTCTGCTGTTCCTGCCGTTCGACGTCGGCGAAGCGACGATCCGAGACGTGCGCCCGCCGCACGATCGCCTCGTCGACGACGCGCACGCCGCCCTCGCCGATGGCGCCCATCGCGACTTCGGACTGCCCGGGGATGCCGAGCTTGCGGACGACGATGACGTCGAGCGGCGCGCCCAGGCCCTCGGCGACCGCGGCGGCGACCGGCACGCCGCCGCGCGGGAGCCCGAGGACCACGACGTCCTCGTCGCGGAACGCCTCGAGCCGCTCCAGCAGGGCGGCCGCCGCGTCGGCGCGGTCACGGAACATGACTTCAGCATGCGCCTCGCGCCGCCGGCGGGCGGGGCCGTTGGTCCCCGCGGACCGCACGGTGCCGCCGTCGCCCGCATCGGACGGCGTGACCTTCGTCCTGCGCGCGCCGCGGCGTCCGTCGCACGCTGGCAGGCGACGGGGAGGGGACCGAGATGGATGCCTGGACGACCCGCGGCGACGGGCGGCTGACCGCCTCGCCCCTGCCCGAACCCGACCCCGTCGACGACGAGCTCGTGGTCGAGGTCGCCGCGTGCGGGGTGTGCCGCACCGACCTGCACGTGATCGACGGCGAGCTCGCGCCGCACCGGAGTCCGGTCGTGCCGGGCCACCAGGTCGTGGGCCGGGTCGTCGCGACCGGCGCCGACGTGCGTCGGACCGCGGTCGGCGACCTCGTCGGCATCGCCTGGCTGCGCTCGACGTGCGGGGCGTGCCGGTGGTGCCGGTCGGGCCGGGAGAACCTCTGCCCCGATGCGCGCTTCACCGGCTGGGACGCCGACGGCGGCTACGCGCGCTTCGCCACCGTGCCCGAGTCGTTCGCGTACACACTCCCGCCGGACGCCGACCCGATCGCCGTCGCGCCCCTCCTCTGCGCGGGCATCATCGGCTACCGCGCGCTCCGACGCGCGAACCTCCCGCCCGGCGGCCGTCTCGGCCTCTACGGCTTCGGCTCGAGTGCGCACCTGACGGCACGGCTCGCGATGGCCGCGGGTGCGAGCGTCGTCGCGATGACGCGAGGCGAGGCGAACCGGCGACTCGCCCACGACCTCGGCCTCGACTTCGTCGGCGGCGAGCGGGATGCGCCGCCCGAGCCGTTCGACGCGGCGATCGTGTTCGCGCCGGCCGGCGGCCTCGTGCCGGTCGCCCTGGCGGCGACGACGCGCGGGGGCACGGTCGTGCTCGCCGGCATCCACATGACCGACGTCCCGTCGATGACCTACGCCGACCACCTCTTCCTCGAGCGCGACCTGCGGACCGTGACCGCGAACACGCGCGCCGACGGCGACGAGTTCCTGCGGCTCGCGCTGCGCCTCGGCATCGCGCCCACGGCGACGCCGTACGCCTTCGAACGAGCGGATGCCGCGGTCGACGACCTGCGATCCGGCCGCGCGTCGGGCTCGCTCGTCCTCGTGCGCGACGCCTGAGGCGACCGGCGCGCCGACGGGCGAGGACCGTCGCGGCGCTAGCGTGGAACGGTGGAGATCACGGTGCTCGCGGGCGGAGTCGGTGGCGCGCGGTTCGTGCGCGGCGTGCGCGAGGAGTGCACGAGGCGATGGCCGGCCGAGCCCGGCGCCGAGCCCGGCGCCGAACCCGCCGCCGACGGCACGGCGGCGACCTCGGCCGACGTCACCGTGGTGGTGAACACCGGCGACGACCTGTGGCTCTCCGGCGTACGACTGATGCCCGACTTCGATTCGCTGCTGTACGCCCTCGCGGGCGTGAACGACACCGAGCGCGGCTGGGGTCGCGCGGGCGAGACCGAGCGGGTCGCCGCGGAACTGCAGGAGTGGGGCGTCGGCTGGCCGTGGTTCACGCTCGGCGACCTCGACCTCGGCACGCACCTCGCGCGCACGTCGTGGCTGCGCGAGGGACTGGCGCCGTCGCAGGTCGCCGAGCGGCTGCAGCGGCGGTGGCCGCTCGGCGCGCGCCTGATCCCCGCGACCGACACCGAGGTCGACACGCACGTGCGCGTCGACCCGGCGCACCCCGACGCCGAGGGCCGCGACGAGCTGCACTTCCAGGAGTGGTGGACGCGCTTCCGCGCCTCGATCCCCGCCCTCGGCTTCGACCAACGCAACCTCGCCGACGCCCGCCCCGCACGGGGCGTCGAGGCCGCGATCGCCGAGGCCGACATCGTGCTCGTCGCCCCCTCGAACCCCGTCGTCTCGATCGGCACGATCCTCGCGATCCCCGGAATCCGCGAGGCGCTCGCCGCGACCGCGGCCCCCGTCGTCGGCGTCTCCCCGATCATCGGCGGCCGGGTCGTGCGCGGCATGGCCGACGCGTGCCTGTCGGCCATCGGCGTCGAGACGGATGCCGCGGCGGTCGCGCGCCACTACGGCACGCGAGCGACGGGCGGCGTGCTCGACGGCTGGCTCGTCGACGAGGCGGATGCCCCGGCGGTGCCCGGCCTCGTCGGCGACGGGTTCGCCGCGGCATCCGCCCCGCTCTGGATGCACGACCTCGACACGTCGGCCGCGCTCGCGGGCGCGGCGCTCGACCTCGCGGCAGACGCCGCAGCCGGCACCGCGCCCACGGGACGCGCCTGACTCAGCCGCCGTTGCGCGGCAGCGGGATCACCGGGCACTCGAAGGAGCGGAGCACCTCGCCGATCGCGAGGTCGCCCGCGCCGGCCGCGGCCCACAGCTCCTCGTCGGAGTCGAGCACGCCGTCGCCGTCGAGGTCGCCGGAGGCGAGCGCGGCATCGTAGCCGTTCGGCAGCAGCACCTCGGTGACGAGCCAGCGTCCGCCGCGGTAGTCGGCGTCGCCGGGGGCCGCCGTGGCGACGTTCGCCTGCGTGTCCTCCGGGAAGGCGTAGATCGGCTGGAACGACGACTCGGGCGCCCCGGTGCCCGAGAGGTCGGTCGGCGTGCCGACGGTGCGGTACTGCGCGCCGTCGACCCAGAACGCCGGCCCGCTGACGCCCGCGGCGTTCGCGGCCGGCGCCCCGGCCAGGACGCCGCCGACGGCGAGCGCGGCGGCCGCGACCGTGCCGAGCAGCGGGCGGATTCGGGTGGTGTGCATGAGGTTCCCCTTCCGTTCGACCGCCGGTTCCGACGGCCCTCCAGCAGTCAATGCCCGTGCCGTCCCTGCGGCGACGGGGCAGCGGTGACGGTGCGCTTACCGTCCGCTTACGCAGGGATTACGCCGGGCGCGGGTGTTCGCCGACAGGGAACGAACCGGCGGGCGCGACGTTCCGCCGACTGCGTAGACTGGCGAACGACCGCCGGTTCGAATTGACCGGTCGGGCCGGCCCGGGATTGGGCCGCGAGTCGCCGACGCTTTCGTCGGTCAACGAACGCGCATACCGTCCCGGAGGTTCCATGCCCACGTCCCCCTCGCGTCGCCCGTCCCGCGCCGCCCGGCGCCGAGACGGTCTCGGCGCCCGTCGCACCGCAGTGATCGTCGCGGCCGCGGCATCCGTCGCCCTGCTCGCCGGCTGCGCGTCGGCCGGCACCGACGACGGCGGGTACGTGCCGCTCGCCGAGGCGACGGATGCCGCCGGCTTCCCGGTCACGGTCGACAACTGCGGCACCGAGGTCACGTTCGACGCCGCCCCGGAGCGGGTGATCACGGTCAAGTCCTCGACCCTCGAGCTCCTGCTCGCGCTGGGCCTGGAGGACCGCATCGTCGGCGCCGCCTTCACCGACGGCCCCGTGCCCGACGAGTACGCCGACGCCGCAGCGGGCATCGAGATCCTGTCCGACAAGGTGCCGTCGCAGGAGGCGACGCTCGCCGCCGAACCCGACCTCGTCTTCGCCGGGTGGGAGTCGAACCTCACCGCCGAGGGCGCAGGCGACCGCGCCACGCTCGAGCAGCTCGGCGTGCACACCTACGTCGCCCCCGCCGCCTGCAAGGAGGAGGGCTACATGCCCGACCCGCTGACGTTCGACGGCGTGTTCGCCGACTTCGAGGAGGCGGGCGAGATCTTCGGTGCGACGGATGCCGCGGCCGCCCTCGTCGCGGAGCAGCGCGCGGCGCTCGACGCGATCGAGCCGAGCGACGACGGCCTCACCGCACTCTGGTACTCCTCGGGCGACGACCAGCCGTTCGTCGGTGCCGGCATCGGCGCCCCCCAGATGATCATGGAGGCCGCGGGCCTGGCGAACGTCGTCGCCGACGTGCACGACACGTGGACCTCGCTCTCGTGGGAGGCCGTCGTCGACGCGAATCCCGACGTGATCGTGCTCGTGGACGCCGCGTGGAACTCCGCCGAATCCAAGATCGAGAAGCTCGAGGCGAATCCCGCGACGGCCGCCATGCCCGCGGTGCAGCAGGGCCGGTACGTGATCGTCGACTTCCCCTCGACCGAGGCCGGCGTGCGCAACGTCGACGCGGTCGCCGCGATCGTGGAGCAGCTCGGGGCGCGCTGATGTCGATGCGGGCGGGCAGGTCGACGGATGCCGCGGTGCGGCCGTCCGTCGACCGCGCGCGCCTGCCGTCCGAGTCGGCAGGGCCGTCGGGCCGACCGTCGACGCCCCGCCGCGGCGGCACGGCGACCGCGGTCGGCGTCGGCGTGGCGCTCACCGTGCTGCTCGCGGCATCCATCGTGCTCGCCGTGACGATCGGGCCGGCCGGGCTCGCACCGGCCGACGTGATCGCCTCGATCGCCGCGCACCTCGGGCTCGGCGATCCGACGCTGACACCGCTCCGCGACGCGATCGTGTGGGAGCTGCGCATGCCGCGAGTCCTCTCCGCCGCCGCGGTCGGCGCCGGCCTCGCGATCTGCGGTGTCGTCATGCAGGCGCTCACGCGCAACCCGCTCGCCGACCCGTACCTGCTCGGCCTCTCGTCGGGCGCGTCGGTCGGCGCCGTGATCGTGCTCGTGCTCGGCATGGCCGTCGCACTGCCCGTCGCCGCGTTCGCGGGGGCCCTCGCCGCGCTCGCGGCGACCCTCGGCCTCGCGCGCGCCGCGGGCGGGCTGAGCCCGACGACCACGGTGCTCGCCGGACTCGCGGTGTCTGCGGTGTTCGGCGCCGTGACGAGCCTCGTCATCTTCTGGAGCGCCACCACGGACAGCTACCGCGAGATCCTCAACTGGCTGCTCGGCTCGCTCGCGGGGGCCGGCTGGCCGGCCGCGGCCCTCGCCGGCACCGCGATCGCGCTCGTCGGCCTGCCGCTGCTCGCGACCGGGCGCACGCTCGACGCCTTCGCCTTCGGCGACACCGCGGCGTCCGCCCTCGGGGTGCACGTGCCGCGTACCCGTGCACTGCTGCTCATCGCGACCGCGCTGCTCACGGGCGCGCTCGTCGCCGTGAGCGGCGCGATCGGGTTCGTCGGGCTGATCCTGCCGCACGCGGTGCGACTCGTCGTCGGCTCGCGCCACCGCGCGCTGCTGCCGTTGTCGGCGCTCGCGGGTGCGGTCTTCCTGGTCTGGGTCGACACGGGGGCGCGGACGCTGTTCGATCCGCGTGAACTGCCGGTCGGCATCCTCACCGCGCTCGTCGGAGGCCCGGTCTTCGCGGCGCTGCTCCTGCGCGCCCGGAGGACGTCGTGAGCGGCGTGCGGCCGGGCGACGGTCGCGGCACCGGCGCGGCCGGTGGGCTCGGCTCGGCGCGGCCCGGCACGGGCCTCGAGGGCTCGCGCGTCTCCTTCGCGCGCGGGTCGAGGCTCGTCGTCGACGGCGTGGACATCACGGTGCCGCGCGGCGCCGTCGGCGCGCTCCTCGGCCCGAACGGGGCCGGCAAGTCCACGCTGCTGCACCTGCTCGCCGGCGTCGAACGTGCCGAGGTCGCCTCGCTCACCCTCGACGGCGACGACCTCGTCTCCCTCCGGCGCCGCGAGCGCGCACGACGCATCGCGCTCGTCGAACAGGATGCGCCGGCGCCGAGCGGCCTCGGGGTGGAGCACGTCGTCGGCCTGGGACGCATCCCGCACCAGTCGGCGTGGGGCGGCGACTCGGCCCACGACCGGGAGATCGTGGCGCGGGCGCTCGACGCGGCGGATGCGACCGCGTTCGCCGGCCGGCGCTACGACGAACTGTCCGGCGGTGAGCGCCAGCGCGTGAACCTCGCACGTGCGCTCGCGCAGGAGCCCGAACTGCTGCTGCTCGACGAGCCGACGAACCACCTCGACATCCGCGCCCAGCTCGCGACGCTCGGGCTGCTCCGCCGCCTCGCCGACGACGGGCTCAGCGTGCTCGCCGCCCTCCACGACCTCTCGCTCGCCGCGGCGTACGCCGACCACGTGGTCGTACTCGCGAACGGCGTCGTCGTCGCGGCCGGCGACCCGGGCGACGTGCTCACGCCGCCGCTGATCCGCGCGGTCTGGGGCGTGGAGGCGAGCGTGCTGCGGCATCCGTCGACGGGGCGGCCGCTGCTCGCGTTCGCGCCCACCGATGCGGATGCGTCGGCGGAGACGGCCGCGCCGGCGCCCGAGCCGGCCTGACCGGATGCCGCGACGCGGGCATCGGCGTAGCGTGGCCGCCATGGCACAGGTGACCGAGGACCGCCGGCAGCTCGTCGAGTCCGTCGCGGAGGAGTTCCTGCACAACGCATGGCGCGGGCGACGCCTCGTGGCGGTCGAGGGCGCGTCAGAGGCGGCCGCCGCACGGTTCGCCGACGACCTCGCCGCGACCCTGGTCGAGCGGGGGCAGCGCGCCGTGCGCCGCTCGCTCGGCGACGTCGACGAGGCGACGCTCCGCGCGGAGACCGTCGACCCGTTCCGTGCGGGCTCGCTCGCCGGCGCGGAGGACGACGACACCGTCCTCGTCGTCGACGGCCGGCGCCTGCTCAACGACGCCGTGCGCGGCATCTGGCACTTCACGGCCTGGACGCTCGCGGGCGACGAGCTCCCCCACGCCTCGACCAACGTCATCATCGACCTCACCGACCAATCCGCGCCCACCCGGTATTTCTACGACCTGTGCAGGCTGCCGCCGAGCGTCGGCGAGCGCCGCGCCGCCGCGGGCTGACCGCGCCCGACCCGCACGGCACCGGGTGCAGGATGGGACGCATGAGCGAACGCGGCATCCCGGTGACCACGGCCGACGAGCTCGAGGAGATCCTCGGTCCGCCGACGAGGGCCGCGGCCGAGAAGACGCGCCATCGGTTGAGCGAGATCGATCGGGAATGGCTGGCCGCGGCATCCCTCGCCTTCGTCGCGACGGGCGACGAGCACGGCGACCTCGACGTCTCGCCCAAGGGCGACCCCGCGGGGTTCGTGCACGTCCTCGACGACACGACCATCGCGATCCCGGAGCGCCCGGGCAACCGCCGTGCGGACGGCTTCCACAACGTGCTGCGGAACCCGCACGTGGGCCTCATCCTCGTCGTGCCGGGGCGCGGCGACACGCTCCGCATCAACGGTCGCGCGACGATCGTGCGCGACGCGCCGTTCTTCGACGACCTGGTCGTGAAGGGCCACCGCCCCGCGCTCGCCCTGCTCGTCGACGTCGACGAGGTGTTCTTCCACTGCTCGAAGGCGTTCCTCAGGTCGCAGGCGTGGAAGCCCGAGACCTGGAGGCCCGACGTCGTGCGCCGGCGCGCGCTGATCGCGAAGGCGCTCGAACGGCCCGAGGCGGATGTCGCCGAGCTCGACGAGTACTACGGCCCGTCGTACGCCGAGCGCATCTACGGGTAGCACGCGGCATCGGTCGGGGGCGGCGGGGTCCCGCGACGCGCGGTCGCGTTCAGGACAGGATGTCGCGCGTCGCGAACCGCCAGGCTGCGAGGCCGCCGAACACCGCGATCCACGCCGCCTGGAGCAGCGCGTTGTCGCCGAACGACTCCCAGGACGGCGGCGAGCGCAACAGGTCGGCGAAGTCGAACCAGCGGTCGGTGAACAGGAACGGATGCACCCACTCGAGCTGCGGGATCGCGCCGACGATCTGCGCGACGACGGCGAGGATCGCCGTGGCGGCCATCGCGCCGACCGGCACCACCGTGAGCGTCGAGGCGAACAGCCCGATCGCCGAGAGGCCGAGCATCGAGACCGCGACGTACGCGCCGATCGCGAGGAGCCGTAGCAGGCCCTCGCCGACCGGGATCTGGCCTCCCGAGAGCAGCGTCACCGGTCCGACGGGGAAGAGGACCCAGCCGATGAGCGTGCCGACCGCGATCACGGTGAGCGCCGCCGCGAGGCAGAACACGGCCGCGACCGCGTACTTGACCGAGAGCAGCCGCAGGCGCCCCGCCGGAGCGATCAGCAGGTAGCGCAGCGTTCCGTGGCTCGCCTCGCCGGCGATGGCGTCACCGGCGACGACCGCGATCGTGAGCGGGAGGAACAGCGGGGTCGCCACGACCAGCGCGGTCATGCCCACGAACAGGCCGTTGCCGGCGACCTGGTCGAGGAACGCGGGGCCGCGTCCCGGCCCGGACGGACCGGCGACGCGGATCGCGATCGCGATGAGGATCGGGATGAGCGCCAGCGCGGCGAGCATCGCCCAGGTCCGCCACCGCCGGAACAGCGTCGCCGTCTCGGACGCGAGGAGCGACGCCGTGCCGCCGCGTCGGCGCGGGGCCGTCGGCGACGCGGTGCGAGCGGGCTGGGGCGCCGCGTCATCCTCGGCGGCACCGCGGCGGCCGACGGCGGCGGATGCCTCAGGCGACGACATCGAACCCCTCCCCCGTGAGCTCGACGAACCGCTGCTCGAGGCTCGTGCGCCGGATCGCGAAGCCGCGGACGCGGACGCCGTCGCGGACCAGGGCCGCGACGATCGCCTCGCCCGCGGGCACGTCGGCCGCCCCGTCATCAGGCAGGGCGGCGGTGACGAGCGCGTCCCCGGCCGCGCCGGATGCCGCATCGTCCGACCCGGTCGGGGCCGCGGCATCCGTCGCCAGTCCAAGCCGCGCCAGCACGGCGCGCGCCGCCTCGGCGTCGGGTGTCACCAGCTCGACGCGCGACTCCCCCGAACGACGGAACTCGTCGAGCGTGCCCTGGGCGACGAGCCGGCCCGCGCTCATCACGCCGACGTGCGTGCAGAGCTGCTCCACCTCGGCGAGCAGGTGGCTCGAGACGAACACCGTCGTGCCGTCGGCCGCGAACGAGCGGATGAGCGAGCGCACCTCGCGCGTGCCCTGCGGATCGAGTCCGTTCGTCGGCTCGTCGAGCACGAGCAGGTCGCGCGGCATGAGGAGCGCGTTCGCGAGCCCGAGGCGCTGCTTCATGCCGAGCGAGTAGGCGCCGGCCTTCTTCCGGGCGGCGTGCGCGAGGCCCACCCGGTCGAGCGCGTCGGCGACGCGACGCGCACGGGTCGACGGCGGGGCGTGGCGATCGGCGGCGTCGAACCGGGCGAGGTTCGCCGAACCCGACAGGAACGGCGCGAACGCGGGCCCCTCGACGAGCGCGCCGACGCGGGGCAGCACGTCGTCGAGACCCCGGGGCATGTCGGTGCCGAGCACGCGCGCGCTGCCGGACGTCGCCCCGACGAGTCCGAGCAGCATCCGGATGGTCGTGGTCTTGCCCGAGCCGTTCGGCCCGAGGAAGCCGAACACCGACCCGCGCGGAACGGCGAGGTCGATGCCGTCGACCGCGACCTGCGCGCGGAAGCGCTTGGTGAGCCCGGCGGTCTGGATCGCGAGGTCGCTCACCGGCGGCCCGTCAGCGGCCCGACTCGGCGTACCCGACGAGCGCGTCGACCGGCACCGACCCGGCGAGCACGCGACCGTCGTCGGTGAACAGGACCGACAGCAACGACGTCTGGAGCGCCCGGCCGCCGTCGACGGGCGTCGTGAGCGCGTCGAGCAGGTCGAGCGCCTCGCCCTCGGTGAACGGCGGCTCGGTCGCGGGCGCGACCGCGTCGGCGCCGACGGCGGACTCGGCGCGACGCTCGGCCATCAGCTCCGCGGCGGTCGCGGCGTCGAGTTCGACGACGGCAGCCCACCCCTCGCCGTGCACGACGGGATGCGGCAGCTCGGTCGACGCATCCGCCGCGGACTCCTCTCGGACCTCCGCCTCGTCGGCCCACTGCCGGAGCTCCTCGACGGTCGGGAGCGGCAGCGCCTCCTCCTCGACCGTGAACGCGTCGCTCGGTTCGAACCGGAACACCGACGCATCGGGTGCCCCGAACGAGACGTCGGTGAACCCGGTCTCGAACGCGGGGGCAGCAGCACCCCGGGCGGTGACGGATGCCGCAAGCGCCGCCCCGTTGTCGCCGTCGATCGCGACGCGGATCTCGCCGACCAGCGTCTCATCGGTACGCGGCTCGAGCACGAGCTCGTACGCGTCGCGACCGGCGACGCGCCCGTCGGTCCCGACGGAGACCGCCGTGGTCTCGTCGAGCCGATCGAGCGCGCGGTCGAGCAGCTGCTGGGGGGTCGGCAACTGCTCGACATCGGGAAGTTCCGCCTCGGCCTCCGCCTTGGCCTCGTCGGCGAGGCGGTCGAGTTCGGCCTTCAGCCCGTCGACGTCGGCGTCGTCCGCGACGCTCAACCGCGTCGCGGTCTGCGTCTCGGAGTCGACGAACCAGGCCTCGCCCGGGTTCAGGTAGACGTTCCGCTCGGCCATGCGGTCGAGCACCTGCAGCCGTGCGCGATCGCCGTCGAGGTACACGTTCGCGTCGAAGCTGCCGGTGGCGAGCGAGACGAGGTCGGCGAGGGTGTCGGATGCCGCGGCATCCGCGTCGTCGCCGCCGGCATCTCCGGAGCCGCCCATGAGTCCGCCGAGGTCGGGCAGGCCGAGCTCGGATCGCTGCCGGATCGCGCCCGACAGCGCGTCGACGTCGCTCGCCTTCGCGAACGCGACGAGCTCCTCGGGCGTCAGGTCGGGCAGGTCCACCGTGGCGTTCGCCTGCATCGGCACGAGGACCGCGACCGCGATCGCGACCGGCACCCCGACGGCGGGGATGACGGTGCGGGGCCGGAAGCGGGACGGCCCGGTGCGGCGTGGGCTCATGCCCTCAGGCTACGCCCGCGCGGTGGGGGCGCGGCCGGTCCGGGGGCGAATTCGCAGGCACGGGGAGGCGGCACCGGGCCGGTGCTCGAGCCGGCCGGCTGAGCCGGGCCGGGACCTTCGGGAGGAACTTCTGACCACCGCACCCGCGTGTCGGCGCCGTCGGCTACCCCAGTGCGCGGAGCCGCGGCGCGAGGTCGCGCTCGAACAGCCGGAGGAAGCGCCGCTGGTCGTGCCCCGGCGCGTGGAAGACGAGGTGGGTGAAGCCCCAGTCCACGTACTGCCCGATCTGCGCGACGACCGCGTCGGGGTCGGTGCCGACGATCCAGCGCTTCGCGATCTGCTCGATCGGCAGCGCATCCGCCGCCCGCTCCATCTCGACGGGGTCGGTGATGTCGTGCTTCTGCTCCTTGGAGAGCGACAGCGGCGACCAGAACCGCGTGTTGTCGAGCGCGGCCTCCTCGGTCTCCTCGTAGGAGAGCTTGATCTCGATCATGCGGTCGAGCGCGTCGTACGAGCGGTTCCCGGCCTCGGCGCCCTCCTTCACGGCGGGGATGAGCTGGTCGACGTAGAGCTCGGCACCCTTGCCCGACGTGCAGATGAAGCCGTCGCCCGCGCGGCCCGCGTACTTCGCGACCGTCGGGCCGCCGGCGGCGATGTACACGGGCACGGGGGAGTCGGGGCGGTCGTAGATCGACGCGTCGTGCGTGGAGTAGTACTCGCCCTCGAAGCCGACCTGGCCGTCCTGCGTCCACAGCGCCCGCATGAGCCGCACGGCCTCGCGCAGCCGGGCGAAGCGCTCGCGGAACTCGGGCCAGTCCTGCTCGCCCGCGCCGCGGAACCCGGTCGCGATCTCGTTCAGCGCCTCGCCCGTGCCGAAGCCGGCGATGATGCGGCCGGGGTGCATGATGCCGAGCGAGGCGAACGCCTGCGCGAGCACGGCCGGGTTGTAGCGGAACGTCGGCGTCATCACGCTCGTGCCGATCTTGACGTTCGACGTGCGCTCGCCGACCGCGGCCATCCAGGTGAGCGAGAACGGCGCGTGCCCGCCGGTGTGCCGCCACGGCTGGAAGTGGTCGCTCGTCCACACCGACTCCATGCCGTGCGCCTCCGCGGCGACGGCGATCTCGACGAGCTCGCGCGGGTCGAACTGCTCGGCGCTGGCCTTGTATCCGAGGGTCAGGGTCACGATGCTGCCTTCCTGTCTGCGCCGTGCGGCGCGCTTCCGGCGCCCGTGGGCGCGGTCGATGGGTCGAGCGGACGCCGCGCCGCGGCGCCGTCGGCGAACTCCGGCCGGTCGGCGAGGCCGTCGACCACCGCCGCGGTGCGGGTGCCGACGCCGAGCGCGACGGCCTCGTGCAGCTCACCCGCGGTGTCGACGTCGCGGCGGAGGCCCGGCGCGATCGACGGGGGATCGAGGCCGACGAGGTCGGCGAAGCCGGCCGCGCGGTGGCGAGCCGCCGAATCGGGCCCGAAGTGGGCCGCGAACGTCGCCCCGGGCAGCGCGGTCGCGAGCGTGGTGCCCGTCCCCTCGGCGTCGGCCACGAAGGCGAGGGGATGCCGCGCGGCGGCCGCGAGCGCCGCATCGAGGTCGTCGGGCCCCACCGCCGGGAGGTCCCCCAGCAGCACCGCGACCGCGGCATCCGCGCCGCCCGCCCCGGCCCCGGACTCCGCGCCCGCGCGGGCGACGGCGATGCCGTGGGCGATCGCAGCGGCGAGGCCGCGCGGGCCGGACTCGGGCACGACCTCGACGCCGGGCGCGCCGCGCAGCTCGCGCTCGACGACGGGTTCGTCGGACACGACGACGACCCGCCGCACGACCCGCGCCGCACGTGCGGCGCCGATCGTGTCGAGCGCGAACGCCCGCGCGAGCGCGGCCCGCTCCGCCGGCCCGAGCTCGGGTGCGAGGCGGGTCTTCGCGCCCGTGAGCGACTTCACGGGGACCACGATCGTCCAGCCCGCGGCATCGTCCGGCGCGGCCCCGCGCGTGGACGTCGTCATGCGCGGAGCCCCGGCAGCACGTCGCGGCCGAAGACCTCGAGGAATCGCGCCTGGTCGCGGCCGGCGTTGTGCAGGTAGATGCGGTCGAACCCGAGGTCGAGGTGCCGCTGGACGTTCGCGCGGTGCGCGTCGGGGTCGGCCGAGACGAGCATCCGCCCGGCGAAGTCCTCCGGGCGCACGCTGCGCGCGAGCTGCTCGACCTCGAACGGCGAGCGGATGTCGCCGCGCGGGAAGCGCAGCGCACCGATCGGCCACTCGGCGAGCGCGTCGGCCATCGCCTCCTCGTCGGTCGGCGCCCACGCGAGGTTCAGCTGGAGCACGCGCGGCATGCGCGTCGCGTCGCGCCCCGCCTCGCGCGCACCCGCCGCGAAGCGCGCCAGCAGCTCGGCGAGGCGATCGGCCGGGGCGTTCGTGGTGATGAGCCCGTCGACCGTGCGCCCGGCGCGACGCGCCGTGACGGGCCCCTGCGTCGCCACGAGGATGTCGGGCGCACGCTCGGGCATCGTCCAGAGCCGCGTGGACTCGAGCTTGAAGAACTCGCCCGCGTGCCGCACGTCGCGGCCGGCGGCCGAGGCGGCGAAGAGCTTGCGGATGACCTCGACCGCCTCGAACATGCGCGCGATGCGCTCGGCGGGCTCCGGCCAGTACGTGCCGGTCACGTGCTCGTTGATCGCCTCGCCCGATCCGATGCCGAGCCAGTGCCGGCCGGGGTGCATCGCGGCGAGGGTCGCCGACGCCTGCGCGACGACGGCCGGATGCATGCGGAACGACGGCGTCGTGACGCCCGGGCCGAAGTCGCCGGTCGTCGCCGCGCCGATCCCCGCGAGCACGCTCCACACGAACCCGGACTGGCCGTGCCCGGGCAGCCACGGCTGGAAGTGGTCGCTCGCCATGGTGCCGCGGAACCCGCTCTGCTCGGCGAGCGCCGCGAGCGCCACGGCCTCGGCGGGCGGGAACCGCTCGAGCATGACGGCGTAACCGATGTGGGGGCTCACCCCTCCATCCTGCCCCGCATCCGGGCGCGACGGTCCGCCGGACGCGAAGCCGTCACTCCGCGCGGAGCGGCCCCTCGGCCTGCGCCTCGTCGAACCCGGCACGGTACCCCTCGTCGTACGCCTCCTCGGCGCCCTGGCGGAACAGGTCGCGATCCGCCGGCCGGACGATCGAGCGTGCGCCCGGCAGGTCGAGGTCGCCGACGAGGTGGCCGAGGCCGCGGACGATCGCCACCGGCACGCCGGCGGACTTGCCCTTCACGAGCTCGGCCGCGCCGGCCAGTTC
This sequence comes from Agromyces zhanjiangensis, assembly GCF_040496055.1. NCBI lineage: Bacteria > Bacillati > Actinomycetota > Actinomycetes > Micrococcales > Microbacteriaceae > Agromyces > Agromyces zhanjiangensis. Next base: position 146,927 of record NZ_JBEPKB010000003.1, on the reverse strand, counting down.
GTCGGCCACGCACGGCATGGTGACCGCGAGCGGCTTGCCCGAGGCATCCGCCTGCCCCCGCAGGTCGTCGAAGACGTGCACGCCGGCGGCGCCGATCGCGATGTCGGTCTGGCCCTCCCGCCACGGCCGGCCGAGCGTGTCGGAGAGCAGCACGCCGACGCGGGCGCCCGTGAGCGAGCGGATGCCGGTGGCCAGCGCCCGGGCGGACGCGTCCGGGTCGACGGGGAGGAGCAGCACGGTGCCCTCCGGCGCGTTGGACGCGTCGACGCCCGCCGCGGCGCCGATGATGCCGAGCCGGTTCTCGACGATGCGGGTCGTGAACTCGCCCGTCTGCCGCGTCGCGACGACGCGGACGGTCTCGTCGGTGATGGCCTGCTCGCGGTCGTCGGCGTGCACGATCCGCCCCTCGGCCTTGGACACGATCTTCGACGTCACGACGAGGATGTCGCCGTCGCCGAGCGGCTCGTCGATCGCGCCGACGATGAGCGCCGCCAGGTCGACGCCGACGCCGATCTCCGGCAGTCCCTCGACACCCTCGATGCTGTACCTCACGCCCCGCCCTTCCGCTCGGTCCCCATCACATCTTGGCAGCAGCCCCGGCCGCTGTCAGACTTCGGTCAAGGCGTGCGGGGGCGCGCCAGGGGGAGGGTCGGATGTCTCAGGTCGTCGCCGCACCCGCGAAGCGGCCGGTGATCGTGTGGGACCTGGTGCTCACCATCGTGCTGCTCGTCGTCATGGCCGGCCTCGCGTTCGTGCTGCTGTTCTTCTCATTCTTCCTCGCGTTCGCGGGCGACTCGTGCGGGGCCTCGTCGACCTGCGACTACGACCGCATGGGCACCGGCATGCTGCTCGCGATGATCCTGCCGATCATCGTGGCGGTGATCGCGCTCGTCGCCGCCGTCGTCGTGCTCGTCCTCAAGCGGATCGCCTTCTGGATCCCGCTCGTCGGGATGGCGTTGATGGTCGGCGCGTTCGCGCTCGGCGCGGCCGTGACCGCATCCGGCGTGATGCCGACGTAGCATCCGGCCATGGCAGCTGACGCGCGGGCGGGGTCGGAGGCGGAGCGATCGGTCTCGGCGGAGGAACGCCACGAGACCGAGGCCGAACGCCAGGACCGGAAGTTCAACGACATCCTCCAGGAGCTCCGCGTCGTCATGACGGGCACGCAGCTCATCACCGGGTTCCTGCTCGCCGTCGCGTTCCAGCCGAAGTTCGCCGAGCTCGAGGCGCAGGAGGTCGTGCTCTACCTGGCCCTCGTCATCCTCGCGACCACCGCGACGATGCTCGGGCTCGCCCCGGTGATCCTGCACCGGCAGCTCAGCGGCAAGAAGCAGAAGGACCGGGTCGTGCGGATCGCGAACACCCTGCTGCTCACCCTGCTCGTCGTCGTGTCGCTCGTCGCCGCCGGCGTCGCGATGCTCATCTTCGACGTCACCGTGAACCGCCAGGCCGGGTACCTCGCGGGCGGCGTGGCGCTGCTCCTGCTGCTGGCGTTCTGGACGGTCGTGCCGCGCATCGGCAGGCGCGAGCCGCGCCGACGCTGACGCCGACCGGGCGTCCCATCGCGACCCCGGGAGGCCGGGTCGGCGGACCGTCCGGGAGGGTCGGCGGGCGACCCTAGGCTGGAATCCATGCGCATCGCCACCTGGAACGTCAACTCGATCCGCACCCGATACGGCCGCGTGGTCGACTGGATGGTGCGCGAGGACGTCGACGTGCTCGCGATGCAGGAGATCAAGTGCAAGCCCGAGCAGTTCCCGCACGACGCGTTCGAGCAGGCCGGGTACGACCTCGCGCTCCACGGGCTGAACCAGTGGAACGGCGTCGCGATCGCGAGTCGCCTCCCGATCGCCGACGTCGAGACGGAGTTCCCCGGCATGCCGGGCTTCCTCAAGGGCCACGAGGGTCCCGACCTGCCGAAGGAGGCGCGGGCGATCGGTGCGACGATCGACGGCATCCGCCTCTGGAGCCTCTACGTGCCGAACGGCCGCTCCCTGGGCGACCCGCACTACACGTACAAGCTGGATTGGCTCGCCGCCCTGACCGAGCTCGCCCGCACGGAGACGACCGCGCACCCCGAGCGTCCGTTCGCGCTCATGGGCGACTTCAACATCGCCCCGCTCGACGAGGACAACGGCGACCCGACGGTCATCGAGGGCGTGACGACGCACGTGTCGCCGCCCGAGCGGGCGGCGTTCCGTGCGCTCGAGGACGCCGGCATGACCGACGTCGTCCGGCCGATCGTCCCCACCGGGTACACGTACTGGGACTACAAGCAGCTCCGCTTCCCGCGCAACGAGGGCCTGCGGATCGACTTCGTGCTGGGGTCCACGGCGTTCGCCGACCAGGTGACGGATGCCTCGATCCACCGCAACGAGCGCAAGGGCGACGCGCCGAGCGACCACGTGCCCGTGCTCGTGGAGCTCGCCGGCGAGGAGTCGGCCGACGACGACGACCTGCCGATGATCTTCGGTTGAGCCTCACGGCCGGACCGGACGACCGCCCGTCCGCAACCCCGATCGGACATCCAGCGCGAGGGGTTACCCTTCGTGGGATGGACTCCCCCACGGAACAGGTCGCGAACGCGGCGACCGACCCGGTCCTCGGCTCGACCCTCGCCGACCGGTACCGCGTCGACGGCCTCATCGGGCGCGGCGGCATGGCCGCCGTGTACCGCGCCGACGACCTCGCCCTCGGCCGCCGCGTGGCCGTCAAGGTCTTCACGGCCTCGACGGAGGGCCTCGACGACGCCGACCGCCGCCGCTCCGAGACGGCCCTCCTGGCCAGTCTCACCCACCCCGCCCTCGTCACGCTCTTCGACGCCGCGAAGGACCCGGCGACCCGCCGTGAGTTCCTCGTGATGGAGCTCGTGGAGGGCGAGGACCTTCGCAAGGTGCTCGAGCGAGGCCCGGTCTCCCGTCGCGACGCGGCCCGGATGCTCGCGGACCTCGCGGAGGGGCTGCACGTGATCCACTCGCGGGGCATCATCCACCGCGACGTCAAGCCGGCCAACGTGCTGCTCGCGCCCGCTCACCTGCCCACGCGACGCTGGAACGCCAAGCTGGCGGACTTCGGCATCGCGCGCCTGCTCGACGAGTCGCGGCTGACGGCGACGGGGCGGATCATCGGCACACCCGGCTACCTCAGCCCCGAGCAGGTGCGCGGCGAGCCGGTCGGCAGCAGTGCCGACGTGTACGCGCTCGGCCTGCTCGTGCTCGAGTCCCTCACCGGCGTCCAGCCGTTCCCCGGCCCAGCGCTGGAGTCGGCGAGCGCGCGTCTCGTACGGGACCCCGTCATCCCGGCGGAGCTCCCGGCCGACTGGCGCGAGCTCCTGGCCGCGATGACCGCGCGCGACGCCGGCGAGCGGCCCAGCGCGCTCGACGTGGCGCTCGCCACGGAGTCGCTCGCGATCGACGGCGACGACGCGTCGGACGCGGGCGACGATCCGACCGTGGCCATGACGCGTGCACCCGCCACGGAGGACGACACGCGCATCCTTCCCGCCACCGGCGTGATGCCATCGGGGCCCTCGGCCGCGAGCGCGCCGTCGTCGTCGTCGGCGTCCGCAGACGACGGCACCGCAGCGACCCGGATCCTGACCGGCGTCGCCCCGCACGCGCCGTCGCCGGCGGCCGGCTCCGACCGCCGCACAGAGGGCAGGCGGCTGCCCAGGCGCGTCGTCGTCGCGATCGCCGCGGCCCTCGTGCTCATCGGAGCGGTCGTGGTCGTCCCCGTCGCGGTCGGCGCCCTCGCGAGCGGGGGCACTGCGACCGAGCCCACGCAGGCCCCGATGCCGAGCGTGGAGGGCGACCTCGGCACGCACCTCGACCAGTTGGAGGAGGCGGTGTCACCGTGACCGTCCGTCTGCACCGCGCGGTGGCCGCGACATCCGCCGCCATCGCCCTCACCCTCGGCATCGCCGGCTGCGCGTCGGGGCAGGATCCCTCGAACGACGTGACGGGCCTGCGAGCGCAGGTGGTCTCGATCGCCGAGTCCTCGTCGGCGGGCGACTTCGCCGACGCGCTCGCCCGCCTCGACGCCCTGCAGGCCGAGGTCGACGCGGCCGAGGCCGACGGCGACCTCGACGCCGACCGCGCGGCGGGCATCACCGAGGCGATCTCGCTCGTGCGCGCCGACCTCGAGGCGGCGATCGCCGCGGCGTCGCCGAGCCCGTCGCCGACGCCGACCGAGACGGCCGACGAGGAGGACGACGACTCCGCCGACGACCCCGGGAACAGCGGCTCCGGCAACTCCGACGACAAGCCCGGCAAGGGCAAGGGCCGCGACAAGGGGAAGGGCGACGACTGACGGGTCGACTCAGCTGCGCCCGGTGAAGCGCTCCATCGAACGGTAGACGCCGAACCCGCCGCCGACCACGCGGTCGAACACGCGGGTGGGGAGCACGGCCCGCAGCGCCCGTGAGAGCCGCACGCTCGCCGGCAGCTCGACCAGCGGACTCCCGGCGAGCATCGCCCGCCATACCCGATCGACGACGAACTCCGGCTCGAGCACGGGCGCGAGGATCGGGCCGCGCGCGCCCGCGAACATGCCCGTCGCGATGTACGAGGGCGTGACGGTGGTCACGGTCACGTGCCGATGGCCCGCCTGCTCGAGTTCGAGCCGCAGCGAGTCGCTCCAGCCGTTCAGCGCGGCCTTCGACGCCGCGTAGACGGCCATGCGCGGATTCGCGAGCGTGCCGGCGGCGCTGCCGACGTTGACGATGCGCGCCGGTCGACCACGCGCGATCATCGCGGGCAGGAACTCGCGGGTGACGTACATCGGCGCAAGGGCGTTGACGAGCATCGTCGGCCGCACGTCCTCGCCGCTGTCGGTCTCCCAGAAGTAGGCGTTGCCCCGCACGATGCCGGCGTTGTTCACGAGCACGTCGGGCGTGCCGAGTTCGCGCCGGACCTTGTGCGCCGCCTTGGCGATGGCGCCCGACTCGGCGACGTCGACCACGTACGACCGCACGCGCGTGCGACCCCGGGCCTGTCGCCCGAGCTCGTCCGCGGTGCGCGCCAGCGGGGCGGCGGCGCGGTCCCAGAGCACGACGGATGCCGCGCCCTCCGCGACGGCCCGCTCGGCGTACATGCGCCCCATCCCGCCTGCCGCACCGGTGATCAGGATGCTCGCGCCACGAACGGTTCTCGCCATGGGGGACATTCTCGCAAGCGGCGCGCGTTCATCGCATCGCGCGATACCGCGCCCGCTGGGCGGGCTCGAGGTGCTCGGTCGCGGATGACGCGGCGCGCGCCGGGTCGGCGAGGGCGCGGAGCGCCGCACGCACCTCCGCGGCCGTCGGCTCGGTCCCCTCGGTCATGGCGACATGATCGCAGGCCCGACCGGCTCTGCGGCGCGGGGTTCCGCAGGTTGCGGCGAGCGGGCAGACTGCCGCCATGGACGAACCCGAGGTGCGCCTGCGACCGATGTCCGATGCCGAGGTCGCCGACTGGCTGCCGACCGCCATGGCGCAGTACGAGCAGGCACGCCTGGAGGCCGGCGACTCGGCCGAGCAGGCCGCGGCCGGTCGGCGTGCCTCGGAGCAGCGGTTCTTCCCCGACGGCCGACCGGTCGAGGGGCAGCTGCTGCACACGATCCGGCTCGGCGACGAGGAGGCCGGGTGGCTCTGGCTCGGCCCGTGGGACGAGCACGGCGAGCTGTGGTGGGTCTGGGACCTCGAGGTGCACCCGTCGTTCCGGCGTCGAGGCGTCGCCCGCCGGGCCATGCTCGCGGGTGAGGAGATCGCCCGGGAGCACGGGGCGTCGCGGCTCATGCTGAACGTGTTCGGCGGCAACGAGGGCGCGATCGCGCTGTACCGCGACCTCGGGTACCACGTCGCGTCGATGCACATGGCGAAGCCGCTCTGAGCCGCCGAGGCGGGCGGGCCGGCACGCCGACCGCACGCCCGCCCCCGACGCCGTGTGACGCCGCGCGTCGCGCGGTGTTACGCCGTGCTTCACGGGCCCGGCGGCGGAGAGCGCGTTCCGGTTAGCGTCGAGCATCCGCCGACCCGACCAGGAGCACGAGATGACCACCGCACCCACCGCACCCGCCGGACCCGCGTCCGCCGGAGACGCGACCGCCGCACCCGCGGCGCCCGTCGCGCTGCGCGGTGTCGGCCGCGCCTTCACCGCCCCGGACGGCGGCACGCGCGACGTGCTCCGCGGCATCGACCTCGACGTCGCCGCGGGCGAGATCGTCGCGATCCTCGGTCCGAGCGGATGCGGCAAGTCGACGCTCCTGCGGATCGTCGCGGGCCTCGACCACCCGACGTCGGGCGAGGTCGCGATCGACGAGGCGCCAGTCCGCCCGTTCGACGTGCGCTGCGCGGTCGGCTTCCAGGAACCGCGACTGCTGCCGTGGCGGAGCATCGAGAAGAACGTCGCGCTCGGGCTGCCCCGCGGCACGGCCCGTCGCGACGGGCGGGCGCAGGTCGCACGCCTGCTCGAGCTCGTCGGCCTCGCCGAGTTCGCAGGGCACCGCCCGCACGAGGTCTCGGGCGGCATGGCGCAGCGCGCATCGCTCGCCCGCGCGCTCGCGCGCAACCCCGAGGTGCTCCTGCTCGACGAGCCGTTCGGCGCGCTCGACGCGCTGACGCGCCTCAAGATGCAGGACCTCCTGCTCGACGTGCATGCGGCCGAGCCGACCACCGTGCTGCTCGTCACGCACGACGTCGACGAGGCGCTCCAGTTGGCCGACCGGATCGTGCTGCTCGGCACCGACGGCGACGAGCCGGGAGCCGACATCCGCCAGACCGTCGTCGTGCCGGGCCACCGCCCGCGCGACCGCGGTTCGGCCCAGCTCGCCGAACTCCGCGGGCGCCTGCTCGACGGCCTCGGCATCGACCGGCACGGTGCCGCACGCGGCATCCAGGCCACCACGACCATCCCGCACTACCCGTACTGACCGGCGACGACGGCCAGACCACAGCACCGCCGTCGACGCCCGACCCACCCCCACCGAGAAGGAGCCCCCGTGTCCCGCACCACCGTCTTCCGCACCGCGCTCGTCGCGGGCGCCGCCGCGACCGCCCTGCTGCTGTCCGGCTGCGTCGCCGGCGAGAACCAGTCCGCCGAGGCCGTCGCCGAGGGCGACTCGCTCGAGGGCCAGGCGCTGAACATCGACTTCGCGACCTACAACCCGCTGAGCCTCATCATCAAGGACCAGGGCTGGCTCGAGGCCGAGGGCCTCGAGGTCACCTGGGTCCAGTCGGCCGGCTCGAACAAGGCCAACGAGGCGCTCCGCGCCGGCGCGATCGACGTCGGCTCGACGGCCGGCTCGGCGGCGCTCCTCGCCCGCGCCAACGGCTCGCCCATCAAGACCATCGACATCTACTCGCAGCCCGAGTGGTCGGCGATCGTGGCCGGACCCGACAGCGAGATCGACGAGGTGTCCGACCTGAAGGGCAAGACGGTCGCCGCGACCAAGGGCACCGACCCGTACTTCTTCCTCCTGCAGACGCTCGAGGCCGAGGGCCTCTCGCCCGACGACATCACGGTCGAGAACCTGCAGCACGCCGACGGCTGGGCCGCGCTGCAGAACGGCGCCGTCGACGCGTGGGCCGGACTCGACCCGATCATGGCCGGTGCCGAGGTGGCAGGCGCGACGCTGATCTACCGCAACGTCGACTTCAACAGCTACGGGTTCCTCAACGCGACCGAATCGTTCCTCGAGGAGAAGCCCGCGCTCGCGCAGCTCGTCATCGACGCGTACGAGCAGGCGCGCGCCTGGGCGGCCGAGAACCCCGAGGAGACCGCGGCCATCCTCGCCGAGGTCGCGGGCCTCGACGAGTCCATCGCCTCGAAGGTGATCCTCGAGCGATCGAACCTCGACGTCGACCCGGTCCCCGGCGACGCGCAGGTCGCGCTGCTCGAGAAGATCGGCCCGGTGTTCGTCGAGCTCGGCGACGTGGCCGCGCAGGACCAGGTCGACGAGGCGCTCGCGACCCTCATCGACGACTCGTTCGTCACGCAGGCGGACCCCGAGCGGTTCGCGAAGTAGTCGAGGAGCAGACCATGACGACGGATGCCGCGAAGACGACGGACACGGAACGCTCGGGCCTGCCCGACGGCTCGGTCGGGTCGGCCTTCGCGGCACCCGTCGCGGTCGGCGGTCGTCCCGTGGCCGCGGCGGATGTCACCGGCCCGGCCGGTGTCGACGCACGACCCGCCCGCGGCGAGGAGCGGCGCGACGCCGCATCCGCTGACCGCCGCCCGGCGCGCCCGGCGCGCCCGGGTCGTCCGGGCCGGGGCGATGCCGGCGACCGGCGACCGCTCAGTTCGCGCCGCTGGCTCCGGGTGCTCGGCGGCGCGCTGATCCCGCTCGCGCTGCTCGCGACGTGGCAGGTCGTCTCGACCTCGGGCGCGGTCCCCGTGTCGCAGCTGCCGAGCCCGGAGATGGTGTGGCTCGCCGCGATCGACCTCGCCGAGCGCGGCCTGCTCGGCCTCTACGTCGCGATCTCGACCCAGCGCGTGTTCATCGGCTTCGCGTTCGGCGCGCTGTTCGGCCTGCTCGCGGGTGCCGTCGTGGGACTCTCGCGACTCGGCGACGTGCTGTTCTCCCCGACGCTCGGCGCGGTGCGCGCGGTGCCGTCCCTCGCCTGGGTGCCGCTGCTGATCCTGTGGTTCGGCATCGGCGAGGACTCGAAGGTCATCCTCATCTCGATCGGCGCGTTCTTCCCCGTCTACACGATCGTCGCGGCGTCCCTCCGGCACGTCGACAAGCGCCTCCTCGAGGCCGGGCGCGCCTTCGGCCTCCGTGGAGCGACCCTCTTCGCGACCGTGCAGCTTCCCGCAGTGGTGCCCTCGGTGATCGCGGCGCTGCGCCTCGCGCTCGCCCAGGCCTGGCTCTTCCTCGTCGCCGCGGAGCTCATCGCCTCGTCGATGGGGCTCGGCTTCCTCCTCAGCGACTCCGGCAACACGGGCCGCATCGACCGGATCTTCCTGGCGATCATCCTGCTCGCGGTGCTCGGCAAGCTGAGCGACGCACTCGTCGGTCTGCTCGAGCGCTGGGCGGTGCGCCGCTGGGCCTGAGCCGGGCACGCAGCGACCCCGCCCGGCGGCTCAGTCGGCCAGCGGAACCGCCTCGACACGGCCGCCGGGCCCGACGAGCACGAGCACCCGTGCGGCGGTGACGTCCTCGAGCGCGGCGACCACGGCCGCGGCGTCCGGCCCCGTGGGCACCGCGTCGGCCTCGGTCCCGGCCTCGGTTCCGGTCCCGGTCCCGGCCTCGGCCTCGGTCCCGGCCCCGGTTTCGGCCTCGGTCCCGGTCCCGGTCTCGGCTCCGAGGTCGATGCGCCCTGCGACACGACGCCACACGTCCACGCGGGCGCCCGTCGCCGCCGCGATCGCGCGCTCCGCGGCATCCGTGTCGCCCGAGGCGACCAGCACGACGCGCCCGATGCGGCGGGCGGGCGAGACTCCGGCCTGCGACATCATCGCGCGGTCCCGTCGCCAGACGGCGAAGTGGTAGGCGAACACGAGCGCGGTGGCCACGAGCAGCCCGAGTGGCGCCCGGATCCGGTCGACCAGGGCGAAGCCCGTGCCCGGGTCGAGCACGAACTCGAACACGCGGTAGCCGAGCACGAGCAGCGTGATGATCGCCACCACGGCGCTCGCCCCGAAGACGGCGACGAGGTAGACCCGCCTCCCGACCTCGACGGCCTCGGCCGGGTCGGGTCGGCGCGTCGGACGCCAGTTGATCCACCAGATCGGCCCGCCGACCACGATCGCGCTCAGGCCGCCGAGCAGCAGGGCCCGGTTGCCCGACGCGGCGAGCGGGCTGCTCAGCTCCGCGAGGAGTGCGTTGACGACGACGCCGATGCCCGACGCGGCGCCGATGAGCCCGATCCCCGACATCACGAGCACGGCGGCACGGCGCGTGCGGTCGGAGTGGGCGGCGGCGATGCGCGAGTGCAGGAGCCACACGAGCGCGCCCACCGACGCCGCAGCGATCGCCGCGCCCAGCGGGATGAGGATGGCGCTCGCGGGCTCGCTCGGGTCGAAGGCGAGCCGGAGGCCCACGAAGACGACCGTGCCGATGCCGCCGAGCATCGCCGCGCCGCCGCCCAGGACGCCGACGACCACGAGCGCGACCGCGGCGAACCCCGTCGGAACGCGCCGGACGCCGTCGCGGACCCAGTGCCACCACCACACGGCGAGGCCGACCGCCGCCCAGACGAGCGAGTCCATCGCCGCCTGCGCCCAGGAGTCCCGGCCGACGAGCACCGTCTCGGAGGCGCCGAGGATCGCGGCGTCGAACACCGCGGCGAGCGCCGCGAACGCTCCGCTCGCGCCGACCACCAGGCCGTAGGCCGCGCCGATCACGAGCGGCACCGTCGACAGGCGCGTCGGCCCCTTCCCCGGATGCCGCAGCATCCATCGATGCCACAGCCAGACCAGCGCCCACACCACGCCGGTCGCGAGGCCGGCCGGGTCCGGACGACCGTCGATGAGGCTCGTGATGCCACCGGCGATCGACGTCGTCGCCACGATCAGCGAGACCGTCGACATCGCGGCGAGGTAGAGCGGCCAGGCGATCGATCCGCGCTCGTCGGGCTCGCCGAGACGTCGCCAGGCGCCCCACCACAGGAGGGCCGCCAACGGGCCCGCGATGAGCGCGAACGCGAGCTGGAGTGCGAGTTCGTCGGCACCGCCGCCGGCGAGGGTGCGGTCGACGTCCAACGCCCGGTCGAGCAGGCCGCCGACGCCCACGGCGGCGATGATGACCAGCACGAAGAGCAGGACGAAGACGATGAGTCGACGCACCGCGCCCTGCGCCGAACCGGTCGACGTCGCGCTCATCCCCGCACCACCGTCGGATCGCAGATCGTGAGCGGCCATGGCGTCGATTCGATGCGCCACTCGCCGTCGACGCGCACGAGGTCGAACACCCCGCGTTCCTCGTACTCCGATGAGCCGAAGGGTCCGTCGCCGTAGGTCGCGACGACGAGCACGTCGACGTCGGCGGTGTCGTCCCGTTCGGTCGTGTCGACCAGCGTCACGCGGATGCCCGCCGGTTCGGCACTCGGCATCCTGACGCACTCGTCGGCGAGCTCCGGCACGAGGAACTCCATGGCGGCGGCCTCGTCGCCGTCGATGACGGCGGCCGAGTACTGCTGGACGACGCCCTCGGGGGTGGTCGCATCGAGCTGCTCGGGTTCTCCACGCGTGAACACGACGACGAGCGCGATCACGACGAGCGCCCCCAGCACCGCGAGGATGACGACGAGCGCGCGGTCCGGTCTCGGGCGTTGGGCCTCCATGCTCGTATCTTGGCGCGGCCCCTCGCCGACCACCGGACCGAAGGTCACCCGGCATCGGCGTGTCGTCGCGGACCCCGCCGAACGGGCGGTCGCGGGTCTCCCGCGACCGCCCGCCGTCGGCGGGCGCGGCCGAGGGCCGTGGTTCGAGCGGTCGACGCCCGTCCGTCTAGTCGGCCGCGGCCATCGCGTCGGCGAGGCTCGCGAGCCGCTGCCCCTGAATGTGGGCGGCGCTGGATGCTCCGCCGAGCGCCGCCGCGTAGGCGGCGAGGCGATCGCCCTGGGCGACCGCGGCGTCGCCGCCGGCCGCCGCTGCGCGCAACGCGGCCGAGTCGGCCCTCGCCCGGTCGTCCCCGACCGTCGCCTGCGAGGCGCAGGCCCCGAGTGCGCCGAGCACGCCCGCTGCGAGTGCGACGGCGACGATGTGCTTCCGGATCTCCATGATGGCCCCCCATTCATCGGACTCGAACAGGGCGAACGTACGATCGGCGTGCGCGCGCCGCATCGGGAGGCGACCCTCAGATCCGGGGGCCCGACCCCTCAAGTTCCCCGAGGCCGGCTCGGCCTCGTCGTGCACCGCCGGGACGCGTCAGCGCGGGCCGTGGCTCACGAGCGCGCCGGGCCCGGGCAGCGCGCCGTCGAACTGGTCCTCGACGCTGGCCGTCGCGAACCCCCTCGACCTCAGCCGCTCGACGATCGACGGCACGGCCTCGATCGTGTCCTCATGGGTGTCGTGCATGAGGACGATGCTGCCGGGCACGGCGCCGCCCGCGGCCCGGTCGACCACGACGTCGACGCCCGGGTCCTGCCAGTCGCGGGTGTCGATGTCCCAGACCACGAAGGGCAGCGGGACGAGCGCCCGGACGCGTCGGTCCGACGCGCCGTACGGCGGTCGGATGCTCGTCGCTCGGACGCCGGTGGCGTTCGAGATCGCGTCCTGCGCGCGTCGCACCTCGTCGCGCACCTGGGCGTCCGTCAGCTTCGTCAGGTCGGGATGCGCCCACGTGTGGTTCGCGATCTCGTGGCCGGCGGCCACCGTGCGCGCCGCGGTCCCGGGATCGCGTGCCACCGACGCGCCCTGGACGTAGAACGTGGCGGCGGCGCGTTGCCGATCGAGGATGTCGAGCAGGGCCGGGGTCAGCGAGCTCGGTCCGTCGTCGAACGTCAGGGAGACGCACGCCAGGAGCGTGCAGTCCACCGGGTCGTCGCCGCTCGGCGCCGACGGCGGCTCGTACGGGTCGCCGGAGACCGCGGCGGATCGGACGATCGCTCCGGCCTCCGAGAGGAAGGGATCGAGCAGGCGCCACGGCACGTGCACCGAGGTCGGGCTCGCGCGATCCACGCCCGGCACGTCGAGCGTGATGACGACACCGGTCGCTCCGGCCGCCGAGTCGACGAGCAGGGTCCGGGCATCCTCCCCCGCCGCCCCGGCGAACGGGTCCTCGCCGGGGCCGATCCGGGACGCCGACCGGAGCGCCTCGGACACCAGCGCGAGCACCCGGGCGGCGGAGCCGTCGGCGTACAGCCCGGCGCCGTCGTGGGGCGCTCCGCCTGGGCCGTCCGCGTACCACACCTCGCGGGCGACCTCGGTCGGGGCGTCGGCCTGCACCCTGACGATCACCAGTCGCTCGCCGACGACGGTGCCGGATGCCACGACGATCGAGCAGTCGACGGAGAGCCTCGTGCGGCTCACGGCGTACGCGCTGCCCCCGGCGCACGGAGCGCTCGCGCCCCCGGCGACGAGGTCCACGCCGGGCGACCAGGCGGCGCCGTGCGCGGCGGCGACGTCGCGGAGCGCGCCCGCGACCCGCGACGTCAGCGTGTCGCCCAGCCCGGTCGATCCCGGCGGCACCGCCCATCGCGCGTTCGCGGCGAAGGCGTCGGTGCGCATCGCGGCGAGGCGCGGGACGAGTGCGGCGATGCGGTCGCCGCCGAGCGCCATGGGACCGGCGACCACGAGGGGGCCCGGCTGCGCCTCCGGCGGCGCCGTCTCCGGAGGGGGTGGATCGGACGGCTCGGCGGTCGCCGTCGCCGGATCGCCCGGGAGCGGTGACGTCACCGCCGGATCGCACGCGCTGAGTCCGATGCCGAGCACGATCGCGACGGCGAACGCGGTCCGCGTCCGTCGGCGTCGCATCCTCGCCGCCCCCATGCGTTCAGGCTACGCGCGCGACGGCGCGCCGCGACGGTGCCCGGCCGACCGCGCCGCCGACGAGGACGGGCGCGGCGGTCGATCCGACCTGCCGCGCCCGTCAGTGGTGCGCGTGCGATCCGACCTCATCGGCCGCTCCCGAGCGGCGAGAGGTCGTCGTCGGTCCCGACTCCCCCGGAGCCGGATTCGCGCATCGCCTCGGCCTGGGCTGCGAGTCGCTGGCCCTGCATGTCCGCGCTGGTGGTCGAGGACGATCGCATGGCCTCCGCGTACTCCGAGAGCCGCGTGCCCTGCATCTCCGCGCTGGGGGTGGCCGTCGCCCGGGAGTGCAACTCGCGACGCGCATCGGCCGTGAACGGGGCGACCGCGCTCGGCGCGACGACCGAGTGCAACTCGCGACGCGCCTCGGCGCCGAACTCCTGCACCTGCCCGAGGCCCTCGAAGACCGAGGAGATCGATCCGCTCGCCGCCGGCGAGAGGTCGTCGCGGACGATGACGTGTCCACGGGCGAGGCCCACGGCCGACGGGACGCGGTCCTCGCGGACCGGACCGCCCCACGCGGCGGTCGCGGTCGCGCCGCCGATCAGCATCACGAGCGACCCGGTGAGGAACACCTTCGTCGCGGTCCGTGTGTTCATTGCTCCATTCCTTCCATCGGTCGGGATACGGCCGAAGCTACGACGCACCCGGATGGCCCGGATCCGTGCTCCCCCGCGGAACGGGCACCGGTTTTCCCGAGGTTTCCTCAGTGTTTGCGCACGGTCACCTCAGTGCCCGCACATCCCGCACCGGCTCCGTATGGAGTCGCGGACGATCGATCGACTCGCAGGAACCGCGCGCAGATCCCGCTATCGACGCAACATTCCCGCGCCGGGCCGCAATCAATCGCGGAGCCCGCGAACGTAGCCTTGGATTGCGCGCGGATCCGCCGCGCCGTCAGATGCCGCCTGCGTGCGGCCCGACCCATGAGGAACGGAGGTTTCCGATGTCACAGAGCACCATTGAGACGATCGTTGGCGAACCCGAGGTCCTCGAGGACGAGGCCCGCATCGAGATCACGGCCGAGCTCATCGCGCTGGCCGACGGCGTCGAGTCCGACCCCGCCTGGATCCGCCTCAAGGAGTCGGCGACGACGCTGCAGGGGCTGCAGGTGAAGGATGGCTCCGTCCCCGAGGAGTCCGCTCGGCCCGAGGCATCCGCGCTCGTCGACGCGATCGTCGAGTCCATCGCCGCGCTCGCGCCGCGCTTCCCGCACGAGGCCTCCTACCTCGAGGCGCTGCAGGGCGACTTCCGCCGGTGGCAGGCCGAGGGACTCGGCGTCCCCGACTTCCTCGACTCGCTCGTCGAGTTCCAGCCGCAGCTGCACCGCGTCGACGGCATCCGCCACCTCGTGGTGTTCCCGATGTACACCCAGAACGGCTCGTCCGACCGGCACGTCGAGGCGCTCGTCGTCGAGACGATCTGGCCCGAGTTCATCGCGCACCTCGAGGCCGGCGACTACGGCAACAAGCTCTTCGTGAGCCTGCGCCTGGTCGACTTCACTCCCGGGTACGACACGAACTCGGCCGTGCTGTTCCCCGAGACGGTCGCGATGCGCGAGATCCCGCCGTTCACGTGGGGCGCGATCTTCCAGGACCGCGAGGCCGCCCGGTACCGCCGGGTCGTGCGCGCGGCATCCGAGATCACCAAGCTCGAGCTGCCGGATGACGCGGCGAGCCTGCTCGACGACCAGGACCTCGCCGAGCGCACGTTCGTGATGTGGGACATCATCCACGACCGTACGCACATGCGCGGCGACCTGCCGTTCGACCCGTTCATGATCAAGCAGCGCATGCCGTTCTTCCTCTACTCGCTGGAGGAACTGCGCTGCGACCTGACCGCGTTCCGCGAGTCGGTCAAGATCGAGCGCGGGCTCCGGGCGCGGGTGGCGGAGGGCGAGGAGCTCGACGGGATCGATACGCAGCTGCTGGAGCATTCGAAGCTCGTGCAGTACGCGGTGATCTTCGACCGGATCTTCCGGTTCGCCATCACCGGCTCGCGCGTGCGCAACTACGACGGGCTCGGCGGCCAGCTGCTGTTCGCGTGGCTGCACCAGAAGCACGTGCTGGACTGGACCGACGTGAAGCTCACGTTCGACTGGGACGCCGTGCCCGACGCCGTCGTCGAGCTCGGCGACGCGATCGACGAGCTCTACTGGAAGTCGATCGACCGGCCGAAGACCGCGCACTGGCTCGCCGCGTACGAGCTCGTCCGCGGGGTCCTCACCCCGAACCCGGCATCGGCGTGGGCCGAGGGCCTCCCCCGCGAGGTGCTCGCGGGCCCGCCCAAGGGCTACACCGACCTGGTGATGGACGACGAGTTCCCGCTCTCGATGTTCTTCGAGGCGCTCGACAGGAAGATGAAGCCCGTCATCGAGTCGACGGTGGGCATCACCGCCGCCGACGCCTGACGCCGGACCGCCTCGCCCCGTGAGGCACCCACGAGTCACCCCGGACGACCACCCGAGGCAGCAGCCGAGTCGTCCGGGGTGACTCGCGCATGAGAGGATCCCGTACCGTGAACACCCTGCAGGACAAGGTCCTCGTCATCGCCGGCGCGACCAGCGCCTCCGGCCGCGCCGTCGCCCGCGCGCTCGTGGACCAGGGCGCGAAGGTCGTCGTGGTCGGCACGCACCAGGGGCGCCTCGACGAGCTCGAGGTCGAGATCCCGGGCGTCATCGGCGAGCGCGCCGACCTCACCGACGGCGACGACGTGCTCGAGCTCGCTATGCGCGTGCACGCGAAGCTCGGCGACGTCGACGGCGTCGTCCACCTCGTCGGCGGATGGCGCGGAGGGGGCGGCATCCCAGGCCAGACCGACGAGGACTACCGCCTCCTCGAGCGTTCGCTGACGGCGCTCCGGCACGTGAGCCGTGTCTTCTGGGAGGACCTCGTCGCCTCCGCGGCCGGCCGCGTCGCCATCGTCTCGTCGACGACGGTCGAGAAGCCGACCGCGGGCGGCGCGAACTACACGGCGATCAAGGCCGCCAGCGAGTCGTGGATGCGCTCGCTCGCCGACGGCTTCGCGAAGGCCGACTCGCCGGGTGCGGCCGTCACCTTCCGGGTGCAGGCCCTGGCCGGCCTGGAGCAGCGGCTCGCCGACGAGGTCGTCGCGCTCTGGGCGACGGATGCTGCGGACGCCGGGCTCAACGGGCGGGTGACGACGCTCCAGGGGTGACGTCCCGGTCGTCGGCGGCCGGCTCGACCGCGGGCACTGCGGTGGTCGGCGCAGTGGTCGGTTCGCCGACCTCGGCGAACAGCTCGACGCCGTCGTCGTCCAGGTCCTCCTCCGTGACGAGGGCCTCGTGGCCCACGAGGTCAGTGGGAACCGCGGGCGCCTCGGGGCGCGGCGCGAACGCGCGGATGCTGCCCGTGATCGCGATCGTCGCGAGCGACACGACCACGGCGAGGATGCCGGCGGTGAGGACCGCGGCGGCGACCACGACGCGCGACTGGCCGCCGTACACGTCCGCGGCCGTGCCTTCCGGGCTGTTCAGCGCCGCGACGAGCGCGTCGTTCTCGGCGATCGTCATCACGATGCCGAGCACGAGCACGGCGATCGACGCGACGAGCGCGACGGGCGGGATGACGAGCGCGGCGAGGGAGATGGAACGGCGGGACGCGGGCATGGAGACCTCGGTTTCATTCGGCGACGCGTGGCGTCGATTCGGACCCGTCCGACCCTAGGGAGGGCGGATATGCATCCGCTGTGGATCGGCGATGCATCCCCGGGCCGGGGTCGCCGTCCGGGATTGGAAGCCGACCCGCTCGCCTGAGCCGACGAGCGCCGGTAGTGTGCATCCACACGAACCGGAAGGGGCGGAGCGTGGTCGACTTCATCGCATCCGACGGAACCCGGCTGAACTACCTCGAGTACGGCGACCCGACCGGTCGCCCGGTCGTGCTCGTCGCGGGTTTCAAGGCCCCCGCAACGAGCTGGCGATACCAGGTGAAGCCCCTGGCGCGCGCCGGGTACCGCGTCATCGCGCTCGACCGACGCGGGCACGGGAAGTCCGAGCCCGGCGACGGCGAACCCACGATGGAGCGGCACGGCCGGGACGTCCACGACCTCCTCGACGCACTCGACCTCGCCGACGCCACGCTCGTCGGCCAGTCGATGGGCGGCGACGCGCTCTGGGCCCTCGTCGCCGAGCACGGCACCGATCGCATCCGCGACCTGGTGATCGTCGACCAGACGCCGTGCATGCTGAACTCCGACGACTGGCCGCACGGCTTCTACGACTACGACGAGGGCAATCGCGACACGTGCTTCGCGACCGGTATCCCCGACCCGGGGCGCTTCCCCGCGAAGTCGAAGGGGCTCGTCCGCATCGCGCGGCTGCTGACCTCGCTCGACGTGCCGCGCGGCGGTGCACCTGCCTTCACCGAGGCCGAACTCGCCCTCCTGGACGACCACGCGAAGCGCGACTGGCGGCCGGTGGTGGCCGCGTGCGATGTGCCGGTGCTCTTCATCGCGGGCGCCGAGAGCGAGTTCTGGCCCGCCGAGCACGCGGCCGCCGCGGCCGCGCTGAGCCCGCTCGCGGACTCGGTCGTGATCGCGCGCGACGGCCATGCGGCGAACATCGAGCAGCCGCTCATGTTCAATCGGATCCTGCTCGACCGGCTGAAGGGCGACCCGCGGGCCGACGTCTCGGGCTGATGCCGGACGCCGCCGGGCGACCCGAGCTCAGCCGGGGAACGCCTTGCCGGGGTTCAGCACCCCGTGCGGATCGAGGGCCCGCTTGATCGCACGATGGAGCTCCACCACCCGCGGGCTCAGCTCGTGCGCCGCGCCCGGCAGCTTCAGCAGCCCCACGCCGTGCTCCCCCGTGACCGTGCCGCCGAGCGCCCGGCAGTCGTCGACGATGCGGTCGAACGCGCGCTTCGCCCGGGCCTTCGCGGCGTCGTCGCCCTCCGGAGCGATGATCAGCGGATGCAGGTTCCCGTCGCCCGCGTGGGCGATGTTCGCGATGACCACGTCGTGGTCGCGGGCGCTCGCCTGGATGCGCGACAGCATCTCGGGCACCCGTCCGCGCGGCACGCAGATGTCCTCGGTGAGCACGGGCCCGAGCCGCTCGAGCGCCGGGTAGGCGAGTCGCCGCGCGAGGAAGAGCCGGTCGACCTCCTCGGTCGAGACGCCCCGCTCGACCGCCAGGGCGCCGGCCCGGGCCATCCGCTCGGCGACCGCAGCCGCCAAGGTCTCGCCGGCCGCGCCGACCTCGTCGACGCGGGCGAGCAGCATCGCCTCGGCGCCGTGCGGCAGGCCGAGGGACTGCCAGGCATCGACCGCCTCGATGCACGTACGGTCGATCAGCTCCAGGGCGGATGGCACGATGCCCGCCGACGAGACGGCGGCCACCGCCTCGCCCGCCGCCTCGAGCGAGTCGAACGAGCCGACGATCGCGCGCTCCTCGCGGCCGCCGAGGGGCCGCAGCCTCAGCGTGAGCTCCACGATGATGCCGAGCGTGCCCTCGGACCCGACCATGAGCGCGGTGAGGTCGTAGCCCGTGACCCCCTTCGCGGTGCGGCGGCCGAGCCGCACGACCTCGCCGTCGGCGAGCACGACGGTCATGCCGAGCACGTAGTCGCGTGTCACGCCGTACTTGACGCAGCAGATGCCGCCGGCGTTGGTGGCGGCGTTGCCGCCGATCGTCGAGATCCGATGGCTCGCCGGGTCGGGCGGGTACCAGAGGCCGTGCGCAGCGACCGCCCGGCGGAGGTCGTCGTTGATCACCCCCGCCTCGGCGACCACGAGCCGCTCGTCAGCGTCGACCTCGAGGATCCGGGTCATCCGCTCGAGGGAGACGACGATCGAGTCGGCCATGGCGTTCGCCCCGCCGGAGAGTCCGGTCCCGGCGCCCCTCGCGACGACGTGCAGGCCGGACGCCGCCGCAGCGCGCACCGCCGCGACGACGTCCTCGACGGACTCCGCGAGCACGACCGCGTGCGGCTCGACGTGGTCGGCCCACTCGGCGTCGTCGTGCGCGTACCGCGCGAGTTCCGTCGGCTCGGTCAGCACCCGGTCGGGCGAGACGTCGCTCCGGAGTCGGGCGACGGCCTCGTCGGGGGAGGCGTTCGGGGCTGGCATCGAGCGGGGCTCCTCGGGTGGCGGTCGGTCAGGTCGTCGTGGGCGGCATCGTGGCATCCGTCGCCGGGCCGTCGTCCGCCTCGCCGTCGCCGCCCGCCGGGCCGGTCTCCTCGCCCGCCCCGTCGGCGACCTGGCGCGCCGTGTCGGCCGGATCGTGCTCGGCGCGGCTGAGGAGCACGAACGGTGCCGCGAGCACCTGGACCACGCCGCTGCACAGGAGCGAGAAGCCGTACCCGCCGATGTCGGCCGCGCGGCCGAGGGCCGGCTGGATCACGGCGCCTCCCGCGCTGCCGAGGAGCGAGTCGAACGACAGCACCGTCGCCCGCTGCTTCGACGGGATCATGTCGTTGAGGTAGGCGCGGTGCACGGGGTCGTCGATCGACGACGAGACGCCCCAGAGCGCGATGAGCACGACCGCGAGCCAGAAGTTCGCGACGAGCCCGAGCGCGAGCAGCACGACGGTGCTGAGCACGGTCGCGAGCAGGATCACCGACGTCCGCTTGCGGAAGCGGCGGCGGACGACCGGGGCGAGGAGCCCGCCGACGATGCCGGCCCCGGAGAGCAGTGCGGCCGCGAGCCCGGCGATCGAGTAGGCGCCCTCATCGCCCCAGAGCTCGAGGAGGTAGGGCTGGAGCGCGTAGAACGCGTAGAAGCCGACACCGGTCGTGAACGGCGTCGTCAACATGAGCCAGCGCACCGGTCGGCGCCCCAGCCCGTACTTCACCGAGGCCCGGAAGACCTCGCCGGTCGCCTTCACCGGACCGACGCCTCGCTCGGGCGTGAAACCGAGGTCGCGCATGAGCATCGCGGCGACGGCGAACATCACGACGAGGATCCCGGCGCGGATGAGGAAGGGGACCCCGAGGTTCGTGAGCTGCGCGATGACGCCGCCGAGGACCGACCCGCCGAGCATCGCGACGTTGCCGACGACGATGGCCCGGCCGAACACGGACTCGAGGCTTCCCCGATACCCCGTCGCCTGCAGCGCGTCGACGAGCCAGGCGTCGATCGCACCGGAGAAGAACGTGAAGCCGAGGCCGAGCAGCACCGAGACGATCGCCCAGGCCCAGAACGGCGACTGCCAGACCCAGAGCATCCAGTACATCGCCGTCGTGGCCGCGAGCGTCAGGGTGCCGAGCAGGTAGGAGGCGCGGCGTCCGACGGTGTCGGCGACGACACCGGTCGGGATCTCGAAGACGAACATGCCGACGCTGAAGAAGGCGTTCGCCGCGAACGCCTCGAGGTTCGAGAGGCCGGCGTCGAGGAGGAAGAGCGTGTTGATGCCCCAGATGAACGAGGCGGCGAGCGTGTTGCCGAGGGTCAGCGTGTAGTAGGTGCCCTGGACCCGCCGCGCGGCAGCACCGCCGTCGTCGCCCGAGCCGGCGGCGGCCTCGGCCGTGCGCCTCGGACTCCCCACGCGGTCCATCATGCCCGCGCCGGACCTCGGCCGCCAGCGTCCGGCGTTCACTCGGCGGGCACCCCCCGTTCGCGGTCCTTTTGCCGTAGAACGTGAAAAGCCGCGCGTCAAGCGATTTCTTTTGCTTGACCGCAGACTGACAAATGCCGTAGTGTCCGAAAAAGTTCGTGGACGCCAACTCACGAGCAACGGTGCGAAGAGTGGCTGATGGTGACCCTTCGCGCCGGGCGCGGGTCCTGATCCCGTGTTTCGGGCGCTCCGCCCGACCCCCCCACAACGGTTCAGTGCAAGGGAGCATCATGGATGAACTGACGGAACAGGCCGAGCACGACGCCCGGCTCCTCGGGACCCGGCTGGGTCTCACGCGCCGGCAGCTGCTCGCGGCGACGACGGGCATGGCGGCCGCTGCGGCGGTCGGCCTGGCCGGCGGCCACACGCACGCCCACGCCGCGCCCGCGGCCGCGGGCGGCAACGGGGTGCTCGTCCCGCCCGGCAAGCGGGGCATCATCCTCTTCACGGTCCGCGACGCGATCGGCCGGAACCCGCTGACGAACCCGGGCCTGCCCTCGGGCTTCAAGCAGGTCCTCGAGGAGCTCGCGCGACAGGGCTACAAGCAGATCGAGTTCGCCGGCTACAACCAGAACTCCAACTCCGAGGGCGGCAACCTCAACAACGTCGCCGGCGCGCAGCTGCTGCGCACGTGGCTCGACGACAACGGGCTCGAGGCCGAGGGCAACCACGGTTCGATCCCGAGCGTCGTGACCGAGGCGACGCTCGCGCAGTTCGACGCCCAGTGCGAGATCGCCAACATCCTCGGATTCGGGCACATCGGCACGGGCAACGACCCGTCCCGGAGCTCCTACCTCGCCGACTGGGAGACGGCGGCCGAGGTCTGGAACACGTTCGGAGAGCGCGCCGCCTCGCACGGGCTGAAGCTGTACACGCACAACCACGACCAGGCGTACAGCTTCCTGCTCGACAGCGGCCCGCTCGACGCGTCGGGGAACCCCACCAGGTCGAGCGGCCTGCGCCGCCTCGAGTGGTTCCTGCAGAACACCGACCCGAACTACGTCTACCTGGAGATGGACATCTACTGGGCGCACGTCGCGCAGCACCGCTACCAGAGCTACACCGCTCCGGACGGCAGCGTGGTGGACGACTGGTTCGACCCCGCCGGGCTCGTCTCCGAGCAGTCCACGCGGTTCCCGCTCTTCCACGCGAAGGATGGCGCGAAGAACGACAGCGCCGCGGGCTACTCGATCGTGCCGTTCGGTGCGGGCGACATCGACTTCACCACGTTCTTCCAGCGGATCGGGGCGAAGGGATACCACAACTCGATGTACGAGCAGGACAACGCCTCGTCCGTTCCGATGTCCTCGCCGACCATGTCGCTCGAGAACGCCGCGTCGTCGTACCAGAACCTGGCCGCACTCCGCGGCTGACGCATCACCCCGGCCGCGTCCGCGGCCGGCGCACGACCCCGGGCCGCGCGGGTGACCCAACTCCCCGCGCGGCCCGGACACACATGGATCCCGCCGAACCTCCTTCCATTCGTTGACTGGAGCACATCCATGCATCTCACACGTTCACGCCTCGCGGCGCTCGTGGTCGGAGCCGCCGTCGCGGCATCCGTCCTCGTCGCGGGGCCCGCTGTCGCCCATGACGGCGAGGACCACGGCGACGAGGTCTCGGCCACGACCTGGGCCAACTACGAGCGCGTCCGGCTCGCGGGAACCCAGGGCGTCGGCGAACCGATCGACCTCGCCGTCCTCCCGGACCTCCGGGTCCTGCACACGACCCGCAACGGGCAGGTCCGCCTCACGGACCCGGCGCAGGGCACGACCACCGTCGTCAACCAGCTCGACGTCTACTCCAACTCGGAGGACGGGCTGCAGACGATCACCCTCGACCCGGACTTCGAGGAGAACGGCTGGGTCTACCTCTACTACGCGCCCCGCATCATGGAGGCGCCCTACCCCGAGACGACCCCGGTCGGCTCGGCGCCGCGCGAGCTCCCGGCAGGCGAAGACGCCTCGTACTGGGACATCTGGAAGGGCTACAACCAGCTCAGCCGATTCCAATGGGATGCCGAGTCGAACTCGCTCGACCTCGCGTCGGAGCAGGTCATCATCAAGGTCGAGGTCCAGCGCGGGCAGTGCTGCCACGTCGCCGGCGACGTCGCCTTCGACAACGACGGCAACGTGCTGCTCTCGACGGGCGACAACACGCCGGCGAGCACGCCCGGCGCCAACGGCTACGCCCCGAACAACGACCGTCCGGGATGGAACCCCGGGTTCGACGCGCGTCGCGGCGCCGGCAACACCAACGACCTCCGCGGTGCGATCCTCCGGATCTCGGTCCAGGAGGACGGCAGCTACACGATCCCCGAGGGCAACCTGTTCGCGCCGGGTACGGCCGACACGCGTCCCGAGATCTTCGTGATGGGCCTGCGCAACCCGTTCCGCATGGACTACGACACCGAGACCGGCGCCGTCACGTGGGGCGAGTACGGTCCCGACGCCGGAACGGCGAACGAGCTCCGCGGGCCGATGGGCTACGTCGAGTGGCAGTCGACCACCGTGCCGATGAACGGCGGTTGGCCGTACTGCCACGGCCCGAACGCGAACTACAACGACTGGGACTTCGAGACGGCGACCCAGGGCGAGTGGTTCGACTGCGAGGGCACGCTTCTCAACACGAGCACGTACAACACCGGGCTCGACCAGCTCCCGACGGCGACCGCACCGCAGATCTGGTACGGCGACCGCCCCGAGCACCAGCCGTGGCCGGAGTTCGGCTCGGGCGGCCAGGCGCCGATGGGCGGCCCGACCTACCGCTACGACGCGGAGAACCCGTCGGAGACGAAGTTCCCGGCGTACTGGGACGGCAAGGCGTTCATGGCCGAGTTCTCACGCGACCGTGTCTTCGCCTTCTCGCAGGACGACCCCGACGGGCCGGTCACGAAGATCGAGGACTTCCTGCCCAACGCGTCGCTGAACGCGGCCGGGATGCCGCCGTGGGACAACGTGATCGACTTCGAGTTCGGTCCCGACGGCTCGCTCTACGTGCTGGACTACGGCGACGGCTTCTTCCGCCCGAACCCCGACGCCGGCCTGTACCGCGTCGACTACGTCGAGGGCACCAAGGGCCCGCGCGTCATCCTCGACGCCTCGCCCACGTCCGGTGAGGGACCGCTCGAGGTCGACTTCGACGCATCCGAGTCGACCCACCCCGATGGGCTCGCACTGAGCTACGCGTGGGACTTCGAGGGCACCGGCACGTTCGAGGACGGTGAGGCGACCGCGTCGCACACCTTCACCGAGGACGGCCAGTACCAGGCCCGAGTGCGGGTCACCGATGAGGGCGGCCGCGTCAGCCTCGCGTCCGTCACGGTCACGGTCGGCAACACCGCGCCCGTCGTGGAGATCGTCACCCCGGCGAACGGCTCGTTCGCCGACTGGGGCGACGAGATCGAGTTCGAGGTCCGGGTGACCGACCCCGATGAGGAGATCGACTGCGAGCGCGTGCTGTGGAGCTACGGCCTCGGCCACGACAACACGCACACGCACCCGCTGTTCACGGGCAACGGCTGCACGGCGACCGTCGAGATGGCGCTCGAGGCCGGGCACGGCGAGACCGAGAACATCTACGCGCAGATCGGCGCCTCGTACACCGACCTGGGCACCGACACGGCGCCGGCGCTGACCGGTGACGACGTCACGCTGCTCAACCCGCGTGCACTGCAGGCCGAGCACAACGACGCCCGCAGCGGCGACGTGACCGTCGTCGACGACGAGTCGGCCGAGGGCCTCCGCCACCTGGCGGGCCTGGACGCCGACGAGTGGATCGCCTACACGCCGGTCGAGTTCGGCGGCATCACGGGTGCCACCGTCCGCGCCTCGGGTGAGGGCGAGGTGTCGCTGCACTGGGGTGACGCGGACGCCGACGCCTTCGCGACCTTCGCGGTCGACTCCGAGGGCTGGGCGGATGTCTCGGTGCCGCTCGTGACCGTGCCGGAGGGCACCGGCCGCGTGGTCGTGACGTCGACGGGCGGGGTCCTGCTCGACCAGTTCGTGTTCACGACCTCGGTCTCCGACATCCGGGCCCTGCTCGGAGCGCTCGAGGACGACGGCCGGATCACCCGCGGTGTCGAGGCCTCGTTCGGCGACGTCCTCGCCGAGGTCGACGCGGCCCTCGAGGCCGGCGACACGGCACTCGCGATCGAGCGACTGCAGTTCATCGCGGAGAAGGCGCCCCAGCGGGTGCGCACCGACGCGGACGCGGCGGCGCTCATGATCCGCGCGGTCGAGGCGGTGATCGCCGAGCTCGAGTAGCACCCCGGCGGCGGCGGGGCTCGTCCCCGCCGCCGCCCACCAGACCGGTGCGGTCGGAAAACGACCTTGGCGGGATCCGCCGGCCGCACCAAGAACGGATCGGGCCGCGTCCTCGGAGGGCGCGGCCCGTTCCCATGCCCGTCAGCGGTCGGACCCGGTGGACACGCCGCACGCCGTTCGGCTCTGGCCCGGACGGCGCCCGCGGCGCTAGCCTTCGCCCATGATCCGCTTCCTGATCAACATCGCGATCTCGCTCGTCACGGCGGCCGTCGGCCTCCTGGTCACGTCCTGGATCCTCCCGGACTTCCACCTCGACGCGGCCGGGTTCATCGTCGCCGTGCTCGTCTTCACGGTCGCGCAGGCGATCCTGGCGCCCTTCATCTTCAACATGGCCCGCCAGTACGCCTCGGCGATCCTCGGCGGCATCGGGCTCGTCTCGACCTTCGTCGCACTCCTCATCGCGTCGCTGTTCCCCGACGGCATCCGAGTCGACGGCATCGTCACCTGGATCCTCGCGACCCTCATCATGTGGATCATCACGGCGCTCGGCACGTGGCTGCTCGGGCTCTGGTGGTTGAAGGGCCGCGTCGAGGATCGTCGCGCGAAGTCCTGAGGTCAGGCCTCGGGGCGGTACGCGAGCACCGGGCCCGCGACCGACACGCGGACCTCGGTCCCGCGGGGCACGAACTCCGAGGCGGTGACGCGGGCCCGCAGCCGCACGCCGTCGGCGAGCGCGAGCGCGAGCATCGCGTCGTGACCCGTGTACTCGACGTCGGTCACGACGCCGTCGAGGCCCTCGGCGAGGTCGTCGGTCGCGCGGGCTCCGGTCGATCCGGCGACGGACGGCGCGTCCGCGCGCACGACGCGGAGCTCCTCCGGTCGCACGAGCGCGGTCACGTCGTCGCCGTCCTCGGGCGCGACCCCCGAGGCATCCGCCACCGGCACCGCACGCAGCCGACCGATCGTCGTCGCGACCTCGTCGCCGTGCAGCACGCCGGGCAGGAAGACCGCATCGCCGACGAACCCGGCGACCCACGGCGTCGCCGGCGCGCGATAGACCTCCTCGGGCGTGCCGAGCTGCAGCACCTCGCCGCCGCGCATGACCGCCACGCGGTCGGCGACCGACAGCGCCTCGGCCTGGTCGTGCGTGACCAGGATGCCGGTGACGCCCTCGGCGCGGAGCAGCTCGCGCACCGCGGCACGGAGGTCGGCGCGCAGCATCGGGTCGAGCGCGCCGAACGGCTCGTCGAGCAGCACCAGCTCGGGTCCGGCCGCGAGCGCCCGGGCGAGCGCGACGCGCTGCGCCTGCCCGCCGGAGAGCTGCCCAGGCGCACGGGCGGCGAGCGGGGCGAGGTCGACGAGGTCGAGCAGCCGCCGGACCTCGTCGGACGTCGCCGCGCGACGCGCGGCCCGGGCCGAACCGCGCCCTGCGAGCATGCCGAATGCGACGTTCTCGGCGACCGTGAGGTGGGGGAAGAGCGCCGCGTCCTGCGGCACCCAGCCGATGCGGCGCTTCTCGGGCGCGAGGTGGATGCCGTGGGTGGTCACCATCCGCTGCCCGATGCGGATCTCGCCCGACTGCGCACGCAGCAGGCCCGCGATCGTGCGCAGCAGCGTGGTCTTGCCGCATCCGCTCGGCCCGACGATCGCGAGCAGCTCCCCGTGGGGCACCTCGACGTCGACGGCGTGCAGCACGGGCCCGCCCTCGTAGCCGACCGTCAGGTCGCGCACCTCCAACCGGCTCACGCGATCGCCTCCCGGGTCGCCTCACGTCCGGCGCGCGCGTCGGAGAGCAGGAACGCGGGCACCGCGGCGACCAGCAGCAGTGCGACCGCGTAGGGCGCGGCGGCGCCGTAGGCGGAGATGTCGGTGCGCTGCCAGAGCTCGACGGCGAGCGTGTCGGTGCCCGTCGGGCGCAGCATGAGCGTCGCGGGCAGTTCCTTCATGGCCGACACGGCGGCGAGCAGCGCGGCCGCGAAGATGCCGGGCCGCGCCAGTCGAGCCGTGACCGACCACCAGGTGCGGGCGCGCGAGTTGCCGAGCGTGCGCGACACGTCCTCGAGCGAGGTCGGCACCTGGCCGGTGGCCGAGCGGATCGACCCGATCGCCTTCGGCATGAAGAGGATGCCGTAGCCGAACGCGAGCACGAGTGCCGTCTGGTACAGCGCGGGCACGACGCTCAGCGAGAAGAACACGAGCGAGAGGCCGACGACGATGCCGGGCAGGCCGAGGGCGAGGTACCCGGCGGACTCGATGCCGCGCACCATCCGCCCGCGGTGCCGCGCGGCGAGCACGCCGATCGGCAGGGCGAGCGCGACGGCCACCACCGCGCCGCCCGCGGAGAGCAGCACGGTGTTGCCGATCGCCTGCGCCAAGTTCGCCCCGTCGAACGCCTGCAGCGTCTCTGCGGTGAGCACCCGGCCGAGGAGCACGGCGACCGGGACGACGACCGCCACGGCGGGCACGAGCGCGAGCAGGGCGAGGCCCGGCGCGGTCCACGGCCCGAGACGGGTCATCCGTCGTCGCCCGGCCGCCGGGGCGGCCTGGATGCGCCGGGCCGCGCGCCCGCGCGCGACCTGCTCGCCGATCACGACGAGCAGGGCGAGCGCGACGAGGAGCACCGCGAGCACGGCCGCCTCGTCGCGGCTGAAGCTCGCCGAGTACGCCTGCTGGATGGCGGTCGTGAGCACCGGGAAGCGGAACAGCGCGACCCCGCCGAAGTCGCTCAGCGTGTAGAGGCAGACGAGCAGCGCGCCGGCGAGGACCGCTGGGCGGATCTGCGGCCACGTGCCGAGCATGAAGGAACCGAACGGCCCGCGCCCGAGCGTGCGGGCGACGTCGTCGAGGCCCGTGCTGCCGATCCGCAGCGCTGCGGCGACGGGGAGCGTCACGTACGGCACCGAGACGAAGCTGAGCACGAGCCACGCGGCCCAGAACCCCTTCATCGACGGCTGCCAGGCGAGCCATCCGTAGGCCGCGAGGTACGAGGGCATCGCGAGCGGGAGCGCCGCCAGCACCGCCCAGGCGCCGCGCCAGCGCAGTCGGGCGCGCGCGAGCAGGAACGCGCTCGGCACGCCGAGCGCGACGGCGGTCAGGGTGACGGATGCCGCGAGCAGCACGGAGTTGCCGACGAGCAGGGGGACCCGGGGCCGGTCGAACACCGCGGCGAGCGCGTCGGGGTCGGCCGAGAGCACGCGGACCACGAGGTGGATGACCGGGATCGCGGCGAGCGCGACCGCGACGAGGGATGCCGCGATGAGCCCCCACGGGCGGCGGGGGCTCGGTGTCGCGACTCGGTCGGTCATGTCGGTTCCAGCGTAGGCGTGCGGAGCTGCGTTCCGGCCGGGTCGTCGGCCCGCGACATCCGCTCGCCCCGCCCGATCAGATCAGGCCGTTGTCGGCGAGGAGCCGCTGCGACTCGCCGACCGAGTCGAGGTCGCTGAGGTCGAGGCCCGGGTTCACGAGGGTCTCGATCGCGGGCAGGCCCTCCGGGGCGTCGACGCCCGGCAGCAGCGGGTACTCGAAGGTCTCCTCGACGAAGTACTGCTGCGCCTGCTCGGAGACGAGGAACTCGATGAACGCACGGGCGGCCTCGTCGTCGGCCGCGCCGTCCAGGATGGCGGCGCCCGTGACGTTGACGATGCCGCCGGGGTCGCCCGGCAGGAACTTCAGCTGGGCCCGCATGTTCTCGGCGCCGACCTCGGCGGCCTGGCGGAACCAGTAGTAGTGGTTGATGAGTCCGAGCTGCGCCTGGCCGGTGTTCACCAGGTCGAGCGAGGCGAGGTTGTTCTCCGTGAGCTCGGGGTCGTTGGCGGCCATGCCCTCGACCCATGCCGCGGCGGCCTCCTCGCCCTCGAGCACGCGCAGGGCGGTGATGAACGACTGGAAGCTCGCGTTGCCCGGAGCGAACGCGACCTCGCCCGACCAGTCGTCGGCGGTGAGGTCGTCCACGGTGTCGGGCACCTGGTCGTCGGTGAGCCGCTCGCCGTCGTAGGCGATGACGCGGGCACGACCGGTGACGCCGATCCACGAGTCGTCCTGCGAGGTGAAGCCGTCGGGGATCAGGTCGGCGAGGTCGGACGGGATCCCGGCGACGAGGCCGGCGTCGGCGAGCGCGCCGAGCGCACCGGCGTCCTGTGAGAGGAACACCTCGGCCGGCGTGCGGTCGCCCTCCTCAAGGAGCAGCGCCGTGAGCTCGGGCGTCGCGGCGTAGCGCGCCTCCACCGTGATGCCGGTCTCCTCCTCGAACTGCTCGATGAGCGGGCCGACGAGGCCCTCATCGCGGCCGACGTAGACGGTGAGCGTCTCGGCGTCGTCGGCCGGCGCGGTGCAGCCGGTCAGGGCGAGGGTCGCGGCCGCGAGGCCGGCTCCGGCGAGGAGGATTCCGCGTCGTGCGCGCATGGGCGTAGTGGCTCCAACGATCGGCGAGAAGGTGAGGGCCCGTCGAATGCGGGCGAACTTAGCTTAGCCTCACCTGCGTTCATGCTCGACTCGGGGCGTCACCCGCATGCTTGACGCCTCGGGTCGGCCAGCGTAGATTAAGTACATTATTAATTAAGGAGTCGCTTACATGACGGATGCCGCGGACGAGCTCAGCCTCGTCTTCCGCGCCCTCGCCGACCCGACCAGGCGTGCGATGCTCTCACGCCTGCACCGCGGACCGGCGACCGTCGGCGAACTCGCCGAACCGTTCGCGATGAGCCGCCCCGCGATCTCGCAGCACCTCGCCGTGCTCGAGCGCGCCGGGCTCATCGAACGCACCGTCACCGCGCAGTGGCGCACGTGCACCCTGCGGACGGAACCGCTCGACGAGGCGTCCGACTGGGTGGAACGGCATCGCGGCGAATGGAACGGGCGGTTCGACCTGCTCGACGAGCAGCTCCGCAGGATGAGAGGGGGAACCCCATGACCGCGCAGACCGACGCGCAGTTCACCATCACCCGCATCTTCGATGCACCCCGCGAACTGGTCTGGCGCGCCTGGACCGAGTCCGCGGACGCGGCCGAGTGGTGGCACCCGCGCGGCATCGTCATCAAGGACGGCAGCGTCTCCGTCGACGCCCGGCCGGGTGGCCGATACGCCTACACGATGGTGAACCCGGCCGACGGGAGCGAGTACCCGACCGCCGGCGTCTACCGCGAGGTCGACCCGCCTCGGCGACTCGTCTTCACCTGGGCCTCGCCCGGCGACCCGGACGAGACCGCCCCCGTCATCACCGTCGACCTCAGGGAGCTCGAGGGCGGGCGCACCGAGATGCTGTTCCACCTGCGCGGGTTCCCGGGTGCACCCGGCGACGAGGACGTGTACGACGGCTGGGACTCGGCGTTCGACCTGCTCGGCGAGCAGCTGGCGGCGAGGATCCGCTGATGGGACGGCTCATCGTCGAGCAGATCGTGTCGGCCGACGGCTACGCAGCCGACGAGGAGGGCGGCATCGGCTTCTTCGAGGCGGTCCCCGGCCTCGAGGCGACCGACCACGACCAGCTCGCCTTCCTCGAGGGCGTCGACGCGATCCTCCTCGGCGCGAACACGTACCGGCGGCGCCCGTCTGGGAGAATCGTCCGGTGACCCACGAGTTCGTTCCCCTCCACGACCGCGAGTTCCGCGGCTTCGCCTCCGACAACTACTCGGGCGTGCACCCCGAGGTGCTCGCCGCGATCGCCGGCGCGAACGGCGGGCACCAGGTCGCCTACGGCGACGACGCGTACACCGCCGACCTGCACACGCTCTTCGCACGCCACTTCGGCGACCCGGTCGAGGTGTACCCCGTGTTCAACGGCACGGGCGCCAACGTCACGGCGCTGCAGTCGATGCTCCCCCGCTGGGGCGCGGTGATCGCGGCATCCACCGCCCACATCAACGTCGACGAAGGCGGCGCGCCCGAGCGCGTCGGCGGAATCAAGCTGCTCACGGTGCCGACGGACGACGGCAAGCTCACGCCGGAGCTCATCGACCGCGAGGCGTGGGGCTGGGGCGACGAGCACCGCGCACAGCCGCTCGTCGTGTCGATCACGCAGACCACCGAGCTCGGCACCGCGTACTCCGTCGAGGAGATCCGCGCCATCGCCGACCACGCGCACGAGCGCGGGATGACGCTGCACATGGACGGCGCGCGGATCTCGAACGCCGCGGCATCCCTCGGACTGCCCTTGCGCGCCTTCACTCGCGACGCGGGCGTCGACGTGCTGAGCTTCGGCGGCACCAAGAACGGCGCGCTGCTCGGCGAGGCCATCGTGGTGCTGAACCCCGCGGCATCCGAGGGCCTGAAGTACCTGCGGAAGCTCAACATGCAGCTCTCGTCGAAGATGCGATTCGTGTCGGCCCAGCTCATCGCGCTGCTCGACGGCGACCTGTACCTCCGCAACGCGTCGCACTCGAACGCCATGGCCCGTCGCCTGCGCGACGCGCTCGACGGGGGCATCGCCGCGGGCGAGCTCCCCGGCCTGTCGTTCACGCAGGCCACCCAGTCGAACGGCGTGTTCGCGGTGCTTCCCGCCGGTGTCGCCGACCGGCTGCGCGAGCGCGGCTTCAAGTTCTACGACTGGGATGCGGCGAAGAACGAGGTGCGCTGGATGTGCTCGTTCGACACGACCGAGGACGACATCGACGCGTTCGTCGCCGGCATCCGTGAGGAGCTCGCGCGCGCCGTGGCCTGAGCGCTCGCACGCGCGCGAGTGTCCGATCGATGCCGGGTTCGAGGCCCGCGCACCGCATCCCTCGGACACTCGCCCGCACGCGCGGCGCCGGGGTGCTCGGAATGTTCCGAGGATCCATGCGTTGTAATGCACTGGGACGACGGTGTCCCGGCAGATCCATCGGAACCACTCGGAAGGCACCGTCACCATGACCCTCGTCGACACCTCGCGCCACGTCCCCACCGACGCCCCGCTCATCGCCCCCCTCGTCGAGCGCTGGAGCCCGCGCGCGTACGACCCCACCGCCGAGCTCTCGGAGGAGAGCCTGCGCACCCTGCTCGAGGCCGCCCGCTGGGCGCCGTCGGCGAACAACGTCCAGCCGTGGCGCTTCATCGTCGCGCGGCGCGGCACCGCGGCCTTCGCCGCCATCCACGACGCCCTCATGGGCTTCAACCAGGCGTGGGCCGACTCGGCCGCCGCGCTCGTCGTGAACGTCGCCGAGACCGTCGACGAGTCGGGCACGCCGCGCCCGTGGGCGAAGTACGACCTCGGCCAAGCCGTCGCCTACATGTCGCTCCAGGCCCAGCACGACGGCCTGCACACGCACCAGATGGGCGGCTTCGACGCGGCCCGCCTCGCCGAGGTGTTCGGCCTGCGCGCCGGCCTCGACGTCGTCTCGGTCAGCGCGATCGGCAAGGTCGGCGACGCGTCGGCGCTCCCCGAGCCGCTCCGCGAGCGCGAGGTCGCCCCGCGCAGCCGCAAGTCGCTCGACGAGATCGTGATCGCCGCGGCCTGATCGGGCCGTGCTCCGAGGCGGGGCGGATGTCGCGAGCGCGCGGCATCCGCCCCGTCTCGCGTCACCTCGTCGCGACAGGAGGAACTTCCGCGCGACACGCCGCCGGGGAGTGGGCCGACACGCCGCACGACGCGGGAAGTTCCTCCCGTAGGGCGGCGCGCGGCGTACTGCGCGCGGCGCGCGCCGGCGACTACGGCCGCAGCAGCACCTTGACCGCCCGGCGCTCGTCCATCGCGGCGTACGCCTCGGCCGCCTCAGCGAGCGGCAGCTCGAGGTCGAAGACGAGGCCGGGGCGGATGGCGCCGGAGCGCACGTCGGGCAGCAGCTCCTCGATGTACCCGCGCACCGGCGCGACGCCGCCGTTCACGCCGACGTTCCGGTTGAACATGGGGCGCACCGGCAGCTCGGGCCCGCCGTTCGGCGCGCCGACGTAGCCGACCATGCCGCCCGGGCGGGTCGAGCGGAGCGCCTGGTCCATCGACTCCTTGGTGCCGACGCACTCGAGGACGCGGTCGGCGCCGATGCCGCCGGTGAGCTCCTTCACCCGCGCGACGCCCTCGTCGCCGCGTTCCTCGACGACGTGCGTCGCGCCGAACTCGCGCGCGAGCGCCTGCCGGTCGGCGTGCCGCGACATCGCGATGATCGTCGTGGCCCCGAGCCGCTTCGCGGCGATGACCGCGCACAGCCCGACCGCACCGTCGCCGACGACCGCGACCGAGTCGCCCGGGCCGACGCCCGCCGAGACCGCGGCGTGGTGTCCCGTGCCCATGACGTCGGAGAGCGTCAGCAGGCCGGGCACCTCGTCGTCGGCGATCGGGCCGGGCACGACGACGAGCGTGCCGTCGGCGAGGGGCACGCGCACGCGCTCGCCCTGGCCGCCGTCGGCGACGCCGCCGACCTTGTCCTCGCCGCCCCACCAGCTGCCGGCGAGGCACGACGTGCTGACGCCGTTGCGGCAGTTCGCGCAGGTGCCGTCGCACACGTAGAACGGGGCGATCACGAAGTCGCCCGTCGTCACCGTCGACACCTCGGGCCCGACGGCCTCGACGACGCCGACGAACTCGTGCCCGATCCGGTGCGGGGCGTGCGTCGGCGTGACGCCGCGGTACGGCCACAGGTCGGACCCGCACACGCACGCGGCGACGACGCGCACGACGGCGTCGCCGCCGGTCGAGAGCTCGGGGTCGGGAACGTCTTCGACGCGGATGTCCCGGGCGGCGTGGATCACGGTGGCGAGCATGCGTGCGAGCCTACGCGCAGATCCCCCGGGACTCGGGTCATCGACCGCGACCGGCGGGAGCCGGGGATGGCCACCGGGTGCGGGGACCGGGTCGAGCTGGGAGAATCGGCCCGTGCGAACCGCGCCGCATCGCCGGGCCGGGAGGGTGGCCCGCGTCGCGGTGGCCGCCGTCGCGGTGGCCGCCGCCGTCGGCGCCGTTCCGGCGGCGGTGACGGTCTGGGCGGAGACGGCCGACCTGCTGCTCACCGGCGCCGAGCTTCTCGTCGGTGTCGCGTACGCGTCGATCGCCCTGGTCGCCCCGGTCGACCTGGAGATCCGGGCCGCTGCAGCGACGACCGCGGCACTGTGGGTGGCGGGGACGTTCGTCACCGGAGCCGCGACGGCGCACCAGGCCGGCCTCGCGTGGCTGCTCATCGCGGCAGCGGGTGGGTGGCACGGGACGTGGGCGATCGCGGGGCTCGCGGCGGTCGGCGTCGCGCTCGCGTCGGGCGTGCTGCCGACCGCGATGACGGCCACGGTGTTCGCGGGGATCGCCGTGTGGTCCGCCGTTCCACGCGGTGCCGGGAGCCACCGCAGGATCGCCCTCGCCGCGACGGCGGCCTCGGCGATGGTTGCGCTCGCGCTGGCGGGGGCGTGGGCGGCGCAGTCCCGCATCGGCGGTCTCGACCCTCGGACGATCCTCGCGGCGTACGCGGGCGTGCTGATCGCGGCCGCACTCCTGATCTCCGGTGCGGCGATCTCGGAGCGGCGGCGCATCGCCCGACTTCGCGAGACCGCTGCGTCGGCCGGCGATGCGACCGGGCTCGGCGGGCTCGAGGCGGTGCTGCGCAACACGCTGCGCGACGATCGCCTGCGCCTCCTGGTGCTCCCTGCCGGGCACGATCCGCTCGCGGCCGGGACGCATCGCGATGCTGGGACGACCCGTCTGGCCACCACCGAGATCGCCGACGAGGCCGGCACGCCGATCGCGCTGATCGTGCATCGCCCGGGGTCCCTCGGCGAGCCGGCCCTGTCTCGAGCCGTCGCCGACGCGGTTCGGCTCGCCGACGACCACGACCGCCTCCAAGCGCAGTTGGAGACGCAGCGACGCGATATCGCTCGGACGCGCGCCGACCTCCTCGAGGCGGCTCAGGCGGGTCGACTGGCCGTGGCCTCGAGGGTCGACGAGGAGGTGCTCGAGCCGCTGCGTCGCGGGTTCCGCCTGCTCGACGAGTTGCAGCCGCCCGGCGCCCCGGCCCCCGATGCGGAAGCGACGGCCGACCCGCTCGCGATCGCCGTCGAGGAGGTGCGCCTCGCCGAGCGCGACCTC
The DNA here is from genome assembly GCF_040496055.1 of Agromyces zhanjiangensis. NCBI lineage: Bacteria > Bacillati > Actinomycetota > Actinomycetes > Micrococcales > Microbacteriaceae > Agromyces > Agromyces zhanjiangensis. The sequence continues at coordinate 111,659 of NZ_JBEPKB010000003.1, read as the reverse complement.
CTCGGCGTCGTCGACGCCGCACGGGCACGCGACCTCGGCGACGGCCGGCTTGCGACGGAGCTGCGCGCGCTCACGCGATCCGGGGTCCCGGAGATCGACGTCGATGCCGATCAGGACGCCACCGCCGATGCCGCGACGGAGACCGCGCTCTACTTCATCGCGTCCGAAGCGGTCTCCAACGCGATGAAGCACGCTCGGGCGTCGCGGATCGAGGTGAGTCTCGACCGCGCCGGGGATGCGATCCGCTTGGAGGTCGTCGACGACGGTCGAGGCGGGGTCCGGCCGACCGGAATCCCCGCCATCCGCCGCCGGGTCGAGGCCCTCGCCGGCCGGCTCGAGATCGAGAGTCCGGTCGGCGAGGGCACCCGGGTCACTGCGGAGGTTCCGCGTCGCCGATCCGCATCCACGGCTCGACGATCAGGAGCCCGTTGATCGGCCTCATCCCGTCCACGTCGCCGAACACGAGGTCCTCGCCGTCGAGGCGCCACGCGGCGGTCACGTCGACGGTCCTGTAGCAATCCCTGGGGCAGTCGACGTATCGGGAGTGCACTTCCTCGTCGTACACGAACGTCACGACGCCCTCGCCGTTCGGCACGAGCCGTCCAGCCTCCAGGACCTGCTCCGAGGGCAGGCCCCCGTTGCCGCAGTCGTCGTCGGGATCCGACAGGATCTGGCACCGGAACGCGTAGGTGCCCTCGAACACGTCGAGCGTCCAGATGCCGGGATAGCCCGGCTCCTGCGAGAGTCCCGTGTTCCGGACCTCCTCCTCGGTCACCTCCACGCGGTACCGTCCGTCCGGCGGCAGTGGAGCGTCGCGCTGCTCCGCCGTCGGCTCCAAGGCGCTCGGGTCATCGCATCCGTCGGGGATCTCCGGCACGTACACCTCGGGATGCTGCTCGGCGGCCGAGAGCACCGCGTCGAGCATCTCCGCCTCGTCGGGGTCGTTCGCGAGTTCGTCGAGCACCGGTGCGGCCTGCGCACGCAGCGCCTCGATCGACGCTTCGCCGCCGCGGACGAACCTGACGTTCTGCTCGCAGAGGTGTTCGAACGCGGCGGATTCGTCGTAGTCGCCGGCGAGCGAGGCTGCGACCGCGCTCCTCGCGGCACGCTCGATCCACCCGCGCTGCACCTCGGGCAGCGACTCGAGCCGCTCGCGATTCATCGAGAGGACGAGGACCTTCGGCCAGAGGACGACGTCGGCCGCGACCCACGGCGCCTCGGTGGTCAGCCCGATCTGCTCGTAGTGCGGCACGTCGAACTCCGCACCGTCCAGCCCGCCGGCGCGCAGCTGGTCCGACCAGTTCGCCCCTGCCATGACCGCGCGGCCGCCCAGCGCCTCGACCGTGTGCTCCTGCACCGGCGAGTTGAACACGCGGAATCGCACGCCCTGCCAGTCCGCCGGGTCGAGGAGGGCGGCCTCGGCGGCGAAGGGGCGGCGAAGCGGACCCATGAGGAGTCCCAGCGACACCAGTCCCTCCTCGTCGAGTCGCTCTGCGATGAGCTCTGGGGCCTCCCCCTCGATGAGCGCGCGCTGGGCGTCGTAGCTCATCAGCCGCATCGGCGCCTCGACCGCGCGCAGGCCGTCGATGCCCGCCGCGGCGAAGGCGCGCGTGGCGGGCCAGATCACGTCCACGTCACCGTCGGCGAGTGCCTGCACGAGCTCGGTCTCGGCCTCGGCATCTCCGTCGCCGTAGCCGGTCTCGAGGCTGACCTCGATGGCGCCGCCGCTCTCGGTCTCGAGCGCATCCAGGAATGCGGAGACCCCTACGAGCTGCCCCGTCGGATTCACCTCTCCGTCGATCGTCGCCACGCGCAGCGTGAGCGTCGAGGACCCGGTGCGGTCCGCGCTCGTCGCACACCCCGCGGTGATCCCGACCGCACACACCGCAGCCACTGCGACAGCTGTCCTGATCCGCATGATGACCCCTCCCCGATTGTGGTCCAGATCCGACGAGCATCGCCACCGTCACGGGCGGCGTGCACCGTGCGGCCTCGGCATGCGGCGGGGGGAAACACGGAACCCCGGGGTGGCGCAGGTCGCTACCATCGCACCATGACCGTACGGTCACGGGTGGGCGAGCCGGCGATCGGTCCTGGGACCGGTCCGTCCCGCGCCCGGCGGAGTCGGGCCGCCGCCGTGTCACCGGGCCTGGCCGCAGCGTCGACGGCGACCGCCATCGGCGGGCTCGCCTCGATCGGCGTCGTGCTCTACGCGATGCGGTCCGCGCGGATGCTCGCCAACGAGCCGTTCGTCGCCTGGGTGGAGTCCGTCGCGATCGTCCTGCTCGTCATCGGGGCGTGGCTGGCGGTTCGACGCCCGCCGCTCGCCACGGCATGCGCCGTCGCGGCCGCGGGGGCCGGCGTGCCCGTGCTGGCCGGAGCATCCGCCGCCCCGGCCCTCGCCACGACCCTGGGGATCGGCCTCGCCCCCTTGTCGGTCGCGGCGGCGGCCGCGGTGGCGATCGAGTACGCGGACCTCGCCGATCGCCGCGCCCGTGTCGTCCTCTGGGCCGTCGCCGGGACCGCGTCGGCGCTCGTCGCCCTGACCATCGACCCGATCGACGAGGCGGCCTGCCTGCGGCGGTGTCCGGATGTCCCGGCACCCTTGTCGGACATCGCCGATTCCGCCCTCACCGTCGCGTTCGGCGCAGGCGCCTCGGTCGCCTGCCTCGCGATCGCCGTCGTCATGATGCTCCGTCGGGCCGGACGGCCTTCGAGTGTGGTCGCACCGGCAGTGCTCGCCGCGCTCGCGGCCGGTGCGCTCGCCACGGTCGGGCAGGCGCTCCGAGCGGTGAACTGGGGACACATCGGCGGATGGCCATGGGCTGCGGCGATCTTCGCGACCGGCTCGGCACTGCTCGGCGCTACGGTGGTCGTGGAGCGCCTCGGCCGGATCCGCACGACCACCGAGATCCGACGGTTGGCCGAGCGGCTCAGCGTCGGAGGTGCCGGGCGAGCGGTGTTCCCCGCGCTCGACGACGGTGGCTGGCTCGATGTCGACGGCCTGCCCGTGACGGATGCCTCGGAGTTCCGGACCGAGATCGCCGACGAGCTCGGCGTGATCGCCAGGCTCGCGCTCGGTCGCCGGGAGCGGTCGCTGCCGGCCGCCGACCTCGACCCCGCCGACCTCCTCGCCATCCGGAACGCGCGGATGACGGCGTCCGCCCTCGCCCGCGTGCGCTGGCTCGAGGAGTCGCGACGGCTCGTGGTCGCGTCGACCGAGCGCGAGCGCGAACGCGTCGAACACGACCTGCACGACGGCGCGCAGCAACGGCTCGTGAGCGCGCTGCTGTTCCTCGCCGTCGCACGACGGGAGCTCGGCGACTCCGACGCGCTGACCGAGGCGGAGTCGCAGATCAGGATCGCCCTCGAACGCCTGCGCGAACTCTCGCACGGGCCCGACCCGCATGATGGAGAGGATGGTCGGCGCACATGACGCAGGACCAGGGAACGCTCGGCCTGAGGATCGTCCTCGCCGACGATGCGCCGCTCATCCGCCGCGGCATCGCACTGCTGCTCGAGGGTTCGGGTGCGGAGGTCGCGGGCGAGGCCGATGACGCCGCGGGGCTGCTCCGGTTGGTCGAGCGCACGCACCCCGACATCGCGGTCGTCGACATCCGCATGCCGCCGACGTTCACCGACGAGGGCGTCGTGGCGGCACGCACGATCCGGGAGCGCCATCCGTCGACCTCGGTCGTCCTGCTCAGCCAGCACATGGATGTCGCGACCGCCGCCGCGGTGCTGGCCGAGCCGTCGGGCGGCGTCGCCTACCTGCTGAAGGAGCGGGTGTCCGACATCGGCGTGCTGATCGATGCGATGCACCGCGTCCGCGGCGGCGAGGTCGTGCTCGACCCGACGCTCGTCGCCGCGCTCATGCGCCCGAGCAGCGACTCGCCGATCGAGCGACTCACTCCGCGGGAGCGCGAGGTGCTCGCCGCGATGGCGGAGGGCCGCTCCAACGCCGGCATCGCGCGCGAGCTCTACATCAGCGAGCGCACGGTCGAGTCCATCTCGGCGTCGGTGTTCCAGAAGCTCGGCCTCGAGCCGTCGGGAGAGCAGAACCGACGGGTCCAGGCGGTACTCGCCTACCTCGACCGTTGACCATCGCCCGCCGAGCGGGCTCCGCGAGAGGGGACTCGAACGGACAACTCGCTCACACGTGCGGCACGAACTCCTGCCACGCGCGTCGCTTCTTCCGCCGCGGATCGGCGACCACGCGATCGACCGCGTCGAACACGAGCGTGCGGCGGTGGCGCTCGTCGTAGCGCGGCCATTCGGGTCCCGGCGCACCGGATGCCGCGAGGCCGGCCCAGTGCGCCTGCATCCGTCGCCCGACTGCGCGGAACATCCGCCGCCCGCCGAGCAGCGTCAGCCCGGCGCCGACGGGGGTGTCGAACTTCTCGAACAGCGCGAAGAGCTCGAGGCCGTGGGTCGCGTCGAGGCCGAGCCATCGCGCCGCGCGCGGCGCGGCGTCGAACCGATAGCACCACGTCGGCGCATGGCGGGAATGCCGCTCTGCCACCTTCACGCTCGGGAACCAGAAGGTGAAGTCGCCCGCGAAGTCGGCGGCCGCGCGCCGATCGGGCAGACCGGGGTAGCGCGCCTTGATCGCCTTGCGCGATCGCTTCGCGGTGTTGGCGAAGATGGCGCGGATGCGCGGCTTGGTCGTCGGCAGGATGTCGATGCGCCCCTCGAACAGCGACCCCTCGCGATCGTTGGTGCCGATGATGAGCGGCACGCGGTGCGCGAGTCCGTCGCGGAACGCGTCGAGCGGGCGGTGCGGCAGGAAGTCGCCGTCGATCACGGGCGCGAGCGCGATCGTGCCGGGGTGCTCGTCCGGCGTCCTGACGGTGAGCTCGGTCGTCGCATCGGCCAGCCGCATCGGATCGGTCGTGCGCAGCATCGCCGCGGCATCCTCCGGCGCCTCGCTGTCGAGGTCGTCGTCGTCGACCATGCGGGCGAGGATCCGCACGAACTCCGCCGCCCAGCGCTGCGCGATCTCGGGCGCGTAGACGGCATTGGCAGGTGAGCTCTGCGCGATCGCCCGCGCGAAGAGCCCCTCGGCGGCGGGCACGGCGAGCAGGGTCGTGACCGAGTTGCCGCCCGACGACTCGCCGAAGAGCGTGACGCGATCGGGGTCCCCGCCGAAGGCGCGGATGTTCCGGCGCACCCACTCGAGCGCCGCGACCTGGTCGCGGAGGCCCAGGTTCACCTCGATCGGATGGTCGAGCCGCGAGTAGGCGCGCAGGTCGAGCCAGCCGAGTGCGCCCAGCCGGTAGTCGATCCCGACGTAGACGACGCCGTGCTCGCGCACCATCCGCTCGCCCTGACGGGGGTACTCGGCGGCGGATCCGACGCTGTAGGCGCCGCCGTGCACGAACACCATGACCGGCCGGAGCTCGCCGTCCTGGTCGTCGACAGCCGGCGCAGTGACGTTCAGGTGCAGGCAGTCCTCGCTGCGGAGGAGGTGCTCGGCCGCGCCGAGGAACTGCCCGCGCCGGTGCTGCGGCGCGACGGGCCCGAACGCCGCCGCGTCGCGGACGCCGTCCCAGGGCGCAGGGGGCGCGGGCGCACGGAACCGACGATCGCCCGCCGGGGCGGCGGCGTACGGGATGCCGCGCCACTGCCTCGTGCCGCGCCGACGCCGCCCGCGGACCGCGCCCGCGTCGAGGTCGACGACCAACGACACGTCCGTCCGCACCCCACGAGACACGCCCTCGACCGTACGTCGCCCGGGTGAACGTGCGGGTGAACGTGCGGCGACGGATGCCGCTGCGCCGTGCCGGCGGGATCGTTCGGACCGCACCGGCGACCGGGGACGGGGCTTCCCCGCCCCGACCCGCGCTGCCACGGTGCCGAGGCCGGGGTTCCACGGATGCGGCCGTTCTCTCGCCCGCCGTACGGTCGTCCCGGTCCGGACACACCGGACCCCGCGGTGCGGAGCCGCGCGCGTGATCGGAGGATCGCATGCAACTCAAGACCGCAATCGCCGGTGTCGCCGTCGTCATGGGGGTCGCCGTCGCCGCACCGGCGCCGGCGTTCGCCGCCGGCCCGCCGGAGGTGGACCACTTCACCGAGACCGACAGTCATATCGAGCAGGAGGCCCACGGCCCGGAGTGGTGCGGCGGGACGGTGCCGTTCGACGTGCTCTGGGACCGGCGGACCGAGGGGACCTTCGTCGGCCATTCGCGCGGTGACGGCCTCTCGTACGGCCTCGCGAGCTATCGGTCGGTCGAGGTCTACACGAATGTGGAGAACGGCAAGACCTACACGATGGAGTTCCGCGGCGGCGACCGCGAAGGCTCGGTCGTCGACAACGGAGACGGCACGCTCACGGTCACGGTGCTCGTGACCGGCAGCACGCAGTACACCGGCCCGGACGGCCGACGCGTGTTCCTGGATGCAGGCGCCTTCTCGGTCTCCTTCCTGGTCGACCACAACGGGACGCCCGGCGACCCGTCGGACGACCGCGACGTCGAGAACGGGTTCCTCGGAATCGAGGGTCCGCACGGACTGTTCGAGACCTGGGACCGCGACCTCTGCGCGGACATCGTCACGCTGCTGGGCTGAGGATTCCGCCCGACCTCGGGGCCGCGGGCGATCGCACCCGCGGCCCCGAGGCAGTGAAGGTCACTCCTCGACGATCTCCGCGTCGATCACGTCGTGCTCGCCGCCCTCGGGCCCGACGCCCGCCTCGGGCGCGCGCGTCACCGTGAGGTGCTCGCCGCCGTCGGCGAGGCCGACCACGACCGTGTCGCCGTCGCGGATCTCGCCGGCGAGCAGCGCCCGGGCGAGCCGATCGGCCACCTCGGTCTGGATGAGCCGGCGCAGCGGCCGCGCGCCGAACAGCGGGTCGTACCCGCGCTCGGAGAGCCACGTGCGGGCGTCGGGCGTCACGCCGAGCTCGAGCCGCCGCTCGTGGAGTCGCGCGGTGAGCCGGTCGATGGAGAGGTTCACGATCTCGCCGAGCTCCTCCTGCGTGAGCGCCGAGAAGACGACGAGGTCGTCGAGGCGGTTCACGAACTCGGGCTTGAACGCCTGGCGGACGGCCGCCATCACGGCGCCCTCCTTCTCCTCCCACGACAGCGTCGGGTCGATGAGGAACTGCGAACCGAGGTTGGAGGTAAGGACGAGGATCACGTTGCGGAAGTCGACCGTGCGGCCCTGGCCATCCGTGAGCCGCCCGTCGTCGAGCACCTGCAGCAGCACGTCGAACACCTCGGGGTGCGCCTTCTCGACCTCGTCGAAGAGGATCACCGAGTACGGGCGGCGACGAACGGCCTCGGTGAGCTGACCGCCCTGCTCGTAGCCGATGTACCCGGGAGGTGCGCCGACGAGCCGCGCGACCGAGTGCTTCTCGCCGTACTCCGACATGTCGATGCGCACCATGGCGTGCTCGTCGTCGAAGAGCACCGACGCGAGCGCCTTGGCGAGCTCGGTCTTGCCGACACCGGTCGGTCCGAGGAACAGGAACGAACCGGTCGGGCGGTCGGGGTCGGAGACGCCGGCCCGTGCGCGGCGGACCGCGTCGGCGACCGCCTCGACCGCACGGCGCTGGCCGATGACCCGACGGCCGAGCTCCTGCTCGAGGTGGAGCAGCTTCTCGGTCTCGCCCTGCATGAGCCGGCCGACGGGGATGCCGGTCCACTGCGCGATGACCGCGGCGATGTCCTCCTCGGTGACCTGCTCGTTCACCATGCGCGGCTCGTCGGGCGCCTGCTCGGCCTGCTCGGCTGCCTCGAGGTCGCGCTGGAGCTGCGCGATGGTCTCGTACTCGAGCTTCGATGCCTTCGCGTAGTCGGCCTCGCGCATCGCGCGGTCGCGCTCGGTCATCGCCTCGTCGAGGCGCTTCTTCAGCTCGCCGACGCGGTTCAGCGACATCCGCTCGCGCGACCAGCGCTCCTCGAGCGCGGCGAGCTCGCGCTCGTTCTCGAGGAGCGTCTCGTGCAGGCGCTCGAGCCGCTCCTTCGACGCGTCGTCCTTCTCCTTCTTCAGGGCGAGTTCCTCGAGCCGCATCCGGTCGACCTGGCGCTTGAGCTGGTCGATCTCGACGGGGCTCGAGTCGATCTCCATCTTCAGGCGCGACATCGCCTCGTCGATGAGGTCGATGGCCTTGTCGGGCAATTGCCGCGCGGAGATGTACCGGTTCGAGAGCGCGGCGGCGGCCACGAGGGCGGCGTCGGTGATGGTCACGCCGTGGTGGGCCTCGTACCGGCCCTTGAGCCCGCGCAGGATGGCGACGGTGTCCTCGACGCTCGGCTCGCCGACGAAGACCTGCTGGAAGCGGCGCTCGAGCGCGGCGTCCTTCTCGATGTACTCGCGGTACTCGTCGAGCGTGGTCGCGCCGATGAGACGCAGCTCGCCGCGGGCGAGCATCGGCTTCAGCATGTTGGAGGCCGCGACCGACCCTTCTCCGCCGCCGGCGCCCATGAGCAGGTGCAGCTCGTCGACGAAGGTGATGATGCGGCCCTCGGCGTCGTTGATCTCCTTGAGCACCGCCTTCAGGCGCTCCTCGAACTGGCCGCGGTACATGGCGCCCGCGACGAGCGCCGAGATGTCGAGTGCGACGAGCTGCTTGTCCTTCAGCGAGTCGGCGACGTCGCCGGCCACGATGCGCTGGGCGAGCCCCTCGACGACGGCCGTCTTGCCGACGCCGGGCTCGCCGATGAGCACGGGGTTGTTCTTGGTGCGGCGGGTGAGCACCTGGCTGACGCGCCGGATCTCGGCGTCGCGCCCGATCACGGGGTCGAGCTTGCCCTGCTTGGCGATCTCGGTGAGGTTGACGCCGTACTGTTCGAGCGCCGACTTCTGCTCCTCCTGCGAGCTCGGCGCGCCCTGCATGTTGGCCACGGGGCTCCTTTCGACAAAGTTGAGTGTACTACGCTCAACTTGCAGATCGGCAGCACTATTCCGGACGCCCGTCCCCGAAACGGGCATCCGCCGCGCGGGAATCACGAGCGCAGTGCGAGCGTTACCGTGGAGCACGGACCCGAACGAGGAGGAACGGATGCCGCTGAAGGGCGACTACGCGCCGAGCACATCGAAGTGGGCGCGCGACCAGGCCGAGACCTACGAGGCCACGGAGGGGCGCGAAGCGAACTCGCTGCGCGGCCGTCCCGTCATCGTGCTGACCACGGTCGGCGCGAAGAGCGGGAAGCTGCGCAAGACCGCGCTCATGCGCGTCGAGCACGAGGGCGAGTACGCGGTCGTCGCGTCGCAGGGCGGCGACCCCGAGCACCCGTCGTGGTACTTCAACCTGAAGCAGCAGCCGCACGTCGAGCTGCAGGACCGCGCGGTCAAGCGCGACTACCTCGCCCGCGAGGTCACGGGCGCCGAGAAGGACGCCTGGTGGTCGCGCGCCACCGAGGTCTGGCCCGACTACGACGGCTACCAGTCGAAGACCGACCGCGAGATCCCCATCTTCGTGCTCACGCCGTTCGAACCCGACGCGGGCTGACGAGCGCCCTGGGCGGCGTCGGCGATGCGGCGCGGACGCCGGGGTTCAGAGGTCGGATTCGGCGAGCGCGACGATGTGCTCGGCGCTCCGGCTCATCCGCGAGCGGATGAGGCCGACGTCGACCGAGTCGGGAACGCTCACCGAGATCGTGATGCGCGTCGCGTCCGGGCCGTCGGCCGCGAACTCGGCGCGCGCCGGCATCTCGAAGCCGCCCTCGCGGATCACCACGCCGAACGAGCGGAGCGGCTCGTACTCGACCACCTCCATGGTGCCCTCGACCGGCTCGCCGTAGCGCGTGTTCCGGCGCCGGAACACGGTGCCGACCCCGGTCGGTTCGTTTGACGTCCGCTCGAGCGAGACGTCCGCATCCCAACGCGGGTGGTTCTCGGCGTGGGCGCCCGCGTACCAGGCGAAGACCGCCCCCAGCGGCCGCGCGATGTGCAGTGAATTCTCGACCCACATGGCATCCTCCTGCCCGAGGGTGCGGAGCGAGCCGCCTCGCACCGTCGACGTGGTGTACGACGAGTCAAGCACCACCGACCGGGCGCGGCAACGCCCCGGGACCGGGCGTCACCGTCACAGCCACTGCATCGTGAACGCCCGACCGAGCACGCCGCGCAGTCCCGGCAGCCCGAGCACGCGCACGGCCGCATTGCGCGTCCGAAGCCGCACGCCGGTCGCCGGCGCGCCCATGCGCATGTTGAACGCGGCCTGCCGCGTCGCGCGCAGCGCGGCCGCCCGACGCGACCGGTCGTAGGCCGCGAACACGTCGATCGGCGCGGCCGCGGCGAGCGCGGCGGCGAGCTCCCGGTCCAGGTGCACGGCGTCGCTCCATCCGAGGTTCATGCCCTGCCCGCCGATCGGGCTGATCTCGTGCGCGGCGTCCCCGACGAGCGCGACGCGACCCGAGGACATCGGGTGGGCGACGTGCTGCGCCGCCACGAACGCGGACGGCCCGGTCGCGGCATCCGTGTCGAACGACGATCCGGTACGCGACTCGACGACGGTCGCGACCGCGGCGGCATCGAGCACCGTCGGCTCGCGCCGGACCCGCGCGACCCACCGGCGCCGCCCGCCCGGCATCGGGAACGACTCGACGACGCCGGCCGGCTCGAAGTGCAGCAGCGCGGTCTCGGGCGCCCCGGTGTCGTCGCGCGTGTCGCACATGACGTACGACGCACGACCGCGGCGCGGCTTCCAGTCGGCTCCGATGAGCGAGCGGATGCCGCTGCGCACGCCGTCGGCCCCGACGGCGTAGCGCGCCGGGACGTCGAGCGGCGACTCGCCGTCGATCGCGTGCACGACGAGGTGCGTCCCACGGTCGGTGACGCCGGTGACCTCGACGCCGCGTCGGAGCGAGACGGTGCGGGCGCCGTCGATCCGCTCCTCGAGAAGGGCCTCGACCTCGAGCTGCGGAAGCGAGTGCACCAGCCCGGAGCGGGGGAACCGCAGGCGTCCGAGCGTGCGCCCGTCGCACGTCACGCGGCCGTCGCGGATGACCACGGCCCGGCGCCGCACCTCGTCGCCGATGCCCGCGGCCGCCAGGGCGCGGAGCCCGGGCGGGTGGATGCCGATCGCACGCGAGGGCGTGGCGGCCGGGTCGGGTGCCCGCCGGCGTTCGAGGACCACCGCGTCGAGCCCGCGGCGCGCGAGGAGGCACGCGAGCAGGAGGCCGACGGCGCCGCCGCCGACCACGACCACGTCGTGAATCCGCCTCGCCGACGGCTCCGCCTCAGTCATTCGGGATCTCGCTGCCCCACACCAGTTCGAGCCGTGACGGGAAGCCGCGCTTGACACGCCAGCCGCGCGGGATGGCGCGGGCGAGCTCGGGCGCGGTGTGGCTGCGCCGGATCGAGGTGAGCCCGTCGGGGCGGATGAACGAGCCCGCGAAGACGTTCCAGGCGAACGGCAGCGTCGCGGCCCAGAACGCCAGGTAGGCGCCGCGGCCGCGCTCGATGTCGCCGTGCACGCCGATGCCTCCCGGCGCGACCAGGCGCTCGGTGTCGGCGAGCAGGGCGCCGAGCTCGGCGGCGCCGAGGTGGTGCAGCACGTGGTTCGACCAGACGACGTCGAACGTCTCGCCCTCGGCGACGAGGTCGGCGGTCGTCGCCACCCGGGCCTCGAACCCTCGCGTCGCGAAGCGCGAGGCCGCCGCCACGGCGCGCGCGTCAGGGTCGATCGCGACGACCTCGAGCCGCAGCCCGTCTCGCCTGGCCAACTGCAGGATGCGGGACGGCAGGTCGCCGCCGCCCACGCCGATGTCGAGCAGGCGCGCACCGTGCGTGGTCGCGAGCCGCGGCCGCACCCACTCCTCGTACACGGCCGCGGGCCGCGAGACGATGCGGTTCACCAGCCCGAACCGGCGGAACGTGCGTTCCAGCCGCGCGGGATCCGCGGCCGGGTCGTCCATCAGCTCCCGCGCGTCCACGTCCCGGTGGTCGAGCGTGGCGAGCGCGTGCAGCAGCCCGGGCTCGCCGCGGTCAGGTCGCGGCATCCGTCACCCCTTCACCGTCATCAGGGCGGACTCGACGGTGAGCCCCGGCCCGAACGCCATCGCCGCGACGCGGTCGCCGTCCGCCGACGACGCCCGGTCGAGGATGTTCCGGAGCACGAACAGCACGGTCGCGCTCGACATGTTGCCGAAGTCGCGCAACGTCTCGCGCGCCGGCTCGAGTTGCGGCTCGGTGAGCTTCAACCGAGACTCGACCTTGTCGAGGATGCTCCGCCCGCCCGGGTGGATCGCCCAGTGCGCGACCCGCTCGCCCGCGGCATCCGCCCCGAGGCTCTCGGCGAGTTCGTCGTCCGGGGCGAACAGGGGCTCGAGCGCCCCCGTGATGTGGTCGTCGATGATCGTCGGCACCGCGTTGGAGAGCACCATCTCGAAGCCGTGGTCGCCGATCTTCCACGCCATGTCGCCCTCGCCCACGGGCGTGATCCGCGTCTCGAACCGGTCGAGCGAGAGCGCGCGCTCACCGTCGTCCAGCGGCCGGGCCGTCACGATGCCGGCGCCCGCGCCGTCCGCGAAGAGCGACGAGGCGACGATCGTGTCGGGGTCGTTCGACGAGCGCAGGTGCAGCGTGCAGAGCTCGACGCTCACGACGAGCACGACGGCGTCGGGATCGGCGATGCAGAACTGCGCGGCGGTCCGCAGCGCGGGCATCGACGCGTAGCAGCCCATGAAGCCGAGGTGGTATCGCTGCACCGCGGGCCCGAGCCCGAGGTCGCGCACGAGCATGTAGTCCGGCCCGGGCGCGTAGAAGCCGGTGCACGACACCGTCACGACGTGCGTGACGTCGGATGCCTCGATGCCGGGTGTCGCGGCGATGGCGCGCCGCCCCGCCTCGAGGTACATCTTGGTCGCCTCGACCGCGTAGATCTCGTTTCGCGCCTTCGTGCCCGGCAGGAGCAGGTCGCCGGTCGTCCGATCGAAGAAGACGGGTTCGTCGTCGCGCTCGTCGAAGGTCAGCTCGTCGAGGACGCTGTACCGGCGTTCGATGCCCGACACGTCGAACGACGTCGTGATGATGCGCTGCGCGAGGCGGCTGAGGCCCGGCTGCGCGGCGAACACGTCGCGGACGGCGGGCTGGGGAAGCACGGTCGCCGGCACGGCGGTCGACAGCCCCCTCAGGTGCACCCCCGCGCTCATGCCGTCGTCCTCGGGTCGGTTCGTCGATGCGGCATGGGTGCCCCCTCTCCCGCTTGCAGACTAGCCGCGCCGCCCGTCGCCGATCCAGCATCGTGCGCGCATCCACGGCTCGCGTTCAGCCGGATCGCTTCGCGACCGCCGTGGCTCAGGCTCGCTCATCCGGCGTCGACTCCGGCACGGGCTCCGACGGGACATCCGCAGCGATCTCGTGCGGTGCCGCGCGCACGTCCGCTCCCGGCGACGCGTTGATGGCGGCGTTTCCCGAGAGCCAGCGCAGCCACCCGTCGTGGTCGCCGAGCAGCGCCTCGCGCGCGGCGAGCGTGAGCGGTATGGAGAGGATGGCGCCGAGCGGGCCGATCACGAACGTCCAGAACACGACCGAGAAGAAGCTCAGCGTGAGCGAGAGGTCGACCGCGTCGCTGACGAACTTCGGCTGCACGAGCACCTGCAGCACGACGTTCACGACCGAGTACACCGCGATCACGACGAGGAGCAGCGGCAGGCCGCCGACGACGAACGCGAGCACGGCGGGCGGAACGAGGCCGAGCACGAACCCGATGTTCGGGATGAAGTTCGTCACGAACGCGAGGATCGCCCACACCGCCGGGATGGGGATGCCGAGCGCCCACAGCGCGAGCCCGTCGATGACCGCGACGATCGCGCCGAACGACGCGTTCACGACGTAGTACCGGCGGACCGAGGAGTTGAGCGCCCGGATGCGCTGGAGCCGAGGCCGGATGCCCGCGCCGAACGCGCGCTCGGCGCGGCGGTACCGGGCCGCGTCGGCGGCCATGAAGATCACGTACGCGAGCACGAAGAACGCCGCGGTGAGGAACCCGAGGAGCCACCCGCCGAGGCCCTGCGCGAGGTCGAGCAGCGCCGACGGGTCGAGCGCCGACGCCGTGGCGTCGGCCAGCTGGTCGCCGAGCCCGACCGACGCGAGCCAGGCGGCGACGGATGCCACGGCCGCCTGCAGTTCGTCGACGACGTCGACCACGAGGTCGGCGAACTCGACGCCGGCGAACACGAGCAGTGCGGCGAGCACCGCGAGGATCAGGTACGCCACGGAGACGACCACCGTCGTGGCCGCCCAGCGGGGCCAGCCGCGACGCTCGAGCGGATGCCGGATCGGGTGCACGATCACGACGAGCACCACGGCGAGAGCCAGGGGCGCGACGAGCTCCCGTGCGAACCACAGTGCGGCGAGCACGAGCAGCGCGGCGATGACGGTCACGCCGGCGCGGACGGTCGGGCCGCCGGCGTGGGCGGAGGCCGGGGCGGGAGGCACCCGGTCGGGCACGGACTCCCCGACGGACGGCGCCTCCCCTCCCATGGTCACGGCAGGACGATGTCGAACGACGGGTCGCCCGGCTGCAGCACCGACATCAGCCGGTCGAGCACGTCCGTGTCGCCCCTGCGGTCGATGCCCGGGCTCTCGCGGTCGCCGGCGACCAGCGCGAGCATGCGCGGCTTCGCGAGTGCGACCGTCGCCTGCGCGGTCGATTCGTCGGCCGCCTTCTCGACGTACACGAGCACGCCGTTGCGGAGCGTGACGCGGAAGTTCCGTCCGACGTCGGTGAAGGTCAGGTCGAGCGCGAGGTCGAGGTCCCACGCGTTCGGCCCGTCGACGCTGATCGCGATCGCGTCGAGCAGCTGCTCCGGCGAGAGCTGGGCGAGGATCTCCGGTGCAGCCGTCGCCGTGGGCGTCCCGAAGTTCTCACCGCGCAGTTCCGTCGCCCCGGAGAGGAAGAAGTTGCGCCACGTGCCGTTCTCGGCGCCGTAGGCGAGCTGCTCGAGCGTGTCCGCGTAGAGCGTGCGCGCCGCCGAGTGGCTCGCATCGGCGAACACCGCGTGGTCGAGCAGCGTCGCCGCCCACCGGAAGTCGCCCTCGTCGTACGCCTGCCGCGCGACCTCGACGACGCGGTCGATGCCGCCGATCGCCGCGACGTAGCGTTCGGCGAGCGGCTTCGGCGGGTGCGGCCAGAGCCGCGCCGGGTTGCCGTCGAACCAGCCCATGTAGCGCTGGTAGACCGCCTTCACGTTGTGGCTGACCGAGCCGTAGTAGCCGCGCGCGTGCCACGCGCCCTCGAGCGCGGGCGGGAGTTGGATCTCCTCGGCGATCTCGGCACCGGTCATGCCGCGGTTGAGCATGCGCAGCGTCTGGTCGTGGAGGTACGCGTACAGGTCGCGCTGCAGTCCGAGGAACTCGCGGATCTCGTCGGCGCCCCAGGTCGGCCAGTGGTGCGAGGCGAACACGACGTCGGCACGGTCGCCGAAGCGCTCGATCGCCTCGGTGAGGTACTTCGACCAGACGTGCGGGTCGCGGACGAGCGCGCCGCGCAGCGTCAGCAGGTTGTGCAGCGTGTGCGTCGCGTTCTCGGCCATGCAGAGCGCGCGCCTGCCGGGGAAGAGGAAGTGCATCTCGGCGGGCGCCTCGGTGCCGGGCGCCATCTGGAACTCGATCTCGACCCCGTCGACGACGTGGGTCTCGCCGGTCGTCCGGATCTCGAGCGTCGGGACGAGGATGCCCGGGTGCCCCTTCGAAGTGGACTGCCCGAGCCCGGCGCCGACCGCGCCCCTCGGTCCGCGCTCGAGCGCGGCGCCGTACATGTAGCCGGCGCGGCGGGCCATCGCGGTGCCCGCGTACACGTTCTCGGCGACGGCCTCGCCGACGATGCCGATCGGGGCGATGACCTGCACGCCGCCCGGTCGCACGTCCTGGGCGTCGACGATCCCGAGCACGCCGCCGAAGTGGTCGATGTGGCTGTGGGTGAAGATGACCGCGGTCACCGGGCGGTCGCCGCGATGCGCGCGGTACAGGGCGAGCGCCGCCGCGGCGGTCTCCTCGGAGATGAGCGGGTCGATCACGATCACGCCGGCCTCGCCCTCGACGAAGCTCACGTTCGACAGGTCCAGCCCGCGAACCTGGTAGATGCCCTCGACCACCTCGAAGAGTCCCTGCTTCGATGCGAGCGTCGACTGCCGCCAGAGGCTCGGGTTCACGGTGTCGGGCGCATCCCCGGCGATGAACGCGAATTCGTTCGCATCCCATACCACGCCGCCCTCCGCGTCGCGGATCTCGCCGGGCTCGAGCGCCGCGACGAAGCCGCGGTCCGCGGCCTCGAAGTCGCGCCGGTCGTCGAACGGCAGCGACGACCCGAGCGCCGCCTGTTGCGCCCGGATCGCCTCGCTCGCGTCGTTGTGCTGCATCGTCTCCGTCTCCGTTCCCTCGAAGGTCCATCCGGCGCCGACCCACGACGCCGCAGTCAGAAGTTGCCGATCCCCTTGCCGATCAGCACCACGCCGATCACGAGCAGGAGCACGGCCATGACCGTCGCGTTGTTGTGCACGAGCCAGCCGCGCAGCCGCTCGAGCGGTGCCGCCATGCGGTCGGATGCCGCGAGGTACGCGATGACCGGGAGGGCGACGGATGCCGCGGCGATGACCGTGAAGACGAGGAGCACCACCGCGGTCGGGCCGACCCCCAGTCCGGCGGACCCGATCGCCAGGCCCGCGCCGGCCCCGAGCAGGAGGTTCTTCGGGTTCACCGCGGCGAGCAGGAACCCGAGCCCGAGCGCCCGACCGGCGTTCATCGAGTCGATCCCCGCCATCCACTTCGGCAGCGGCGCCTCGACGCCGGGGGCCGGGCGGCTGCGCCACTGCCGGAGGGCCAGGAAGACGAGGCCCGCCCCGAGCACGAGCTGCATGACCGCCGTGACCGGCTTCGGGTCGTCCGTGCCGCCCTGCGGCAGCACCGCGGAGAGCAGCGTGAACGCCGTCGCCGCCACCGCGATGCCGAGGACCCAGCCGCCGAGGAACCCGACGCTCGTCGCCCGCGCCCTCGGCGAGAGCAGCATCAGGATCGCCGCGATGATCGGGATCGGGCTGATCGCGATGCCCACCGCGAGCGGCAGGGTGTCACCGATCACTGAGCCCATGGTCGTCGCCCCTCGTGCTCGGACACGGTCAGATCTTGATCGGGAAGGTCGACAGGATGACGATGCCGACGGTGGCGACGACCACGGCGAGGCCCAGCAGCGTGCGCGCCACCCAGGGCGCGATCTCGCGCTGGGACATCGCGGTCAGGAAGAGCACGAGTGCGAACAGCACGGTGAGCAGGGAGTAGTTGTCGCCGCGCTGGTTGGCCTCCAGCGCCTCCGCGAACTTCGCGTCGGCCCGGGCGCTCAGCTCCTCGGCCTCGAACGTGCCCTCGGGAACGTACTCCTCGCGCGCGAAGGGTGCTCGCTCGACCCGGCCGTCACGCACCCACGCGTCGTACGCGACCTCGAACTCGGGCGTGAACCGTTGGCGGATGTACTCCGCGAGCTCCTCCTCGCCGCCGCCGACCGCCTCCACGTAGGCCGCGTAGATCGTGAGGTCGAAGGCCGTCGCCGAGCGCGCCTCGCCCTCGGCCGAGGCCGCCTGGATGCGCGCGCTCGACGCCTGGCTGAACGCGATCGACATCTCGCCGCCCCACTTGGACGCCTCGAAGCCGCACCACGCCGTGAGCACGGCGGTGACCGAGAGCAGGAAGACGCCGACGATCTCCGTGGCGCGCGTCCACCCGTCGCGCGTCTCGTCTCCGGTCATGCCGCCGCCGTCAGCCGAGCAGCTTCGCCTTCGCGGCGGCGAACTCGGCGTCGCTCAGGATGCCCTGCTCCTTCAGCGTCGCGAGCTTCTGCAGCTCGGCGACGACGTCGACCCCGCCCGCTACCGGAGCGGCCGGCGGCGGGGGCGGCGGTGCCTGCATGGCCGCCTGCTGCGCCGCAGCCTGCTGGGCCTGGTACTGCTCGGCCTCCCACTGCTGCTGCGCGGCCGCCTGCTCCTCGGCCTGCTGGTCGGCGTACCTCCCCTGCTGGCGGTGCGCGACGCGGCCGCTCACGGCCGTCGCCGTTCCCGCGACCACCGCGGTGCGCGCGGCCATCCCGATGAGGCCCGGTCGACCCATCCTCCGAATCGGCATGATCTCCCCCTACTCCTCGTCGCTCGCCTCGGCGAGCACCTCGTTGACGACCGTGGCCGGGATGCGCTCGACCTGCAGCACCTCGCCGCCGGACGCGGCGAACGCCGACGCGATCTTCTTCGCCCACAGCAGCTCGACCGCCATGATCGCGCCGGACGTGCCCGGCGGAATGGCGTCGGCGAGCTCGTCGATGTCCTCGTCGCCGATGACACCGGACGCCTCGAGCTCGACGACCGCGAAGCCGGCCTCGTCACGGAACTCCTCGTACTCGCGCACGGTCACCTCGCCGTCGCCGTCGCGCGAGACGATCAGCAGGTCGAGCAGCCGGATCTCGTCGCCGACCATCAGTTCACCGAGCGCAGCCGCCGTCCCCTCGTCGAGGCGATCGCCCTCGAAGCTCACGACGTAGACGTCGACCGGCCCGTATTCGAATGCAGCCATGGATTCCCCCCTCGGGAAGCAGACTATGCGGGCGCCCCGCGGCGCCGCCAGTGTCGATTCCAGTGCACGTCGCGGCGCGCCGACGTGCCCAAGGTCCTGTCGCTCCGGGCCCGCGCCGCACTAGTGTGACGCTCGGGGGGCGGCATCCGGCGTCCCCGTCGACGACTGGAAAGGTCACCCCCGTGGACTTCGCGAGCAACTTCTGGAACTTCATCTGGATCTTCTTCTGGAGCTTCGCCTTCATCGCCTACCTGTTCGCGCTGTTCGCGATCATCGGCGACCTGTTCCGCGACCACCAGCTCAACGGCTGGTGGAAGGCCGTCTGGATCCTCTTCCTGATCTTCCTGCCCTTCCTCACCGCCCTGATCTACCTCATCGCTCGCGGCGACGGGATGGCCAAGCGGTCCGCGGCCGCAGCCTCCGACGCGCAGGCCGCGACCGAGGCCTACATCCGCCAGACCGCGGGCGGCGCGAGCCCGTCGGACGAGATCGCGAAGGCCAAGGCGCTGCACGAGGCCGGCACCATCAACGACCAGGAGTACGAGGCCCTCAAGGCGAAGGCGCTCGCGGGCTCCTGAATCCACACGACGACGGGCCGGGCACCGTGGGTGCCCGGCCCGTCGTCGTGTCGAGGAGCGATCAGGCGGTCACGGCGACCACGCGCCGGGCACCGACCGAGCCGCTGTTGCGCAGGAACAGGATGATCCAGCTGAAGATGAGCAGGCCGGCCACGAGTTCGACCGCGGTGAGGTTGTAGTAGCCCGTCGCGAAGAAGACCCCGAGCACGACGATCACGCCGACGTACACCCAGCCAAGGATCACGAAGACGCGCGGCATCGACGGGAGGAACCTCGGCAGCCCGATCACGATGACGGCGTAGACCACCGCCATGCCGGTGGCGACCGTGTTGTGCACGACGAAGAACTCGTCGACGGGGAAGATGCCCACGCAGGCGAGCAGGATGCCGATGAGCACGAGCCCGTAGCGGACGTAGTCCCGACCACGGCGGTCCCTCTCCGTCGTGGTCGGCAACCCCGCGGTCGCGTATCTCGCCACGATCGTGACGATCGCGCCGGCGACGACGAGCGTGAGGTTGAAGGCCAGTGCCGAGATGTCGTCGGTCATGCCGAGCGCGCTGAGGTTCATCTGCCACCAGTGCGGGTCGGTGGAGCTCAGCATCGCGGTGAGGATGCCGAACACCAGGAACACGGCGAGCACGATCGACAGGAGCATCGGCGTCATCCGCACCGCGGAGAGGAAGCACACGTAGGCGGTCAGGGCGAGGGCCACCCCGAACAGCAGCGCGGCGGGGAACGGGAACACCGGCGCGTCGACGAAGCTCTCGTCGAGCACGTCGGCCAGCGCCACCCAGCCGAGCATCGCGATCAGGCCGTGGGCCACCGACAGCGCGATCACGTCGAACCAGTGCAGCCGAGGCGCCGCCGCGCCCCGCGGGCCGGTCGCGCTGCGCGCGGCCGCGGCGTCCTCGACGGCAGGGTCGTCCGGCGCCGGGCCGAAGCGCCGGCGGAGCAGCAGCCGACCCGCGACGAACGCGAGCACGGCGACGACGGCCGACCCGAGGGCGATGAACATGCCGAGCGAGTCGGGCCCGGAGATCGCCAGGTCGCGGCCCCAGAACATCAGGAGGCCGAGGGGCGCGGCGACGACGAACACGACCGCGCCGACGATGAGCGCCGACGACTCGGTCGACTCGGTCGTCCGCGTGGGTTCCCGCAGGATCCCGACGATCGAGGACGGCTGGGACATCGCTCCTCCGCTCAGCGGCACCCGTCGCGCCGTTCACCGGCGCAGGCGCCGGGCCCGCGGGACCAGACTGCCAGTCCCGCGGGGACGATGGCCAGCATCGACGGGGCGGCCGGCCGAGGCGAACGTGCGGCCCGTCAGCGCCTCGCGGCGAGCTCCTTGCCGTGCACGGTCAGTGCGTAGATCACGAACACGTCGACCGCGATGACGATCGCCGACCACCAGGGCTGCAGCGGCAGCACCATGAGGTTCGCCAGGACGCTGAAGGCCGCGAGGATGATCGCCACCACCCGCGCCCAGGCGGCGCCGGCGAGCAGGGCGATGCCGACGAGCACCAGGAAGAGGCCGAGGAACAGGTGCAGCCACCCCCATCCGGTGGCGTTCAGGATCAGCAGTTCCCCGTCGGAGGGCTTCAGGAAGTAGGTGTTGTTCGGCAGCAGGATGGCGATGAGCCCGTAGATGGCGCCGATCGCGCCGGAGATGATGATCATCACCCCGGCGAACCAGCCCCAGCCGACCCAACCCGTGACGTTCGTGTCGGACATCGTGCGCCTCCATCCGGCACGCCCCCCGATGGGCGCGCTTCCGCGCATCGTCCTACGATTCCGGACCGTGACCTCGGGACCTTCGGCCCGTCACCGACCGATCGGGTCGAGCACCTCGAGCATCGAACCCTGCACGATGCCGGCCCACTCGTAGGCGGCCCGCAGGTAGTCGTCGCGCTCGTCGTCGGCGGGTTCGGCCTCGTCGGGATCGGTCACGCCGACCCGCTCCGCGAGGATCAGCCGGAGGTCGGTGAGGAACGTCAGCCACCCCCACGCCTGCGCTTGGTCGAGCTCGATCTCGACGAGACCCGCATCGCGCTCCGTCGCCGTGGCGTCGCGGACGGACTGCGCAGCCTGCCGCTTGCCGTCGACGAGGCTGTCGCGCGTGTACCGGGTGAAGTCGTGCGCGGCCTCACGGTCCTCCGGGTAGGCGGAGGGGAAGAGGCGGCCGAGGGCGGGGTCGTCGTCGCCGCCGAGCAGCAGGACCGAGTCGACCTGGTCGGCGAGCTCGGAGAGGAGCATCGCCTCCTCGGTCTCCAGCACGATCCGCACGCCGTCGGCGCCGCCCTCGCGGCCGGCGACGATCACGGCTCGACCCTCGAGACGGTCGCCTGCAGGCCGTAGCCGTGCATGGCGTGCACGTGCCGTTCCATCGCCTCGCGATTGCCGGATGCCACGACCGCGCGCCCCTCGTGGTGCACCTGCAGCATGAGCCGCTCCGCCTCCTCCCGCGGGTAGCCGAAGTAGCTGCGGAACACGTACGTGACGTACGTCATGAGGTTCACGGGGTCGTCCCACACGATCGTCTGCCAGGGCAGGTCGGGCCGCACGGCCTCGTCGATGACGAGGTCGGCCTCGAGCTGCTCGATGGTGGACGTCACGATCCCAGACTGACACGCTCGCGGCTCGCTCGCACGTCCCCGTCGAGGGATCCCGCCACCGCCCCCGTCAGTCGCCGTCCGTCGGCACGGGCCGCCCGAGCGCGTACTCGACGGCCTGCGCCAGGTCCATGGCCATGCCGGCCCGGTAGAGCGGCTCGAGGTCCTCGCGGCTCGGGTCGATCTCCTCGATCGAGAGGCCGCGGATCCGGGTGATCTCGTGGTCGACGATCTTCGCGCCCGACGAGTTCCTGAGACCGCGCACGGCGCCCGCGAGCCGAGCGGCGCGCTCCTCGTCGTCGGCCGCCTGGGCGAGCGCCGCCGCCAGCGACAGGAAGAGCACCACGGCCGAGACGTCGCGGTGCGGTGCGAAGAGCTCGAGCCCTTCCTCGAGGTAGTCCCACGCCGTGGCGATGTCCCCGAGCCTCGCGGAGAAGATCGCGACCTCGAACATGCCCCACCCCATGCCGAACTCGTTGCCCGCGGCCCGGTAGTGGTCGATGCTGCGGTGGAAGAGCTCGAGCGACTGCTGGATGTCGTCGTCGAGGTCGGACACGGCGAGGCCCCTGCCCCACGTGATGTTCCCGAGCCCGTTCTCGTCGCCCAGGCTCCGGAAGATCGCCTCGCCCTCGTCGTAGAGCCCGTAGACCTCGGTGCGCACCTCGTCGGTGATGCCGGTCGTCACGGCGGCCACCGCCTGGCCGATCGCGGCGTTGTAGATCGCGTTCGCGATCGCGGCCCGGTCGCCGTGCTCGCGCTGGATCGCGAGGGCGTCCCGGTAGGGCTGGACGCAGCGTTCGATCTCGCCCTGCCACCAGTACACGCCGCCGAGCGCCTCGAGCGCGTTCGCGCGGTTGAGCGGTTCGCCGCCCGGCAGCGAGACCACGGTCTCCAGCCGGCTCCGGCCCTCGTGGAGATGGCCGCGCGACTGCCAGAACCGCCATGACGCGGCCGCGAGCCGGAGGGCGAGGTCGGTCTCACCGTGGACGGCCGCCCAGTCGAGCGCGGTCCGGACGTTGTCGTGGTCGGCGTCGAAGCGGTCCAGCCAGGCGGATCGATCCTCGCCCAGGACGTGCTCGGCGACCTCCTCCGCCCAGGCGACGTACGCCTCGAGGTGGCGCCGGTGCACGGCATCGCCCGTTCCGCTCGCCTCGAGCTTCAGGAGGGCGACCTCGCGGATCACGTGCAGCGTGCGGAAGCGCGCCCGGCCGCCGGGTGCGGCGACCTGTCGGAGGAGCCCCTGGTCGACGAGTTCGGCGAGGCCGCCCAGCAGGTCGACCGGGATGTCGTCGCACACGCGCTCGATCTGCTCGAGGTCGGCGCCGCCGGCGAACACGCCGAGGCGCGCGAAGAGGTCCTGCACGGGCGGTTCGAGGAGGTCGTGGCTCCACGCGATCGCGCCCTCGATCGTGCGCTGGCGCTCCGGGAGGTCGATCGTCCCGGTGCCCGGCCGGGCCGGGTCGAGCCGGGCGAGGATCTCGGGCACGGGCAGGAGCCGCACGCGCGACGCGACGAGCTCGATCGCGAGCGGGAGACCGTCGAGTCCGCGCACCAGCTCCGAGACCGCGGCGGCGTTCTCCGGTGTCACCGTGAAGTCGGGACGGACCGCCATGGCGCGGTCGACGAACAGTGCGACGGCGTCGGTGTCGGTCGCGCGGGTCACGTCGCGCCGGTCGGGGAGGTCCATGGGCTCGAGGGGCATCTCCTGCTCGGCGGCGATCCGGAGCGGCCCACGCGACGTCACGAGGAAGCGGGATCGCGGCGCGACCGACACGAGGTCGGCGACGATCGGCGCCGCGGGGATGAGCTGCTCGAAGTTGTCGAGGATGAGCAGCACCTCGAGGTCGCCCATCCGCTCGAGCAGGGCGTCCCGAGGCGGCCGGTTCCCGGGCGACGAGTCCTCGCCGAGGGCGCGGAGGATCTGCGACGGCACGACCTCCGGATCGTCGACCGGTGCGAGGTCGACGAAGAACACCCCGTCGCGGAACTGACCGCCGATCTCGGAACCCACCTGGAGGGCGAGCCGGGTCTTCCCCGTTCCGCCGGTACCGGTGACGGTCACGACGTGCGAGGACTCGAGCAGTTCGCGGACCCTGGCGCGTTCGCGTCGTCGCCCCACGAAGTGGGTGACCTGCGCGGGGAGGTTGTTCGGCACGGCCTCGAGCGAGCGCAGGGCCGGGAATCGGGCGTCGAGTCCGGCGACGTCGAGCTGGAAGATGCCCTCGGCCTGCGACAGGTCCCGCAGGTGGTGGCGGCCGAGGTCGTGGAGCACGACGTCGACGGGCAGCTCGTGCTCCACGAGCGCCGCGGTCGACGCGGAGAGGACGATCTGCCCCCCGTGCGCGGCGGCCATGATCCGGGCGGCGCGATGGACGTCGAGCCCGATGTAGTCGTCCCCGCCGAGCAGGCCCAGCCCGGTGTGCAGTCCCATGCGGACCTTCGGCGCGAGCCCCTCCGGCCAGTCGTGGCCGGAGATCCCACGTTGCGCCGCCACCGCGGCGGTCACGGCGTCGATCGCCGAGGCGAAGGCCGCGAAGAACCCGTCGCCCTCGGTCTTGACCACGGTGCCCCCGCAGCCGGTGATGGCCTCGCGGACGAGCGCGTCGTGTTCGGCGAGCAGCGCCGGCCACCGCTCACCGGCAGCCTCGACGAGGCGGGTCGATCCTTCGACATCCGTGAACAGGAAGGTGACCGTCCCCGTCGGGAGACGACGACGGCTCGTGGCAGCCGTGGTGGTCACACTCCGAGCCTGACAGGTTCGCGCCGCGACCGCACGCCCCACTTCGCGGCGTGTCCGCTCGGACGGCGCCCGATCACGCGCTCAGCGGCGCGTCGAAGCCGTGACCGTGAACTTCGGGTTGCGTGCGATCTCCCGGGTCGGACCGACGATGCGCTCCAGCAACGGTCGGTAGCGGAGGTGCGAGTTCCACACGCACCAGAGTTCGCCGCCCGGCGCGAGCACCCGGGCGGCGTCGGCGAACAGGTGCGTCGCGATGCCCGTGTGCACGGCGGCCTCGGAGTGGAACGGCGGGTTCAGCACGACGAGCCGCTCGCTCGCGTCGGGGAGGTGCTCGAGCCCGTCGGCGCGCGCGACCTCGACGCGGTCGGCGACGCCGTTCGCGGCCGCGGTCAGCGGGGCGGATGCCGCGGCCGCGGCGCTCCGGTCGGAAGCGCGCACCAGGAGCCCGGGGCGCTCGCGCGCGAGCCACGCGGCGACGACGCCCGAGCCGCAGGCGAGGTCCACGGCGGTCCCGGCGTCCGGCACCGCGCCGCCGAGCACGCCGAGCAGGAACCGGGTGCCGATGTCGACGGTCGTGCCGGCGAACACCCCGCCGTGCGCCACGACCGTGAGCCCGAGTTCCTCGTCGCGGGCCTCGCGCGGCCAGTGCTGCGGCGCCGCGATCGCATCGGCGCGCGGGCCGGTCGCGACCAGCACGCGCGACTTCTGCCTGGCGTGGGTCACGTCGACGCGCCCGAACCACCGGGCCAGCACGTCGTTCATCGCGAGCGACATGTGCTTGATCCGGCCGCCGGCGAACACCCGCACGTCGGGTGCGGCGTGCCGCGCGACGAGCTCCGCGACCTCGTCGAGGCGATCGAGCGCCCGGGGGAGTCGCATGAGCACGACGCGCGCGTCCGCGACGAGTCCGGGATCGAGGGGCAGGCTCATCGGACGGTCGTCGGCGGGCAGCCCGAGGCGCTCGGCGTTCTCGGCGAGCGCGCGCTCGCCGGTGATCGGATCCTGGTGCACGCGGACGCCGCCCGCGCCCGCCGCGACCGAACCGAGCGCGAGCGCACCGTACGCGTCATCGATCACGACGACCGAGCCGGCCCGCGCGGCGACCTCGGCGAGCGCGGGCGCCGACTCGTCGAGGACCAGCCGGTCCGCGGCGTCCGCTGCGGCCAGCCCCGGTGCCTCGAGGTCGGGGTGCCGGCGCAGCGCATCGAAGTCCACCCCCGCACCCTACCCGCGCCGTTCCCGCGGAATCTCCCCCGAACGGGGCGCACGGCCCCACCCGCCGCAGGACTATCGTCACGCCTGAGCCCGGGAGGGGGACCCATGGCCGTCGTCGTCGAGCCTGCACCGACGGGGACCGCCGGTGGCCTCTCGGCATGGGTCTCCGAACACCGCGCCCGGGCGTCCCACGTGCTCACCGCCGTGGTCGTCGTACTGGGCACGCTCATCGCCCTCTCCGAGATCGACCGCCTCATCGCGGGCGTCCTGACGGTCGACGGCCGCAGCTCGCCGCTCGGAAGCGTCATCGGCCCGCTCGCCCTGACCGGGCGGGACGCCTGGCCCGACTGGGCGTCGACGACCATCCCCGCCTCGATCGGCGGGTGGATCGCGGCGTCCGTGTTCATCGACGGGGTCTTCATCGCCGCGTACTTCTGGTTCGTCGCCCACGTCCTCCGCCGCATGGGCATGGCACGGCCCCGGCGACTGGCGGGCAACGCCCTACTGGTTCTCCTGGCCGCGGAGGGGATCGAGGGCGCGGTGCTCCTCGTCGGAGCGGCCGCGCTCAGCGGGTGGCTGATCGGCCCCGAGGCGTCGGCGGTCCTGCTGGCCGGCGGCGGGCTCCTCGGCTGGGCCGTCGCCGCCGCGGCCACCGTCAAGTGGGGCTCGGCCGTCCTGCTCGTGGTCTTCATCCTCCGCGACGCGTCGGCCCGACGCTCCATCCGGGTCTGGATCCGGCGCCTGGGCCAGGCGGTATGGCTGCACCGGCTCTCCGCCGTGCTCGTCATCGCGCTCTTCGTGCTCACCTGCATCCCGACGGACGGGGTCCTCGACCAGCTGCCCGACCTGCAGCGGCAGTGGGTCCCGATCGACGCCGACGCCGCGAGGCACATCGTCGTCGCGCTCCTCTCCGTCGCGATCGCGATCGCCTGCGCCTACGTCCTCGGTCGCGCGCGGACGCGCGCGCTCGCATCCGCCGTCATGGGCTTCGACGTCCGGACCGTCACATCGAAGCGGTCGCACGCGCTCTGGTGGTGCGCCCCGATCGCCGTCTGGCTCCTGCTGTGGGTCGCGACCGGCGCGGCGACGGGGACGTGGCTCCCCGGCTGGTCGGCCGTCGCCTTCCTCGTCGTCCCGGCGATCGTCGTCGCCGGCTACCTGATCCGGCCCGGCGCCGCGTGGCCCGTGCGGCGACGGCCCGATCTCCTCGACCGGGCGCGGTGGGCGTGGCTCACCGGCGACGCGATCGCCGTGTCGATCGCATCGATCGCGGGCCTCGGGCTCGTGCGATCGTTCACGGCACCGGTGTTCGCCGGGTGGGACCTGCCGCTGCTGGACCCGTGGGCGTACCCCCTGTCGGTGGTGCTCCTCGTGGCCGGAGCGGTCATGGCGGTACTCGCGCCCCTGCTGCTGCGCGGGAACCCGACGGTCGACCGCCTGCTCGATCCGCAGGAGCGGGTGGACGAGGAGGCGATGGACCAGGGCCTCCGGCTCCGGCACCGCAGGCTCGTCCTCGGGTTCTTCCTCGCCGGGCTCCTCGTCCTCGCCGTCACCGGGATCTGGCCCGTGCAGTTCGCGGCGTTCGCCGGGGCTCCCGCACTCTCGGTGCTCCTCCTCACGACGTGGGGTGCGGTGCTCGGCTCCTTCACCGTCGCCGTGCAGGAGCACCCGCCCGCCCCGATCTTCCGCTACCTGCGGCTCCGGGCCGACCCGGTGCTCACGCTGGCCGTCGTGATCCCGCTGATCTGGGCGGTCGTGGCGGCGGGGGCGCAGCTCGACGACCCGGAGCTCCACGCGACGCGAACCGGGTCACCCGCCGCCGCGGCGGAGGCCGATGACGACGCATTCGAGGAGCAGGTCGATGCGCGCCTCCGCGCGATCGCCGGCACCGGCTGCACCGCGACCGTCGGCGGGACGACCTTCACGCCCGCGCTCATCGTCGTCGCCGAGGGCGGCGGGATCCGTGCGGCCTACTGGACCGCCCGCGCGCTCGAGGAGATCGCCCTGGACGGGTGCCTCGGCCGCTCCGTGCTGGTGTCGAGCGGCGTGAGCGGCGGATCCGTCGGTCTCGCGGTCACCGCGATCGACCGGGAGGGCAGCGGGGAGCTCGTGCGCCTCGCCGGCCCGGACGCCGTCTCCACCGGGACCGCCGCCCTCGTGGTCGGCGACGTCGTGGCATCGACGACCGGGCTGCGGTTCCCCTCGCTGCTCGACGGGCAGGCGGAGTGGCGGGATCGTGCCGCGCTCATCGAGGACGTCTGGGTCGGCGACGTCGCCGGCCTGAAGAAGCAGGTCGTCCTCGGCGCGTCCCCGCGGATCGGCATCCCGGTGCTGAACTCGACGGACGTGCGGTCGAAGTGCAAGGTCCTCGTCTCGAACGGCGTCGCGACCGATCCGTCCGTCTCCGCCGGGGCGACCGCGGCCGGGTGCGACACCGCGGCCACGGCACCGGCGGCGAGCCTCCCCGTGCCGGCGGCATGCTTCGCCGGGATGGAGTGGGCGACGGCGGCGATGCTCTCCGCGCGGTTCCCGGTGATCACGCCGGCCGCGCGGATCGAGCCGGGCGGTGGGTGCGGCGGCCAGGGCATGCAGCTCGTCGACGGCGGGTACGCGGAGGGCTCGGGCCTCGGCACCGCTGCCGACCTCGCACCGGTGCTCGCCGACCGGATCTCGGTGTGGAACGCCGGCGACGGCGCGGACGACCCGCCCGTGGTGCCGATCCTCGTCTACCTGAAGAACTCCGGCGGCTACGACCTCCGACAGGACCTGGAGGGGGTCGCGGCGGAGCCGCTCGTGCCGCTGGTCGGGGCCGCCGCGCTCTCCAAGGCCGGCACCGAGCAGGTGCTCCGGCAGCGCATCTCCGCGTCGTTCCGCACGATCGGCGAGCCGGACGAGCCCGCCGGCGATGCGATCGCGGCCCTTCGCGCGGTCATTCCCGGGCTCGCCCTCACGGTCGCCCCGTCGACCGAGCCGGCGGTCGTGCCGCCGCTGGGCTGGGCGCTCAGCGGGTTCAGCATCGGGAGCCTCGAGCGCGGCATCGAGCGCCAGCTGCGCGAGCACGACGAGGATGCCGACGGCGGCGCCCCGGCCACGCTTCGCACGCTCCTCGACCTCGTCGGCTGAGGTCGTCGACCGCCGTGCACGCTCGCCGCTGCACGCGGGGCGGGCCTGCGTCAAGCCGATGGCGGCGGTCAGGCCGGTTTGCTAGCGTCGGCCCCCGAATGCGAGACATGGCGGGGCCACCGGGGGAGCGCCGCGCGGCGAGGGGATCGTCCACGCGGCGTCCGTCGTCTGCGCCGTCCGGGCGCCGCCGCGCCGAACCGTCGCGACGCGACGCCCCATCCGGTCGGGCCGAGGGATCCGCCCGCAGGGTGGTCCGCTCGCCTCGACGCCGACTCGGCGCCGCGCTCGCCTCCACGGTCGCCGTCGCCGGCCTGCTCGCGACGCTCGCGCTCGCACCGCTCCCCCGTGCCGGGCAGCCGATCGCCGAGGCGACGGTGACGACGGTCTCTCCGTTCTCCGGCGACGTGCAGGAGATCGAGGTCGACGGCGACGTCGCGCCCGCGAGCGTGTCGCGCGAGGGCTACTCGACGACGACCGGGCCCGAGACGCTCGTCGACTCCGGCACCAACTACGACTGGGCGAAGCTCGTCCTGGTGTTCGGCGACTGGCCGCTGACCGACGAGAACGTGCGGCTCATGGTCGAGTGGATGCGCGAGGAGAACGGCCCCGACGACTGGTGGAACCGGAACAATCCGCTGAACAACGGCTACGGTTCGGGTGGCGGCAGCGGCCTCGGCAGCTACGACACGCTCGTGACCGCGGCCGAGTACGCGGCGTCCAACCTGAAGAAGCGCTCGTTCTACGCCGGCATCGTCGCCGGGCTCGAGGCCGGCACGTCGGCGGATGCCACGGCCCGCGCGATCTGGGCCTCGCCGTGGGCGTCGAGCCACTACGGGAACGGCGCCTGGTGGTCGACGGCGCCGGTGCCGGTGGTCGCGGCGCCCGCATCGGCCTGGGGGCGCTGAGCCGGCGGCCGCTCAGCCCCGCGCGGTGTCGCGAGGCGGATCCTCGCCGACGCGGGTCCGCCCGGCGAGCCCGTGCTCGTAGGCGAACACGACCGCGTGCACCCGATCGCGCAGGTCGAGCTTCTGCAGGAGCCGGGCCAGGTGCGTCTTGACGGTGCTCTCCGCGATGAACAGCGTCGCGGCGATCTCGTGGTTCGACCGGCCGCGCGCGACGAGGCGGAGCACCTCGACCTCGCGTTCGCTCAGGTGCGCGGTGGCCCGGTCCGCTTCGGCGGGGTCCGGGGCGGCGACGTAGTGGGCGATGAGCCGGCGCGTGATGCTCGGGGACAGGATGCGGTCGCCGGCGACGGCGGCACGCACCGAGGCGACGAGTTCCTCTGGCGAGATGTCCTTCAGAAGGAACCCGGCGGCGCCGCCGCGGAGGGCGGCATAGACGTACTCGTCCGCCTCGAACGTCGTGAGCACCACGACCGTCGGCGGCGAGGGGCGGGCGACCACCTGTCGCGTCGCGGTGATGCCGTCCATCCCCGGCATCCGGATGTCCATCAGCACGAGGTCGGGCCCGAGTTCGGCGGCGAGGCGAACCGCCTCGGCTCCGTCCTCGGCCTCGCCGACGACCACGACGTCGTCCTCGTGCTCGAGGATCGACCGGAGCCCGGCGCGGACCAACTGCTGGTCGTCCGCGAGGAGGACGCGGGTCATGCGGTCGCCTCCCACGGGATCACCGCCTCGACCTCGAATCCGCCGTCGCAGCGCTCGGCACGCAGGCTGCCGTCGTAGAGCGCGAGACGCTCCCGCAGACCCGCGAGCCCGAATCCGCCGCCCTCATCCGAACCGGAGTCCGCACGGCCCGAATCGCGCACGTGGACTCGCAGCGCGTCCCCGCGGGTCACCCGGACCCGTGCCGACGTGCCGCTCGCGCCGGAGTGCCGGAGGCAGTTGGTGAGCGCCTCCTGGACGACGCGGTAGGCGACGAGCTCCCGCGACGGATCGGTGCGTCCGCCATCCTCCACCGCCAGGTCGACGTGCAGTCCGGCACGTCGCATCGTCTCCGCCAGCTCGGGCAGCTCGGCGAGGCCTGGCGCGGGCGCCACACCGTGGTTGGCGTCCGGGCCGCGCAGCAGGCCGACCGTCCGGCGGAGTTCGCGGAGCACGCGCCGGCCGGTCTCCTCGACCGCGATCAGCGACGCTGACGCGGGCGAGCCCTCTGGCAGCTCGATCCGGGCCGCCCCGGCCTGCACGACCATGACGCTCACGCCGTGCGCGAGCACGTCGTGCATCTCGCGGGCGATGTGGGCGCGCTGTGCGAGGAGGGCCGCCTCCCGGCGGACCGACTCGAGCGACGAGACCTCGGCGAGCGCCGCCTCGAGGGCGCGGCGCTGTTCGAGCAGGCGCCGGATGATCCATCCGATCGCCCACGGCGCGGTGAGCAGGAATGCCGTGTACAGGATGCTCGGGAGGGTCCGGGCCTCGGGCGTGAGCACGGGGAACGTCGCGGCCCACGCGAGGGGGCCGATCCATCCCCAGCGCACCAGGTCTGGCCGGGCCCCGCGCCCGAAGGTGTATCCGAGGACTGCCAGGGCGCCGAGACCGGCGAAGAAGGGCATGTGGTGGAGGATCAGGAGGTTGGCGGCCACCTGCAGCCCGTACACGGCGATCGGCACCGCGGTCGGCCATGCCCGGCGCACGGCGACGGGCAGCGTGGTGGCCGCGGCGAGTGCCAGGTCGACCGGCAGGGGTCCGATCGTCGCATCGGGATTCGCCGCCGGCGCGTCGACGATTCCATGCGCGGCGAGCACCTCGATGACGCCGATCGCGGTGAGCAGGCATGCCACGGCCCCGTCCGCGATCCACCTTCGCTGCATGGCGAGACTGTACCCCGACGGGTCGCGCGGTGTTGTGGTCCTGAGGCTGATCGGGATGGTCCCGAGGGTCGATGCTCCGACCGCGATCCGACGATGTGCGCCCGGCCGCGTCGCTCCTACCGTGACGCCATGACTGCACGCAACGGAACCTGGCTCGTCCTCGTCGGCATCCTCCTCTACCTCGCCGAGTTCGTCGGAATGGCGATCGCCGGCGGCTACCCGTACGTGGAACCCGGGAGTTCCCCGGGCGAGGCCGCCGCCGCGCTCGACGGGCTCGCGGAGGGTGCCGGATTCCTCGTCGGATGGATGGCGTTCGTCCTCACCGGCCGCATCCTGGTCGTGATCGGCCTGCGCGCGGCGTGCGGACCTTCGGCGCTCCTCGATTGGGCGGTCGCGGCGATGACGGTGTCGGTCGCGCTCGAGGTCGCATCGGTCGCGAGCCTCGCCGCGGCCTCGGCGAGCGCGACCGGCGACGGCGGCGCCGACGGCGTGCTGCCGCTCGTGGCGTCGGCCGGGTTCCTGGAGACCGCGTCGGTGCCGCCGGCCGGGCTGGCCGCGGTGCTCTGCGCGATCGTGATGTGGCGCAGCCGCGACTTCCCGCGATTCCTCGCCGTCCTCGGCGGGTTCGCCGGCGTCGTCATCGTCGTGAGCGGGCTCCTGCCGCCGTCGATGCGGGAGCTGGCGGACGCGCTGAGCGTCGCGGTGATGGCCTGGTGGGCCTGGGCGCTCTGGACCGGCATCCTGCTCGCGGTCCGCACTCGGCGGGTTGGAGCGCGCCGCGACGACGGCGCCGGCGGCGAGCCGCTCCACGACAGCGTCGGCTCGAGCGCCGACTGAGGTCCGCCGCGGACCGACCGTCGCGACTCGTCGCCGACGCCGGCACGACCGTCGGAGCTCAGGCGTCGGCGAGGAGCTGCGACATCCGGTCGAGGGCGCCGGGCACGAGCTTGTAGTAGGCCCAGGTGCCGCGCTTGCTGCGCTCGAGGAACCCGGCGGTCGCGAGGATCTTCAGGTGATGCGAGACGGTGGGCTGGCTGAGCCCGACGGGCTCGATGAGGTCGCAGACGCACGCCTCCTCGCCCTCCGACTTCGCGACGATCGACAGCAACCGGAGGCGGGTCGGGTCGGCGAGCGCCTTGAACGACGCCGCGAGCTGCTCGGCCCGCGAGGCGTCCATCGGGTCGGTCACGAGCGGACTGCAGCACGCACCGCCGCTCGCGGCCGGGCCGACCTCGGCACCGACGCCGGTGTCGACGGGCGTGAGGTCGAAGGTCGTCATGCGACCGATCCTACCTGAATATTGACAAACTTCGATGGATAGGTCGACACTGAATATCGACGAACTTCGATATGCCGGAAAGGCCCGCCATGACCCTGCTCGACCTCACCCGTCCCGCGTCGCGCGCCGAGCGCCTCGACACCCTGCCCGTCGCGGTCATCGGCGCCGGCCCGATCGGCCTGGCGGCCGCGGCGAACCTGCTCGAACGCGGCCTCGACGTCGTGGTCTACGAGTCCGGCGACCGGGTCGGTGCGAGCGTCCGCGACTGGGGCCACGTCCGCCTGTTCTCGCCGTGGCGCGTCCTCGTCGACCCCGCGTCGCGTCGCCTCCTCGAGGCGTCCGGATGGCAGCACCCCGACGAGAGCCGCCTGCCCACCGGCGCCGAACTCGTCGAGCAGTACCTCGAGCCGCTCGCGGCGCTCGAGCCGCTCGCCTCCCGCATCCGCCTGGGCGTCGACGTGACCGCGGTCACCCGCGAGGGGATGGACCGGACCCGCACGGCAGGGCGCGCCGCGGCGCCGTTCGTGCTGCGGCTGCGCGACGCATCCGGTGCGGTGCAGGATGTCGCGGCGCGCGCCGTCATCGACGCATCGGGCACCTGGCGCACCCCCAACCGGCTGGGCTCGAGCGGCCTCGACCCGCTCGGGCTCGACGAGGTGGCGGACGCCGTGACGCACGCCCTGCCCGACGTGCTCGGTGCCGACCGCGCCCGCTTCGCGGGCCGCCGCGTGACCGTCGTGGGCGCCGGGCACTCCGCCGCCAACACGCTGCTCGCCCTCGCCGCACTCGCGCGCGAGGAGCCCGGGACCCGCATCACGTGGGCCATCCGCACTGCCTCCGCCGTGCGGGTCACGACCTCGGACGACGACGGGCTCCCCGCACGCGCCTCGATCGGTCGCCGCGTCGACGACCTCGTGCACGCGGGACGCATCGAGGTGCTCGACCGGTTCGAGATCGTCCGGCTGGGCCGGGCCGCCGACGGCGGCGTTCGCATCGTCGGCTCGCGCGCCGGCGAACTCGTGGACCACGGGGCCGACGTGATCGTCAACGCGACGGGCTTCCGGCCCGACCTCGACCTGCTCCGCGAGATCCGCCTCGAGCTCGACGACGTCGTCGAGGCGCCGAAGCGCCTGGCGCCGCTCATCGACCCGAACGTGCACTCGTGCGGCACGGTCGAGCCGCACGGGTTCGCCGAACTCCGCCAGCCCGAGGACGGCTTCTTCCTCGCCGGCATGAAGAGCTACGGCCGCGCGCCGACGTTCCTGCTCGCGACCGGGTACGAGCAGGTGCGCTCGATCGCAGCATGGCTCGCGGGCGACACGGCGGGCGCCGCGAACGTGCAGCTCGAACTCCCCGCGACGGGCGTGTGCTCGACGAGCCTCGACGGCTCGAGCGGCTGCTGCTGAGCACGCCGCCCGGCCGCGGCATCCGTCCTCTTGCATAGACTGGCATCTATGCACACGGGTGGGGCGGATGTCGCGGCCGGGGGCCTTGCGCTCCTCGCGGACCCCACGCGGGCACGCATGCTCTCGCTCATCCTCGCGAGCGCCGACGGCCGATCGACCGTGACCGCGCTCGCCGACGAACTCGGCCTCCGGCAGCCGACCGTGTCGCACCACGCGAAGGCGCTGCTCGACGACGGCGTGCTCGTGCGCGAGCCCGAGGGCCGTCGCGCCTGGTACTCGATCGCACCCGACCAGCTCGACCGGGTCGCCGAACTGCTCCACGTGCCGGCGGCCCCCCGCGACGACGAGGCGGCGATCACCCGCGTGGTCGACGACCTGGCGACGCGGTTCGCGGGAACGTTCGGCCGCGTAACCGTCGAGCGCTACGTCCGCGAGAGCCGCGACCTCCTCGCCGAGCGGAGCGGCGTCACGAGCCGGTTCACGTCCCGCGCGGCGGGGTTCGCGGCCGACCGGCTCGCCGCGCTCGCGGTGGACGCGCGCGCGGCCGGCGCGACGACGCCCGAGGTGCTCTTCGTGTGCGTGCAGAACGCCGGGCGCTCGCAGATGGCCGCGGCGATCCTGCAGCACCTCGCCGGCGACCGCGTGCACGTGCGCACGGCCGGATCCGAGCCGGCCGACGCCGTCTCGCCCGCCGTGGTGGGCGTGCTCGACGAGATCGGGGTGCCGGTCGCCGGCGCCTACCCGAAGCCGCTCACGGACGAGGTCGTCCGGGCCGCGGACGTCGTGATCACGATGGGCTGCGGCGATGCGTGCCCCGTCTACCCCGACACGCGCTACGAGGACTGGGAGCTCGACGATCCGGTAGGGCGACCCCTCGTCGAGGTGCGACGCATCCGCGACGACATCGACCGGCGGGTGCGCGAGCTCATCGCGAGCCTGGCCTGACGGCGGATGCCGCGGCGGCGCGACCGCCGGCGGCGATGATCTCGCGCGGGGCGACGCGGGCGACGCGGGCCCGCGGCATCCGCTCGACAATGCATAGATCCCGATCTATGCTTTGATCGTTCCGAGCGAAACGAGGTCCCGATGTCCGACACGCCCACCGTCCTGTTCGTCTGCGTCCACAACGCCGGCCGCTCGCAGATGGCCGCGGGCTACCTGCGCGAACTCGGCGGCGACCGCGTCGAGGTGCTCTCGGCCGGATCCGCCCCGAAGGACCAGATCAACCCGGTCGCCGTGCAGGCGATGGCCGAGGAGGGCATCGACATCGCCGGCAACACGCCGAAGGTGCTCACGACCGAGGCCGTCCGCGAATCCGACGTCGTCATCACGATGGGCTGCGGCGACGCGTGCCCGATCTTCCCCGGCAAGCGCTACGAGGACTGGGAGCTCGACGACCCGGCCGGCCAGGGCATCGAGGCCGTCCGCCCCATCCGCGACGAGATCCGCCGTCGCGTCGAGGAACTCCTCGGCGAGATCCTCCCCGACGCGGCGCGCGCATGAGCACGGGCGAGGGCCAGCTCGCCCTCGACGACCCGCAGTCGGTCCTGCACCGCCGGCCGCGTGCGCGACGAGACCCGCGCCCGGGTGGAGCGGCTGCTCGGGGAGATCGCCCCCGTACCCGCCGGTCCCGAAGCGCGCGCCTGATCCTCAGGCCGTCGGCGGCCGCTCGGGATCCGACGCCGCCCCGGCCACGGGCTGCGCGGCCGACGGCACCGGCGTCGGCACGATCCGGAATTCGGGCGCCCGCGACACCAG
Source organism: Agromyces zhanjiangensis (assembly GCF_040496055.1). NCBI lineage: Bacteria > Bacillati > Actinomycetota > Actinomycetes > Micrococcales > Microbacteriaceae > Agromyces > Agromyces zhanjiangensis. The sequence continues at coordinate 75,674 of NZ_JBEPKB010000003.1, read as the reverse complement.
CAGCCACGCGGGCAGGATGATCACGCAGAGCCACGGCAGGAGGGCCAGGTCGCCCGCGACGGCCGCGGCGACGAACAGGGCGAGCCATCCGTCCTTGGCCATCACCAGCAGGATCCCGATGAGCGCGCTGGCCACGCAGAGCGCGATCGGCAGCGACGGGATGAGCGCGTGCGCGAGCATCCCGAGCGCCGCGCCGATGAACGCGGCGGGGAAGATGCGACCGCCGCGGAACGCGGCGCTCGCCGCCACGAGCAGCGCGACGAGCTTCACCGCGACGATGACGACGAGCTGGCCAGCATCGTAGGCGTCCGGGTCCTCGAAGAGCTCCCCCATCTGGTCGAGGCCCTTGAACAGCGTGATCGGGCCGCCGACGAGCCCGAGCAGCCCGAGGACGAGACCGCCCGCGGTCGCGATGAGGAGCGGCTGCCGCAGCGCATGGAACGCCCGGTGGACGAACGGGAACGCGAACGCGCCGACGAGCCCGATCGCGACGCCCGCGATGGCGATGACGATGCCGGCCAGCAGGAGCAGCGGTGTCGTCGGCTCCGTCGGCAGCGTGAACTGCAGCGGCGGCGCCCCGAGCACGTGCATGGTGCCTGCGGCGGCCGCCGCGGAGGCGAGCGGGAGGAACAGCTTGTCCCACAGCGCGCCGCCGCCGCGGACCGCCGCGAGCGTGCCCGTGAAGAGCAGTGCGGCGGCGACCGGCGAGCCGAACAGGGCGCCGATCGTCCCGGCCGCGGCCATGAGCATGCCGAGCTTCGCGCCGACGCGGGGCATGAGTCGGCCGAGCAGCGCGACCGTCAGCGCGACGTTGATCGCGATGATCGGGTTCTCGGGGCCGAGGCTCACGCCGCCTGCGAGCGCGAGCCCCGTGACGATGACGAGACCCGGCAGGGTGCGGAGCTTCAACGGCTCCGAGACGAGCTCGGTCGTCGCCGAGTCGAGTCCGCCGTGGCCGGGCAGGAACTGGAGGCCGAGTCCCACCGCGAAGCCGGTCGCCGTGAGGACGACGACGATCCACCAGCCGTCGGGGTCGACGCCGAGCGACTCGGGCAGCGCCGTCCACAGCACCTGCTGCAGTCCGCCGGCCGCGACCTCGAGCGCGCGGAGGACCAGCGCGCAGAGCACGCCGATGACGATCGCGGGAACGAGCAGCAGGAGGAGCTGCGCCGGGGTGGGTGCCGGCATCTGCACGTCGCCCGTGTCATCCGTCATCGTCGCCCCCCGGTCGCCGTCGCGCACCGGCCCGCCGGAGCGCTAGGCACAGCCTCGCACACGCGCCGTGCCGCGGGCGAGAGCGGGTGCGGATGCCTCGTGGCCTCAGCCGCGCTCGAGCGGTCGCCACACGACGACCGCGTTCTCGCGGCGAACCCGCGTTCCCGTGCGCAGCGTGACGACCTCGCCCTCGGAACCGGCCGCGAACACGCGGCGCCCGGGGCGGTTCAGCATCTCGTCGGCCAGGGCTCGCTCGAGCTCGCGCACGCGACCGCGGAGCTCATTGACCTCGTTCTCGAGGCCGAGCACGCGGCGGATGCCCTCGAGGCTCACGCCCTCGCTCGAGAGCTGCTGGATCTCGCGCAGTTGCGCGACGTCGCGCATCGAGTAGCGGCGCGACTTGCCGGCGGTCCGCTTCGGCGAGACCAACCCCATGCGGTCGTACTGGCGGAGCGTCTGGGGGTGCATGCCCGCCAGCTCGGCCGCGACCGAGATGACGAACAGCGGGCTCTCGCCGTCGACCTGCATCAGGCGCTCCGGGCCTTGGCGAGGAGGTCCTCGCGGGGGTCCTCGTGAGGCAGCTGCTCCGCGAACTCGCGCAGCTTCTCCTCCGCATCCTTCGACAGGTGCGCCGGCACCGCGACCTGGACGATCGCGAGCAGGTCGCCCGTGCCCTTCCTCGTCTCGACGCCGCGGCCCTTGACCCGCAGCACGCGCCCGCTCGGAGTGCCGGGCGCGACTCGCAGCTTGACCGGGTCGCCGCCGAGGGTCGGGACCTGGATGGTCGCGCCGAGCGCGGCCTCGGCGAAGGTCACCGGCACCGTCACGCGGAGGTTCAGCCCGTCGCGCTCGAACACCGGGTGCTTGCGCACCTTCACGGTGAGCACGATGTCGCCGGCCTCGCCGCCGTCGGGCGACGGATGGCCCTTGCCGCGCAGCCGGATCTTCTGGCCGTCGGCGACGCCCGCCGGCACGTTGACGCTGATCTCGCGACCCTCGGCGGTCTGCAGGGTGATGCGGTCGCCCTTGGTCGCGGTGATGAAGTCGAGCGTGGTCGACGCCGTCACGTCGCGGCCCTTCGTCGGGCCGCCGTAGCCGCGGTAGCCGCCGGTCGGCTGGCCGAACCGGCCGCCGCCGAAGAGCCCGCCGAGCAGGTCGTCGTAGTCGCCGCCTCCGCCGCCCTGGCGGAAGGTGTAGCGCTGGCCGCCGCCCTGCTGGCCGAACATGCCGCCGAAGACGTCCTCGAAGCCGCCCGCGCCGGCGCCGCCCGGGGCCGTGAATCGCGCGCCGCCGCCCATGGCGCGGACCGCGTCGTACTCCTTGCGCTCCTCGGGATCCGAGAGCACCGAGTTCGCCTCGCTGATCTCCTTGAACTTCGCCTCGGCCGCGGCATCCCCCGGGTTCTGGTCGGGGTGGTACTTGCGCGCGAGCTTGCGGTACGCCTTCTTGATGTCGGCGTCGCTCGCGTCCTTCGAGACGCCGAGGGTGGCGTAGAAGTCCTTGTCGAACCAATCCTGGCTGGCCATCGGCGCCTCCTTCCTGCTGAATCTAGTGGGAACCGTGGAGGGCCGGCCCGCGGCATCCGCCGGTTGGAACGGATGCCGCGAACCGGCCCGGATGCCGCTATGCGGGCGTCTTGACGACGACCTTCGCGGCACGCAGCAGCGTGCCGCCGAGCAGGTACCCGGTCTCGACGACGTCGGCCACCGTGTCGACCTCGACCTCGTCGGAGTGCTGCTGGAAGATCGCCTCGTGGCGCTGCGGGTCGAACGGCTCGCCGACCTCGCCGAACTTCGCGAGGCCCAGCTTCTCGACCGACGACCGCAGCTTCGCCGCGATCGTCGCGAACGGGGTGTCGCCCTCGAGGTCGCCGTGCTTCTCGGCCCGATCGAGGTCGTCGAGCACTGGCAGCAGCACAGCCACCGTGGCGCCGACCGCGCGCTCGCGCTCGACCTCGCGGTTCGCCTCGGTGCGCTTGCGGTAGTTGGCGTACTCCGCGGTGACGCGCTTCAGGTCGGCGAGGTGCTCGGCCGACGGGTCCTCGACCTCGGCCTGCGCCGCGTTGAGGATGTCGTCGACGGTCAGGGTCTCCTCCTCGTCCGCAGCGGATGCCTCGGCACCCGTCTCGGCGCCCTCCGGGGCGGGCACGCCGCCCACCCCTTCGGCATCCTCGGGACGGCGAACCTCTCCCGTCTCCGTGTCGATCCGCCGCTTGTCGCGGATGACCGGCTCGTCCTGGTTCTGGTTCTCGTCCGTCATGGTTACTTCTTCTCGTCCTCGTCGTCGATGACCTCGGCGTCGACGACGTCCTCGTCGGAGGACTCGGCGCCCTCGGCGCCCGACGCCGTCGCGTCCTCGCCGGGGTTCGCGCCGGCCGCGGCATCCGCCTGCTGGCCCTGCGCGTAGATCGCCTCGCCGAGCTTGCCCTGCGACTGCGAGAGCTTCTCGAACGCCGACTTCACCGCGTCGTCGTCGTCACCCGCGAGGGCCGACTTCAGCGCGTCGACGTCGCCCTGGACCTCCGACTTGACGTCGGCGGGGAGCTTGTCGTCGTTCTCCTTGATGAGCTTCTCGACCGAGTACGCGAGCTGCTCGGCCTGGTTGCGCGTCTCGGCGGACTCGCGGCGCTTCTTGTCCTCGGCCGCGTGCTCCTCGGCGTCGCGCACCATGCGCTCGACGTCCTCCTTGGGCAGCGCCGAGCCGCCCGAGATCGTCATCGACTGCTCCTTGCCAGTGCCCTTGTCCTTCGCGGACACGTGCACGATGCCGTTCGCGTCGATGTCGAAGGTGACCTCGATCTGCGGGATGCCGCGGGGGGCCGGCGCGATGCCGGTCAGCTCGAACGTGCCGAGCGGCTTGTTGTCGCGGGTGAACTCGCGCTCGCCCTGGAACACTTGGATCGCGACCGACGGCTGGTTGTCGTCGGCGGTCGTGAAGGTCTCGCTGCGCTTGGTCGGGATGGCCGTGTTGCGCTCGATGAGCTTGGTCATGATGCCACCCTTGGTCTCGATGCCGAGGCTCAGGGGGGTGACGTCGATGAGCAGCACGTCCTTGCGCTCGCCCTTGAGGACGCCGGCCTGAAGGGCGGCGCCCACGGCGACGACCTCGTCGGGGTTCACGCCCTTGTTGGGCTCCTTGCCGGTCTCCTTCTTGACGAGCTCGGAGACCGCGGGCATGCGGGTCGAACCGCCGACGAGCACGACGTGCGCGATGTCGGAGAGCTTGATGCCGGCCTCGCGGATGACGTCCTCGAACGGCTTCTTGGTGCGGTCGAGCAGGTCGCTCGTCATGTTCTCGAACTGGGCGCGCGTGAGCGTCTCGTCGAGGTTGGCCGGGCCGGACTCGGTGAGCGAGAGGTAGGGCAGCTGGATGCTCGTGCTCATGCTCGAGCTGAGCTCCTTCTTGGCCTGCTCCGCCGCCTCCTTCAGGCGCTGGAGGGCGATCTTGTCCTTCGAGACGTCGACGCCCGTGGTGTCCTTGAAGCGCTTGATGAGGTGCTCGACGATGCGCTGGTCCCAGTCGTCGCCGCCGAGGCGGTTGTCGCCTGCGGTCGCGCGGACCTGGATGGTCGAGAAGTCGTCGTCCTTGCCCACCTCGAGGAGCGAGACGTCGAACGTGCCGCCGCCGAGGTCGAAGACGAGGATGAGCTCGTCCTCCTTGCCCTTGTCGAGGCCGTAGGCGAGCGCGGCGGCCGTGGGCTCGTTGATGATGCGCAGCACGTTGAGGCCCGCGATCTCGCCGGCCTCCTTCGTCGCCTGGCGCTCGGCGTCGTTGAAGTACGCCGGGACGGTGATGACCGCGTCGGTGACGGTGTCGCCGAGGTACTGCTCGGCGTCGCGCTTGAGCTTCTGGAGGATGCGCGCCGAGATCTCCTGCGGCGTGTACTCCTTGCCGTCGATCGCGGCCGACTTCCAGTCGGTGCCCATGTGGCGCTTGACCGACGAGATGGTGCGGTCGACGTTGGTCACGGCCTGGCGCTTCGCCGTCTCGCCGACGAGCACCTCGCCGTCCTTCGTGAATGCGACCACCGAGGGGGTGGTGCGGAAGCCCTCGGCGTTCGCGATGACGACGGGCTCGCCGCCCTCGAGGACGCTGACGACCGAGTTCGTGGTGCCGAGGTCGATTCCGACTGCACGTGACATGTGTGTATCTCCTTCTGCCGGGGGTCTCGCGGAAGTCGCCCCCGGCGATCGGCCCGGCGTTCCTCGCCCGCGGCCGAAGTCAGTGATCGGCGAGACTTGAGCCTCGCCGACTCAAGTGTCGGACCCGCCCGAATCGATGTCAAGTCGAGACCGGTGAACTTGAGCGTACTTGACTCAACTCTCGGCGAGATCGCAGTATTCCGGTGGTGCTCGGGCTCCGGACGGGGGCTACCGGAGACCTGCCTCCACCCATAGAGTGCGGTCACACACGAGCGGACCGGGAGCACAGGGATGAGATCGAGGACGAGACTGGTCGGCGGTATCGCCGTCGCAACGCTGGCACTGGGTGCGATCGGTGCCGCCGGCGCGGCGGCCGCGCCCGGCAAGCCCAGCGGCCCACGGTACACGGCCGGCGCCGAGGGCGTCGGCGACGCGTACTTCCCGTACGCGGGCAACGGCGGGTACGACGTGCTGCACTACGACCTCGATTTCACCTACACGCCGCCGGCACCGGATCCGGCGCCCGTCGAAGGCGAGTTCGAGGGCGTTGCCACGATCGACCTGGTCGCGACGCAGGACCTCGACCGCTTCAACCTCGATCTGCGCGGGATGGACGTGCACGCCCTGAGCATCGACGGCAAGCCTGCGGCATCCGTCGCCCCGCCCCTCGCCGGCACCGAGGTCGAGGGCGCCGCGTTCTGGCACGTGCAGGACGACGCGGCACGTGTCTGGGAGCTCACCGTGCAGCCCCGTCCGAAGCTCAAGGCCGGCCAGCAGGTGCAGGTCGTCGTCGAGTACGGCGGCACGACGACCCGGCCCCGCGACATCGAGGGCGCGCTCTACGGCTGGGTGACCACGCGCGACGGGGCCATGGTCGTCAGCGAGCCCGAGGGTTCGATGACCTGGTACCCGGTGAGCGACCACCAGACCGACAAGGCGACCTACTCGTTCGAGATCACGGTGCCCGAGGGGAAGGTCGCGGTCGCGAACGGCATCCAGCCGAAGCCCGAGGAGACCGCCGACGGCTGGACGACCTGGTACTGGGATGCCCCGGACCAGCAGGCCAGCTACCTGACCACCGCGTCGGTCGGCGACTTCGACCTGCGCGACGCGTACACCTCCGGCAGCGGCGTGCCGATCATCGATGCGGTCGACACCAAGCTGAGCACCACCCGCCTCGCGACCACGAACGCGAGCCTCGGCCGGCAGGCCGAGATGATCGACTTCTTCGAGTCGAAGTTCGGCCCCTACCCCTTCGTCGCCTACGGCTCGATCGTCGACAACGACTCCGTCAGCTACGCCCTCGAGACGCAGACCCGGCCGGTCTACTCGTCGTCGGCGAGCGAGGGCACTGTGGCACATGAGGCCGCGCACCAGTGGTTCGGCAACGCGGTGAGCCCCGAGCGCTGGCAGGACATCTGGCTCAACGAGGGCTGGGCGACCTACGCGACCTGGATGTGGAACGAGGAGCAGGGCAGGAACACGGCGCAGACCACCTACGACAACTGGTACGCGCCGGCGCGCACGCAGGCGTACTGGGACCTCCAGATCGGCGACCCGGGGCCCCTCGGACTCTTCGCCGGCCAGGTCTACAACCGCGGGGCTGCGGCGTTGCACGCGCTGCGCGTCGAGGTCGGCGACGACGCGTTCTTCGAGGGCGCGCAGCTCTGGCTGCAGCGTTACGACGACTCGGCGGGCACGTCGGAGGACTTCCAGGAGGTGTACGAGGAGGTCTCGGGCGAGGATCTCGACGAGTTCTTCCAGATCTGGCTGTACGACCAGCAGAAGCCGCCGGCCACCTGGACGACGCCGTAACGACGGGTCCCGGGCGGGCCGCTGTGCAGAACGACCCGCCCGGGTCGTCCGGTCGCCCTACGCTGACCGGATGACCCGACTCATCCACCCGCGCATCGTCGCGCCGGTCGTCGTCGCCCTCGTCACGCTGGGGCTCGCCGGCTGCACCGGCGCCGACCCGGCGCCGTCGACCTCACCCGAACCGACCACGTCCTCCGACGCGACCGACGGCTCGGAGAGCTCGGAGCCGTCGCCCGACTCGTCGGCCATCCCCGCGACGTGCGAGACCGTGCTCACGCCCGACGCCTACGCGAAGCTCGACGCCGACGGACTCCAGGCGCGAGCTGCGACCCTCTTCGATCCGATCGCGACCGAGATCTCGGACGAGGGCGGACTCGTCTGCTCATGGGGCGCGCCGGACACCGACAACGTCGTCGACGTCGCGCAGATCGAGATCGGCGATGACGAGGCCGAGTGGATCGCCGACCTCGGCGACGCCGGCTACGAGCCGAACGACGACCCCGTGCCCGGCGGCTACCGCGGGCAGCCCGACGCGGCGAACGGCATCAGCCCCGTGGTCGTCATCGAGGCCGGCACGCTGACGTACGTGAGCACGCCGGTGTACGCGGGGTTCCTGCCCCCCGCGAGCTGACGCGCGAACCGACGCGCGCAGGGCCGACCGCGCCGCGCCGCGCCGAACCCGACCGCTCGTCCATGCTCATGCTCGCACCGACACCCGTGCATCCAGCCCGTGCACGGGCGTCGGCGCGTACCCTTGGACCATGCCGACCGACGCCCCCGAGACCCCCGCCGGCTCCGCGGGCATCCGCCAGGTCCGCCCGAAGACCGAGGGCTGGAAGCAGGCGAAGGGCCCCGACGGCCGCCCGCTGCTGCAGTTCGCCTCGCCCAAGCGCGGCAAGCCGCCGGCGCATCTCGCCGACCTCGCGCCCGAGGAGTGGAAGGCCAAGGCCGAAGAGCTCGGTATCCCGCCGTTCCGCCTGAAGCAGGTCGCGCGCCATTACTTCACGCGCTGGACGAGCGACCCGGCCGAGATGACCGACCTCCCGGTCGACGGCCGCGAGGAGCTCGTCGCCGGACTCCTGCCCCCGCTCCTGACCGAGGTCCGACGCCTCGAGACCGACCGCGGCGACACGATCAAGTTCCTGTGGAAGCTGCACGACGGCGCGCTCGTCGAGTCGGTCCTCATGCGCTACCCCGGCCGCATCACGCTGTGCGTGTCGAGCCAGGCCGGGTGCGGCATGAACTGCCCGTTCTGCGCCACCGGACAGGCGGGCCTCACCCGCAACATGTCGGCCGCCGAGATCCTCGCGCAGGTCGTCGAGGCGAACCGCGTCATCGCATCGGGGGCCCTGCACGGCAAGCGGGCCGACGACGGCTCGCCCGAGCGCGTCTCGAACATCGTCTTCATGGGCATGGGTGAACCGCTGGCGAACTACGCGCGTCTCATGCGCGCCGTTCGCACCATGGCGGCGCCCGCGCCGAACGGCCTCGGCATGTCGGCACGCAACATCACGGTCTCGACGGTCGGGCTCGTCCCCGCCATCCGCAAGCTCGCCGACGAGCACGTGCCGGTGACGTTCGCGCTCAGCCTCCACGCGCCCGACGACGGCCTGCGCGACGAGCTCATCCCCGTGAACTCGCGGTGGAAGGTCGACGAGGCGCTCGACGCCGCGCGCGAGTACTTCGAGAAGACGGGCCGCCGCGTCTCGATCGAGTACGCGCTCATCAAGGACATGAACGACCACGGATGGCGCGCCGACCTGCTCGCCGAGAAGCTCAACGCGCGCGGCCGCGGGTGGGTGCACGTCAACCCGATCCCGCTGAACCCGACGCCGGGCTCGATCTGGACGGCCTCCGAGGTCGAGGTCCAGCACGAGTTCGTGCGTCGCCTCTCCGACGCGGGGATCCCGACCACCATCCGCGACACGCGCGGCAAGGAGATCGACGGCGCCTGCGGGCAGCTCGTCGCGACCGAGGACGACGAGGCGGCCGCGGCGCGCGCCTGAGCGACGGCGGACCGCGGAGGAAGGGGAACCACCATGGCCGAACCCATCGAGGTCGCGATCGTCCCGTACACGCTCTCGGCCGACGTCTACGAACGCGTCGGCGCCGACTTCGACACGGAGGCCGTGGACGACGCCATCCTCGCGCGGCTCAACCAGCTGGTGCCGTCGGGCGTCGTGGTGCACCGGAACGGCAAGGCGTTCGCAGACCCCGACGTCGCCGACGTGGCGCGCGAGCTCGACTGGCAGCACCTGCTCTCGCAGATCGACATCGACCAGATCCTGGCCGACCACAGCCGCTGACGCGAACCACAGCCGCTCGCGCGATCGACGACGAACCTTTACGGATGCCGCGGTGCGGCGTAGGCTCATGCGGGCCGCGCCACGCGGCATCCGTCGCCCGATCGAGGCGACCACGACGCCCGGAGCGGGCCGAGACGGAAGGAGTGAAGCGATGAACACCGTCCTTGTCGCGCGTATCGCAGACACCCTTCCCTGCGAGGCCGCCCGCTAGCATCAGCGAACGGTGGCCTCCACGATCTCGGAGAACCACCGTGAACATGCTGTCGTCTCTCGACGATTCCGCCGCGCGACCGCGCGCGACGACCGCTGCGCCGTTCGGCGCGGCATCCGCCTCACTCGCCTTCTCGGACGTCGAGCCGGGCGAGGACCAACGCTGGTCGACCTGGCCGGCGACCCAGCCCGGCGAGCGCGGGCCGCAGCCGCGGCCCGACTGGCTCGTCACCTCCGCCGCGGCGATCGACACCGAGCTCGGCATCGTGAAGACCGGCAAGGAGGCCGACCTCTGGCTCATCGAGCGCGCCGTGCCCGGCGCGCCCGCCGACGTGCCGGGCAACCGCGCGCTGCTCGCCGCGAAGCGGTACCGCGGCGCAGAGAACCGGCTGTTCCACCGATCGGCGATCTACACCGAAGGGCGCGGCACGCGCCGCTCCCGCGACGTGCGCGCCGTGCAGCGATCGTCCTCCTACGGCCGCGAGGTCGCGCGCGTCGAATGGGCGTACGCCGAGTTCTCCGCGCTGTCCCGGCTCACCGAACTCGGCGCGGCCGTGCCGTACCCGGTGCAGGTGGGCGAGACCGAGGTGCTCATGGAGTTCATCGGCGACGGGCGCGTGGCCGCCCCTCGGCTCGCACAGGTGCGCGCGTCGACGGGAGACCTGCGCGAACTCTTCCAGCAGGTCGCCGCGTTCATGCGGACGCTCGCGCACGCCGGACTCGCGCACGGCGACCTCTCGCCGTACAACCTGCTCGTCGACCGCGGCCGGGTCGTCGCCATCGACCTGCCGCAGGTCGTCGACGTCGTCGCCAACCCGAACGGGTTCGACCTGCTCCACCGCGACTGCGTGAACGTGTGCGAGTGGTTCACCCGGCAGCGGCTCGAGTGCGACGCCGAGGAGCTCTTCGCCGAGCTCGTCGGCGACGTGACGCGCTGAGGGCGCCCGGTGCCGACGCCGCGCCGATCGGGCCCCGAGACGGTGGTCGATCGGCGCGGCGACCCGCTGGTGGCAACCGATCAGCCACGGGATGAGAGACTGTGGGAGTTTTGGTGAACGACCCTGGGGAGATCATGACCGACACCGGACCCGACCTGAGCGGCGACTGGGACCTCGACCCCGGCCACTCGCGCATCGGCTTCTCGGCCAAGCACGCGATGGTGGCCACCGTCCGCGGCGCCTTCAACGAGCTGACCGGCACCCTCCACGTGGACTTCGACGACCCCGACTCGTCCAAGGCCGAGATCGTGCTGAAGGTCGCGAGCGTCGACACGCGCAACGCGCAGCGCGACGAGCACCTGCGCAGCGCCGACTTCTTCGACGCGGAGACGTACCCCGACATCACGTTCCGCAGCACGCGGATCGAGGAGGTCGCCGACAACGCGCTCGTCGTGTCGGGCGACCTCACGATCCGCGACGTCACGAAGCCGATCACGATCCCGATCGAGTTCACGGGCGCCGAGACCGACGCGTTCGGCGCCCTCCGCGCCGGCTTCGAGGGCACCCGCCGCATCGACCGCCGCGAGTTCGGCCTCGAGTGGAACATGGCGCTCGATTCGGGCGGATGGCTCGTCTCCGAGAAGATCACGCTCGAGTTCGAGCTGTCGGCGATCAAGCGCGAGAGCGCGGCCGAGTCGGCCGCCTGAGGCGCGGGGCCCGGGGAACCGGCGGCGCGACGGCGAACGGCTATCGCGCGCGGCGCCGGAGGCGTTAGCCTGCACGGGATCGACGCGGATCGGCACCGACCGGGCGCGCCGTCACCGCCCGTTCACCCCACGTCGGAAGACTCCCCCACATGACCGACCAGCCCCAGTCGCCCGAGCCGCCGCGCCCCACCCGTCCCGGCACCGTCACGCCCCCGCTCTCGACCGCCGAACTGCGCGCCGTCACCGGCCTCGAGCTGCAGGGCGAGCGCGCCGTCCCGGGGCGACAGGTGTGGTCGTGGGCGCTCTGGGACTGGGCGACGCAGCCGTTCAACTCGGTCATCCTCACGTTCGTCTTCACGGCGCTGTACCTCACGAGCGACTGGTTCCTCGACCCCGCGGTGGCGGCGCTCGGCGAGGGCGACCCCGCCTACGAACGCGGTCTCGCCGAACTCGCGAGCGGCCTCGGCTGGGCGATCACGGTCGCCGGGATCCTGATCGCCGTGCTGGCTCCCGTGCTGGGTCAGCGAGCGGATGTCGCGGGCCGACGCAAGCTCTGGCTCGGCGGCGCGACCGCTGCCCTCGTGGCGTGCATGCTCGGCCTCTTCTTCGTGCAGGGGATGCCGTCGTACTTCGTGCTCGGCGTCTCGCTCATCGCCGCAGGCACGGTCTTCAGCGAGATCGCGGGCGTGAACTACAACGCGATGCTCGTGCAGGTGTCCACGCCGAAGACGGTCGGCAAGGTGTCCGGACTGGGGTGGGGGCTCGGATACCTCGGCGGCATCGTCGCGCTCGTGCTCGTCGTCGTGGCGACCACGTTCGACTGGTGGGGCATGCCGACCGACGACGGCCTCGTCTACCGGGTCATCGCAGTCGGATGCGCCGTCTGGACGCTGGTGTTCGCCTGGCCCGTGCTCGTCTACGTGCCGGAGGCGCCGCCCGCGCCGGGCCGCGAGCGGGTCGGGTTCCTCCGCAGCTACGGCGTGCTGGTGCAGGACATCGTCCGCCTCTGGCGCGAGTCGCGGCACACGTTCTGGTTCCTCCTCGCGAGCGCGGTGTTCCGCGACGGGCTGGCGGGCGTCTTCGCGTTCGGCGCGGTGATCGCCGCGGTCGCGTTCCACTTCACCTCGAACGAGGTCATGATCTTCGGCATCGCCGCGAACCTCCTGGCGGGCGTCTCGACGATCGTCGCGGGCCGGTTCGACGACCGGTTCGGCCCACGTGCCGTCATCCTCACGTCGCTCGGCGGGCTGGTCGGCGCGGGGCTCGTGGTGTTCTTCCTCCACGACGCAGGCAAGCTGCCGTTCTGGATCTTCGGCCTCGTCCTCACTCTCTTCGTCGGTCCGGCCCAGGCCGCCTCGCGGTCGTTCCTCGCCCGGGTGACCCCGGCCGGCCGCGAGAGCGAGATCTTCGGCCTGTACGCGACGACCGGCCGCGCGGCGAGCTTCCTGTCGCCGCTGCTCTGGTCGATGTTCATCGCGATCTTCGGCGCGACCTACTGGGGCGTCCTCGGCATCGTGCTCGTCCTGGCCGCCGGGCTCGTGCTCATGCTGTTCGTCCGCGTGCCGCAGCGCGCGATGGATGCCGCGACCCCTCCGACCACGCGGTAGCCGCGCATCGCCGCGGGTAGTAGCGGTAGCCGCCGTCGCCGCGGAACGCAGTGCAGGCACGACGACGGCGCGCCGCCCCGGGGAGGGGAGCGACGCGCCGTCGGGCTGGGGGCGGGGCTACGGCCCGACCGTGACCGTCACCTCCTGGGTGGTGGTGTTGCCGCTCGGGTCGGTCGCCTCGAACACGAACGTGTAGACGGCGCCGTAGCGGGCGAGCACGCGCGCCTCGGTGTCGGACACGATCTCGACGTCGGCCTTGTGCCCCTCGGCCGTGGCCTCGACGAGCTCGACCTCGACCTCGCCGGAGTCGTCCGACGCGTCGACGTCGAACGTGACGGTCTGCCACTTGGCGTTCGGCGGGAAGACGGTCTCGGGGTCGACCGTGACCGAGAGCTCCGGCGGCACGAAGTCGAAGCCGACCAGGACGGGGTCGTGGTCGCTCGAGCGGAACGCGTCGGGCGCGAAGATCGCGTCCTGCGCGTCCTTCTTGAACGTCATGTCGTAGTCGAGCAGGCTCGGCTCGTCGGCGTTGATCGCCCACGCCGCCGCACCCGTGACCTTCGAGAGGAGTCCGGGCCCGGCGAGCGCGTAGTCGAGGTACCCGAGCTGGCCGTCGAACACGTACGAGTAGGCGTTCTCACCCTGCTCGGCGAGGAGCAGGTCGGTGTAGCCGGCCTCGGTCAGGACGTCGATCGGGTCCTCCTTGTCGTAGGAGTTCAGGTCGCCGATGATCAGGTCGCGACCGGGCTCGGCGCCGGTCGGGCCCGTGGCGAGCCAGTCGACCATCGCCTCGGCCGCCGCCTCACGGGTCAGGTTGCAGTTGCCCTGGCCGTCGCCGGTGTCCGGGTCGCCCGAGCACGCGGAGCCCTTCGACTTGAGGTGGTTCACGACGACCGTGACCTCCTCGCCGGTCTCGACGTCGGCGAACGTCTGTGCGAGCGCCGGCCGGTTGCGATCGGTGTCGAAGCGCGGGTCGACGCTCTCGTCGAGGATCGCGAAGTCGCCCGCGAGCTCGACCTCGGACGGCTTGTAGATGAACGCCGTCGTGATCACGTCGGTTCCGATGATCCCCGTGTCGAGTGCCGCGTACACGTCGCCGCCGAGCTGCTCGTTGAGCGCGTCGACCAGGGTGAACACCGCCTCGTCATTGTTCTCGATCTCGATGAGGCCGAACACGTCGGCGTCGATCTCGGCCAGGGCGGCCACGATCTTCGCCTCCTGCCGGTCGAACTCCTCCTGCGTGTTCGCGCCTCGGAAGTCGCCGCCCGAGCCGATCGACGTGAAGTAGTTCAGCACGTTGAAGCTCGAGACGGTGAAGTTCCCGCCGACCTCCGGCACGTCGGGCCGCAGGTTCACCGCCTCGTAGTCGGCGCCCTGCGTCGGCTGGACGCGCCAGAGGTTGAACCGGTAGTCGAGCACGCCCGTGGCGTCGGTGACGAGGTCGCCGCCGCGGAAGGTGTTGTCGAGGGCGAACTCCTCGCCGTTGGGGTGGATCGCCGGGTCGGGGTTCTCGGTGCTGCGCCCGTCGTCGAGCGTGATGCGGTTCGCCGCGTTCTCCTCGGCGAGCGCGATCGCCTCGGGCGATCCCGGCTCGTAGACCGCGGTCGGCTGCATCTGCCGCTCGGTGCCGAGCGCGATCTCGTTGTACCGGCCGAAGTTGAAGTACTCGAGGATCGAGAGCGACTGCGGCAGGGTGACGCGCATGCCCTCGAGGGCCTCCTTCGCCTCCGGGGTGGCCGGCAGGGTCAGCTCGGCTGCCGGCGGAAGCGCGGCGCCGGTCTCGCACACCGAGTTCGCGGTCGCGGTGATCTCGGTCATGCCGAAGAACTCGCTCACGACCCCGGCGATGTGGACGACGTCGCCCTCGGCGACCTCCATGCCGTTCTGGGCGTAGACGAAGATGCCGTCCGAGGTCGCGGGGTCGCCGTCGCCGGCGTCCTGCACGTAGTAGCCGTCGAATCCGCCGTCCTGGAAGTCGCCCACGACGACGCCCTCGATCTGCACTGAGGATCCGGCCATGGGCGAGGCGGAACCCGCGCCCTGCACGGAGCCGATCGACACGGTCGCGGCGTTGCAGTCGGCCGGGGGCAGCGGCACGACGACCGCCGTCAGCGAGTTCGGCGCGCCCGGGGTGTTTGCCGCCTCGCCGGTGACGAGGCTACCCGTGTAGCCGGGGATGCCGGCGAGGTCGAAGTCGTTGCGCACCCAGTCGGCGGTCGAATCGGTGTCGACGCCGTCCGGGATGCGGGAGGCGCCGCCGGGGGCGAACGACAGGCCGTCGTAGCCGACGGTGAGGACGGTGTCGCCGTAGGCGAGGTCGCCGGCGCCGCCGTCGTTCACGGCGACCGAGTCGAGGAGCTCGAATCCGGCTGCGTCGAGGGTTCCGTCATCGTCGGCGTCGAGGTCGTCGCCGAGCGCGCCGGTGAAGCCGCTGACGAGCAGCAGTGAGACCGTGCCGTTCTCGAGCGCGTTGGCGGGCAGCCATGCGAGCGAGCGGCCGCTGCCGTCGGCCGGATCGAACGAGACGATCTCATCGACGACGCCCATGGTCGAGTTGGAGTCGCCCTCGATCTCGAGCACGCGGAACCCGCTGACGTCGGTGCCCGGCTCGACGAGGATCTCGACGTATTCGACGTCGGTGCCGGCGGTCGACGCCGAGAACTCGTTGATCACGGGCTCCTGCGGACCCGCTTCTCCGCAGTCGGCCGTGTGCGAGCCGAGGCCGTCGAAGGTGTTCGTCGCGTATCCGGTCCATTCGACGGACGGATCGAAGACGTCGTCGACGATCGTGTCGCCGACGCAGACGTCCGCGTTGCGACGGATGGTGTTGTCCTGCGTCGACGTGAGGCCGGTGCCCCACTCGCTGCCGGGGTCCGACCCGACCTGGCCGAGCGAGTCGACGACGTTGTCGCCCCGCTTCAGGACGATCGCGTCGTTGCCGTTCCAGAGGCTGGCCCCCGTGGCCTGCTGGGCATAGGAGGAGAGGAGGTTGCTGGCGAACACGAACGTCCCGCCGACAGGCACCGAACCGGCGAGCGCGAACGCCGTGGACGACGTGCTGCCGTTGAAGTAGACGTTCAACGAGTAGCCCGAGAGCGAGATGTCGGCATCGGTCGGGTTGTAGAGCTCGACGGCCTTGTTGGTCGACGTGCCCTCGACGTACTCGCTGATGATGAGGTCGGTCGGCCCTTCGGCCGCGACGGCGGCACCCGCCGGCACCGCGATTCCCACCCCCATCAGGGCTGCCGCGGTCAGCCCCACGGTCAGGCGTTGGACGGGTCGTTGCATCTCGGCACCTCCGGCACGCGACAGAGGGCCACCCTGACCCCCGGACGGCGTCAGCCTATGGAGGTCAGGGTCGATCGGGAAGACCTGTCACGAGACGTTCATGCGGCGCCAGCATATGTGCAGTCGCAGGCCACCGAAGTGCTCAGATGAGCACGCTCAGTGATGCGGGGGGTGCGCTCGGCGCAGCCCGTCCGCGAACCGGGCGAGGAGGTCCGCGAAACGATCGCGATCGTCGTCGCTGAATCCGTCGAGCGCCGCCTCGATCGCTCGGCGGCGGTTCGAGCTCGCGGCGTGCACGGCCGCCCTGCCCTCGTCGGTGATGCGGAGGCGCGTGCGCCGGGCGTCGTCGGGGTCGGCCTCACGGACGACGAGTCCCTCGTCGACCGAGGCCTGGACGAGGCGGCTCGCCCTCGGCTGGTCCACGCCGATCGCTCCGGCCAGCTCGGTCACCGACATCGGCCGATCCGCCGCGACGAGCATCGCGAGCAGCCTGGCGCGGGCGACCGGGCCCATGCGGAACTCCCACGGGCCGCGCCCCCCTCCCGGGCCGCCCCGGCCCCCGGGCCGACCGACGGGCGCGCCGAACGGCCCTCCGTGGCGTTGCGGCTCGTCGTGACCGTGCGGCTCTTCGTGGGCGTGGGCGCCCCCGCGGCCGTGCGGGCCGGACCACTGGGCCCGCCCTCCACGCCGGAGCGATGCGAGCGCCTGCTCGATGCGGTCGACCGCATCGCCGTCACCGGTGCCGCCGTGCTGCTCGCCCATCCCTCCAGATTACATGTCAGTTGACATGCGAACCATATCCATGTCATAGTGCATATACATGTCATGAGACATGGACCATCGCCTCGACCGATGTCGCAGGCCCACGTCGGGCGCTCCCGCTCCGACGCCGCATTCGCAGCACCCCATCACGCCCGACGACCGCTCGGGCGACGCACCGGCGCGCACGCGCGTCACGAGAGGATTCCCATGAGCACCCACGATGAATACGAAGACCACGACCACGACCGGCCCGGCGATGCCGACGGCGCGAACGACGCGCCCGAGACGCCGGCCCCCGGCATCCGCCCCCTCGGCTTCTGGCTGAAGGTCGTCGAGCGGCGCATCGCCGTCGAGGTCGACGCCGCCCTCGCCGACCAGGGCGTCACCCGACGCGACTGGCGTCGGCTCAACCTCGTCGCGGGCGAGGTCCGCGACGAGCGACTCGCCGCACGTCTCGCCGCCCGGCCGCACAAGCTCGACGACCTCGTCGAGCGCGGCTGGATCGCCGGCGAGCCCGGCGCCTGGACGCCGACCGACGCGGGTCGTAAGGCGCTCGACGCGCTCACCGAGCGCGTGCAGGCCGTGCGCGACCGCGTGCGCTCGGCCGTCTCCGATGAGGAGTACGCCACCACGGTCGCCTCGCTCGAGGCCATCGCGCGCGAACTCGGCTGGGACGAGTCGATGCCCGAGCCCCGTCGCGGGCACGGTCGGCGTCGTCCGGGGTTCGCCGCCGGATTCGGCCCCGGGCCCTGGATGCGCCGCGGCGGGCCGCGTTGGGGCATGCCCCCGTGGGCCGTCGGCGCCGCGCACGGCGGGCCGATGCGGCATCCGTGGGCGTTCGACGACCGCCACGGTCACGACGTCGACCCGTGCGAGCACGAGCGCGGCGGTCGCCGGCACGGTCGAGGCCGCGGGCACGGCCGCCGTCACGACGACGTCCACGTGCACGTCCACCTGCATGACGGCGAGCGCCGCCACGGCGCGGCGCGCGGCGGACACCCCGAGCGCTGATGGTGCCCTGGGCGGCCGGTTCGGACGGGGTCCGGGCCGGCCGCCGGTGTCATCCGCTCCGGACCGCGTACCCCAGGTACGAGACGCGGACGTCCTGGACCTCGCCGAAGTCGAGCCGGCGACTCAGTTCGCCGAAGCTCATCCGCCCCCGTCGCGTGCGCAGCAGGTCGCGCACCATGTTCGGCAGGCTCGCCCTCGGAGCGAGCCCGACCGTCTCGGCGGCGGCCAGGCCGTGGTCGTCGAGGACCGCCGAGAGCTCGGCCGGGGTGATGAACATCGCCCAGTCGTGGATCTCGGCGTCCGTGATCCTCGTCCACCGCCATTCCTGCATCGCGCGGATGACGAGCAGCCGGCTGCGCCGGGTTCGATTGATCGTGTCGTACAGGAACACGCCGCCGGGCCGGAGCACCCGCGCCACCTCCGCGATCACCCGGCCCAGGTCGGCCACGTGCTCGAGGACGTCGCAGCTGGTCGCCACGTCGACGCTCGCATCAGCGAACGGCAGCTGCTCGCCCCGCCCGAGGCGGTAGTCGATGGCGAGCCCCCCGGCCTCGGCGTGAGCGCGTGCGGCCGCGATCGCCACCGGCGACGGATCGATCGCCGAGACCGTGAAGCCGGACCGTGCGAACTCCTCGGAGAGGAACCCCGCGCCGCAGCCCACGTCGAGGAGGCGGCCGCGTGAGATGCCGACCCGCGAGAGGACCCGCCGGAAGTACCGCATGCGCGCGGGAGTGAAGCTGCCGTGCAGCACGTTGAGGGGATTGTCCTCGTCCCACCACGTCGCGCCGAGACGGTCGTAGACGTCGTTGTCGATCCCCATCGCCCCCCGCGCCGGGCCTACCGCTCCGTCGCGCCGCGCGCGTTGTAGACGACCGCGTCCGACGCGCCGAACGCCCGGAACACCTCGATCGCCTCGTCTCGGCGCACCCCGGAGTGCACTCGGATGCCGCGACGCTCGAACTCGCCCATCCAATCCGCGGGCATCGGCCCCTCGTCGAACCCGGTGAGCCGCTCGCACTCCTCGCCGTCGCCCGCGATGACCAGCCTCCGGACCCCCGACCACATCGTCGCGCCGTAGCACATGACGCACGTCGCCCAGTTGACGACGAGTTCGAGCTCGGTTCCCTCGGCGCCGAGGTCCCACCGGCCGAGCCGCCGTTGCGCGAGCGAGAGCGCGGTGACCTCGGCGTGCAGCGAGCTCACCCCGCTCGAGAGCACGAGGTTGACGCCCGCCGAGACGAGCTCGCCCGTCGCGGGGTCGACGACGAGGGCAGCGAACGGTCCGCCGCTGCCCTCCCGCCAGTTCCGGTCCGCGAGCTCGATCGCGAGCGCCATGCGCGCATCGTCGTCGGGAAGCGGTTGGGCCGCGATCCGCGGCAGCTCCTCGACGAGCCACCCGGGCAGCGATGCGGCGAAGGACGACGACGGTGTGGCATCCATGCGCCCATTCTCCACCCCGGCGCGGCCGATCGAGGTGCTACCTGCGGCGGCGTCCGTCACCGGAGACCGACCGTGGGTGGCAACTCGACACCCCCGGGAGGCAGGCGAGCCGCGGAGGCAGGCGAGGCGGCACGCAGCGAGAGCGCGGGGGCGAGGGCGGAGCGTGGGGGTCGCGCCTCCGCCCTCGCGGTCAACGCCGCTGCTGGTCGTCGCCGGAGAGCCGCTGCGCCAGCCAGATCGGGATGATCGACACGAGCACCAGTACGACCGCGATGACCGACACGATCGGCGCCTGGTTCGGCCGGAACATGTTGTTCAGGATGAAGATCGGCAACGTCGTCACGCCCGACCCGGCGGTGAACGTCGTCACGATGATCTCGTCGAACGACAACGCGAACGCGAGGAGGCCGCCCGCGAGCAGCGCCGAGCGCAGCTGGGGGAAGGTCACGAGCCGGAACGTCGTGAACACGCCCGCGCCGAGGTCGGCCGACGCCTCCTCGAGCTTGGTGCCGGTGCGCCGCAGGCGCGCGATGACGTTGTTGAACACCGTCACGATGCAGAACGTGGCGTGCGCGATGATCACCGTCCAGATCGACAGCGGCACGCCCATGATCGTGCGGAAGAAGTTGTTCAGGGCGATACCGGTGATGATGCCGGGCAGCGCGATCGGCAGGATCACGAGCAGGTTCACGGTGTGGCGGCCGAAGAAGTCGAACCGCTGCAGCGCGAACGAGATGAGCGTGCCGAGCACCAGCGCGATCGCGGTCGAGATGACCGCGACGAACACGCTCGTGCCGACGGCTTCCATCGCGCCCGCGGACTGGAACGCCCGCTGCCACCACTCGAGCGTGAAGCCGGGCGGCGGCCAGCTGAGCGACGTCGAGGTCGAGAAGGAGTTCACGAGCACGACGCCGAGCGGCACGTACACGATCACGAGGATGAGGCCGGCCACGACGGCGAGCGTCGTGCGCGAGAGTCGGGAGAGTCGCATCCGTCGCCCCTTAGAGGTTGTCGAGGGCACCCGTGCGACGCACGAGCGCGAGGTAGCCGAAGATGATCGCGATCGGGATGAGCGCGATCGCCGACGCGAGCGGCAGGTTGTTCGCCGCGCCCACGTTCGTGTAGACGAGGTTTCCGAGCATCTGGTTCGCGCCGCCGACGATGTTCACCGTGATGTAGTCGCCGAGCGAGAGCGAGAAGCTGAAGATGGTTCCGGCGATGATCGCGGGCAGCGCCATCGGGAAGACCACGTGGCGGATGGTCGGCCAGGTCTTGCCGCCCAGGTCGGCGGATGCCTCGAGCAGCGAGTCGGGCACGCGCTCGAGCCCCGCGAAGATCGGCAGGATCACGTAGGGCAGCCACAGGTACGACAGCGTGATGACCGTGGCGGGCAGTCCGTAGCCGGGCGTGTGCAGCCCGAACGGCGCGAGCACCCACTCGAGGATGCCGTCCTGCGAGAGCACCGAACGCCAGGCGTAGGCCTTCACGAGGTAGCTCGCCCAGAGCGGCATGAGCACGGCGATGACGAGGATCCGGCGGGCGCGGGGCGAGGCGACCTTCGCCATGTAGAACGCGATGGGCAGCGCCAGCGCGACGTCGATGATCGTGACGAGCAGCGCCACGCCGATCGTGCGGAAGGTCACCGTCTGGTACAGCGATCCGGTGAGCACCGTGATGACGTTGTCGAGCGTCCACTCGGTCGTGATCTCGCCGGTGAAGCTGTTCACCGACCAGAACGCCGTGACGAGCAGGGCGGCCAGCGCGACGACGTAGACGAGCCCGAGCCAGGAGAGCGGTGCCGCGAGGAGGAACCCGAGCCGCACGCGCGGGTGCGAGCTGAGGAAGACCGACGCTCGGCGCGCCGGCGTCGCCTTCGGCCTCGGGATGCCGCGGCGGGGCGCTCCACCGGGTGCCGTGGCGGCCTGGTCGGGCTCGGGCGGGTCGGATGCCGCGCCGCGAGCGGATGCCGGTGCCGTCGCGTTCATCGTCATGCTGCTTCCTGTCGGGTGGTGCTCGGGGGAAACGGGGGTGTGCGGGCCGGGGAGCGTGCTCCCCGGCCCGCGCGGGCTACTGGCTCAGCCCTTGATCTCCTGCCACGCAGCGGTCCACTGCGCGTAGTCGACGCACTCGACGTCGGTACGGCCGTCGACGCACTCGGCGATCGGGGTCGTCCAGTACCAGATCTGCGAGGCGTACTCCTCGTCACCGGCGTGGTAGGCCTCGCAGTCCTCGCGGTACTCGCAGGCCTCCTGGCTCGACGGCGCCTCGCCGAAGTAGGAGGTCGCGGTCGCGTTGGCCTCGGGGCTGGCGATGTAGTCGAGCCACATGTACGCGCAGTTCACGTTGGCGGCGTCGGAGGCGACCATCCAGGTGTCCGACCAGCCGGTCGCACCCTCTTCGGGGAGGACGACGTCGGTCGACGCGCCCGAGCCGGCGAGCACGTTCTGGATGACCTGCCACGTCGTGCCGACGACCGAGTCGCCGGTCTCGAAGGCCTGGATCTCCTTGAGGTAGTCCGACCAGTACTCGCCGACGGACTCGCGCTGGACCTTCAGCAGGTCGACCGCTGCCTGGAACTGCTCCTCGTCGAGGGCGTAGGGGTTCTCGATGCCGAGCTCGGGCTCGTGGGCCATGAGGTAGACGGCGGCGTCGGCGATGTAGATCGGCGAGTCGTAGGCGGTCACCTTGCCGGCGTTCTCGCTGGCCTTGTCGAACACGACGTCCCACGAGGTCGGGGCCTCGGCGAAGGTCTCCGTGTTGTACATGAGGAGGTTGGCACCGTAGCCGTGCGGCACGCCGTAGCTCTGCCCGTCGACCGAGTTCCACTCCTTCTCCTTGAGGAAGTCGAAGACGCCCTCGTAGTTCGGGATGAGGTCGGTGTTGACGGGTGCCACGTCGCCGCCCGCGATGAGCCGGAGCGTCGCGTCGCCCGAGGCGGCGACGACGTCGTACTCACCGGTCTTCATGAGGTTCACGGCCTCGTCGGAGGTGCCGTACGTCTTCGAGGTGACCTCGCAGCCGGTCTCCTCCACGAAGGGGGTGACCCAGTCGACGGTCGGGTCGTTCGTGCCGTCCTCGACGTAGCCGGGCCACGCGAGGATCGAGACCTGGCCCTCGGCCTCGCCGAGTTCGGTGAGCGTCTCGTCGGACGACGCCGAGCCGCCGCCCGACGTGGTGCCGCAGGCGGTGAGGGTGAGCAGGGCGATCGAGCCGATCGCCAGGCCGACGGTCGCGCCGCGGCGCGCCGTGCGCGGGGTGCGCATCATGGTTCTCTCCTGGTTCTCTGTGTGTGGTGGTGTGGTGCAGGATTCAGGCGGCCGGTGCGGAGGCGGCATCCGCCCCGCCGAGCGCGACGACGTCGTCGTCGTGCCAGCTGACGACGACGCGATCGCCGCGCTCGTCGTCGTGGACCCGGTTGCGGTCGTTCTGCTCGAGCACGCTCACCCGCACGCCGACGTCGAGGTCGACGACGAGGCGGATGCCGCTGCCGAGGTAGATCGTCTCGACGACGGTGCCGGGGGCGTTGCGGACGTCGGCCGCGTTCTCGCCCGAGCCGACGGCCATCTTCTCGGGGCGCACGGAGTGCACGCCGCCGCGACCGAGGAGCTGGCGCGAGACGGCGTCGTCGAAGAGGTTCGACGTGCCGACGAAGTCGGCGACGAATCGCGAGCTCGGGCGCTCGTAGAGCTCGGCGGGGGTGCCGAGCTGCTCGATGCGGCCGTTGTTGAAGACGGCGACGCGGTCGGAGAGCGTGAGCGCCTCCTCCTGGTCGTGCGTGACGAAGATGAAGGTGATGCCGAGGTCGCGCTGGATCTCCTTCAGCTCGACCTGCATCTGCTCGCGGAGCTTGAGGTCGAGCGCACCGAGCGGCTCGTCGAGGAGCAGCACCTTCGGCTGGACGACGGTGGCGCGGGCGAGTGCGACGCGCTGCCGCTGGCCGCCCGAGAGTTGCGACGGCTTGCGGTCGCCCATCTGCTCGAGTCGCACCGATGCGAGCGCCCGGCGGGCGCGCTCGATGCGCTCCTTCCGGCCGATGCCCCGGACTCGGAGGCCGTAGGCGACGTTCTCCAGCACGCTCATGTGCGGGAACAGCGCGTAGTCCTGGAAGACCGTGTTCACGTCGCGGTCGAACGGCGCGCGCTTGGTCACGTCGTCGCCGAAGAGCTCGATCGCGCCGCCCGTGGGCTGCTCGAAGCCGGCGATGAGCCGGAGCACGGTGGTCTTGCCGGAACCGGAGGGGCCCAGCATGGAGAAGAACTCCCCCGCGGCGATCTCGAGATCGACGTGGTCGACGGCGGTGACGGCTCCGAACTCCTTGGTGAGTCCGGTGAGCCGGATGGCCGGCTGCGGGTCGGTCATGGGCCTCTCCTTCGATGGCGTGGTTCCTAATCCTATGAATCCATATGTCATAGTCCAGAGGTTCGTGTTACGGTCGCATCACGGATTCGCCGGGACCGCCCCCAGTCCGGGGGGTGGGCGGGCCCGGAGGTGCTCGATCGAGGAGGACGGATGCCGCACGCCACCGCGCGCGCCGACGCCGCCCGCGCCGTCGTCTTCTCGCCGCTCGAAGGCGCCGGCCGTGCCGAACTCGTCGAGCAGCGTCTCACCGACGCCATCGCCTCCGGAGTGCTCCGCGACGGCGAGCGCCTCCCGAGCGAGGCCGACCTCGCGAAGTTCCTCGGCGTCGCGCCGGTCACCGCACGCGAGGCGCTCGTGGCGCTCCGCCACAAGGGACTCGTGCGCACCCGCCGCGGCCGCGACGGCGGCAGCTTCGTCACCTACGACGACGACGTCTCGCTCCGCCTCACCGAGGAACGCGTCCGGGCCCTCAGCCGCATCGAGCTGCGCGACCTCTCGCTGCACTACGCAGCTATCGCCGGCATGGCCGCCGAGGTCGCCGCCGACCGCGCGAGCGACGACGACCTGCAGAGCCTCGTCGAGATCGACGCGCGCGCCGACCTCACCTCCCCGGGTGGCGCACGGCGCGCGGTCGGCCGGTTCCAGCTCGAGGTCGCCGCCATCAGCCAGTCGCCCCGGCTCGTGCACGAGGAGCTCCGCCTGCAGGCCGAGACCGGCGCGCTGCTCTGGATGTGCCTGCGCGAACAGGAGTACCGTGACCGCACGAGGGAACACCGCCTCGAGGTGATCGCGGCGATCCGGGCCGCGGATGCCGCCGCCGCACGCCGATCGACCACGACGCACATCGGCTCGGCGGTCGAATGGCTCATCGACGAGAAGGTGCGGCTCGAAGCCGCATCCGCACCGCCCATCGCGCACGAGGAAGGGAGCGCGCCATGACGCAGGCACTCGCCACCGGCGCGGCCGAGATCGCCCGGCGCATCGCCGACGTGATCGACCCGGTGTTCGCGCTCATCGACGGCTGGCAGCACGGGCTCGAGGCGCGCCTCGCATCCGAACCCGAGCCCCGTGCCGCCGACCTCGACCCCGCGGTCGCGGCGACCGTCGCCGCCGAACTCGATCGCCCCGGCACGCTCATCACGGGCGCCGGCTTCGTCGCCGCGCCGGGCTACCTCGCCGACGCCCCCTGGCACCTCGCATGGTGGCTGAGCGACGGCAACCCGTTCCGCGGCGTGCCCGCACGCGGCATCCGCCGCCTCGACGCCGTGAGCGACCCCGACGCCGAGTCGTTCCGCGACTACACGACGCTCGAGTGGTGGCGCGTCCCCGAGCGGACCGGCAGCCGCCACCTGACCGGACCGTACGTCGACTACCTCTGCACCGACGACTACACGGTCACCGTGACGACCCCGGTGACGATCGACGGCGACATGGTCGGCCTCGTGGGCGCCGACATGTACGTGGCCCGGCTCGAGCAGGTGCTCGCGCCCGTGCTGCGCGACGCCGGCCGCACCCTCACGGTCGTGAACGCCTCCGGTCGCATCGTCACCTCGACCGACCCGCACCGGGCGACCGGGGCGCTGCTGCGCCTCGACGGGCTCCCGGATGCGCTCGCGCCGCTCCGCGAGGCCGAGGCCGAGGGGCGCGTGACCGACGCCGTGCGGCTGCCGGGCGGCGCCGACGTCGTGCCGTGCGGCGACACGTCGCTCGCGCTCGTCGCCGAGTAGCGGCGACCGATCGACGGCGGCCCCGCGCCGACGGCGCGAACGGAGCGCGCCTGAAACACGCGCCCGCTAGGGTGAGGCCAGCGGAACCGCATGCGCGTCCGTGTGAGCGGATGCACCGATGAGAGACCGGTGGTCAGCTCGTGACGACTCCCATCAGGTGGAAGCAGGCCCGGAGGCGACGACGACGGCTCGTCGCCTACCTCGGCGTCGCGGCCGCGTGGGCGCTCACGATCTGGCTCAGCGCCCTGCTGCATCCGTCTGAGTGGCTGCACGCGACCGCGCTGTTCGTGCACCTCGCCTCCCTCGTCGTCGGGCTCGGCGCGGTGCTCATGATCGAGTGGCATGCGCTGCTGTGGGCCACCGGCTGGAGCACGGTGCGCGAACTCCGCCAAGCGGATCGGACGATGATCCTGCCGGTCTGGGTGGGCCTGGGCGGCCTGCTCGTCAGCGGCACGCTGCTCGAGCCCGACCTCTCGAATCCGCTCACGCTCGCCAAGCTCGGAGCCGTGCTCGTCCTGAGCCTGAACGGCGTGGCCCTGACGCGATGGACCTCGGATCTCGCGCGGCTGCCGTCGAAGGCGCACTTCAGGAACCTGCCGAGGTCCACCAAGGTCGGCTTCGTCGCGAGCGCCGTCGTGTCCCAGCTCGCGTGGTGGACCGCCGTGCTCATCGGGCTCCTGAATGCGAGCGGATGACGCGCGGGAGGCCGCGTGGCGTGCCCCATCCGGGGGGACTGAGATAGGCTCACGACCGGACCCAGTCGCGACTGGAGGACGAGCGATGCGCGATCGACCAGCACCGAGCACGCCCGTGGTGCATGCTCGCCCATCGACCGGCCCTCGTGGGGAGGGAGACGACGGTTGAGCACTGACGTACCGGCGCGACGCGATCGACGGCGACTCCGCGAGGAGAGCCGGCGACGGCGCAGGCGGGTGCTCTGGGGTTCGATCGCCGCGGCCGCCGCGCTGCTCCTCGTCGTCGGCGGCGCCGTGACGGCGGTCATGCTCGGAACCGGCGGTGCGCCGGGAGCGGTGGGGACCCCGGCACCGGATCCGATCGACTTCCCGGCGGACCAGCCGGCCGAGGCAGCGGGAGCCGAGCCGTGCACGACCGTCCGCGTGCTCTCGTCGTTCGAGAACGCGGAGATGGTCGAAGGCCTCGCGGAGGGCTACAACGCCCAGCCCCGCGACGTCGGCGGATCGTGCGTCACGGTCGTCGCCGCCAAGGACAAGTCGGGGATCGCGGCCGAGGACGCCGCGGCCGGCTTCGCGGAGCTGCCGGAGGACGAGCGACCGGTCGCCTGGATCCCCGACGCGAGTTCGTGGCTCGGCGTGGCTCGCGAGGCCGGCGGCGACGGCGACGTGCCGGCGGAGGGCACCAGCATCGCCTCGTCCGACATCGTGCTCGCGATGCCCCAGCCGCTCGCCGCCGCGATCGGGTGGGACGAGGCGCCTCCCACGTGGTCCGACGTGTTCGAGAGCGCCGGCGACGAGTCCGTCTGGTCGGATCTCGGCCATCCGGAGTGGGGCGCGTTCAAGCTCGGGAAGACGAGTCCGCTCATCGCCAGCTCCGGCGAGGCCGCGATGCTCGCCTCGTACGGCTCGGCGTCGGGGTCCCTCACCGATCTCGACGCGGACGACATCGCGAACGAGGACGTCATCGCCGACGTGAAGCAGAACGAGCTCGCGACGAGCCATTACATGGCCACGCCCGAGCACTTCCTCTGGCACGCCCGGCAGTCCGAGGACGCGGGGTCGGCGGCGGACTTCCTCTCCGCGGTCATCGTCGACGAGAAGTCGGTGTGGGACTACAACCGCGGCATCACGAGCCGCGACGGCGTGACGCGCATCGAGAGCGATCTCCCGGAGACGCAGCTCGTGCCGATCTACCCGACCGACGGCTTCTACGTCGCGGACAACCCAGCGGTCGTGCTGACCGGATCGTGGGTCGACGACGCCGAGCGGGCCGCTGCCGAGGACTTCCTGAGGTTCGCCGCCACCTCGGAGGGACAGTCGATCGTGCGCGAGGCGGGATATCGCGACATGAACCGCGACCTCGCTCCCGAGGTCGCCGAGGTGGGTGCCCTCGAGGAATCGCCCGACGGCGTCCTCGCCTTCCCCGATCCCCAGGTCGTGGTCGCCGTGAACGAGGCGTTCCCGGAAGTGCGGAAGCGGGCGTCGGTGCTCTTCCTGGTCGACGTGTCGGGCTCGATGGCCGACCCGATCGAGACGGGAGAGTCGAAGCTCGCCGCCGCGAAGTCGGCCATCGAGCAGGCGCTCGACTACTTCACGGCCGGCGACGACGTCGGGCTCGCCGCGTTCTCCGCGATCGCTCGCGGACCGGTCGTGCCGGGGCAGGTCGCACCCGTCAGCGACATCGCGACGGGCCGGGACGGCTACCTCGCGGCGCTGGACGAGTTGGCTCCGATCTCAGAGACGCCCCTGTACGAGGCGGTCGACATGTTCGCGAAGGAGCGCGGCGCGGCGTGGGACCCCGATCGCATCAACGCGATCGTCCTGCTGAGCGACGGCC
The DNA here is from genome assembly GCF_040496055.1 of Agromyces zhanjiangensis. Taxonomy (NCBI): domain Bacteria; kingdom Bacillati; phylum Actinomycetota; class Actinomycetes; order Micrococcales; family Microbacteriaceae; genus Agromyces; species Agromyces zhanjiangensis. The sequence goes on along the minus strand of NZ_JBEPKB010000003.1, from coordinate 47,615 downwards.
AGGACAGCACGCCGTCGCAGCGCACGACCGAGGAGCAGATGCTCGCCACCCTCGAGGAGCTGCACCACACGACCCCCGTGCTCGTCTTCACGCTCGCCTACGGGGCCGACGCCGACGTCGAGACGCTGCAGGCGATCTCGGGAGCGACGGGCGCCCACTACTACGACGCGACCGACCCGACCGAGGTCGACGAGGTGCTCGGCGACCTCGTGACGAGCTTCTGACGACGACGTCGCGTCACGCGGCGTGACGAACGGGCGGCGCCCTGCGCGGGATGCGAGCATGGGCCGATGACGTCACGCCGCCCGCCCGCGCTCGTCGCCGCGTCGCACGGCACCTCGTCGCCCGAGGGTCGCGCCGCGGTGCGCCGCCTGTACGACGCCGTCGTCGCGGCGGTCGTCGAGCGGTGGCCGGATGCCGCGCCCCAGACGCGACTCTGCCACGTCGACGTCGAGCAGCCCGACGTGCCGGCCGCGCTCGCCACGCTCCCCGAGGGCGAACCGGCGGTGATCGTGCCGCTGTTGCTGTCGGCGGGATACCACGTGCACGTCGATCTCGCCGAGGCGGCGGCGAACGCCCGCGAGGCCGGTCGCGAGGTGGTCGTCGCCGACGCGCTCGGGCCCGACGAGCGGCTCATCCCGGTCCTGCGGCGACGGCTCGCCGAGGCCGGGGCCGACGATCGCGATCCGGTCGTGCTCGTCGTGGCGGGCTCCAGCGACGTGCGCGCGGTCGCGGCCTGCGAGCGCGTGCGCGACACGCTGGCCGAGGCATCCGTCGCCGACGTCTCGATCGGGTTCCTCTCGGCCGCCGAGCCGCGGCTGCCCGACGCGATCGCCGCTGCCCGCTCGGCCCACGCCGGGCACGGGCCGGGCATGCGGATCGCCGCCGCGAGCTACCTGCTCGCGCCGGGGTACTTCCAGGACCTCGCGTCGAGCGCCGCGCCCGACTTGCTCGCCGAGCCGCTCCTGCGCCCCGACGACGCACCGGCCGAACTCGTGCAGATCGTCCTCGACCGCTACGCGGAGGCGCTCACTCGCTCGAAGTGAGACTTCCGCGCCCGAGCGACGTTCGAGACCGCACTCGACCGCAGAAACCTCACTTCGGCGGGGTCGTCGTGCGTCCGCGTCGCACGTCATATTTCGCCGTGCGACGCCTCGTGACACGGGGTGACCGTGCGTGACGGGGCCGGGTTCCGGCTTGCGCCGGACCCCCGTACCTTCGTCGGCACGTGCCCCGAACGGGGCGCGGACGAGGAGGGGAAACGTGACGATCGAGACGACGGATGCCGCGACGCGCGCGCCGCGCGCCGACCGCGCCGAGCGCCCCGCGCGCGCGGATCGGCCGGCCCGCGACATCCGCACGCCCCGCCCCTCGGCCCGCCCCAACGGGCAGTGGAAGGTCGACGGCACGGCCCCGCTCAACGCGAACGAGGAGTGGAAGCAGGTCGACGGCGGCCTCGCGGTGCGCGAGCGCATCGAGACGATCTACGCCGACGGCGGGTTCGCGTCGATCGAGCCGACCGACCTGCACGGCCGGTTCCGGTGGTGGGGGCTGTACACGCAGCGCAAGCCCGGCATCGACGGCGGCCGCACCGCCACGCTCGAGCCCCACGAGCTCGAGGACGAGTACTTCATGCTCCGCGTCCGCATCGACGGCGGGCAGCTCACGACCGAGCAGCTGCGCGTCATCGGCGGCATCTCGACCGAGTTCGGCCGTGACACCGCCGACCTCACCGACCGCCAGAACATCCAGCTGCACTGGATCCGCGTCGAGGACGTGCCCGAGATCTGGCGGCGGCTGGAGTCGGTCGGCCTCGGCACGACCGAGGCGTGCGGCGACGTGCCCCGCGTCGTCCTCGGCTCGCCGGTCGCCGGCATCGCTGCCGACGAGCTCATCGACCCGACGCCGCAGATCGACGAGATCACCTCGCGGTTCATCGGCGACGAGTCGCTCGCGAACCTGCCCCGCAAGTTCAAGTCGGCGATCACGGGACACCCCAGCCAGGACGTCGTGCACGAGATCAACGACGTCGCCTTCGTCGCGGTCGAGCACCCGTCGCTGGGCGTCGGCTACGACCTCTGGGTCGGCGGCGGACTGTCGACGGCACCGCGGCTGGCCGAGCGCCTCGGCGTCTTCGTGGCGCCCGACCGGGTGGCGGATGCCTGGCACGGCGTCGCGCAGATCTTCCGCGACTACGGCTACCGGCGGCTGCGCAACAAGGCGCGCCTGAAGTTCCTCCTCGCCGACTGGGGCGTCGAGAAGTTCCGCGAAGTGCTCGAGGGCGAGTACCTCGGGCACGCGCTGCCCGACGGCCCGGCCGCGCCGACGCCGGCGACGACCGGCGACCACGTGGGCGTGCACCGCCAGAAGGACGGCCGCTTCTACGTCGGCGCCACGCCGATCGTCGGTCGCGTCTCCGGCCCCACGCTGACGAAGCTCGCCGACCTCGTCGAGGCCCACGGCTCGACGAGGCTGCGTACGACGCCGCACCAGAAGGTCGTCATCCTCGACATCCCGGAAGACCGCGTGGAGTCGCTCGTGGCGGGTCTCGACGAGCTCGGGCTCCAGGCCCGGCCGAGCCTCATCCGCCGCGGCACGATCGCGTGCACCGGCATCGAGTTCTGCAAGCTCGCGATCGTCGAGACGAAGGCGTTCGCGACCGCGGCGGTGCTCGAGCTCGAGGAGCGGCTGGACGCCTTCGACCTGCCCCATCCGATCAGCCTGCACGTGAACGGATGCCCCAACTCGTGCGCGCGCATCCAGACCGCCGACATCGGGCTGAAGGGCCAGCTCGTCACGTTCGACGGCGAGCAGGTACCCGGCTACCAGGTGCACCTGGGGGGCGGGCTCGCCTCGCAGGACCGCGACGAGGCCGGCCTCGGCCGCACGGTGCGCGGGCTCAAGGTCACGGCCGACGGCATCGCCGACTACGTCGCGCGCGTCGTCACGCGCTTCCTCGAGGAGCGCGACGCCGCTGCCGACGAGACGTTCGCGGAGTGGGCGCACCGCGCCGACGAGGAGTCGCTGCGATGAGCGCGCGCAACGTCGGGGTCGTGGCACCCACGACCGATTCCTCGGCCCGCACGCGCCGTTCGCCCGACGAGCTCCGCGCCCTCGCCGAGGCGGGCAACGCCGCGCTCGGCAGCCTCACCGACCACGAGGCGTCCCCTTCCGAGGTCGTCGCCTGGGTCGCGGCGAACTTCGCGACGGATGCCGCGGCCGTCGCCTGCTCCATGGCCGACGCCGCGCTCCCCCACCTCGTCGCCGAGCACCTGCCCGGCGTCGACGTGCTCTTCCTCGACACCGGCTACCACTTCGCCGAGACGACCGTCACGCGCGACGAGGTCGCGCGTCAGCTCGACGTGCGGATCGTCGACGTGCTCCCCGAGCAGACCGTGGCCGAGCAGGACGCGGAGTTCGGCGCCGAGCTGTTCGCCCGCGACCCCGGCCTCTGCTGCGCGCGCCGCAAGGTCGAGCCGCTGCAGCGCTCGCTCGGCGGGTACGAGGTGTGGTTCACGGGTGTCCGTCGCGACGAGGCGCCGACCCGCACGCTCACCCCGCTCGTCACGTACGACGAGCGGAACGGACTCGTGAAGGCCAACCCCGTCGCGGCATGGACCTTCGACGACCTCCTCGACTACGCGGGCGCACATCAGGTGCCCGTCAACCTCCTGATGTCGCACGGCTACCCCTCGATCGGCTGCGAGCCGTGCACGAAGCCCGTCGCCCCGGGCGAGGACCCGAGGTCCGGCCGCTGGGCCGGCCTCGCCAAGACGGAATGCGGGTTGCACCTATGACCGAGAACCTGACGACGCCGGATGCCGCGGCATCCGCTGCCCGCACCGCCGATGCGGCCCACGCGACCGACGCGCTCGACGCCCTCGACGCGCTCGAGGCCGAGGCGATCCACGTGATCCGCGAGGTCGTCGCCGAGTTCGAGCGGCCCGTGCTGCTCTTCTCCGGCGGCAAGGACTCGGTCGTCGTGCTGCACCTGGCGACCAAGGCGTTCTGGCCCGCGAGGGTTCCCTTCCCGGTGCTCCACGTCGACACCGGGCACAACTTCCCCGAGGTGCTGCGATTCCGCGACGAGACGGTCGCGCGTCTCGGCATCCGCCTCGAGGTCGCCTCGGTGCAGGACTACCTCGACGACGGCCGGCTTCAGGAGCGCGCCGACGGCACGCGGAACCCGCTGCAGACCCAGCCGCTGCTCGACGCCATCGCGGCCGGGCGGCACGACGCGGTCTTCGGCGGCGCCCGCCGCGACGAGGACAAGGCGCGTGCCAAGGAGCGCATCATCTCGCTGCGCGACGAGTTCGGGCAATGGGACCCGCGCAACCAGCGACCCGAGCTCTGGACGCTCTACAACGGCCGGCACACGGTCGGGCAGCACGTGCGCGCCTTCCCGATCTCGAACTGGACCGAGCTCGATGTCTGGCGCTACATCGAGCGCGAGGGCATCGCGCTGCCGCCCCTGTACTTCGCGCACGAGCGCGACGTGTATGCGCGGGACGGCATGTGGCTCGCGGTGAGCGACGTCTCCGCGCCGCGCGCGGGCGAGACGGTCGAGCGCCGGACGGTCCGCTACCGCACGGTCGGCGACCTCAGCTGCACTGGGGCGGTCGTCTCGGAGGCCGCGACGGTCTCGGACATCGTGCGCGAGGTCGCGGCATCCACCCTCACCGAACGCGGCGCGACGCGCGCCGACGATCGCCTCTCGGAGGCGGCCATGGAGGACCGCAAGAAGGACGGGTACTTCTGATGACGACGACCGCGCCCGCCACCGGCACGCTCTTCCGCTTCGCGACCGCCGGCTCCGTCGACGACGGCAAGTCGACGCTCGTCGGCCGCCTGCTGCACGACTCGAAGGCGATCCTCGCCGACCAGCTCGAGTCGGTCGCGCGCACCTCCGCCGAGCGCGGCTTCGGCGGCGAGCCCGGTGCGATCGACTTCGCGCTGCTCACCGACGGCCTGCGCGCCGAGCGTGAGCAGGGCATCACGATCGACGTCGCCTATCGCTACTTCACCACCGGGCGCCGGTCGTTCATCCTCGCCGACTGCCCCGGGCACGTGCAGTACACGCGCAACATGGTCACCGGGTCGGCCACCGCCGACGCCGTCGTCGTGCTCGTCGACGTGCGCAACGGGGTCCTCGAGCAGACCCGCCGGCACCTCGCGGTCGTGCAGCTGCTGCGCGTACCGCACGTCATCGTCGCCGTGAACAAGATCGACCTCGTCGACTACGACCGTGCCGCATTCGACGCCGTCGCGGCGGATGTCGCGGCGCTCGCGAACGACCTCGGCCTGCCCGACGCGCACGTCATCCCCGTCTCGGCGCTCGCGGGCGACAACGTCGTCGAGCGCTCGGCGAACACGCCCTGGTACGACGGTCCGTCGCTGCTCGAGCTGCTCGAGGAGCTCTCGACGATCGACGAGCTCGAGACCGACCTCGAGGCGCTGCGGCTTCCCGTGCAGCTCGTGATCCGCCCGCAGGGCGGGCTCTCGCCCGATCTGACGGATGCCGCGGCCGACGCCTTCCGCGACCACCGCGCGTTCGCCGGGCGCATCGAGTCGGGTACGGTGAAGGTCGGCGACCCGGTCGAGGTGTTCCCCGCCGGGGTGCGGACGACGGTCACGGGCATCCGCCGCGGTCCCGAGGCGCTCGCCGAGGCATCCGCCCCGCTCTCGGTGTCGATCGAGCTCGCCGACCCGGTCGACGCCGCCCGCGGCGCGGTCATCGCCGCCGCGGGCTCGCTGCCCGCGCCGCGGCGCGAGCTCGACGCCGACGTGTTCCAGCTCGACGGCCGCCCGCTCACGACGGGCGCGCGCGTGCTCGTGAAGCACGGCACCACGACCGTCCAGGCGATCGTCACCGACATCCGCGGACGCCTCGACCTCGACACCCTCGGGACGACCCCCGCCTCGGTGCTCGCGACCAACGACATCGGACTCGTGCGCCTGAAGCTCTCGGCCGACCTCGCTGCCGAGTCGTACGCCGCGCACCGACGTGCGGGCGCGTTCCTCGTCATCCACCCGCAGGACGGCGCGACCCTCGCCGCCGGCATCGTCGTGGAGTCGACGGCGTGACCCGCCGCGGGCTCGGTGCGCAGTTCGGCGAACTCGTCGCCGGCGTCGCGGTCGCCGCGGCGATCGTCATCGTGCCCGTGGTGATCGGCTCGGTCGGACGCGCTGCGGCCGAGGGCCCGGGCGCCGCCGGGGAGACGGATGCCTCGGCCCTCCGCCTCGGCTACTTCGCCAACGTCACGCACCTGCCCGCACTCGTCGGCCTCGAGACCGGCGCCTTCGCCGACGAGTTGGGGACCACCGCGCTCGAGCCGCAGCCGTTCAACGCCGGGCCGGCCGCCGTCGAGGCGCTGAGCGCCGGGGCGATCGACGCCGCCTACCTCGGCCCGAGCCCGGCCATCAACAGCTTCGTGCAGTCCGGCGGCAGCTCGCTCCGCATCGTCGCCGGTGCCGTCGGCGGTGGTGCCGCGCTCGTGGTGCGCGACGGCATCGACGACGCCGACGACCTCCGTGGGGCGACGCTCGCGACGCCGCAGCTCGGCAACACGCAGGACGTCGCCCTCCGCACGTGGCTCGCCGCCCACGGCCTCGCGACCTCGCCGACGGGCGGCGGCGACGTCGACATCGTGCCGACCGACAACGCGCGCACGCTCCAGCTCTTCACGACCGGCGCGCTCGACGGCGCGTGGCTGCCCGAACCGTGGGCCTCGCGGCTCGTCATCGAGGCGGGTGCGACGGTACTCGTCGACGAGGCGGAGCTCTGGCCCGGCGGCGCGTTCCCGACGACGCTGCTCGTCGTGCGCACCGAGTACCTCGAGGCGCACCCCGACGCGGTCGCGGCGCTGGTGGCCGGCCACGCGGCATCCGTCGACTGGATCTCGGACCACCCCGACGACGTGCCCGCCCTCGTGAACGCGCGCCTGTCGGCCGATGCGGGCGCGCCGCTGCCCGATGGCGTACTCGCGCGGGCGCTCGAGCACGTCGCGCCGACGGTCGACCCGTTCGCCGCCACGCTGCCCGTGCTGCAGCGGAACGCCGTCGCAGTCGGCACGGCGAACGGCGGCGACCTCGACGGCATCCTCGACCTCGGCCCGCTCGACGCCGTCCGCGAGGCCGCCGGACTCCCGCCGATCGACGGCGCCGGACTGGACGGGGGCTCGCGATGAGCGCGGCACCCGCCATCCGCCTCACCGGCGTCGGCAAGCAGTACGCGGCCGACGGCCCGGTCGTGCTCGACGGCATCGACCTCGAGGTCGCGCCGGGCGAGTTCGCGTGCCTGCTCGGCGCGTCGGGCTGCGGCAAGTCGACGCTGCTCGGCCTCATCGCCGGCCTCGAGCAGCCGAGCATCGGCACGATCGAGGTCGACGGCCGCGCCGCGGTGATGTTCCAGGAGGCGTCGCTGCTGCCGTGGCTCAGCGCCCGCCGCAACGTCGAGCTCGCGCTTCGATTCGGCGACGCCGGCCTCCCTCGGCCCGCGCGCCGCGCCCGCGCGCTCGAGCTGCTCGACCTCGTGCACCTCGCGGACGCCGCCGAGAAGCGCCCGCACGAGCTCTCGGGCGGCATGCGCCAGCGGGTCGCGCTCGCGCGCGCCCTCGCGCAGGACCGCTCGGTGCTGCTCATGGACGAACCGTTCGCCGCGCTCGACGCGATCACGCGCGACCTGCTGCACGAGGAGCTTGAACGCGTCTGGCGCGAGACGGGACGCACGATCGTGTTCGTCACCCACAACGTGCGCGAGGCCGCGCGGCTCGGGCAGCGCGTGCTGCTCATGTCGAGCCGCCCTGGCCGCATCGTGAACGAGTGGCGCATCGCCGACGACGGCCCCCGCCGCATCGAGTCGCCGACCGTGTCCGAGCTCTCGGTCGAGATCACCGAGCACCTGCGAAGGGAGATCCGCCGCAATGCCGCATGACACCCTCGCACCCCCCGTCGACGCGAACGTCGTCGCCGACACCGGCGACGCCCCCGGCCACGACGACCTGCGCACGCTCGAGGCCGGCCTCGATCGGCTCCAGACGACCGCCGAGCGACGCACCCCGTGGTGGCGCCGCGCGATCGACGGCGTGCTGCCGCCCGTGCTGCTGCTCGTCGTGCTCGTCGCGGCCTGGCAGGCGTACACCGTCATCGCGCAGCCGCGTCCCGACCTCGCGCCCGGTCCGCTCGACGTCGCCGCCGCGCTCGGAGGGGCCTGGGAGGACGGACGCCTCCAGCTCGCCGTCACGACGAGCCTCGAGCGCGGCGTCCTCGGCTTCCTCATCGCGGTCGCGGTGGGCACGCCGCTCGGCCTGCTGCTCGCGGAGTGGGCGCCGCTGCGACGCGCGCTCGGCCCGCTCATCTCGGGCCTGCAGGTCCTGCCCTCGGTCGCGTGGGTGCCCGCCGCGATCCTCTGGTTCGGGCTGTCGGATGCCACGGTGTACTTCGTCGTGCTCATGGGCGCGATCCCGTCGATCGTGAACGGGCTCGTCGCCGGCGTCGCCCAGGTGCCGCCGCAGCTCCGGCGGGTCGGAACGGTGCTCGGTGCGTCGCGGCTCGAGCTCGCGGTATCCGTCGTGCTGCCGGCCGCCCTGCCCGGCTACCTCGCCGGCCTCAAGCAGGGGTGGGCGTTCTCGTGGCGCTCGCTCATGGCGGCCGAGATCATCGCGTTCGGCGGGTCGATCGGCTTCGGCGTCGGCTCGCTGCTGCAGCAGGGCCGCGACCTCGCCGACCTCGCGAGCGTGCTCGGCACGATCCTCGTGATCCTCGCCATCGGCGTGGTGATCGAGCTGCTCGTCTTCGCCCCGGTCGAGCGCGGGATGCTGCGCCGCCGCGGACTCACGGGAGGAACCCCATGACCGAGAACACGTTCGAGAGCCGGCCGACGGATGCCGCAGGGCGCGACGCCCACGCGGGCGGCGCCGACCGCGGCCACGTCGCGCTCGTCGGCGCGGGACCCGGCGACCCCGGGCTCCTCACCCTGCGCGGGCTCCGCGCGCTCGAGGCCGCCGACGTGATCGTCGCCGACCGGCTCGGCGCCCGCGCCGTCCTCGACGGGCTCGCCGCCGACGGCCTGGAGCTGACCGCCGAGGTCGTCGACGTCGGCAAGCTGCCCGGGCACCACGCCGTGCCGCAGGACGCGATCAACGAGCTGCTCGTGACACTCGCGCAGGGCGGCAAGCGGGTCGTGCGACTGAAGGGCGGCGACCCGTACGTGTTCGGCCGCGGCGGCGAGGAGCTCGCCTACTGCCGGGAGCGCGGCGTCGACGTCGAGGTCGTGCCGGGCATCACGAGCGCCGTGTCGGTGCCCGCGATCGCCGGCATCCCGCTCACGCACCGCGGCCTCGCGACGACGTTCACGGTCGTCACCGGCCACGACCAGATCCGGGCGCTCGGCGGCGGCCGCGACCACACCGTGGTGCTGCTCATGGGCGTCGGAACGCTCGCGAACTCGGCGATCACGCTCGCCCGCGGCGAGCGCGGGGGCGAGTGCCCCGTCGCGATCGTGGAGGATGGGTACGGCCCTCGCCAACGAGTGACGATCGGCACGCTCGACACGATCGCCCACCAGGCGGCGGTGCGGGGCGTGCGTTCGCCCGCGGTCGTGGTGGTCGGCGACGTCGTGCGGCTCAGTCCGTACGCGCCCGCCGAGCTCGCGACATCCGCCCTCACGGCGCCGCCGCCCATCGACTGACCCGCCGTCCACCCCGTCCCGTCCAGACCTTCCCCTGCACTCCTCCGAAAGGCCATGCCCCCATGACCCTCTCCCTCCGTGTCGCGATCGTCGGCGCCGGCCCCGCCGGCATCTACGCGGGCAACATCCTCCGCCGCCAGGTCGACGAGGCCGGCGGCGAGGTCGCGATCGACCTGTTCGAGTCGCTGCCCGCGCCGTACGGCCTGATCCGCTACGGCGTCGCGCCCGACCACCCGCGCATCAAGGGCATCGTGAACTCGCTGCACGAGATGCTCGACGAGGGCACCATCCGCCTCATCGGCAACGTCGAGGTCGGTCGCGACGTCACGGTCGAGGAGCTGCGCGAGCGGTACGACGCCGTGATCTTCGCGACGGGCGCCCTGAAGGACGCCCCGCTCGACATCCCCGGCATCGACCTGCCCGGCTCCTTCGGCGCGGCCGACCTCGTGGCCTGGTACGACGGGCACCCCGACGTGCCGCGCGACTGGCCGCTCGAGGCCGAGTCGATCGCGGTCATCGGCAACGGCAACGTGGCGCTCGACGTGGCGCGCGTGCTCGCGAAGCACCCGGCCGACCTGCTCTCGACCGACATCCCCGCGAACGTCCACGCAGGCCTCCTGGCGTCGCCGGTGACCGACGTGCACGTGTTCGGTCGGCGCGGCCCGTCGCAGGTGAAGTTCACGCCGATCGAGCTTCGCGAGCTCGGCGAGGTGCCCGACGTCGACCTCGTCGTGTACGACGACGACTTCGCACGGGCCGAGGGCGACGAGCACGCCGCGCACCTGCTCGCGACGAACAACCAGGTCAAGGTGATGACGCGCACCCTGAACGGATGGCGCCGCGCCGACGACCGTCCGTACACCGCGTCTCGTCGCCTGCACCTGCACTTCTTCCACTCGCCCGTCGAGGTGCTCGGCACCGACGCCGTCGAGGGCGTGCGCTTCGAGCGGACTCGCCCGGTCGGCGACGGCTCGGTCGCGGGAACCGGCGAGTTCGTCGACGTGCCCGTACAGGCCGTGTACCGCGCCGTCGGCTACGCGAGCTCGCCGATCGACGGGGTGCCGTTCGACGAGTCGGCGCGCGTGATCCCGAACGACGGCGGGCGGGTGACGGATGCCTCCGGCGCCCCCGTCGCCGGCGTCTACGCGACGGGCTGGATCAAGCGGGGCCCCGTCGGGCTCATCGGGCACACCAAGGGCGACGCCCTCGAGACGATCACGAACCTCGTCGCCGACGCGCAGGCCGGAGTGCTCGCCGCGCCCGGCGTCGCGCCGGTCGTCGAGGCGGTCGGCGGCGACGAGGTGCTCGAGCTGCTCGAGGCCCGCGGCATCCGCTTCACGACCTGGAACGGATGGCTCGCGCTCGACGCGCACGAGCGCGGCCTCGGCGAGGCGTTCGAGGGCCCGGTCGCGCGCGAGCGCGTGAAGGTCGTGCCGCGCGACGAGCAGGTCGAGATCTCGCGCGACGGCGCGCTCGTCGCCGGCTGACGCCGGCCCGCCCCCGTTCGCGGTTCGCGCTTCGCGCTTCGCAGGAGGACCCCCGATTCACAGGACCGATCCGGCACGGACGTCCTGTCGTTCCGGGGTTCTCCTGTGAATCGAGGCGCTGCCGACCTGGCCGTCAGGCGTCGGACACGCCGGCGAAGACGTCGATCGTGGCCGGGTCGGCGCCGGCGGCGCGGAGGCGTGCGGCGATGCCGCGACGGGCCCGCGCGTAGGAGGCGTTCGTGCCGCGCATGACCGAGTCGCGGTTGGCGAGGTCGAGCAGCGCGGTGAACTCGAATGCGAGCTGGTCGGGGTCCTCGAGCGCGGGTAGCTCGCCGAGCGAGCGCGCGTGGCCGAGGGATGCCGCGAGGTAGCCGCTCCACTCGGCGAGCGCGAGGTCGATGGCGTCGCGCACCGGCCCGGGCTTGGCGTCGAAGTCGGCGGCCGCCTCGGCGAAGAAGCATCCACCCGGGAACACCCGCCCGCGCGAGTAGGCGATCCAGCGGTCGACGAGCGCGACCACCCGGCCGAGACCGCGCGGCAATTCCCGCGCGGGCGTGACGACCGTCTCGACGAAGCGCAGTCTCGCCGCCTCGACGGTGGCGAGCTGGAGCCGCTCCTTGCTGCCGAAGAGCGTGGCGACCCCGCTCTTCGACACCGACGCGGCATCGGCGATCCGGGCGATCGAGAGCTGGTCGAGGCCCTCGACCGAGGCGAGGTCGACGGCGGCGGCGAGCACCTGGCGACGCGATGCGTCGCCCCTGACCCGACGCCCGTCGACGACGCCGATCGAGGAATTCGTGTTCACCCTCTCGATTTTACGCACGAACGTTCGTATACTCAACACACGACCGTTCGTATTCTTTGATCGGAGTCATCGTGACCACCATCGCCGAGACCGCGACCACCGCGGCACTCCTGACCCGCGTCGCCGCCGTCCGCGCCGCCGAATCCGTCTCCCCCGAGGCATCCGCTGCCGTCGCCCTGCCGCTCTTCATGCGCGTCGGCGGGCGCCTGCCGGTCCGGCCCGCCGACCGTGCGGTGCACGAGTCGGCGAAGCGCTCGACCATCCGCGTGCGGGGTCGCGACCTCGCGACCTACGAGTGGGGCAGCGGGCCCGACACGATCCTGCTGGTGCACGGATGGCGCGGCCGCGCCTCGCAGTTCGCGCCGATCGTGCGCGAGCTCCGCGCCGAGGGGTTCCGCCTGCTCGCGTTCGAGGCCCCCGCCAACGGCGAGTCGCCGGGACGGCGGACCGACATCCGCGACTGGCTCGCCGCGATCGACGCGCTCCAGGCCCGCGAGGGTCGGTTCCACACGATCATCGGGCACTCCTTCGGGGCGATGGCGGCCCGAGCGGCCATCGCCGACGGCACCTCCGCCGGCGGACTCGTGGCCGTCGCCGGTCCGTCGCGCGCCCGGTTCCTGGTCGACGCCTTCGCGCAGCGCATCGGCGCCCGCCCGAGTACCGCCGACGCCCTCGCCGCGCGCTTCGCGCGCCGCATCCTGCCCCACATCGCCGACCCGTGGTCCCGGTTCGACGGCGCCGCCAACCCGCTGCCCGAGCGGATGCCGCTGCTCGTCGTGCACGACCGCGGCGACCGCGAGGTGCCCGCGAGCGAGGGCGTCCGCCTGCACGACGCGCACGGCGCCCGCTCGCGCCTCCTGCTCACCGACGGCGCCGGCCACAATCGCGTGCTCGGCGCGGATGCGACGCTCGACGCGGTGACGGCGTTCGTGACGGGCGGGCCCGACGGTGTCGACCGGGCCGGACTCGACCAAGCCGACGCGCTCGCGCACGGCGCCCGCGCGGCGGCCGGCGCTGACGCCGCGTAGGTCTCGCCACCGCCGACCGGGCAGTCAGAGCTCGAGCACGCCGAACCGTATGGAGCCGGCGAGCCGACCGGCACGGCGCGCCGCCTGGCCGACCCAGTCCCGCCGCCGATCGACGGACCAGATCGAGAACGGCGCCATCGCGACCAGTCCGAGCACGCGGACGGCGCCGCCGAGCGAGGAGGAACGCGGGGCGCCGTGCTCGCGGAAGAGCACGTAGAGCTGGACCGAGCCGATGCCCCACCGGTACTGCTGCCGCCAGAGTTCGCGGAGCGAGGTCCGCATCCGATACGTGACGTGCGCGCCGTCGACGCGGACGAGCGGGTGGCCCAGCAGTTGCACGTCCCAGCAGAATGCCGTGTCCATGCTCGCGAGCATCGACTCGCGGAATCCGCCCACTTCGCGCCAGACCTCGGCGCTGACCCCGAGGTTGTTGGTGGCGGCCGCGTCGAGGAACCCCTTCGATGGCAGGATCGCCGACCACTTGGTGGTCCGGCCCATGCCGGCCCACGGATCGGACGCGGAGTCGTGCGAGGCGGTGGACACGCCGGCGATGAACGAGTGCTCGGCGGCGGCGGCGGCCATCGCCTCCAGCCACCCCGGCTCGGCGATGTCGTCGGCATCCAGGAACAGCAGGTAGTCGCCCGATGCGATCTCAGCAGCCACGTTCCTGGCATGGCTGGCGCCCGCGACCGACGAGGCGTCGACGACGCGCAGTCCGGGGAGACGGTCGCGCCAGGTCTCGGCCCGGGCGACGGTGTCGTCGCGGGAGCCGTTGTCGGCGACGATCACCTCCCAGCGGCCCTGCCATCCCTGTGCGGCCAGGGCCTCGAGCTGGGTGCCGATGGTCGCCCCCGCGTCACGCGCGGGGATGATCACGGAGAGGTGGCGGGACTCGGGCACGCGCTCATCGTAGGCGTCGACGTCGGCACCGCTCCGGAGGCACCCGCGAGAACGGACTAGGTCGCCGACGCGGCGAGCACTCGCTCGTAGACCTCGAGGTGGGCGCGCGCGACCGCGAGGTCGTCGAGCAGGCCCGGGGTCGCCGCGGCCGCGGCGGAGAGCCGGGCCCGGAGCGCGGGGTCCTGGTCGAGCTGCGCGAGCGCGGCGGCGAGCGCGCCGATGTCGCGCGGTGGCACGAGCAGCCCGTTCACGCCGTCGGCGACCCACTCGGTCGGACCGCCCTCACCGGCCGCGACCGTCACGCGACCTGCGGCGAGATACTGCAGCACGTTCTGGCCGAGCGGCTCGGCACGCGTCGAGTACTGCACCGCGACGTCCCATCCGTCGAGCAGCCTCGGCACGTCGTCCACGTGCCCGAGCACATCGACCTGCGCGCCGACGCCGAGTTCGTCCGCCCGGCGGCGCAGCGCCGCGAGGTACGCCTCGTGCCCGAAGGGTGCGCCGCCGGCGAACTGCAGGCGGATGTCGCGTCCCGCGAACGCGCGGGCGAACGCCTCGAGGAGCTCGGCCTGGCCCTTCCACGGGTCGATCCGGGCGAGCATGCCGATCGTGCGGAGCGGCGCGTCGGCCCGGACGACGAGCGCGGTCCCGACCGAGAGGCCCGACGCGCTCGGCACGACCTCCGCGACGGCGTGCGGCCGCAGGAACGGCGCTGCCGAGTCCAGCGTCGCGTGCGAGTTCGCGATGACGCCGTCGGCGCGCGGCAGCACGAGGCGGGTCATGAGCGCGTGCCCGGCGCCGCCGAGCGCGTCGGGTTCGACCAGGTCGCGGAGATGGACGACGAACGGCTTCCGGGAGGATCGCGCGGCGAGGGCGCCGTAGGCGGCCGCACGCGCGGTGTTCGCATCCACGAGATCAGCCGTGCGGAACGCCGCCGACGTGCGGACCGCGATCGCCTGCACTGCGAGGCGCAGACCGAACCCGACCGTGGCGAGCACGCCGCCCGAGCTCGCGCCCGCGGGCTGACGGAGGCCGACGACGCGCCGCGCCACTCGGGGCGGCATCGCGTCCCAGACGCTCGGGCCGGCATCGAGCGGTGGCGTCTGCAGGACGGCCGTCCAGTCGGGTCGGGCTTGGAGCATCCGCACGAGCGCGAGTTCGGCGCCGCCCGCTGCGGCGGTGTGGTCGAGGTGCAGCACGCGCAGCCGCCGCTCGCGCATGCTCACGTTCGGCGCCTGCCGAACCATCCGCGCCGACGCTCGGTCGACGGCGCCCCTGAGGCTCCGCCGCCGGATGTCTCACGCCGCTCGAGACCTTCGAACGAGAACGCCTCCGGGTCCGCGACGGTGGTGAGCACCGCGTCGATCTCGGCCTCCGGCATGCCGAACAGCGATGCGGCGATGGCGGTCAGCGGCGGTACCTCCTCACGCGCCATGGCGCGGTACGCGTCGTCGTCGCGCCCCTGGGGGTCGGTGATGTCGCCGTCGTCGGCCGCACCCAGCTCGCGGCGGCGACTGTAGGCGGCGATCCGGTCGCGGAGTTCGCCGGCCGATGCCGGTGCCGGTGCCGGGCCCAGTCGTGCGGCGATTCCACCCGCTTCGCGAATGGTGAACGTCGACCGCAGCATCGACGGCACGATACCGAGCACGCCGTCGCGGTGGGCGACATCCGCCGTGAGCACCAGGTCGGCACGCCGGATCGCGCCCTCGTCGATCTGCGCCGCGCGATGGGCCCGCCCGTCGGAGCCGAGCCGCTCGACGATCGCACGCGTGCGGCTTCGCATCGGTCGGCCCGCGGGCGCTGCGAGGCCGGCGCTCGTGACGACGACGCGGGCCGCGGCATCCGTCGGCAGATACCAATCGGCCCAGGTCCGCAGGAGCGCCGCAGCGAGCGCCGAGCGATTGATGTTCCCGGTGCAGACCACGAGCACGCGGAACTCGTCGGAATCCAAGCGCGATCACCCCCGGCTCGCCACGACCGGGGAGCGGGGCCCCGGATAAGGTTTCTGCAAGGAGTCTAGAGGGGGTGCGGTGCGCGTACTCAGGGTCTCGCACAGTGCCGTCGTCGATGAGTGGCGCGGCCGCGAGCGGGCGCTCACCGCGCTCGGCGTCGACGTCGAGCTGTGCTGCGCCCGGTGGTGGCACGCCGGCGGTGCTCCGGTGACGCTGGAGGCGCGCGCCGACGAGCGCGTGCGCGGCGTGCGCACGCTCGGGCGGCATCCGGCGCTCTTCGTCTACGACCCGGTTCCGCTGTGGCGTGCACTCGGCGACGAGGTCGACGTGATCGACGTGCACGAGGAGCCGTTCGCGCTCTCGACGGCCGAGATCCTGCTGCTTCGCGCCCTGCGCCCGCGCGCGCGGCGGACTCCCGTGGTGCTCTACACCGCCCAGAACCTGCGCAAGCGCTACCCGATCCCGTTCCGCTGGCTCGAGCGGTGGGCGCTCCGCTCCGCGTCGGGGATCTCGGCCTGCAACAGCGAGGCCGCCCGCATCGCGGAGGACAAGGGCTTCGTCGGGCGGGCACGCGTGATCCCGCTGGGCGTCGACCTCGAGCAGTTCAGGCCGGCGGATGCCCCGGGGTGGGCGGATGCGGCGCAGGCGACGGACGCCGCGGCCCCGGCTGCCGACCCCGCCGCCCCGATCACCGTGGGCTTCATCGGCCGCCTCGTGCCCGAGAAGGGCCCGCTCCTGCTGCTCGACGCGCTCGCGCGCGAGCCCCGGCTGCGGCTGCGCGTGGTCGGCACCGGCCCGCTCGGGGCAGAACTGCCCGCGCGTGCGGCATCCGTCGGCGTCGCCGACCGCGTCGAGCTCGTCGGCGCCGTCGACCCGGCCGACATCCCCGAGGTCCTGCGCACGTTCGACGTGCTCGCCGTGCCGTCGCTGCCGACCGCCTCGTGGACCGAGCAGTTCGGCCGCGTCGCGGTCGAGGCGATGGCGTGCGGGGTCCCGGTCGTGTCGAGCGATGCGGGCGCGCTGCCCGACGTCGTGGGCGATGCGGGACTCGTCGTGCCGGTGGGCGACGCGGCGGCCCTCGCCGACGCGCTCGTCGAGGCGTCCGGCCCACGAGCCGCCGAGCTGCGCGCCGCCGGCTTCGTCCGCGCCGAGGAATGCAGCTGGGGTGCGGTCGGCCGCGACTACCTCGACCTGTACCGCTCGATCGTGCACGAGGCATCCGGCGCCCCCGAGCCGTCGCCGTCACTCGAGGTCGTCGTCGTCGCCTACGGGTCGCCCGAGTTGCTGCGCCGCGCACTCGAGCCCGTCGGGGGCCTCCCGGTCACGGTCGTCGACAACTCGTCGCTGCCGGCGATCCGCGAACTCTGCGACGAGCTGGGCGTGCGCTACCTCGATCCCGGTCGCAACGGCGGCTTCGCCGCGGGCGTCAACCACGGCCTCGCGAACCTGGTCGCGCCCGGCTCCGACGTGCTGCTGCTGAACCCCGACGCCGAGATCTCGGCCGACGACGTCGCCCGGCTGCACCGCGCGCTGCGCGCGCACCCCGACCTCGCGAGCGTCGGCCCTGCCCAGGTCGACGAGCAAGGACACGAGGCGCGCGTCGAGTGGTGGCTTCCGTCGCCGTCGGGAACCTGGTTCGAGGCCCTCGGGCTCGCGCGGCTCCGCCGCGACCCGTCGTACGTCATCGGGTCGGTCATGCTGCTGCGCGCCGAGGCGCTCGAGCAGGTCGGGTGGTTCGACGAGCGATTCTTCCTGTACGCCGAGGAGGCCGACTGGGCCTACCGCGCGCACCGGCTCGGCTGGCGGCATGCGGTGGTGCCCGAGGCGCGCGCAGTGCACGTCGGCGCCGGGACGGGCGGCGATCCGCGCCGACGCGAGGCGCACTTCCACGCCTCGCAGGAGCGGTTCCTCCGCAAGCACTTCGGCGCGGCAGGCTGGCAGTGGGCGCGCGCCGGGCAGTGGCTCGGCGCGATGGCGCGTTCCGTGCTCCTCCCCGGCGACCGCGGCCGCGCGGCACGGCGGCGGGCCGCGATCACCCGGCTGGGTCCGACGCGGGTCGAGGCGCGATTCCGGCGGACCGATGCCGTCGGCACGAGTTCAGCGGCGGCCGGCACCCGGCCCGCCGCATCCGTCACGACCACCGACACCCCCGCGGAGGCCCCGGCATGACCAGGATCGTGCAGATCGTCCCGTTCATCGGGCCCGGGACCGGCGTCGCCGGCGTGGCGTGGCACCTCCAGCAGGAGCTGCAGGCGCTCGGCGCGGACGTCGAGGTGTTCACGTTCCAGTCCGCACGCCGCGGGCGACCGACGCCGCGGTCGGCGCGCAACACGATCCTGGCCCGGATCCGCGGCGGCTGGCGGATGATCTGGTTCAGCACGGTCGGCACCCGCCGGGCGAAGCAGTTCCTCGCCGAGCGCCCGGACGCGATCTCGATCTGCCACAACAACGTCGTCGCCGGCGACGTCTACGTCAACCACGGCCTGCTGCTGGCGTCGATGCGTGCCCGAGGACGTTCGTTCTGGGGCATCTACCGGAATCCGGTGCACGACTTCATCTACCTTCGCGACCGGATCCGCTACCGCGGCCATGCGCACCGCGTCGCCGTCTGCCTGTCGGAGCGCGAGGCCGCCGACCTGCGTGCGACGTACGGCCCGATCGGCCCTCGCATCGAGGTGATTCCGAACGGCGTCGACCTCGACCGGTTCCGGCCGCCCACCGCGGAGGAGCGGGCGGCGGCCCGTTCGGAGCTCGGACTCGGCGACGATCAGCGCGTCGGCGTCTTCGTCGGGCACGAGTTCTCGCGCAAGGGCCTCTCGGTGGCGATCCGCGGGCTCGCCTTCGGCCCGAGCGCGCTGCTGATGGTGATCGGCGGGAACGACGAGATCATCGCCGAAGCGCACGCCGAGGCGGTCGAGCACGGCGTCGGAGACCGCGTGCTGTTCCTCGGGGTGCGCAAGGACCTGCCGAGCCACCTCGCAGCCTGCGACTTCTTCGTGTTCCCGAGCGCGTACGAGGCGAACGCGCTCGTCCTGCTCGAAGCGCTCGCCAGCGGGCTGCCCGTGATCGCGACACCGGTCGGCTTCGCGCCCGAGATCGTGCGCGACGGCGAGAACGGCTACCTCGTGGAGCGTGACCCCGAGGCGGTCGGGGCGCGGATGGAGGAGCTCGCGACGCTCGACGATGAGGCGTACGCCGTCCTGCGTCGCGGCGCACGGGAGTCGGCGGAACGGTACGGCTGGCGCGAAGTCGCCCGGCGCTACCTGACCCTCGCGGAGGGGCTGCGGGCCGAGCGGGCCGGCGAACGCGTCGCCGGTGCCGACCGTGCCGCACGCGACGGGACGGCCGGATGACCCGCATCGTCCAGATCGCGCCGGCGATCGAGCCCGGCAGCGGCGTCGCTGGCGTGGCGTTCGCACTCGAACGTGAGTTCCGCGCGGCGGGCGTCCCGGTCGAGCGGTTCACGGCCGCCGAAGCCGGTCGCACGCTCGATCGGCCGCATCGCACGTCGCTCGGCCTGCACCTCGCCCGCGCGGGGAACGTGGTCTGGTTCAGCACGGTCGGCACGCGACGCGCCAGGCGCTTCCTCGCCGAGCGCCCTGACGCGGTCTCGTTCACGCACAACGACGTCATGACGGGCGACGTCTACGTCAATCACGGACTGCTCCAGGCGGCCATGCGTGCGCGCGGGAACTACGCATGGCGGATGGTGCGCAACCCGGTCCACCTGTTCACGGCGCTCCGCGACCGCATCCGCTATCGCGGCCGCACGCATCGGGCGGTGGTCGCCCTGACGGCGCAGGAGGCGCAGCTGCTCGGCGACGTCTACGGACGCGTGCGCCCTCCGGTCACGGTCATCCCCAACGGCGTCGACACCGAGCGTTTCCGCCCACGGGATGCCGCGGGGCGTGCCGCCGTTCGCGCCGAGCTCGGCATCGCGGACGACGCGACGGTCGCGATCTTCATCGGCCACGAGTTCGAGCGAAAGGGACTGCATCTCGCGATCGAGGCGCTCCGGACGGCGGCGGGCGTCGTGCTGCTCGTCGTCGGAGGTTCCGCCGACATGATCCGGCGGGCCCGCGCGCAGGCCCGCCGCGCGGGCGTCGTGGATCGCGTGGTGTTCGCCGGCGAGCGGCCGGACCCGGTTCCGCTGCTCGGCGCGGCGGACGTGCTGGTCCTGCCGAGCGCCTACGAGGCGAACGCCCTCGTCGTGCTCGAGGCGCTCGCCTGCGGTGTGCCGGTCGTCTCGACGCGGGTCGGATTCGCGCCAGACATCGTGGTCGACGGCGAGAACGGCTTCCTCGTGGCGCGGGAGGTCGCTCCGATCGCGGCCCGCCTGGCCGAGTTCGACGGGCTCGACCCGACGATTCGCGACGCCTGGCGGGCCCGGGCGCGGCGGACGGCGGAGCAGCACTCGTGGCGGGAGGTCGCAGCACGGTACCTCGAGCTGGCCCGCTCGATCGAGGCGCAGAAAGCGACGGGTCGGCCCGCCGACCACACGGCGGAACCGCCGTGACCGGTCCGCTGCGCATCCTGCACGCCATCCGCTCCGACGGCTTCTCGGGCGTCGAGCAGTTCGTGCTGCGCCTCGCACGCAGGCAGGCGGCCGACGGCCACGCCGTGCACGTCGTCGGCGGGGACCCGCCGCGCATGCGTCCGGGCCTCGACGAGGCGGGCGTCGGCCACACGCCTGCTGCGCGCACCATCGAGGTGCTCCGCGCGGTGCGCCGCCTGAGCGGCGAGGTCGACGTGGTGAACACGCACATGACCGCAGCGGATGTCGCGGCCGTCGCCGCGCTCGCGGGCCGTCGCCGCACCCGCCGACCCGCGGTCGTCGCGACGTGCCACTTCGCAAGGCCGAGGGGTCGGGTCGGCCCGCTGCCGATCGAGGCGCTCGTGGGCCGCGGGATCGATGCGCAGATCGCGATCTCGTCGGCGGTGGCCGCCGCCGTCGACGGCCCGTGCACGGTCGTGCACACGGGCATCGACCCGCGGCCGGCCGGCGATCCGGAGGCCCGTGAGCGCACGGTCCTCATGGCCCAGCGCCTGCAGCCGGAGAAGCGCACCGATGTCGGGGTGCGCGCGTTCGCGGCATCCGGCCTCGCCGACGCGGGCTGGGTGCTCGATGTCGCCGGAATCGGCCCGGAGCTGGAGCCGCTCGAGCGGCTCGTCGACGAACTCGGCATCGCGGCATCCGTGCGCTTCAGCGGGTACCGCACCGACCTCCCGGAGCTGCTGACGCGCGCCGGACTGCTGCTCGCGCCGTGCCCCGTCGAGGGGCTCGGCCTCACCCTCCTCGAGGCCATGGCGTCCGGTCTGCCCCCGGTGGCCGCCGACGCGGCCGGTCATGTCGAGCTGCTCGCCGACCTCGACGAACGGGCCCGCTTCCCGGCGGGCGATGCGGATCGGGCGGGCGCGCAGCTGCGCTCGCTCGCCGCCGACCCGTCCGCGCGGGCCGCCCTCGGTGCCGCCGCACGCGACCGCCAGCAGTCGCAGTTCTCGCTGCGCGCGCAGGCCGACGGGACCGACGCCGTCTACCGGGAGGCCATCGGATGACCGATCTCGTCGTGCTCTCGCTCGAACGCTGGGACCAGGTCTGGCGGCGCAACCAGCACCTCGTCGCGGGGCTGCTGCGCACCGACCCGGAGCTGCGCGTGCTCTTCGTCGAACCGGCCGCCGATCCCGTGCACGATCTCGCGTCGCGCCGGCGGCCCGGCACCGGGCAGGGCGTGACCGAGGTCGGCGCCCCGGCTCCCGGGCGGCTCTGGACCTGCCGTCCGACGAAGTGGCTGCCGCGCCGGTTCGACTCGCGTGCCGATGAGCGGCTCGCGGCGAGCGTCGTGCGCGCCGCGCGGTCGTTGGGCATGGGCCATCCGCTGCTCTGGATCAACGACCCGGGTGCCGTGGAGCTCGCCGAGCGCACGGGATGGCCGACCCTCTACGACGTCACCGACGACTGGCTCGCCGCCGACCGTTCCGAGGGCGAGCGAGCCCGCGCTTCCGCGACCGAGGCTCGGCTGCTCGAGGTCGCCCGCGAGGTCGTCGTCTGCTCGCCCGAGCTCGCGCGCCGCAAGGGCGCCGCCCGCCCCGTGACGCTGATCCCGAATGGGGTGGACGCGGCCGCCTACCGGCGGCCCGCCCCGCGTCCCGCCGACCTGCCTGAGGGGCGCGTCGCGCTCTACCTCGGCACGGCGCATCCGGACCGCATCGACGTCGACCTCTGCGAGGCGACCGCGCGAGCGCTCACCGCGGTCGGCGCCACGCTGGTGCTCGTCGGCCCGAACCTGCTGGGCGACGCGGCGACCGCTCGGCTCGAATCGGCCGGTGCGGCACTGCTCGGCCCTCGCCCGAGTGCCGACGTCGTGGGCCACCTGCAGCACGCCGACGCGCTGGTGGTTCCGCACGTCGTGACGCCGTTCACCGACAGCCTCGACCCGATCAAGCTCTACGAGTACCAGGCCGTCGGCCGGCCGGTTGTCTCGACGCCGGTGGCGGGGTTCCGGGATGTCGCGGACCCTCGCGTCGCGATCGCCGCGCGCGACGCGTTCCCTGCAGCCGTCGCGTCGGCCGTGGAGCTCGCGGTGCCGTTCCCGCACGGTGTGGACGGCCCGGCCAGCGACTGGAGCGAGCGGGTCTCTGCGATGCGGGGGGTGCTCGAGCGTCTCGGGGAGCCCGACACGGCCTAGCCGGTGCGGCGCGGTCAGAGGCCGTCGAGCACGTGTCGGAGGTTCCACCACGCCCAGTCCCAGTCGTGCGCCTCGGCGTACGCGCGGGATGCGGCGCCACGTCGAGCACGCTCGGCATGGTCGTCGATGAGCCGACGGAGCGCGCCGGCCAAAGCCACCGGATCGTTCGGGGGGACGAGGATCCCGGCGTCGCCGACCACGTCGGGCAGACCGCCGACGCGGGACGCGACCACCGGGAGGCCGCTCGCCATGCCCTCGCCAGCGGTGAGGCCGCTCGGCTCGGCCCACGTCGACGGCACGACGAGCACCTTCGCCGAGCGCAGCAATGCGGGAAGTCGCTCCCGATCGACGAACGCCTCGAATCGGACCGTCGCCCCGGACTCGTCGGCGAGGCGTCGGAGCTTCTCCTCGTAGGGTGAGAGCGGCGCATCGCGCGCGAATCCCCGGCTTCCCACGATCACCACCTCGACGGCGCCCGGCGGGAGCAGGCCCGCAGCGCGGACGAGCACGTCAGGCCCCTTCTCGGGAATCACCCGACCGACGAACATCGCGCGGAAGGGCTCGACGGGATTTCCCTCGCGCCCACGCGACGTCACGCCAGGCTGGAACCGATCGGTGTCGATGCCGTTCCTGACGACGTGCACGCGCGCCGAGAGGTGCGGCGGAAGCGCGGCCTGGGTCGTCTCCGCGAGCTCGTCTCCGACGCACACGATCGCGGCGGCCGGTCCGAGCATCCGGCTCGCTTCGGCGCGGGAGTACGTGCGGAGCAGGTCGTTGTGCGCGTACAGCACGACCCGGTGCTCGCTGTCCCGCAGCATCCACGGGATCACGGGCGCATTGTGCGCCAATACGAACGATTGGGGCCGCTCGCGAACCGCATCCACGAGCGGGGCGTAGAACCGCTCGACGCCTCGCCGCGCCAGTCCGACGCGCCCCCGGGCGAGGTCCAGCACCCGATCGCGCCCCGTCAACCACGTCGTGCGGTCGTATTCGATGAGCTCGGCGCTGTCGTACCGCGGGTGCATCGTCGAACGGTCGACAAGCACCGCGTGCCGCGCCGCTCCCGCGTCGCGGACCGCCGCGCTTGCGAGCGCGTGCACGACCGTGGGAATCGCGGATCCGGTGCGAGGGGAGAAGTGGTCGCCGGGCGTGATGGCGTGGACGATGCCGATCACAGCATCACGTCGCGAATAGACGCGTCGTGATGCTCACAGGCGCACGAAAGCCCGGCAGGACCTGAGGCCTGCCGGGCTTCACGTGATGAGCTCAGTTGACGATGATCAGCGCGAGGAGGCAGGCCTTCTGCGCAGTCGTGAACCCGGAGCAGCTCGCTCCCTGGGTGGGCGGCACCGCGGGCACCGCCTCGCTCACAGACTCCGACCCACCGGGGCCGCCCGAGATCTCGTAAGTGAGGACCAGCGTGCCGTTCGAACTGCTCGCCGCGTTCTGGGTGACGATCGCGATGTTCGGGAAGGTGGAGTTCGCCGGTACGTTGAACGATGTCGTGGTCGCCTGGCAGGTGTCGAGGTTGACCACGGCGACCCCACCGAGGTCTTCTCCGTTCAGCGAGGCGGACGTGATGCTCACCGTGATCGGAACGTTGAACGTGTTCTGGATGCTTGCCACGAACGCGTAGCCCTTATACGTGGACGCGGAGTTGCCAGGCAGCTTGCATCCCTCGCCGGTCAGCGTGATGATGCCGGGCGATGCGGCGTACGCCGGCGTCGCGACGGCGAGCGCCACGACCGGGACGGACCACGCCGCTGCCTTGGCGACGGTGCGTCGGCTGACGCCGGGACGCTGTTCTTCGAGGTCGCTCATGACAGACCCTCCTATGCTGTGTGGGTGAAGCTCGTGCTGTGTGTGAAGATCTCGGATTTCGGGTTTCCCAGCACACTCTAAGGGTTTCGGGCCCCCGCCGTCGAGTCCCATAACACCCGCGTTCGGGGGGGGGTTCGTAACAATCCCTCAGCTCCGAACGAGCAGGCTCGCATCCTCCAGGCTCCGAAGTGCTTGGGAGATCACCTGGTCGACGTCCACGTCGGCGGGTGGTGCCGGGAGGTCCATCCGCGCGGCCGCGTTCAGTTCGTCTTCGGTGAGGCCGTCGGCCGCGAGCCAGAGGGCGGGCCCCACCCCGGCGAGCACCGTGAGCCGCCCCGCCGCGAGCACGACGAGCGAGTCGTCGACGATCCTCGCGTCGGCGAAGGTCCCCCGCCAGTACGCCCCGGCGCGCGCGTCGGCGTTGGGAGTCGGGGCCGCCTCGAGCACCTTCCCGTCGCAGTCGCAGCCGCGCTGCGACCGGTCTGCGACATCCATCACCACCGGAGCGTTCTCCTCGACGGACGCCAGCAGGTCGTCGATCATGCCCGGGATCGTCGACGCCTCGGAATACACGATCCGTCGCACACCGCCGGTCGAGCGGATCGTGTCGATCAGCGTTTCGAGCGGCCGATCGAGTGCGGAGAGGAAGCTCGACTGGGCGACGAGCTCCGGAAGCGCGTCGATCATCGGCACCGACTCGACGAACGGCTGCGCGACCTCGGGTCGCCGGTCGAGCAGGACGAGGGCGGCGAGTTCGAGCTCGGCGTCCGGCAGCCCCTTCAGATCGAAGCCGGATGCGGGCTCGGTCGCCTTCACTCCCGACTTCGTCCCGATGGACAACGGCTTGCGGTACGGGATCACCGAGCCGTCCGCGCGCACTGCGAGCGTCTCATCGGTGACATAGCCGAAGGCGCGGCCGAGTTCCCGGGCCGCCGTGGTCTTCCCCCGCCCGGAGGGTCCGACGAACCCGATCACGCGGCCGTCGTCGAGTGCCACCGCGGCCGCGTGCAGCATGAGCGCCTCGCCCCGCAGCCCTCCGATCGCCTCCAGCGTGACCTGCGAGGTGATCCGCTGCGCGAGCGCCTCCGGCGAGTTGGCACTGACCGTCAGGGTGCGGTCGACCGGGTCCGAATCGGCACGGACACCGGCGCGGAGCACGCGATCCGGCTCGCCGGTTCCGTCGTGGGCGAGGTCGGCCCAGTGCGTTGTGATGGCCGCCCGCTCGGCGCTGCTCAACGAATCGTCCAGCTCGATGCGGACGTGGCTCGACAGGGCGCGCACGTCGATGGCGGTTGACATGGTCGGAAGCCTACCCGCCCTTCCCGCGTCCACGGCGCGACGTCGCATCGTGCGACGGCGGGATCACACATCGCCCGAGACGAGCAGGCCGAGGGTCACGAGTTCCGCGACGAAGCGCTCGACGTCCTCACGGATCTCGTCGGGCTCGGCACCCGTCGAGGCCGCGACCCGGTCGACGATCGTCGCCGCCGGCCCGTCGCACGCCTCCGCCCAGATGACCCTTGCCACGCCGTCGAACACGACGATCGGGCCGGAGGGGAGCAGGGCCGCATAGCGGACGTCGTCCTGGACGAGCTGCGCCGTCGCCGGGGACGGCCGGAAGGCCGGCGTCATCGAGCCGTCCCCTGACGTCGCAGGCGCGCACGCCCGGCGCGCACGGCCTCTCGCGCCGCCACGATCGGTCGGCGCACGAACTCGACGACGATCTCCCGTCTCGACGGGCGCCGTCCGAGACGGTGCGCGAGGTGATCGACGTTCACGAGGGGCGCCCGGGCCACGAGCCGCAGTCGGTTCCGTAGGTCGGGCGCCGCTCGGATCCGAGCCCACCACTCGAGGGACCGCGGACCGCCCTGCGAGACGACCTTCCAGAGCAGGTACTCGCGACGTCCGCGATAGCGCTCCAGGTCGCCCGTCGCCGCCGCGAACGCGACCTCGGCGCGCAGCCGGGAGACCAGTTCCTCCATCGCGGCGCGCTGCGCGGCATCCGCCTCGTCCCACACGACCGGCAGGTCGCGCCGACCACCGCTCGGCGAGCGAGCCGCGTTCAGCACCAGCAGCACGCGCTGCCCGGTGACGCTCGGCACCGAGCAGGAGACGCCCGCGATCTCGAGGCGGCCCCGATCGCCCCAGAGCACGTCGAAGGCCGCTGTCGACTCCACTCCGATCCCGGGGAAGTACCGGTGGACGTCGACGTACCCCCAGTCGGGATGGAGGTAGGTCTGCGCGTGTCCGAACGGCGAACCGTTCACGAACGTGCTGTAGAGGGACCAGCCGGCCCGTCGCAGCGCGCCGTCGATCGCCGGAACCTGGTCGGGGCGCACCATGACGTCGACGTCGGTGCCGAAGTGGCCCGCCCGCAACGTCGGGTCCACGGCGGCACCCTTGATGTGCAGGAGGTCGGCGCCGACCGAGTCGGCCACGTGCTGGACGGCCGCATGCCCGAACTGGAGGCGCACCTGCATGGGCACGCTGACTCGCGACTCGTCCACGCTCCTCCGTCCTCCTCGATCAGCGTAGCGAGGGCGGAGACGCGGACGGCTCGTCTGCGCCGCAGGTCGACCCTGCGCCCCCAGTCCGTCCACTCGCCATCAGGACCTCTAGATTGTTCACATCGCCCGCCGCACCGGCGGCGAGGACGCTCCAGTCGGAGGGACCCGCCCGAAATGACGCCCGCCGCCCCGCGACTCACGATCGCGACGATCGCCACGGGAGCCCCCATGGGGGCCCAGGCGTACCAGGAACAGGTCGCGGGCCGCGCGGCATCCGCCCTCGGAGTCGTCGACGATCGGGAGTGGCGGTATCGGAGGCTGGTGTTCCGGTCGATGCGGTCCGAGCTCGGTGGCAATCGGCGGCTCCCGCTCGGCCATGTCGCACGAGCGTCGGTCGGACAACGTCGTGCGCTCGGCCGTGGGATGTACGCGGGCGACGCCGTCTCGCACCGCATGAACCTCGAGCTGCCGCCGTCGCCGCACGGCGACGTGATCACGATCCACGACGTTGTCGCATGGCGGTTCCCTGACGAGTCCGCGCCGGTGCGCGCGGCGATCGAGGAGGCGCGACGGGCCGCCGCCGTGATCTGCGTCTCGGAGTTCAGCGCACGCGAGGCCGTCGAACTGCTCGGCGTGCGCGATCCGCACGTCGTGCACAACGGCGTCGATCCGAGGTTCTTCGACACGGCCCCGCTCGATGCCGCAGCCCGCCGGGCCCACGGGCTGCCCGAGCGCTACGTGCTGCATGCGGGCGGAGCGACGCGCCGCAAGAACCTCGAGGCCCTCGCCGAGGCGTGGCCGCTCGTGCATCGCGAGCGGCCGGAGCTCGAGCTCGTCCTGGCCGGTCCGCCGCATCCGAAGCGGACGGCGCTCTTCGACGGCATGCCGGGCACCCGACTGGTCGGTCGCCTGCCCGATGCGATCATGCCGGGACTCGTCGCGAGCGCCGAGGCCGTCGTCGTGCCCTCGCTCTACGAGGGCTTCGGCCTTCCCGCGCTCGAGGCGATGGCCGCAAACGTGCCCGTCGTCGCCGCGGCGACGAGCTCCCTTCCCGAGGTCGTCGGCGACGCCGGACTCCTCGTCGAGCCCACCGGCGCCGCGATCGCTGCCGGGCTGCTGGAGGTCACCGGCGCAGTCGACCTCACCACGCTCGTGGCCGCGGCGCGCGCCCGCGCGAGCGAGTTCACCTGGGAGCGATGCGCCGAGGCGCACGCACGGGTGTGGTCGTCGCTGGTCTGAGCGGGCGCCGCTACTCGCGCCCGGCGAGCACGCCGAACGCACCACCGGGGAACCGCGGGAGGTCGGGCAGCACGTCCGTCAGCCGACCGATCGCGCGCTCGAGGTCGTCGCAGGCGCGCTCGACCTCGGACCGCGGTGCCGTCGACGCACCTTCGAGCATGCCCGCAAGCCCACGCTCCGCATCGAACGCGGTGAATCGAGTCGCACCGGGGGTCATGACCGATTCGTAGTCGTCGAACTTGAAGCGACCGCCGCCGAGCGGAGGCTCGAGCATCGTCCAGGTCGCCGGAATGCCGTACGCGTCGGCCGTCACGAGACCGTGCAACGACGTGGTGATCACGGCCTCGGCCGCCGCGATCTCGCGTACGACGCGCGTGGCCGGCTGGTGCACGTTCACGACGTGGACGCGGAGGCCCGCGGTATCCGCCATCGACATGAACGGTTCGTGCGACCGGTGATGCCCGTGCGGCACGAGCGCGACATCCCACCGCGCCTTCGGCCGCCGCGCCCGGCGCGACACCAGGATCCCGGGATCGCCGAGGGCGACATCCGCGGGCGCTCCGATCAAGTCGCGGGTGAGGTGGCCGCGCACCGCGAGCACCGCCGCGTTCGGCAGCGGGTGCGGCTTCCCGTACATGAGGCCGCTACCCCAGATCGCACCGTCGAAGCTCTCCGGGAGGAACTCGAGGATGCTGCCGACGCCCGAGAGGCGCGCCTTCGCGGCCACCCGGTGCACCGGCGCGACACCGTACTCCGGAAGCAGCCACGGCGTCAGGTCGTCGCCGAAGTTCGGGTGACCGTCCCACCAGGTGGCGGGGACGACGACGCCGTCGCGCCACATCGCCGGGCGCGTGGAGGCGGCGACCAGCCGGCGCACCTGTCGCACGCGGCGTCGCCGCGGAGTCGAGTAGGTCATGCGGTCTCCGCCGCTTGCCGATCGCGGGCGTCATCACCGTCGAGGATGCGGTCGTAGTCCGCGAGGTACGCCTCGGCGACACGCCGCCATGTGAACTCGGTGACGCGGCGCCGCCCCGCGTCCACCAGGCGAGCCCGGAGCTCGGGGTCGTCGACGACGCGGCGGATCGTCGATCGCAGCGCGTCGATGTCGAGCGGATCGACGAGCAGCCCGTCGACGCCGTCCGCGACGAAACCGGGCGCACCACCGCGATTCGTCATCACCAGCGCGGCTCCGGACCGCCACGCCTCGAGCGCGACGATGCCGAACGCCTCCGTCCGACTCGGCACGACGATCGCCAACGCTCCGGCCATCGCGTCGGCGACGGCCAACGGGCCCAGTCGGCCGGCGAGCACGACGCGGCCTTCCAGCCCGAGTTCGCGGACGAGCGTCTCGAGGCCGGCCTGTTCCGGCCCGTCGCCGACGATGACGAGACGGATGTCCCTGCCGACCGCGGAATCGCTCCTGACGTCAGCGGCAGCGCTGTCGTCGCGCCGGAGCCCCGACATCGCCTCGACGAGCAGGTCGAACCCCTTGGTCCGGCCGAGCCGGCCGACCGCGAGGACGTACTCGCCCTTGAACGGGCTCCGGCGAGCGTCGCCGACCAGGTCGAGATCGACGCCGTTCGGCACGACCTCACCACCGACGAGTCCGAAACGGGCGCGGAGGTCGTCGAGGACGAATCCGGACGGCGCCGTGACCGCCGGGGCCGCGGCGAGCGCTCGTCGAAGCGCGGCTCGAAGCAGTGCCGAGCGATCGTAGACCGCGCTGTCGTCGGCGATCGTCTCGCCGTGCGAGGTGACCATCAGCGGAAGACGGTACCGGTGGTGGAGGGCGAGCGCATAGACGCCGTTCGGTCCGAAGCAGTGGACGTGCAGCAGATCCGGTCGGAATGCCGCGCGCGCGTCGGCCCAGCGCCGCCAGGCACCGGGGGAAGCGCGCGCGAACCACGCGACGCCGCCCGGGGACCCCGAGGGCAGTGGCGTCGGGAGGTAGCGCACGGTCACGCCATCGAGCTCGCGCGTCACCGGACCGGTTCCGCGGTCGACGCTCCACACCTCGACCGCGCAGCCCTGATCGATCAACTCACGAGCGACCTGGCGCACGTGCTCCTCGACTCCGCCGAGGTGCGGGGCGTACGAGGAAGTGGCGAGCGCGACGCGCCGCCTCGACGCCGGCCGGGCGCGGCGGGGCGATCCCGATCCGCCCACGCGTCAGCCGCGCTGGTCGGTCGGCGGTTCGGTGACGAAGTCGTCCGACGCGTCAGCCGTCTGCGTCGAAGGCGTGCGCGAGGACTTCGACACGGGAGCCTTGCGAGAGGCCTTCGAGGCGGCGGCCTTGTGCGAGGACTTCGGGGCCTCCGACTGGTCGTCGGCGGATGACGCCTCACCGGGCTTGGACGTGTAGTCGTGCCGGTACTCGTACGAATAGGTCGCGGCATCCGCACCCCGGAGCGGCGCCTTGTTCAGCACGATGCCGAGAGGACGTCCACGCGCCTTCCGCAGCGTGTCCAGCGCCTTGTCGAGGAGGTCGTACGTCGTCTTGCCGAGGGTCGTGACGATGAGCGCACCGTCGGCCTGGTGAGTCAGGACCGCGCCATCCGTCACGGGCAGGAGTGGCGGCGCGTCGATGATCACCGTCGCGTGCTTGGTGAGGTCGGCGAGCAGCGTGTGCATCCGCTCGGAGCCGAGCACCTCGCTCGGGTTCGGCGGAACACTGCCCGCCGTGAGCACGAGGAGGTTGTTCGACTTCTCCGTGCGCTGGAGCACCTCGGAGAGGGCCGCACGACCGGCGAGGACGTCGCTCAACCCCGCGCCGCCGGGAAGTCCCATGGTCTTCGCGACCATCGATCGGCGCAGGTCGCCGTCGACGAGGACGACCGTGGTGCCCGCCGCGGCCAGGGTGAGCGCCAGGTTGCAGGCGATGGTCGACTTGCCGTCACCCGGCAGTGGGCTCGTGACGACGATCGTCTTCGGCGGATGGTCGACGTCCATGAACTGCAGGTTGGTGCGCAGCGCACGAAGCGCCTCGGAGACCGCGAAGGTGCCGTTCCTGCCCGTGCTGTTCGCGGCCGACGCGTCGACGAGCCGGTTCTTCTCGTCCATGCTCGGGACGAAGGGGATCGTGCCGACGACCGCCACGCCGGTCTTCTGCTCGGTGTCCTCCGCATTGCGGATGCGGCGGTCCGCTGCCGTTCGGAGCATGGCGAAGGCGATGCCGAAGCCGAAGCCGAGCACGCCGCCGACGATCAGCGCGGTCTGCACGTCGGGGAAGGCCGGCTGCGATGGGACCGAAGCCGTTTCGCGCGAGATGATCTCGACCGGAGCCTCACCGCTCTCGCTACTCTCGGCTTCGACACCCTCGACCACCGTGGCCAACGATCGGAGCCACGCCTCCGCGAGCTCCTTGGCTTCGGTCGGGGTGGAGGCCTCGGCGGCCGCGTTGAGGATCACCGTGCTACTGGGATTCGTCACCTCGACCCGCTGGACCAGCTGCTCTGGTGTCGTGTCGAGGCCGAGTTCGTCGATCACGCCGTCGGCGACGTCCGTCCAGCCGGCCATCACCAGGTACGACGGCACGCGCGACCGTGCGACGTTGTCACCGAGGGACATGCTGCCGACGTCGGTGCCCTGCCCGGTGGACTGCACCAGCCCGCTCGCAGATGCGACGTAGACCGGCGTCTGCAGCAGCGTCCAGCCGTACCCGGCCCCCAGGCCGACCGCCGTCATCAAGAAGATCGCGAGCCAGTGTCGACGCAGTCCCCGGAGGTAGTCGCGCAGTTCCAAGTGGACACCTCCCTGTGATGCCGCTGACGGTTCGCAACGCCGAGACCGGGAGCGAATTTGGCTCAATGGTATGTCAGCCGGCCTCGACCTGCTCGATCGCGCCGAACGTCCGGCCCGGCAGGTGCCCCCCGCAGCACGGGGTTGCCGTCCGTCAGCTCGGGCCACGGGTGTCGCGCCTCCGGTGGTGCGAGCCCGGATGTCGCGCGTTCAGCGCGCGCCATCGCGCCCAGGCAGATTCCGGCCACCACGAAGGGAACCGAGACCTGCACGGCGACCCAGAAGAGGTCGAACTGCGCCTGGACGATTCGGCTGAGCAGCACCGCGATGGCGAGGGTTCCGTAACGGGGGTCGACCCGCCAGAGCACGATGAACGCACCGATCCACATCACGATGAAGGCGATGAGGCCGACGACCCCCGCCGAGGCGATGACCTCGAGTTCGGCCTGCGGCGGTTGGTACGGGAGGTTGCCGTCGACGTACCAGTACCGGAGTCCATGACCGAAGAAAGGTGCTTCGCGCCAGAAGTGATACACCTCGCGGAACCACTCGAGCCGCTGGAAGACCGAGTTGTGCTGATTCTGGGAATCGATCTGGTCGATCACCATCGAGACCACGAGCCAACCCGCCGGGACGAGAAGCAGCAGGACGAGCCGCGAGCGCTTCGACGCGCTGCGGCGGAGCACCACGAACACGACCGCAGCAATCAGGCCGATGAGCGCCTGGCGGGACTGAGACGCCGCGGCCGCCACGCCGAAGACGAGCAACGCCACACGCGACCAGCCGCGAGTCCACCCGACCCAATCGGGATTCACGTACACCACGATCGCGGCGAACGCCGATACCGTTCCCACGAAGTTCTTGTGCATCGGCCACGGCCACGCGGGCGTAGCCGGGCCGAAGTTGCCGACCGCGAACTGCGCGACGGCCATGACGATCGTCGAGACCGCCATGACGCACGCCGTCCAGACGAGGAGCGACAGTGCGAGCCTCGCATACCCGGCTGCCCCCAGTGCCCACCCGACGATCAGCGCGCCCGAGACCAGCATCCAGGCGTGGAACCACTCGATCGTGTTGAGGGGATACGGGTTCACGATCACGGTGAACAACGTCGCGAACTGGTAGCACAGATTCAGCACGAGGAGCCATCGCAGCGGAGCACTGTACGGACGCTCGCCCAAGAGAAGTGCGGTTCCGAAGGCCGCCGCGAGGGCGGCGTCCGAAACGGAGAGGTCCCCGCCACCGAGGCCGACGCGCTGCGCGATCAGCAGGCCCGGCGTGGCGAAGAGCACGATCGCGAGCGGCTTCGACTTCGTGAGCGCCGCGGCCACCACGAATGCCGCGAGCACGATGGCGTTCGCCGCGCCGTTCTGGATGCCACGCTCGAGCAGCACGTACGTGACGACCACAGCGCCTGCCGCCAACGCCAGCCACCGCCAGGCGTTCGCCCAGGCGTCTGCGATGCGATTGCGCCAGATCGCAGCGCGCGCAGTCGAACTCATGGCCGATCCTTCAGTCCTGGTCGGACCAGTATCGCACCGGAGCTCAGCTCCACCCGGTACGGCGGAACGCCGCCGCCGCTCGGTGAAGGATCCTGTCGGGCACGACGCGCCTCGCCGTTCGGCCGAGCACAGTCCACGGGTGTGCCTCCTGGCCGACGCGGTAGACATATCCGTCATGCGCCTTCGACAGCTGATCCGAAAGCAGGTCCAGCAGCACCGTGGGATCGGAGAGCCCGGGCAACCGGGCGGACACCAGAGGTGCTCGCACGTCGTCCTGTCCTGAGAACGTGAGGCAGCGCTCGATCAGGTCGCGCCGAAGCTTCAGGTGCTTCTCCGGGTTCGCCACGGCATCATCGGGTGAGAACCAGGCCAGCGCATCGCCGAAGTCCTCGGCGACGACGGAGTGAACCAGCTCTTCGAGGCCTCGGAAACGGTGGTGCTGATACGTCCCGCCGTTGGTCACGAGCAGTGCCGGCGTACCCAGCGCCAGCGATGGAAGGACCGAGTGGAGGCGGGATGTGACGACGGAACTGGCGGACTGGTAGAAGTACAGGAAGAGCTCCGCCAGGGCGAATCTCCGGTCGACGGTCATGTCAGGATCGTGCGCAACCGAGAGCTCGAGGACCGGGCGCGTCGTCTGCCGCCTCAGTTCACGCAACTGGTCGGGTCCAAGGTCGACCGCGAGTACGAAGTCGTGGCGGGGCACCGACGGATCACGCTGAAGCGTCAGGGTCATGCATCCCGAGAAGTAGGAGTCCACACCGATCGACTGCAGATACTCATGCGTCGAGACGTCGCGGGCGCCGACCGGACCGAAGGTCGCGAAGAACTCGCGGCTCTCGGCTGACTCGACGCGCTCCCGCACGGCAACATCCGACACTTCGAAGTACATCGAGACAAGCAGGGGGGTGAGATTCGGCGGAGGCGGCCAGGCGGTACCCCACATCCACCAGCCGTTCAGGATCGCGTCGACGGCCCCGGGCACCTTCGCCAGTTCCTCAGGCAACGCGTCGCGATCGAGGTAGTGGTCGACTCGCGGGAGGAACTGGCGAGCCGCCACGCTCTGGATCTCGTCGCCGATGTTCGCCGTGCGATACGACAGCAGGCCGAACGCCCGTTCCGCTGTGGCCTGCGCCATGAAGCTGCCTCCCTCGGGGCACGCAGGGCAGAACCTTCGTGACCGCGACCGAATTTACCAGCGGGTCACCGGGATACGGCGCTCCGGTTCGGGTCCGAGAGCGCCCGGCGCAGCTGATCGGCGGCCCGGCCGGAACGACGCGCGGGAGTCGGATTCCATCGCGCCTGGCGAAGCGCCGCCCCGGCTCCGAACGCCAACCCGACGGCCACGACCGCGAGGCGTTCCACACGTCGCCGGAGACCGGTCACGTGTCCGATGCCGGCGAACTCCGCGCCGACCCAGCGGCGGAGACGGCGGCCGCGCCACCCCTCGAACCGCGCCAGGAGGACGAAGTGGTTGCGTCTGCCGTAGAGCTTGTATCGGGTGTCGAAGCGGGCGCCCTTGACGTGAGGGGCAGGGCGGTGGTCCACGATCGCGTCGGGCAGGAAGACCGACCGACCGCCGATCTGCTTCACGCGGAGGAAGATGTCCGTGTCTTCTCGAAGGGCGGTCCCCGGGTAGTCGTCGCGGAATCCGCCCAACTCGCAGAGCACCTCCCGCGTGAAGGCCATGTTCGCCCCGATGCCGTGGTCGACCTCGCAGGCTTCGCTGCGCAGGGCGGCGAAGCCGGCCGTCAGTGATCCATCGGGGAGTATCCGGCCGATCTCCCGGGGATATTCCTCTTCTCCGGGAAGACCGTTGCAGGTCCTTCCCACCGCGGCATCCGCTCGGCTGGCCGCGAAGCCGCGGAGCAGCGCGGGTCCCCACCCGGCTCGTACCGTGACGTCGTCATCGAGGAACGCGATGACCTCACCACGGACGGACAGCAGCCCCCTGTTCCTCGAGCGGGTCATGTGACCTGCCAATTCGGGCGCATGCACGTAGTGCAGCGGGACTCCCGTCGACACCGGCGAGGCGGCGACGCGGGATGCATCCACCACCACGATCTCTCCGACCGACTCCGGCGCGGCCGCAAGTGAATCCAGGCACCGCTGCAGGAACGCCGCCCGCTCGTAGGTCACGATGCACACCGAGAGGGTGCGTGATGTCATCGTCTCTCCTCATGACGGCGATCAGTGCGTCAAGTATCCCCGACCGGGCGCGCACCGCGGCACCGATGACGGGTGCGTCCCACGCTCACCCGGGGCGATCGGCGAATCTGGTCGAGGGCGTCGGCTGGTTCGGCATCATGCCCAGATGCCCTGCAGGTGCCGGATCATCTCGAACGAGACATCCGCGAGGCCGAGCAGGATGCACAGCGTCCATGCGATCTCGAGCCAGATTCGGGCCCGGGGGTGCCGGTCGGCGAAGTCCTCGACCGCGATGCGCACGGCGACCACCATCATGGCCCACGAGAGGACGTGGAAGCGTGTGCGCACGTTGACCAGGCCCAGGACGATCCAGTGCGCCCAGGCCGGTACGAGCATGAGCATCGTCCGCCGCAGGACCGAGCCACGACGCACGAACACGTAGATGAGCGCGGGGATCAGGAAGAGCTGCACCACGAGCGACGTCCGCCCTCCCCACGGCTCGGCGGAGCCGATGATGCCGCCCACGAACGGCAGCAGCGGCGCGATCAGCTGCTGCATCGCATCGGGCAGGCGTGCCGCGGCCTCCGGGTCGCGTTCGCCGACGTATCGCGGATCGATCAGGTCGCCGGTGATCACGAACTGGCGGATGCTCCAGAACGCCAGCGCGAGCAGGCCGGGTGCCACGAGTACGCCGAGCTGAGCGGCCAATCTCCCCAGCGGCGGCCGCGGCTCTCCGGCGGGGGTCGAGCCGGGCGCGCGCACCGGGTCCACCGAACTCCCGGCGGTGTCCGCGGCGCCCACGTGCGTCGGGGACGACACACGGGTCGTCGCGCCGAACGCGAATCGCATCAGGATGATGAGCCCGACCACACCGACCGACACGATACCGGTCGGCTTGATGCTCGTGGCGACGGCGATGAGCAGCCCGGCGACGAGTACGGCGCTGAGCGAGCGGCGCGGCGCGGCGAGCACGACCGCGACCGCGAGCATGGCGAAGGTCGCGACCGGCGTGTCGTTGTACGCCGCGTAGGCCGAGTCCCACACGACGGGCATCGCGAGAGCCGCCGCGGCGGTCACCCCAGTGCCGCGCACGCCCATGCTGGCGGCGACCCCGGCGACCGCGAAGCCCAGGGTCAGAAACGCGCCGAAGTGCAACAGGTGAGCTGCCACGTACGAGCCCTGGGTGGCGGCCGAGGTGTAGACGATCTCCATGAACGGGAAGCCATCGACGTGACGGTACGGACTGTCCGTCCAGACGCCCTGCGCCGCCCAGTCCAGTGGCGCCGGCCAGTGGTACTCGATCTCGTCGCGCCGCGATGGCGGCGCGAAGCACGTCACGAATGCGATCACGAGGCAGAGGGCGACCGCGGCCAGCGGGATCGGATAGCGCCGGAACTGCCGGAGGATGGCGCGCCACGCGCTCGCCATCGTGGCGACCAGCTCGACTCGCGCCGCCAGGCCCACGACGACGCCGATGACGGCGAGGCCGTACGGCAGCCATGGCCCGAGCAGCCCTACGTGCCCGACGACGAGCGTGACCAGGCCGACGACGGCGAGCCCTCCGGCCCCGATCATCGCGACCCGTGTCGCCGTCGGCAGCGCGAGCCGGCGTGCGACCACCGCGCCGATCCCGGCACCCGATCCGACGACGGCGACGCCGAGAAGCACCGCGGTCCACGACTGTGCGATCACTGGCGCCCTCCGGTGCACGACCCGACAGATGTCGCGCCAGCGTACCGCGTCGGATCGACCGGTTCGGCACGTTCGGGAGGCCCGCACGTGGGGGACGTCGGGCGCATCCTCTCCGGTACGTTGGCACCGTGCTGGCATTCATCACCTCGCTGCGGCATCCCCGCAACAGCGCCGACTACGGCGAGGTGGAGACGCTGCTCGCGGATTCGCTGCGCTCGGTGCGCCGCCAGGAGAGCCCCGACTTCAGCGTCTGGGTCGTCGGCAACCGCCGGCCGGCGAACCTGCCTGACGGGGTGAACTGGGTGGAGGTGGACTTCGCCCCGCCGAGCGAGCGACGCGGCCCGCAGACGGGTCGGGAGGCGGTCCTGCTCGACAAGGGCACGAAGCTCGCCGTCGGCCTCATCGCGGCGTCGGTCGAGGGCCCCGACCACGTCATGCTGTTCGACGCCGACGACGCCGTGTCGAAGCGCCTCGCCGGGCTCTCGGCCGGCGAGCCCGAGGCCGACGGGTGGCGCGTCGTCGAGGGCTGGCGCTGGTCGAGCGAGCGGCGCGCGATCCGCAGGCAGCCGGACTTCCACCGCCACTGCGGCACCGCCTTCGTCGTCCGGCGCGACCTGTACGGGGTTCCGGACGGACTCAGCGTGGACGCGAGCCAGGACGAACTCCGCCAGGCGTTCGGCGAGCGCCTCTTCCGCCGGATCGGATCGCACCGACACCTGAGCGACGATCTCGCGGCTGAGGGCCATCCGCTCAGCCCGGTCGGGTTCCCGGCCGCGCTCTACCGCGTCGGCACGGGTGAGAACCACTCGGGCGTCTCGCTCGGCGGGTTCGGGCGCCCGATCGGCCGCGCCGTGGCCTCCGAGTTCGGGGTGCCCGCCACGCGACTCACGCCGGCCGGGCTGCTCCGTTCGGTCCTGCCGGGCCGTCGCGCGCTCGAGCGGATGCCGCGCCTCAACTCGATCGTCACCGGCGCGCGGCGCGGCGGCGCCTCGCGTCGCGCCTGATCAGTCGAGCTCGCCGAGTTCGACGAGGCGTGCGAAGTCCTTATTGGTCGCGCGCACCTCGTCGAAGGTGCCCTCGGCGTCGACGTGCCCGCCCTTGAGGAACACCAGCGTGTCGGCGTGCCGCACGGTCGAGAGCCGGTGGGCCACGATCAGGATCGTCAACGAACCCTGCAACGCGCCGAGCGTCCTGGCGATCTCGTGCTCGGTGACGTTGTCGAGTGCCGAGGTCGCCTCGTCGAGCACCAGGACGCGCGGGCGACGGTAGAGGGCTCGTGCGAGTCCGATGCGCTGGCGTTGGCCGCCCGACAGGCGGACGCCTCGCTCACCCACGACCGTGTCGAGCCCGTCGGGCAGATCGGCGACGAGGCCGTCGAGCTGCGCCATCCGGATCATCTCGCGCACCCGTTCGAGGTCGATGTCGTCGGCGGGGACCCCGAACGCGATGTTCGTGGTCAGTGTCGCGTTCAGGAGGAACACGTCCTGCGGGACGACGCCGAGCTCGGCGTACCAGCTCGCGGGGTCGGCCGCGATCGAGCGCCCGCCGACGAGCACCTCTCCTTCGGTGGGCTGGAGGAGCCCGAGCACGACGTCGAGGAGCGTGCTCTTGCCGGCGCCGCTCGATCCGACGAACGCCGTCGTGCGGTTCTCGCGGATGTTCAGCGAGATGCCCTGCAGCACGTACTCGTCGGAGTCGGGGTAGTGGAAGCCGAGGTCGCGCAGGACGATGTCG
Organism: Agromyces zhanjiangensis; assembly: GCF_040496055.1. Lineage (NCBI taxonomy): Bacteria > Bacillati > Actinomycetota > Actinomycetes > Micrococcales > Microbacteriaceae > Agromyces > Agromyces zhanjiangensis. Next base: position 8,688 of record NZ_JBEPKB010000003.1, on the reverse strand, counting down.
CCGGCGAACCGGTCGGTGCTGCGCGGGCGCTCGTCGTGCAGCCCGCCTGCGGCGAGTTCGTCGACCGCCGTCGAGATGATATCGAGACCTGCACGGCCGGTCCGGATGGTCGCGAGGCCGGCGCCGATGCGGTTGAGACCGGGGAGCGCACGAAGGGAGGCCGCGGCGAACACGCCGAGGACCGTCAGCGCTTCGGCAGGCGTGCCCGTGGTGAATGAGATGACCGAGATGCCGAGGATCGCGACCACGAATCCGATCTCCAGGAGGTAACGGGGCGCGTCGGCGAGGATCCCCATGATCCGAGCCGCCCTCGCGCGCCGCATCCGCGCCGCTCGGAAGCCGTCGATGAACGTATTCGCGCTCGAAGTGAGGCGTGCCTCACGGAAACCGTCGAGCCCCGGAAGCAGGAACTGCCACGCCTCGAGGCCGGCGGCGGCGACCTCCTCGCCGAGGCGGTATTGGCGCCGCCTGAGGAGCATCTGGACGCCGAAGACCAGCACCCCGAACAGCGCGACGGCGAAGAGGGTGACCGTGACCGACGTCAGCAGCAGAACGACCACGATGCCGGCCAGCACCACGATATCGGCGACGAGGCTGACGACGTTGAGCAGCACGGCCGACGCCTGGGCCGTCGCGTCGTTGATGTTGCGGTAGATCTCGCTGGTCCGGCGCGACCGGTGATCCGCGTAGGGAGCCAGCGCGTAGCGTCGTGCGAGCTCGGCCGCTGAGAGGGCGGAGATCTTCGTCGTGCGGCCGAGCAGCCACCAGCGGAAGGCGATGGCGCCGATGCTCTTGACGATGAAGACGAGCGTGATGATCCCCGCGATGACCGGGATCAGCGCGGAGATCTCGGTGGTTCCGATCGCGTCGGCGACCGTCTGGGTGAACCAGTTGTCCGTCTCGCCCGAGAAGAGCTGGGTGAGCGGGACCATCGCGGCGACGCCGAGCGTGTCGAGCGCGGCGAGCACGAGCGACGCCCCGACCGTACCGAACACCCACCGCTTCGGGTCGGCTCCGGCCATGTCGAGCATCAGGCGCAGCTGCGCCGTCAGGCTCCGCTCACGCGCGATTCGTGCCATGGTCTCCTCCGCACCTCGCCCCCGATCTCGGGCGGGCGGGCCCTCCGAATCCTATCTGCGACCCCTGCGCGGCCGAGAACCGGACGGACCGGGTACTCGGTCACGACGGAGTCGGTCACGTGCGCTCGAGCGTGGCGTCGATCAGGGCCGAGAGGCGCGCCACGTGCGCGTCGCGGCGGAACGCGCGCCCCCATTCCCGAACGGCGGCGGGGTCCATCCCGCGCGCCGTCCGGATCGCCTCGGCGAGGTCGGGGGCCGTGGCGGATGCCGCGTGCGCGCCGCTCACGCCGGGCTCGACCGTCTCGAGGTAGCCGCCGGCCGCGATCGTGGCGGCGGGCGTCCCCTCGAGGGCGGCTTCGAGCACGGTGAGGCCGAAGTCCTCGCGACCCGCGCCGAGGACGACCGTCGCGTGGCGATAGACCCAGCACAGCTCGTCGTCGCTGATGCGCCCGAGCCCGTGCACACCCGATTCGGGCGCGTGGAGCGTCTCGGATCCGGCGCCCACGGCGACGAGGGCGAGCCCGGCCTCCCGGGCGGCATCGACAGCGAGGCGCACGTTCTTGTACCCGCGGTCACGCGCCACGACCACGGCGAACTCGGCGGGCAGGTCGCGGTTCGGTGCGGCCGCATCCGCCGAGACGGGCTCGACCGGCGGATGCACGACCGTCGACTCCATCCCGTACGCGGCTCGGATGCGCTCGCGGGTCACCTCCGAGTTCGCGACGATCGCGGTCGCGCGCGCCATCGCCTCGGCATCGCCGCGGCGGAGGATCGGAGTGCTGATCGCGAGCCCCGCGCGCCGGAATGCGCTGAGGCGCAGGCGGTAGTCGTCGGCCGCGTAGAGCCAGCGCGCCGGGCTGTGCACGTAGACGATGTGCGGCATCTCGTACCGGAACCGGTGGGCCCAGCCGCTCGACGAGGCGAGCGCGACGTCGCCCCCGGAGACCGTCGTCCGGGCGGCGATGGCCGGCAGCGCCGGAAGCATCCGCTCGACCTGACCCGACATCGCCGCGGGGATGGACGCCTGCACGTCGATCTCGGCGAACGCGTCGAACGTCGACCTGGCGCGATACGCGAGCGTGACCACGCGACGCGCGTCGAATCCCGCCGCCCACTCGGCGACGACGCGCTCGGCGCCGCCCACCTGAACGAGGTAGTCGTGCGCGAGGACGAGGTCGATCATGCGCCGCGACCCCGAGCCCGGACCGCGCGGGCGGCGCGCCCACCGGCACGCCGGAGCGCCGACGTCGCCGAGCCGACGGCGACGCGGGTGCGGGCCGCCGCGCGCCACGACCGCGGGATGCCGACCCGCTCGTCGTACAGCCCGACGACGCTGCGCGTGCTCGGCAGGTCCTGCCGCTCGAGCGCCAGGCGGATGTAGTCGGCTCGCCAGCCGGGGTCGGACGGAACGTCGAAGACGCCGCGGTAGCGATCGAGCGCGCCAAACAGGTCGAGCGTGAGCATCGTGCGCCGGCACTTCCAACACCTCGAGCAGTTCGTGCCGTCGACCGACTCGATGCAGACGTCGAGACGGTCGTAGGAATGCGGCACGTGCGAGACGAGCTCGGTCTTCTGCGAGCGGTCCAGGTCGGTGACCGACGGCTGCAGGGTGAGCGACCGGTGCGAGAGGAACGGGAGCAGGATCGGGTCGGCGAACGAGATGTCGAACGTCGGCGTGCTCGCGACATCCGTATAGGGCACCGACGAGGCGTACAGGAAATGGCGGACCCCACCCGAGAGCAGGTGGGCGACGGCGGCGTTGCGCATCGAGTGCGTCTGCTGGAAGCCGAGCCCCGGAGCGGAGTAGAGCTCGTCGACGTTCGAGTCGATGTCGAGCAGCGGCAGTCCCATGGATGCGGCGCCCGCTCGGATCGGCTCGAGCCGACGGCGCCCGAGCTCCCTGCCGCCCTCCCCGCGCCCGTGGGATCCGACGTTGTTGAACAGCAGGTGCGTCACGCGCACCGACGGCGGCACCTCGGGCGCGAAGTGGTATCGCGCCAGCGTCGCATACGAATCCACGCCCCCCGAGTACCCCGTCGCGACCGCCTCGCCGGGCGGCAGCGGCGGGACCGCGTCGCGCACGTCGACATCGATCCTCGAGAGCTCCGGCCGGACGCCGCGCAGCACGACCGGGACGTCGTGCGCGAGGTTCCACGCGAGCTCGTCGGTGACCGGTCCCTCGACCACGAGGTCCCGTCCGAGCCGCATCGCCGGCATGAGCACCGCCAGCACCGCGGCATCCGCCCTGGGGTTCACGAACCCGGCGGCCGACTCGGGCATCGAGAACCAGAGTCGCTCCACGCCGTCCACGCCGCCGAGTTCGACCTCGTAGGTGACGCGGCCCGCGGCGGTCTCGACGACCGGCGTCCCGATGACGATGGGCATCCGGCCTAGCTCCCGGCGGAACCGGCGTCGGTCACGCCGACATCCGCCCGACTGAAGTTCTGGAACGAGCGCGACGCCGTCGGGCCGCGCTGGCCTTGGTATCGCGAAGAGTACGCGGCCGAGCCGTACGGGCGCTCGCTCGGCGAGGAGAGGCGGAAGAAGCAGAGCTGGCCGATCTTCATGCCCGGCCACAGCTTGATCGGGAGCGTCGCGACGTTGCTGAGCTCGAGCGTGACGTGCCCCGTGAAACCGGGGTCGATGAATCCCGCCGTCGAGTGCGTCAGGAGGCCGAGGCGGCCGAGCGAGCTCTTGCCCTCGAGGCGCGCGGCGACGTCGTCGGGCAGGGTCACCGCCTCGAACGTCGACGCCAGCACGAACTCGCCGGGGTGCAGCACGAAGGCCTCGTCGGGGCGCACGTCGATCAGGTGGGTCAGCTCGGGCTGGTCTTCCGCCGGGTCGATGAAGGGGTACTTGTGGTTGTCGAACAGCCGGAAGTACCGGTCGAGGCGCACGTCGATCGACGACGGCTGGATCATGGCCGGGTCGTACGGGTCGAGCCGGATGCGCTCACGGTCGAGTTCGGCCCTGATGTCGCGATCCGAGAGCAGCATGCCCTCAGCGTACCGACGCGTCAGAGGTTCGCGGAGAGGTAGGCCGTCGCGCGGGCGCGCTCAGCATCGAGCACCCGGTTGACCCGCTCCCAGTCGGGAGCGAAGACCCGTTCGTCGATGCCGTCGGCGGATGCTCCTGCGCGATGGTGCTCCAGACCGAAGACGCCGAGCAGCGAGTCGAACCTCGTCGCTCCCCGCCGCGCGTTGGCGTGCACCAGGAACGGCCGGTTGAACAGGATCGAGAAGACGCAGCCGTGGTACGAGTCGGTCACGACGAAGTCGGCGGAGGCGATGCTCGCCAGCCAGGCCTCGACCGACGGCCGGTCGAATCGGGCACGATCGGCCGCGTACTCGCCGTACGAACGCGGCGACGCCGTCGGCAGGAGCTCCATCGTCGGCGCGCCGACCCGCTCGGCGATGGAGCGCTCGGCGCGGAGCATGTCGTCGGTCGCATCGAGCCGGTAGACGAGGGTCCGCCCCACGGCGGGAGCGGCCGCGGTGCCGGAACGGGCGACGAGCCCGCGATAGTGCGCCGGCGTGAGCAGCATCGTCGGATCGAGGTGCCGTTCGGCCTCGACGCCGAACTCCTCGGCGCAGATGCGGATGCCCGACTCCTCGCGCACCGAGACCGCGTCGAACCGACGGATCAGCTCGGTCGCCCGCGCACGTTCGCGCTCGCTGTACTCGTCGATGTCGTCGCGGCCGAAGGACGCCGCGTACGAGATGCGGCGCGGCCGCTCGCCGCGGAACTCCTCGATCACCTCGAGGAACTCCTCGGGGATCTCGGCGTACGCCGCGCGCCAGACCTGGTCGCTGCCGACGACGAACGTGTCGAACCGGCGGGCGAGGCGGGCGCGACCCCGGGGCGTGTCAGCTCGCTTGACTGCGGATGGCGTCGAGAGGTGCCTGCGGACGAAGCGCTGCTGCGGCGCCAGCACCTCGCGCCCTGCGCGCCAGTTCCAGTCGAGGCGCGCGGGAAGGAGCATCCGCACCGCCCGTCGCACCGCCCACATCCGGTGCAGCGCCCGCCGCCGAAGCGGAACGGGATCAGCGGTGTCGACGAACGCCCGATGGCCGAGGTCGCGGATGGCGCGCTGCAGTGCGTACGCCTGCACGATGCCGCCGTAATTGGTGTGGAGGGGCAGCGTCTTGATCAGTACCCTGCGAGACACGGGACGACGGTAGCAGCGCCGCCGGCCGAGGCGGGGGGCCGCATGACGCACGGCATCGAACAGGTGGTCGAACGAGGCATGTGCATCGGGTGCGGCGCCTGCTCGGTTCGGACGTCCGGTGCGATCCCGGTCACCATCGGACGCCGCGGCGTCTACGAGGCCCGCCTCGACGGAGTCGACCAGGCCGCAGTGCGCACCGCCAGCCGGGTGTGCCCGTTCTCCGACGACGCGAAGAACGAGGACGTCCTCGCCAGCGAGCGATTCCCCGACCTGCCGAAGGACGACCGTCTCGGCGCCCACCTCGAGATCGTCGCCGGACGCCGGACCTCGGAGCAGGAGATCGTGGGCAGCAGTTCGGGCGGCCTGACCTCGCTGCTGCTCGAGGAGCTGCTGCACGCCGGGCTCGTCGACGGCGTGCTGCACGTCGGGCGTTCGCCCGGCGACTCGCGGTTCTCGTACACCGTCTCGACCTCGCCGGGGGAGATCGAGCAGAACCGGAAGTCCATGTACTCGGCGACCACGCTCGCCGACGTCGTCGCCGGCATCCGGGGCGACGGCCGGACCTACGCGGTGGTCGGCGTGCCCTGCTTCATCAAGGCCCTCCGCCTGCTGGCGGACGAGCTCCCCGACCTCGGCGCGCAGTTCGGGGTCTACGTCGGCCTCGTCTGCGGCCACCTGAAGTCGACGTTCTTCGCCGAATCGCTCGCGTGGCAGGCGGGCGTGCCGCCGACCGCGCTCGATCGGATCGACTTCCGGGTCAAGAACTCGGATCGCTATGCCTGGGACTACGACTACGACGCGGTGAGCACCGACGGCGAGCACCACGTGCGGCGCTCTGCCGACACGATCGACGGCGGCTGGGGCTTCGGCGCGTTCCAGCCCGAGGCCTGCAACTTCTGCGACGACGTCTTCGCCGAGGGCGCGGATGTCGCCTTCGCCGACGCCTGGCTGCACAAGTACGCCGCCGACTGGCGGGGCACCAACGCGGTGGTCATCCGCGACGAGCGCGTGCGGCGACTGCTGCGGTCCGCCGCGGAGCGCGGCCGCGTGGAGCTCGAACCGCTGTCCACGGAGGATGCCGCGCGGTCGCAGGCCGGCGGCTTCCGTCACCGGCGGGCCGGACTGTCGCTCCGGCTTGCCGACGACCTGGCCGCCGGGCTCAGCGTGCCCGTGAAGCGCGTCGAACCCGACCGCACGGCGGTCTCGCGGCGGCGGGCCGCCGTGCTGCGGCAGCGGCGCCGCATCTCGCGGCTCTCGCTCATCGCGTTCGCGGACGCCCGCAAGGCGGGAGACTACGAGCGCTACGCGGAGCCGATGCGGCGCGCCATCCGTCGCTATCGTCTGCTCGACGCGTGGTCGCAGGGGGCGAAGGCGCTGGCTCGCCACGTCGCGAGGCCGGTCGTGCATCGAGCACGACGGATGCTTCGGCGATAGCCCCAGCCCCGTGCCTCGACGGGTGCGGATGGGGGTGGTCGCGCTTGCTATGCTGACTGCGTCGCACCCGGTGCCATCGTCGCCGCGGATGCAGCATGCCGATGTAGTTCAATGGTAGAACTTCTGCTTCCCAAGCAGACAGCGCGGGTTCGATTCCCGTCATCGGCTCCAAGAGAAAATCACCTGATCAGGTCCTGTTTCTGGCACTAGATCGACGTTGATCGATTCGATTTCTTTTCGTCGCGTCACGGTTTACTCACGGTTAATGATTCAACTTGTTCTTGTTAGCGGACCCGGCTCAACTCTGCGGCAGCGCCTCTTCCGCTGAGAAATGAAGCCGCAGCAGCTTGCTCGGCCGAGCCCAGAGATGTGTGATCGTGGGGTCCAGCATCGGTGGAGTCGAGGGCACCCCGAACCGTTCGGCGTTATAGACGCAAACTTGAAGCGCGCGTGGTCCGAGTCTCCGTACGCGACCCGAATCAGTTGCCCCTGTCGACTTCGAGCAGCTCCGGAAAGTAGGTACCGAGTACGTCGGCGGCATAAGTCCCATCATCGAGAAACCTGGCGTCCCAGCTGCCAAACAACTCGCGAAGGTCCTGATGCGGAATCCCCTCCTGCCACACGATTGTTTCCGAACGTGGCGCGGCCTTCGCGCCCCACCAGGTCAGTCCATCTCCCGACAGTCCGAGCACAAAGTGTTGACCCGCATGGTCACCGGACGCGAACGCGCCCAGCACGACACCGCTCCGCCCGAGACGACTCTTGGTCGGGAACGCCGCTAGACCTCTGCGCAGCGTTTCGTCGAGACTCGGACGTCGAGTCGCCGGCCGTTTGCGGAGCTCGACAAGCGTCGCGATGCCAGCGAGTGCGAGAGTCACCACGAAGGCAAACAATTTCGCATCCCAGCCGCCGGGCATGAGCAACAGCAGCCCGACTCCTATCGCGAGTCCAAGGCCGAAATCTCGGGTGAGCACAGTCACGATCGGTCGCGTTTCGTCTTTCATCGCAGGTGTCGCCGCCACTCTGTGTGACGCTGATAGTAGCCATGCATGGAAGTCATCGTGGCGACTGTGCCGTACAGGCGTGTCACGCCCTGCCAGGGTCGCACGACCTCTCTCTGATACGTCCTCGCCGCCTGCGCGGCATGTTGTCGCATCCGCTTGGAGATCGACGCCGTCCCATCGCGCGCTCCCTTCGGGATCTGAGCGATCGCCGTGCGCTGAACCTTCAGTGATCGCGAAAGCAGCTTTCCGACACCAAGGGTCGCCGCGGAGGCGACGTCAATCGCTCCAGAAACGTCCCCCTGACTCATCTTGTACAGCCCTACACCGACCGAGATTCCAGCCGAAACAATTCCGCAGGCTACGCAGCCGAACATCGGGGTCTGTCCGCGTTTTTGTGTAAGTGGTCATCGGCTCGGTTGTTTAGTTGAGTCCTAGGCGGTCGCCGTAGGTCATGGCCAGCACGTTCAGGATGCCCTTCCAGCCGGCGGTTTCGCCAGTCGGGTTCGCACGGTTGTGCTGTCGTTGTCGGGCGGCGAGGTAGAGCACTTTGAGCGCGGCCTGCTCGTTCGGGAAGTGCCCGCGCCGGCGCACGGCTTGCCGGAACCTGGCGTTGAGTGACTCGATCGCGTTGGTCGTGTACACGATCCGGCGCAGCTCGAGCGGGAACTCCAGGAACGGGGTGAACTCGCCCCAGGACCGCCGCCACATCTCGACCATCGCCGGGTACTGCCCGGTCCACTCCTCGGCGAACTCGTCGAACCGGGCCGCGGCCGCCGCGATCGAGGGGGCGTGGTAGATCTCCTTGATCTCGGCCGCGAGCCGCTTCCAGTGCTTCTTCGACGCGAACCGCAGACTGTTGCGGACCAGGTGCACCACGCAGGTCTGCACCGCCGCCTGCGGCCAAGTCGCCCGGATCGATTCCGGCAGTCCTTTCAGGCCGTCGCAGCAGACGATAATCACGTCCTGGATGCCGCGGTTGCGCAGCTCGGTGAGCATGTTCATC